>CAUGNO010000004.1:0-179316 GCA_959600905.1 uncultured Eubacteriales bacterium | reverse complement strand
CTCGCGACATCCACCTTGGCAAGGTGGCACTCTACCACTGAGCTACTACCGCATAATAGCAATTGGTGCGGGCGAAGAGACTTGAACTCCCACGCCTGATGGCATTGGAACCTAAATCCAACGCGTCTGCCAATTCCGCCACGCCCGCGCGTTTGCATCAGCAACGTTGTTAATTTTACTCACTTTTCATAGATTTGTCAACCACTCTTTGCCAGTTTTTAGATTATTTTCTGCAAAACAATTTTTGTGAACCGGATATGCTCTATCCTATGCCATGCGCCATAATCCTATTCCGTTTTTCTTTAAGTAAAGAGAAAAGCAAAAACCCGAAACAGAACGTTTCGGGTTTTTTGGTGATCCATCGGAGACTCGAACTCCGGACACCCTGATTAAAAGTCAGGTGCTCTACCATCTGAGCTAATGGATCATGTGTTGGCTGGGGTGGCAGGATTTGAACCTACGAATGCGGGAGTCAAAGTCCCGTGCCTTACCACTTGGCGACACCCCAACGTATCTTTCCTAAGCATAACAGTATGAAGATGGGGTGAGTAGTGGGACTCGAACCCACGGCCTCCAGGGCCACAACCTGGCGCTCTAACCAACTGAGCTATACCCACCATATATGGGAAAGATATTGGCGCGCCTGCAGGGATTCGAACCCCGGACCCACGGCTTAGAAGGCCGTTGCTCTCTCCAGCTGAGCTACAAGCGCATGCACAGGCGAACGAGATTTATTATACTTACGCCTGTCCTTTTTGTCAACCGCTTTTCCCAATTTTTTCTTGATAAAGGGCCTTTGTTTATATCGCCCATCGTTTTACAGCATCAATAGCTGAATATCCGGCGGCATTCCATCTTCCAGCATCATTCGTATGCAGGATGGCCTACTGCCCCTCGGCTGGCTGGGGCTTCCAGGATTGATAAGTACCATACTTCCCCGCCATTCGATTTCATGGCAATGCGTGTGGCCAAAAATGCATATATCTGCGCCATGGGCACTGCCCAGCTCGTACAGCTCTTCCAAACCGCTTTTCACATGCTGGCGGTGCCCATGCGCCAACAGGATGGTATGCCCCGCTATTTCAAACAATTTGGCTTCCTCTGCAGTACCAAAAAAATCACAGTTTCCTGCTACAGTCTGTACCGGAATCCCATAGATATCGCCCATAACGATGGCGTCATTGGCAAAATCCCCCGCATGCAGCAGCAGATCCACCGTCCCCATCGCCTCTAGGGCCCGTTCAAACGCGCGTCGATTTCCATGCGTATCCGACAGCACACCGATACACATTTTAGCCATGCAGCTTCACCTGTTTTTCCTTTAGGCTCTGCAAAGCCCTGGCCCTATGGCTGATCTGGTTTTTTTCCCCTGCAGAAAGTTCTGCATAGGTTTTATCATAGGCCGGCACATAAAATACCGGATCGTAGCCAAAGCCTCCATCGCCACGGGCCTCTGTTAGGATAATGCCTTCGCTTTCTCCCTGCGCGTAGATTTCCCCGCCCTCTGGCGATGCCAGCACCACGCAGCAAACGAATCTAGCTGTGCGCTTCTCTTCCGGCACACCCTCCAGTTTTTTTAGCAACAAAGCATTGTTGGCTTCATCATCTCCATGGCTGCCTGCAAACCTAGCAGAATATACGCCTGGCGCGCCATCCAGTGCATCGACACACAATCCGGAATCATCTGCCAAGGCATCCATTTTGGCAGCTTTTGCGAACGCATGCGCCTTCAGCCGGGCATTTTCCAAAAAGGTCTTCCCATTTTCCTCTACTTCTAGGGTAAGACCTATCTCCTTTGGCGTTACGATCTCTTGATAAAAGCTGCCTAGTAGCTGTTGAATCTCCTTCAGCTTTCCCTTATTATTGCTGGCAATCAGTAATTTCATTCGTACAATGCCTCCAATGCCTGTTTTTGCTGTAAAAACAATGTTTCTATGGCTGCTTGTCCCATGCAAAGCATCTGCTGCATTTCTTCTCTGGTAAAAGCTCTGCCCTCTCCTGTTCCTTGTATTTCAACAAACTGTCCCTGGCCAGTCATGACAAAGTTCATATCCACCTGTGCATGGCTGTCCTCCACATAACAAAGATCCACAATCGGCGTATCCTCTACCACGCCGCAGCTGACTGCCGCTACCTGGGATAAAATCGGAGATTCCTGAAGCAGCCCTTGTTTTTTCAATCCCTCTACCGCCATGGCCAGCGCACACCAGGCGCCAGTAATGGAGGCCGTGCGCGTGCCCCCATCCGCATCCAAAACGTCGCAATCCAGACGGATGGTACGTTCGCCCAGCTTTTCCAGATCCACAACAGCGCGGAGCGAACGGCCAATGAGCCTCTGAATCTCCACACTGCGCCCATCTTGCTTTACACCATCACGCCGCTTTCGGCTTTGCGTGCTGGCAGGCAGCATTGCATACTCCGCCGTCAGCCATCCTTTCCCCTTACCTGTTAAAAAAGGCGGCACATTGTTTTCTACGCTGGCAGCACAAATCACCCTGGTATTGCCAAAGGAAACCAGACAGCTGCCTGCGGCATTTTTTTGAAAACCCATTTCTATTGTAACTGGGCGCAATTGCGCCGGCGTTCTACCATCCAATCTTTCCATTTTTCTCCTCCTTGCTGTTCTATTATATCGTGGGTTTTGATTTTGGCAAAGCAAAAACACACAGAAGCCAGGAAAAATGCTATACTTATAGGCAAATGGAAACAGAGGAGGAATTTGTTTTGCAGCTAGACGGCATCAGCCTATATGCTTGCGCCTCAGAATTACAGCGATCCTTGCAGGGAGGGCGCATAGAGCGCATCGCACAGCCATCTCGCCAAACCGTGGTCTTAACAATCCGTGCACAGGGGCATAACCATCGTCTCTTGCTAAGCTGTGAACCGGAATCCCCTAGGGCGCATTTGATAGAGACAGCAGAAAAAGGGCCGGAAAAGCCCTTTACATTTTTAATGATACTGCGTAAGCATCTGGTGCATGCCCGCATTGTGGAAATAAACGCGCCACGCTGCGATCGGATCTTGCAAATTGTCTGTGATGCACTGGACGATCTAGGCGCCAGAGTGCGCCTAACGCTTATTGCTGAATTGATGGGAAAGCATAGCAACCTGATCCTCTTGGGCCCCAACGGCGTAATCCTGGACTGTGCCAAGCGCATTCCTCCTTCCGTTTCCAGTCTGCGCACCGTTTTGCCCGGCGATCGTTATGAGGCGCCGCCTGTGCAGCATAAGCAGGATCTATTATCTGCCTCTTTTGACAGTTTGGAAGCCGCTCTGCATCATCCTGAAGCTACGGCGCTATCTGATGCTCTTGTCTCGGGCTTTTATGGTATCTCCCCTTATGCAGCGCGGTATCTTTGCCGCAAAGCAGGGTACGAAGCCGATCTACACGCCCCATTTCCAGAGGATGTGTGCCAATCCATTGCATCTATTCTGCTGACGCTTCAAAAGGATCTGCTTACTCATTCGTTTACGCCTTGCCTATTGTATCGAGGGGGGCAGAAGGTAGAGGGGGTTTTCCCATTTTTGCCCAATGATGGAAGCGAATATCGGTCTATGGAAAGCATGCAGGCCGCCATGTTGGCCTATTACGAGGCAAAGCGGTTAGAAAAATCCATTCTACGTCAGCGCACCCAGTTGACAAGTCTGCTGCAAACAAGGCTGCAAAAGCTATATAAACGGCTGCAGATTCAGCAGGATACTCTGGCCAAGAGCGATGCATTTGAGCGTGTGCGCATGGAAGGAGAGCTGATCTTAGCTTATGCCTACCAGATTCCGCCGCATCAAGCCAAAATAGAATTGTACGACTATACGCAGGATGCAATGGTTACATTGTCCTATGACCCCGCTCTTAGCGCCCAGGAAAATGCGCAGAAACGCTTTAAGCGATATCAAAAGCTTCGTTCGGCCTCGCAGGCGGCAGAGATGCAAATTCGCGAAATTGAGCCGGAACATCAGTATTTGGAAGGGGTTTTGTTTTCTGTTCAGCAGGCCGAAACATTGGATCAGCTTTTGGACATTCGGCATGAATTGCAGGAGGAAGGTCTGATTCCCCCATCCCAGGAAGCAGGGCGGCGTAGGCAGACGGCCCAGTCCCAACCGCTTCACTTTGTTTCCACCGACGGCATCGATATGTATTGCGGCAGAAACAATGCGCAGAACGATTTTGTGACCCTTAAGCTATCAAAATCCACAGATACATGGTTGCATGCGCAGGGAATGCCGGGCAGCCATGTTCTTATCAAATCTTCCAATGTACCCACGGAGACATTGAAGCAGGCAGCGCAGATCGCCGCCTTTTACAGCAAAGGCCGGCGTTCGGAAAATGTTCCCATCGACTATACGTTGATCAAATATGTCCGAAAGCCTTCCGGTGCAAAACCCGGGTTTGTTACCTATACTTCGCAAAAAACATTGTTTATCACCCCTGAGGAAGCTTTGGTCAAATCTCTGTTTGCCAGGGAGGATACAAAATAGGGGGATATCCTTTGTCATGACTAGGAGGTTTATCTATGGAAAAACAGGTTTATCATTGTCCGAAATGCGGATGTACATCCTTTGAGCACGATCAGTTCCAGGCCACGGGCGGCACAATGGCCAAGTTATTCGATATACAGAACAAAAAATTCATCACCGTTTCCTGTACCAACTGTGGGTTTACCGAGCTGTACCGCTCTGAGACATCCACCGGCGAGAATGTGCTGGATTTTTTGATCGACGCCTAAGTTTTTACAGGCTACAAAAAAAGCACCGGAATTCCGGTGCTTTTTATCGTGAGTCTTAGTCTTCAAAATCATCCATTTTGGGGAAGAAATCCGCCAAAGTGACCTTCGCCTCTTCAATCGGCGGCAGCTTATAAGACGGCTCCCTATCCTCATCATAGGAATCATGGTTGCGCTGCGGGCGCTCGCGTTCCGGCTGCAACACCGCACGGCGGGATAGGCTGATGCGCTTTGCTTCCGGATCAACATCCAACACCTTGACGGTGATGACATCATCCACACGCAGTTCGTCTTCCACCTTATCGATGCGGCGGGTAGCAACCTGGGAAATGTGAACCAACCCAAACAGGCCCGGCTCCAGCTCTACAAATGCGCCGAACGGTGCAATGCGATCCACACGGCCCTCTACAATATCGCCGACCAGATAGCGTTCCGCGGCATGATCCCACGGCTTCGGCTGCAAAGCCTTCAAGCTCAGCGCAATGCGCTCGGTTTCAGCATTTACAGAAAGAATCTCCAGCTCCAATTCATCGCCAACGCTTACAATATCAGAGGGATGTTTCGGACGGCCCCAGGACAAGTCCGTTACATGGATCAATCCATCTACACCGCCGATGTCTGTGAACGCACCGAAATCCGTAATGCGGCGTACAATGCCCTTGACATGCTGGCCTGCTTCGAACTGCTTATATTTTTCCTTACGCGCCTTGATGGCCTCTTCCTGCAAAACCTGACGGCGGGAAGCGACGATGCGGCGGCGGGATTTATCTACTTCCAACGCCTTAACGGTTACCTTTTTCCCAACGAACTCTTCCAGATTTTCCACATAGCGGTTGGAAAGCTGGGAAGCAGGGATGAAAACGCGGGCGCCGCGATACTCGGCCAGCACACCGGCCTTAACAGCCTGCTTGATGGTAACATCAAAGTAACGGCCGTCTTCCAGCTCAGCAATGGCAGCCCTATCCTGCTCTCTACGCTCGATGGATTTACGGCTCAGCAGCACATTGCCTTCACCATCGTTGACCTTTACGATCTCTACCGTGATCTCATCGCCTACGCTAGCGATGTCGGCAGCCGTCGCTTTGGGATCCAACGACAATTCGGCCTGCGGAATGATGCCGTCCGCTTTATATCCGATGTTTACAAAAACATCGTCTCCTACGATCTGCACCACGGTTCCCTTTTTCACCTGACCGGGGCGGATACGCACCATCGTCTTTTCAAGATCACGCTCGAAAGACTCTTCGGGTGTGAGCTCACGTTCTGGTTCCTCCGCCGGCTTTTCCGCTTCCGTCTGGGGGGCAGCTTCGGCCTGTACAGCTTCAACCGCTTCCTCCGGCTGGGCTTGCGCCTGCTCTGCGGGTACCTGTTCTTCTAAAACAGTGGTGTTGAGATCTTGTTCATTCATTCTGGCAATTACCTCCCTGATTGACCATTGCGGTGTCGATGCACCTGCAATAATACCTATTATACCATTTAACTCCAGATTTTCAACAGGCAACTCCGCGCTACTTTCCAAAATATAGGTATTTTTACAATTGTTTTTACAGATTTGCGCCAATTTTTTTGTGTTGCTGCTGTGGCGGCCGCCAATGACGATCATCGCATCGCATTTTTGGCTCAATTCATACGCTTCTGTCTGCCGCTGCCGGGTGGCCTGGCAGATGGTATTCTGCTTTCTAAAAGACGGATATTTTTTAGCCATCACCGAGGCGATTTGCTCAAATTTTTCCTGTACAAACGTCGTTTGCGCCACCAAGAAGGTGCGCTCTGCGCCCGGCAGCGTCTCAACCTGCTCCGCCGTCTGTACAATCCAGGCCCTATTGCCGCAAAATCCATTGATCCCTATCACCTCGGGATGCTCTTTCTGCCCAGCAATCACTACCTGCCAACCGTCACGGCAGGCCTTTTGCACGATATCGTGTATGCGTGCCACAAACGGACAGGTCGCATCTACGATGCGGATGTTTCTTTGCCGGCACTGATCGTACACCTCCGGCGGCACACCATGGCTGCGTATCACCATCGTACTGCCCTCTGGGACTTGCGTTACACTCTCCACTGTAATCGCGCCCTCTGCCTCCAGCTTGTCCACAACGCCTTGATTATGGATGATAGGCCCCAAAATATAGACCGGTTTGGTACAGGTCAGCTCCGTCTCTACAGCTTCTACCGCGCTTTTCACGCCAAAACAAAATCCAT
The DNA here is from genome assembly GCA_959600905.1 of uncultured Eubacteriales bacterium. Taxonomy (GTDB): domain Bacteria; phylum Bacillota; class Clostridia; order Christensenellales; family QAND01; genus UMGS1975. The sequence continues at coordinate 172,393 of CAUGNO010000004.1, read as the reverse complement.
TGTATTTTCCTTGTATCAGCTTCATTTTTGTTTCGCCCGCTCCGTCAACGCCATGACGCGCTCCTCTAACATTCGATTGACCGTTGCGATGTCTTCCTTGCTGGCCTTTTTTCCCTGATAAGCGGATAGATCCAGCGGTTCTCCTACAACAACACGATGCCGGCGGAAAGGCTTGAATGAAACAGCCATGCCGGCAGGCACAAGCACAGCGCCTGTGCGCAATGCAAACGTGACTGCACCCTCATGAAAAGAAAGCTGGCCCGTTTTGCTTCGTGTACCTTCCGGAAAAATCCCGAGCACTTCACCGCTCTTTAGGTATTCCATGCTCTTGCGCATGGCTTTGATATCATTGCCCTCTCTATCCACTGAAAAGGCGCCCAGCGCCGTCAGCAGCCAGCTGACAGATTTTTTACGGAACAATTCCTTTTTCGCCATAAAATGAATTTGGCGGTAGCGCACCATGGCCAGGGCTACCGGATCCAATGCATGCACATGATTGGCGCAAATGACAACGGCCCCCTTTTTTGGCATATGCTCCTTTCCCTTTACGCTGAGAAAGAAAAAGAGCTTTAGGATCACCCAAACAATGGGCCATGCTATGGTATACAAAGGCGTCATAGCAGCTTTTCCTCCACCACAGTAACCATTTTTGCCAGCACATCCTCCGGCGAATCGTATGTGGAATCGATGACCACCGCATCCTCCGCTTGTTTGAGCGGCGCAATCGCGCGATGAGAATCATCATAATCCCGTTTCTGTATCCCGGCCAGCACCTGTTCAAAGGGCTCATGCAGGCCCTTGGCCTCCTGCTCTTTACGCCGCCGCTCTGCGCGCTCCTCCGGCTTTGCCGTTAGAAAAAACTTCACATCCGCGTTGGGCAGCATCGCGGTGCCCACATCCCTTCCATCCACAACGACAGACATCTCGGCTGCAATGCGCCGCACCTGCTTTGTCAGCACCTCTCTTACAAATCCTACCGCGCCTATGGTAGAGGCGCCGGCTCCCACTTCCGGCGTACGGATTGCTTTGGATACATCTTCTCCGTTTAAAAAGGTTTTCTGGCCTGCCTCTCCTACCTCGATGGTCACTTTAGCATCCTCGACCGCTTGCTTTACGGCCTCATGGTCTTTTAGGTCTACGCCCTTACGAAGTGCGCACAACGCCAAAGCGCGAAACAAAGCGCCCGTATCCAAGATGTGGATGCCGAGCGTATCTGCCAGGCATTTGGCCATTGTCGTTTTCCCCGCACCTGCCGGGCCGTCTATGGCGATTACACAGTGTTTTTGCATGGTCGTTCCTCACTTTATTGATTTGCTGATTGCGCAGCCGCCGTCCCCGCCGCCGCACCTGTTGAAAATGCGATTTGAAGATTGTATCCGCCGGTATACGCATCCAGATCCAAAACCTCCCCTGCTACGTACAGGTTTTGGATGCGTTTGCTTTGCATTGTTTTGGGATCTATCTCCTTTGTTTGTATTCCGCCCTTTGTCACGATGGCTCCCTCCATGGGACCTACGTCTCGCACAGTAAGCTCCATGCGTTTGAGCTGAGCCATCAGCATAGCACGCATCTGCTTTGTGATGTCATGGCAAGGCAAATGAGCTGGAATACCCGCCAGGGAAAGCATAACGTCCGCCATGCTCTTTGGCACAAGCTGAAGCATCATTGTCTTTGCTCCTCGGTTCGGGGCAAACTGCATCTCTCGAATTAAACGTTGCTTTAGCTGCCCCTCATCCAATGCAGGTTTCCAATCTATAAACAGCTTTGTCTGGGGCCAGGTCTGTTTTTCCAAATGCGCCGATGCGCTCAACGCCAGCGGCCCCGAAACCCCTGTATGGGTAAACAGCATTTCTCCCTGTTCACAGAAAACCTGCTTACCCGCTACTATTGCGCGTAGGCATACATTTTTCAGCGAAAGGCCCGCTACTTCCTGTACCCATGCCTGCTCTACCTGAATCGGCGCTAACGAGGGCTGCAACGGCGTGACCGTATGGCCAACCTGCTGCGCCAACGCATATCCATCGCCCGTTGATCCTGTCAGAGGATAACTTAGCCCCCCGGAAGCCAGAATAAATGCATCGCCGGAAATCGTCCTGCCATGCTCACATTGTACGGCCGTAATGCGCCCTTGCTTTTCTACCAGACTTTTCACCCTTGTTTTGTATAACACTTCAACGCCCCGCTCCGCCAAAGCAGCGGCAAGCGCATCTGCAATGTCATGGGCTCGGTCGCTTTGCGGAAATACGCGCTGACCTCTTTCTACTTTCAACGGTACGCCTAGAGTTGTAAACAGTTCCATAAGCCATTGGTTGTCATATCTAGCAAAAGCGCTTCTGAAAAATCTGGGGTTGTGTATGATATGCGCCAAAAATGCCTCAGTATCGCAGGCATTGGTCAAATTACAGCGCCCCTTGCCGGTGATGCGCACTTTATTCATCAGCCTGGGAGTACTTTCCAACAGCACGGCCTGGGCCCCGCAGCCCGCTGCCATATATGCGGCCATACAGCCTGCCGCGCCGCCCCCAATGATAATAACCCTCTTCATGTTAAATTATGGCTAATGTCGCCAAACACACGCATCTGCGGCATCTCCGGCCGTTTGTATTCGATGATGCTGACAGCCGTATTGCCTGCCATAAAAAAGCGGGTGGATTCCAGCGGAATACCCAGCACCGCCGCCATAAAGATACGGATGGCGTAGCCATGGGTCACACACAGCACATTCTGCCCCCAATGGTTTTCCAGCAGCCGGTCAACAAAGGCTTTGCTTTCCGCTACGCGAGCGATCATGCAATCTCCATGCGGTGCAGTAAACAAAGACGGCGTTCTCTGGTAGCAATCCCATTTTTCCGGCTCCTCCAGATGCATTTCATCCAGCTTATGGCCTTCCCAATCCCCGAAGGAAAACTCCCGGAGGCTGGGCTCTTTTTGCAACGTAATCGCCGGATGCTCCGCTACGATTTTCTCTGCGGTGCGATAGGCACGCATCTGCGGGCTGGCAAAGGCTGCTGCAAAATCCACTTTTGCCAACCGTTTGGCTACGTTCTTTGCCTGCTGTATCCCATTTTCCGTCAGCGGCGCATCCATGCTGCCTTGTACGCGGCGCAGCACATTCCATTCCGTTTCTCCGTGACGGACCAAATATATTTTCATTCTTAAATTCCTCACAATCATCCATATCGTTTATTCATTGTGGCTGGTATCGCCAAATGTACGCACCAGAGGCCTATCCGGCGCCAAAAACTCTATGATGGTCAGCGCCGTATTTCCAGAAGCAAACTTATGAGAATGCTCCAACGGGATTCCCAGCGCCGCCGAAAGAAAATAGCAGACACCGAATCCATGGGATACGCACAATATCTGCTTGTGCATATACTGTGCCGTCAGCTTCTCAACAAACCGGCGGCTTTCCGCTACGCGGGCCACCATGCAGTCTCCCCCCGGACTCGTAACCAAAGAAGGGGTTGTTTCAAACTGCCCCCATAGCTCCGGACATTCCACATGCATATTGTCCAGGCTATGCCCTTCATACACGCCAAAGGAAAACTCCCTCAGGCTGTTTTCCTTTTGGATTGCCAGCCCCTTATGCGGCTCTGCTATGATCTGTGCTGTGCGGTATGCTCTGGGAGATGGGCTGGCAAAGGCCGCGTCAAACTCTACGTTTGCCAACCGTTCTGCAGCGTTTTTTACCTGTTGTATTCCATTTTCCGTCAAGGGGGAATCCAGCGCGCCCTGCACACGGCGCTGCACATTCCATTCCGTTTCCCCATGGCGAAGCAGATATACTTTCATGGTGTTTCCCTCAATACCGGCGCATTACATAGGCCGGCGGCTTTTCCAGCGCACGCATTGCCTGCTCATGGGTCAATCGCTCATATGTGCCGGGCTTTCTATCTCCCAGCTCTATCTGACCGATCTGGATACGCTTTAGCCGCAGCACCTGCATATCCTGCACCTCCATCATCCGGCGGATAATGCGGTTTCTTCCTTCTTCAATAGCAATTTTCACCTGTCCTCTGCCGTCTGTTCGGTTTTGAAACGTCACCGCTATGGCCTTGGCCAGCGGCGGCTCCCCGATGTCTATGCCCTGGATCAGCGCATCCGCCAGTTTTTGCGAATACGGCTTGTCCGTTGTTACCTGATATATTTTTTGCACATGATGCTTTGGATGCGTCACTTGGTTGGTAAAAGCTCCGTCATCCGTCATCAACAGCAGCCCTTCGCTATGATAATCCAACCGCCCAACAGGAAAAAGGCGCCGCTTCTGCTGGGTAAAATAATCCCCTACACAGCGCCGTCCCCGTTCATCTTTCATCGTGCACGCAATGCCCCTGGGCTTATAGAACAGAAAATACGCCCTGCTATGATGCGGGGCGATCTTATGTCCGTCGACACTTACCGTATCCTTGCCCGGCGTGACCGCTGTACCCAGCAGCGTTACGGTCTGCCCGTTCACTTTTACTCTTCCCTCGGCGATGATCTCCTCACACTTCCGTCTGGAAGCCACGCCGCAGTCTGCCATATACTTTTGCAGCCGCATCTAAGCCTCTCCTGCCCGATGAAAAGCGCATAGCACCCCATCATGAAATTTAGTTTTATTATATCGGACAAGGGCTGATTGTCAAGGCAGTAGGTTTGTGATCCATTGGCGAATCACCTTATCCAGACAATGAGCAAAATCATAGGCAGCCACGTCCGCTGCCGCTACAATGGGCACAGAGCCTATCATCTCATCGTCTAAATACACCTGCATGCTGCCGATGATGTCTCCCTTCGTAACTGGCGCATAAAGCGGGGTTTGGTAAACGCACTTGGTTACAATCCTTTCCTGCTCCTCTTTTGTCAGCGTTTTGGACAAGCTTCCCTCTGTTATGCCTTCCACCTCGCTGGAAAGCCCTTCCAACACTGGCGTTACCCCTGTGGATTGCCCGTCCTTTATCAAGTCTACCTGTTTATAGCAGGCAAAGGCATCGTCCAGCAGCGTTGCAGCGTCTCCCCACATATCCTTTGCACCCAACACAACCACAGCGATCCGGATTCCGTTGCGTTCTGCTGCGCCCACATACGTTTTGCCTGCGCTTTTGGTATATCCTGTCTTCACCCCAATGGCACCCTCATACTGCCATAAAAGTTTGTTTTTGTTTTGCCAAGATCGCGTTTCCCCCGCTCCATCCGGCTCTGCGGTATAGTTTTTGGTGGAAACAATCTTTGCAAAGGTATCGTTGCGCAAAGCCGCCGCAGTAATCAACGCCATATCGTGGGCCGTTGTGTAGTGATTTTCATCTGGAAGGCCGTGCGGGTTGTTAAAATGCGTACCCGTACAACCAAGCTCCTGCGCTTTCTGGTTCATTTTTTCCACAAAAGCGTCCACGCTGCCTGCAACGTCGATGGCAATAGCCGTCGCGGCATCATTGCCGCTGCGCAGCATCAGCCCGTACAATAGGTCCTCCAGAGAATACTTTTCCCCTGCTTTGATATAGATGCTGCTTCCCTCTACACCGGCCGCGGCGCTGGGAATGGTGACTACCTTTTTGAGGTCTGCATTTTCCAGCGCAATCAGAGCCGTCATAATTTTCGTAATGCTGGCCGGCTCTGATTTTTCATTCTCGTTCTTTGCCGCCAGGATCCGTCCTGTATCTATATCGATGACACAGGCACTGTGAGAAGACACCTCTGGCATTGCTTTTGCTGCCGAACAGGGAATCCAAAGCATCAGCATTGCTAAGCATATTGCAATTTTCCGTTTCATCTCTACCCCCTACGCACTCTTCCTTGTTTCCTTTCGATATATTTCCAGTATATGCGTGCTTTTTCCGCGCAAGACAATAAATCGGAGCAAAAGAAAAGGAGCGATGCTTTTATGCACCGCTCCTCTTTGCTGCGTCCGGCAGATCATTCCGATTCTGTTTTTGTTACGGAAACCGTCTGTTTGTAGGTAATGTCCTCATCACCGCAGGGTTTCTGTTCCACCGTTTCTGTGCAGCATTCTTCTTTTGTTTGTCCTTGCTTTTGTCCCTTTCCTTTACAGCCAAAATGTTTGATCAGGCCAATGAGCTGCGGGATCGCTTCGCTTACCCGTTCCATAGCGTGGTTGGATTCTACCGGCATCAAGCGTACCGTCTCATCCTCTACCACTACAAAGGCAACCGGGGATATGCAGATTCCTGCACCGCTGCCGCCGGCAAAGGGGTTTTCCGTCGCATCTTTATTGCTTTCCCGGATGCTGCCTCCCTTGCCGTATTCTCCGCCGCCTGCTACAAATCCAAAGCTGACTTTGGAAATCGGCAAAATCACATTGCCCTGCCTCGTCTGAACCGGATCGCCGATGATGGTGTTCACATCCACCATCTGCTTGATCTGTTCCATTGCCGTTGTCATCATACTCTCAATGGGATGCATTTCGTTTTTCCCTCCAATGGTTGATCGGTATCAAAAGCCCTGCACCAATAATATGGACGAGAGGCACGCTTGCTATACATGAAATCCTTACAGCCAAGCAGTCTGTTTCAAAGCAAGGTTCACAGGCGAAAGCCTGTGCAAAGTCTCCCGGGCGCACATCACGCATAAAGCCTGCGATAAGCGCTCGGGTAATTCCGTTGGCTGCGCCGCAAATGAGCGCAGTTTGCGCTGCATCGCCGGTGCCGAGCTTTGTTTTCACCTCGAGATCATAAAACGTTGTTTTTTTCAATAGATACTGTATTGAACGCCAGATCGTCCGCATCTTGATCTTAGTATTGTTTTTTCGTTGTTTCGGAGTCCAGGCCAGCCAGGGCACATGCCATTGAACCTCTTTGCGTAAACCAGGCAGCCCTAAGGAAAGCGCTCCCTCTGTACCGTACAGATCCGCTTCCGCTTCAATCTCTGCCTGAATGGGCAGCGTTAAGACAAACCCAACAGTAAAAGCCAACAAAAAAAGCATACCAACCACCTCAACTTTGGGTTAGTATGCCCTGCTTTATTCATTTTACGCTCTTAGAGCGGCATCTCTTCCTCCTCTTTTTCTATCTCTGGCAAAGGCGGCAGTTCCGAAAGCGTAGACAGCCCAAAATGCCGCATAAATTCATCCGTTGTTCCATACATCATTGGCCGTCCTATCGTTTCCTTTCTGCCGACAGGCTCTATCAAGCGACGCTGTAAAAGGGTTCTCAGCGAGTAATCCGCCGATACTCCTTTGATGCCTTCAATTTCACTGCGGGTAACAGGCTGCTTGTAAGCAACGATGGAAAGCGTTTCCAGCACCGATCTGGACAGCGTCCGTTCAGATAACGGCTTGAGCGCCGTTTGCACCTGCTCTGCATATTGCCGGCTTGTACGAAATTGCACTTTGTCTTCGATACGGATGATCTCTACGCCGCGCTGCTCTGCCAAATACTGCTGGGCCATACGGTCGATAAAGCCATCGCACTCCAATACCGTCATCTCCAGCGCACGGGCCAGATCTTCTAGCTGTACCGCTTCCCCGGCCACAAATAGTATCGCTTCCAGCGCGCCTCTGGCCTGCGCATCATTCATGCCTTTTCCTCTTTCCGTTTTCCCTTGTAGACGATCTCTATGGCGCCATATCTCTGGTTTTGGCTGGCGCCCGCTTCGCCGGCCGAAATCAATTCCAAAAGCGCCAAAAAGGTTGCAATGATTTCGTTGCGCGTTGCATGGGTTGCAAACAATTCATCAAACCGCATGCGCCCCCGTTTGGATAAAAAGGCCCTTACATGCGCAATCTGGTGCCGTACGGTATACGGCTCTGCGCGAATCACGTTGATACGCGCCGGCCTTTGCTCTGTCTCTTTTTTTTGCGCAAGCAATTCCTGCAAAGCATCAAACAGCGATTCTACGCTCACGCCTTCTAAGTTCAACGGGTCGTCCTGAAACGCGTACTCTTCCGGCAGTTTATAGTAGCTTTTGGCCGCATGCGCTTCCATTTCATGCAGCGTATCCGAAACCTGCTTGATCCTTTTATACTCCTCTAGCTGTAAAATCAGCAGCGCCTCTGGATCTTCATCTTCCTCCACCTTTTCCGGTTTTGGCAGCAAGCTTCTCGATTTTATGTTGAGCAGCGTGGCGGCCATGGTCAAAAACTCTGTGGCCTGCTCCATATCCAACTGCTCCATCTGCTCTAAATAGGATAGATACTGATCTGTGATTTCAGAGACAAAAATATCTTTGATGTCCACCTGGGCCTTTGCAATCAGATGCAAAAGCAGATCCAAAGGTCCTTCAAAGGACTCCAATTTTACCGCATACGTCATCGTTACAGGATCCAGGCTGTCAGCAAATTGACAAAGTCCAAAACATAGCCAGAAAGCGCCTGGATCAGTGCTTGCGTAGCAGGCAAGTACAATAAGATAAACAGGATGATAAACCCGTAGCGGTTGAAAAAGCTTTCGAATTGCCACAGCTTACCAACGTCGATTTTCCCAATCAAAAGATTGCGTACCACCTTGTAGCCATCTAAGGGAGGAATCGGCAGCAGGTTAAAGACCATCAAATTGATATTGATGATAATCGTATACTGCAGCATGATGCGAATCACCGAGCCGAACGCCAACACCTGGAATTTTATCAATAGATAATAAATCAGCGCGCATACCACCGCTACGATGAAATTCATCGTAACACCGGCCAAAGAAACTAGGATCTCTCCTTTACGCCTGTCTTTATAGTTGTTGGGATTGATCATAACTGGCTTACCATATCCAAAGCGAAACAGCAGCAGCATAATAAATCCCAGCGGATCGATGTGCGCAAACGGGGAAATCGTTACCCGCCCCTGATTTTTAGGAGTCGGGTCGCCCAGCTTGTAAGAAACATATGCATGGGCATATTCATGAAATGTAAGGCCTATGATAATGCCGGGCAACGTGAGAAGCATCGCGTACAAAAACGAGCCCGGATCTCGAAACAATTGGTTAATCCCCATATTCTTCTCCTAACCATGCCGGGATTTGCTCAAAGCGCGTCATGTCCTCGAGCATTTGTCCCTTTACAATGACGCCATGCTTTCCATTTTCCACCATCACTACCGTGGGAATAGGCAGCTTGTTATAGTTGGACGCCATTGCATAGCAATAGGCACCGGTGGCAAACATCGCCAAAATATCGCCCTTCTGTGCCTTGGGCAGCGGCGCCTCCATCATCAAGATATCGCCGCTTTCACAGCAGCGCCCAACTACGCGAGCTTTTTCCTCCACGGCATCATTCACTCGATTGGCCAGCACGCCTTCGTATTCCGCTTGATACATAGAAACACGGATGTTGTCCGTCATGCCGCCGTCTACAGATACATAGGAGCGTACACCGGGAATCTCCTTGCGCAGCGCCACTGTATACAGCGTAATGCCGGCTTCACCTACGATGCGGCGTCCCGGTTCTATGCCGATCACGGGCAGAGGTTTTCCAGCCGCGCTGTAAACCTCTTCCAGCCCTGCTTTGGCCTCTTTCATGTATTCTACAATGGGCAACGGCGTATCCTCCTCTGTATACATGATGCCAAAACCGCCGCCAAGATTGATCTCCTTCACCTGCACGCCCAGCTTGGATTCAACCTCCATAGCAAACGCTGCGAGATTGCGTCCCGTAGGCCGATAGGGCTCATCCTCCAAAATCTGCGAACCAATATGGCCGTGTATACCGCAAAAATCCAAATTGGAACAGGAAAGGATTGTACGAATCGCTTCCATAGCCATGCCGTTATCAATGCCAAGGCCGAATTTACAGTCCTCGATGCCGGTCTGGATATATTTATGCGTATGGGCCTCCACGCCCGGCGTTACACGCACCAGCACCGGCACCCGCTTTCCCTTTTCTGCCGCGATGGCCTGGATATCCGCAATCTCTTCCACACTGTCGATATTGATTGTACAGCCATGCTCTATTGCCATGCTCAGTTCAGGATACAGCTTTACATTTCCATGCAGCGCAATGCGCTCTCCCGGCATACCGGATTCCAGCGCCATTTTCAGTTCGCCGGCCGAGACAACATCCAAATGCAGTCCATTTTTCTTCGCCATTTTATAGACAGCTTTAGAACAGAATGCCTTACTGGCGTAAAATACCTTGTAGGCCGCAAACTGATCTTTCATGGCACGCACGCATTCCTTCATCTGCGCATCGATCTGGGCCGCGTCCATTACATACAGAGGGGTGCCATATATTTTTGCAAGCTCTACCGTATCACAGCCGCCAAAAACAAGATGACCCAACTCATTGATTTCGTATATTCTTTTGGGCATAAAAGTACACCTCGTGCATCGGATTTATAATGGTTAAGTGTATCATGCCCTTAAAAAGATTGTCAATGAATTTAAGTTAAGTTTAGTGAATCCACCATTTTGCAATGCGCCGGACGCATTCCATAAGATTCAGCTGTGTGATATCTCCTGCGCTGACCGCGGCCGTGCGGCAGAGCTCGGCGCTGTTTTGCTTGATGATGACCTCGCCTATCTGCTGTCCTTTTTGGATGGGGGCCTGCAAGCCTTCCTGAAGCACAAGCTCTTTTTCCAGCGTTTTTTCTTCTCCTTTATTCATGACAAGGCGAACTTCCTCTCCCGCAACTACATCGATGGTATGCGGCGATCCTCCCTCGATTTTTAGCTCTTTTTTCAGCGTTTCTCCCTTACGGACCACAACCTTAGAGGTATAGTTGGCAAATCCATAATCCAGCATGGTTTTGGCGTCGTCAAATCTTCCAGAGCTGTCAGTGCTGCCCAACGCCACGGCAATCAGCCGCATATCTCCCTTTTTGGCCGTAGCCGCCACACCATAGCGCGCCTTGGCCGAGGAGCCCGTTGCCAAGCCGTCGCAGTTTCCGTAAAAACGCACCATTCGGTTGGCGTTTACCAGCTCTGTCACGCGGCCGGTACCATGTGTTAGGCTATCTTGGTATACACTTGTATAAGGGAACACGTTTCTGTACTCGCATAACGCCTTGGCCATCAGCGCCAAATCCCTCGCTGTTGTCACCGTTTCATCTTTCAGCCCGACGGCATCGACAAAGGTCGTATTGGTACATCCCAGCGCCTGGGCCCTTTCATTCATCTTCTGCACCATAACCTCCTCCGAGCCAAACAACTTTTCGGCAAAGGCAATGGCCGCGTCGTTGGCGCTTGCCACGCAGAGCCCCTTCAAAAGGTCCTCCGCTTTGTAAGAGGCGTTGGCCTCTAAAAAGGCCTGTGTACCGCCCATTGAGGCAGCGGTCTGGGAAACGGTGATCTGTTCATCCAGCGTGAGCCTTCCATCGTCTATCGCTTCAAAGACCAATAGCATCGTCATTACCTTGGCGCAGCCTGCGGCGGGCATCTGTTCATCTGCATTGTTTTCAAACAGTATATTCCCCGTCCCCTGCTCCATCAAAACGGCGCTGCTGCTCTTTGTTTCCATAGCAGAAGGCTCTGTCATTGCATATCCGCACCCAAAGGCCATCAAACAGACTGCCAGGCACGCAGCCAATGCTTTTCGCATAAAAATCCCCCCATTTCTTTCAATGGAGGGATATGCTAAAAATTCCATTTTTATGCCTGTTCAGGCCTCTTTTACCTCACGCAAAAACGCATCGATCAACGCGGCAAATTGATCTTTGACCTTTAGCGCCGTTTCCGTTACTTCGATATGAGACAGCGGCTGATCCAAAATGCCGGCTGCCATATTGGTAATACAGCTAACCCCACAGATCCGAAATCCGCAATGCCGGCCCACGATAACCTCCGGCACTGTGCTCATACCCGCCGCGTCTGCCCCAATGGCTCTGCCAAAACGGATCTCCGCCGGTGTTTCAAATTGAGGGCCGGTATACATCATATATACTCCTCGCTTTAAGTCCACGCCAGATTTTTCTGCTGCGCGTAGCAAGCATTGCTTTAGCGTTTTGTCATACGCCATGGACATATCGGGAAACCTCAGCCCTTGCTCTTCCACATTTTCGCCAATCAACGGCGATACCCCGGAAAAATTGATATGGTCGTCTATCATCATCAGGTCGCCCGGCTCAAAGGAAAGATTGATGCCGCCCGAAGCGTTTGTCAAACATAAAATTTCTGCGCCCAACGCGCGCAGCACGCGGATCGGCAATGTAATCTGCTGCTGCGTATAGCCCTCATAATAGTGATACCGGCCCTGCATGATCGCCACCGGCACATCGAATAACGTTCCTAAAATCAGCTTTGCTTTGTGCTCTTTTACCGTAGAGATCGGGAATCCCGGGATCTGCTCATAGGAAATCACCTGCGCCTGCTGCATCCTATCGGCATAATCGCCCAGGCCGGAGCCCAGCACCAATACCACCTTTGGCACCAAGCTTGTCCTTTCGCGTATATAAGCAGCCGCCTGTATTACCTGTTGATATTGTGTACTCATCACAACGCCTCCCCCATAATTTGTTGATAAAACGAAGTTCCTTGCAGCGGATTGTCCAGGCCGAAAAACGTTAGGATTGTCGCTGCTATGTCTGCAAACGTATCGCGCACGCCGAGGTTTACGCCGGCTTTGGCCGCCGGGCCCATCGCAAGAATAGGTATGTATTCTCTGGAATGATCTGTCGAGGGCGTAGCAGGATCACACCCATGGTCGGCTGTGACGATCAAAAGATCCTCCGGCCCTAATGCCGCTATAAGCTCTGGCAGTGCATTGTCAAACACTGTGAGAGCTTCTCCATATCCCTTTACATCGTTTCTGTGCCCATAGAGCATATCAAAATCCACCAAGTTGGTAAAGACAAGCCCCTGGAACGGTTGCTGCATTGCACGGAGCGTTGCCTGAATGCCCGAAGCGTTATCCGTGGTATGCTCTATCCGGCTCAGCCCTCTTTGGGCAAATATATCTTCGATCTTTCCAATGCCCATGGTTTCCAGCCCCGCTTTCTGCAATACATCCAGCATGGTATTCCCAGGCGGCTGCACAGAAAAATCCTTTCTCCGCTTTGTCCGCACATAGGCCCCGCTGTGTCCTGTAAACGGCCGGGCTATGACACGGCCGACGCGCCACGGCCCATCCAGCAGCCTACGTGCCTCACGGCAAATCTCATACAGGGTTTCTACCGGGATCACCTCTTCATGCGCAGCGATCTGGAATACACTGTCCGCAGAGGTATATACAATGGGAAAACCTGTGCACACATGCTCATCCCCTAGTTCCTGTATGATCTTTGTGCCGCTTTCGGCCCGATTGCCAATGACGTGTCTGCCGATCCTTTTTTCAAATTCTTGGATGCAGGGTTTCGGGAATCCCTGCGGAAATGTGGGAAATGGCCTGTCCAAAACCAAGCCCGCAATTTCCCAATGCCCACCTGTGGTATCCTTGCCTTGAAACCGTTCTGCCGCCTTTCCATAACATCCCTTGGGCGACTCTACCTTGCCCGGCAACCCGCACCCGTCTATGTTGGCCAACCCCATGGCGCATAAATTGGACAGCGAATAGCCCGCCTGCATCACATGCAATAGCGTATGGCTGCCCTCATCGCCAAATCGGCCGGCATCCGGCAGCGCACCGATTCCCACGCTATCCAATACAATACAGATACACTTTTTTCCGTTCATAACCGTTCCTTTCAAAAGATCCATCCGTAAATCGCCCTTAGCAGCAAGGGGGATATAATACATTCTATCATAACTGCCGCCAGAATAGCGGCTAAGCACCATAGATATTGGCGGCAAAACAGCAATGCTTTTCCGCCCAGCGACGTATTGGCATAGCCCTGAATCCGTCCACCGTGCACAGCTAAATATGCATAGCTTGGTAAATATAGGCAGTTTTGTAAGGCCAGCATCACAAAGGCCAAAAACAAGCCCCCAAAGCCATGTGCCAGCTGCATCCCATGCAGCGTAAACCCAATGCCAAACCCTTTGGCCCATAATGCAATGCCAGAGAACACCGCCAAATAAGGCGATAAGCTGCCCACAAACAAAAGGCCGACTGTGCGCAACGCATTGAGCACGGCCGTCAGCAGCATCGCGGCCAGCGGCATTTGGGGCAAGGCCGCCTGTGCCAGCAGCGCCGACGCCTGCTGTGTGATGATCTGCCGTTCCCCCTCCTCCACACAGGAGGGTAAGGCCCAGCCGCAAGTCATCCCTACCAGCAACACAAAAAGGACAAGAAGATACCATCCCCCCATGGAGACGATCTCCGCCTGCGCCCTTTTGCTATGTCCTCGTCTACGCATATACACAGCCGCCATCCCACCTTTGTCATCAGGTTATGGGCGGGCCGCATGTTTTATGTCTGTGCGATGCGAAGGCTATCCGCCATACGCGCAATATATTCTCTGTTGCTGGGTTTTCCTTTTTCCTTATCCACAGTATAGCCGAATACGCGCTCAATCTCTTTGAGGTCGCCACAGTCGAATGCATTTTCCACTGCATACCGCATCGAACGCTCCACACGTTGGGAGGTGGATTCATACTCTGCCGCGATGGTAGGGTACAGTTTTTCTGTCATTCTATCCATCCAGTCCGGATGCTCTAAAACCAGTTCCACAGCCCGGCAAAGATAATGATACCCACAGAGCTTTGGAGCCACGCCGGTACGCTTAAGCGCCGTGGCCACCTCTTGCTTTGCAATTTTTACAGGTGCTCGGCGCTGATACACCATGCCCTGTTCCCCCGCTGCTTTGGCTACCATCAATAGCCTTTGGTACAATACCTCCATCGGCGTTTGCTTATACACCACAAAACCTACGGGCAAATCATGGAACTGTTGATGCCATTTTTTGTCCGTTTGCGAAGTATATAAAAGATACTTATTTGCTAAATCTGCTTTAGAGAGCGCCAAAAGCATCTGTGCATCGCGTTCGGTATCCTGCATGGAAACGACAATGGCATCCGGCCTTTGACGCTTCAACGCCTTTTCCATCTGTGGGACATCCAAATACCAGCCTTTCCACACAATATCCGGCTTTTCCTGTAAATACGCCTGAAGGTTCTTTCCTTCCTGCACATTATGATCCAACAACGCTACTACAACCTTTGCCACACCATTTCTCCTTTGTTGTCTTTCCTTTATTGTATCAAAGCGCTCTTCTTTTTCAAAATATCTTCATTGCACCTGATCAGACTGCTGTAGCATCCACTCGATGAACACGGCATACCCGCGCGTTGGATCGTTGATAAATACATGCGTGACAGCGCCGATCAGCTTGCCATTTTGGATCAGAGGGCTTCCGCTCATGCCTTGTACAATCCCGCCCGTTTTATCCAGCAGCCGCTGATCTGTGATCTTTACGATCATGCCTTTGCCAGCCGCCCGTTTTTGGTGGCTTACGCGGATGATCTCACAATCATACGCTTCTGCCTCTCCTCCGTCCAGGGTGCAGAGGATCTGGGCCGGGCCTGTCTGCACCTCATCCTGCCAGCCTACCTGGATCCCAGACGGATATGCGCTTGACCCCATCGCCTGATAGCTTTTGCCATACAGCCCATATTCTGTGTTGCTCTCTATCTTTCCCAGAGCGCCGGAATCTGTAACCAGTGTGCCCAACAACTCGCCCGGGGTTCCCTCCTCCCCCTTTTGTACATCGACGATCTCTGCCGGAACGATCTCGCCTTCCTTTAACAAAAGATTGGTGTTGGTGTCCGCATCTGCTATGGCATGCCCCAAGGAAGCGAAGGCCTGGTTATTTTCGTCATAATAGGTTACCGTTCCAATGCCCGCTGTACTATCCCTGACCCATAGGCCAATACGATATTGCCCATCTACCGCATCCTGTACCGGAGCAATGGTAACGTTTCCTTCTTTTCCTTCGCGCAAAATGCTTGCGGTCAGCGCCTCTTTGGCTCCATTGATAAGCGCTGTAAGGTGATCGGAATCCTCCACCTCTGTTCCGTTGATGCTCAAAATGACGTCGCCAGGTAGTATGCCTGCATCCTTGCCAGGATTCACAGTCGTGCCATCCGGTGTTGTAATATCTCCTGTACCTACCACCAAAGCCCCCTTGGTATACAAGGCTACGCCAACAACATCCCCACCCGGTACGACCTTCCTATTGTCCTCGGATTTTACCGTCATTTTTCTCAGCGTCATTCCCGCCCAGGAAAAGACAACCTCTGTTTCTCCTGCGCTATTTGCTTGTATCTCAATGGGCTGAGACAGATCCACGGTCTGGCCTTCTGTGATGGCCTGTCCGTTTACCTCGACGCCTTCCCGATTCGCCGAAACCGATACGCTGATGGGTAGCCCTGCCTGGATGACTGTTGTCTCCCCGGCCGTGGTATAGACACGGTCCGGCAGGCCCAACTGCCATTGCGGCAGCAAAAATTGGAACGAAAACACAAGGGCTGCCGCGATCATTCCCGCTATACGTATGCCTTTTTTCATCTGCTTTTCTCCTCGTTGCTTCAATCATGGATAGTATTGCCGAAAAGCAGTTGAATAAACAAAAAAGGCGGAGTTTCTCCGCCTTTCTAGCTAGGTTTACAATGCCAAAGATTTCTTGTAAGCGTCCGCTGCTGCGATCATCTCCTCCGCATGCAGCAATCCATGGCCGCTTTGTCCTTCGCCGCCCAAAAGCCTTGCCACTTCCTGGGTTCTCTGCGTTGGCGTCAAACGCTGCACCATGGTCTGCGTCGCTTCCCCCTTTACCTGCTTTTCGATAAGATAATGCACATCCGCCATACTGGCCAGCTGCGCCAAATGCGTAACACAAATTACCTGCCGCGTCCGGGCAATGGCCGCCATTTTTTCCGCGACTACCTGAGCCATTCTTCCGCTGATGCCTGTATCCACTTCATCAAAAATTAGACAATCGATGCCGTCTAGCCTGGCCGCAATATTTTTAAGTGCCAGCATAATACGCGAGGCTTCGCCTCCGCTGGCCACCTTTGCCAATGGCTTCAACGGTTCACCCGGGTTGGCGCTGAGCATAAACTCCACCTCATCCAATCCCTGCGCAGTAAACCGCTCGACGCTCATCTGTTCTTCTGCAGGCAGTTGTTTGAATTGTACAGCAAAGCGCGCGCGCTGCATACCAAGATCTCCCAGCTCCTTGGTAACGGATTTTTCAAAGGCCGCAGCCGCTTTTTTGCGCATTTGATGTAGATCTACGCTCTTTTCATACAGCAAATGCAGGATATTTTGATATTCCCCCGACAGCCGCTGCAAAATCTGATCGGCATTTTGCAAAGCATCGAGCTGCTCATAGGCCTGAGCAAGGGTTTGCTGCACAGCCTCCAGCGTTCCGCCGTATTTGCGCTTTAGAGTTTGCAGCTCGTCCAGCCGTTCCCCAATTTGATCCAAGCGCTGCGGATCATACTCAAAGGCATCCTGCATCAATCGAATTTCATCCGACGCCGCCTCAGCCGCAAAAAAAGCTTCCTCCAGCTGATCTGCCAGCTGCGCCGCCTTTTCATCCCATTTTGCCACTGAGCGTATTTCCCGGGACGCATCACGCAGCATCGTTACGGCGCCTTGCCCTTCTTCGTTTGCCAGGCAATTTAATACATAGGCATACGCCGTTGCAATTTTTTCTCCATTCATCAGCTGCTGCCGCTCTATTTTTAGCAGCTCATCCTCATTCTCCTGAATGGCGGCCCGTTCAATTTCGCTGATCTGAAAGCGCAGCACATCCAGCCGGCGCTCCCTATCTTCTCCCATACCGCCGATGTTTTCAATCTCTTGCCAGATGTGTTTTGCTTTTTCCAGCAGCGAACCTACTTCTTTCCGCTGCGCCGCAATCCGCTTTCCGCCAAACGCATCCAATAGGCCGATATGCTCTGCTGTGCGTAGCAGCGATTGATGCTCATGCTGCCCATGGATATCAATAAGCAGCTCGGCTATCTGCCGCAGCGCTGCATTGTTGACCAAAACACCGTTGATACGGCATACGTTACGCCCCGTGGCATACAACACGCGGGAAAGCGTGATTTCCGCATCCGGCTCAATGCCCATTTTCTCTAAGCAGGCATTGATTTCCGGCCTAGCGTCGATAAAGACGGCCTCCACCATGGCCCTGTCTGCGCCATGCTGAATCAAATCCCTATCGCCCCGCACGCCAAGCACCAGGTTTACCGCATCAATCAAAATGGATTTGCCGGCTCCGGTTTCGCCGGAAAGCACATTCAGCCCCTGATCCAATACTAGGGATAAGGAGCGAATCAAAGCCACATTTTGGATGGATAGATGCTGTAACATATCATTTCGCCATTCTTTTTAATTTCTTGATAAAATCCGCCATGTTCACGCCTTCATGTACGGCAATGAAGATCGTATTATCGCCTGCTATGGATCCGCAGATCTCCGTTAGGTGCATGGTATCCAGTGCTTCGCCCGCCGCATTGGCCGAGCCAGACAGCGTGCGGATCACCACTAGATTTCCCGTTGCCTCGATGCTGATGACAACATCTGAAAACAAGCGGATCATCGCAGATTGGCTGCGCACATCCTTTTTTTCTGCCGCCGTATAGCAATATACCCCTTTATCGGATAGGGTTTTTATCAGGCGAAGCTCTTTGATATCTCGTGAAATCGTAGCCTGGGTAACGGGGAAATTGCGCTCTTTCAAGATTTCCGCCAATTCCTCCTGTGTTTCCACATTCATGGAATCGATGATCTCCAAAATCATCTCTTGACGTTTGTTTTTCATTGAGGTTCCTCCATTGCACTTGTATGATTCCACTGCGTAAGCTTCTTACCCAGCTGTTTATAAAAATCCATTTCCGATAAACGAATGAAATTTGCCTTTTTCTCGCTCTTTCGAATCACCACATGCTGGCTTGGCATTACCGGCATACGAAACGCATCGTCCACCGCCACCATCACACCCTGCCTTGTCGTTGGCGCCGCCAAGGTAACCACGCCGTTATCCGGTACCACAAATGGCCTGGCGTTGAGCGAATGCGCACATACGGGCGTAATCAGCATGCACTGCACCTGGGGATCTACTACGGGCCCGCCCGCAGAAAGCGAGTACGCAGTTGAGCCTGTCGGCGTTGCTACCATCACGCCATCGCAATCATACATGCCCACCACCTGATTTTGATACCGAACCACCACGGAGGCCACGCCGCCCATATAGCGGCGAAACAAACCAAATTCATTGAGCGCATAATACTCTCTGCTGACCACCTGCCCGGTCTTTTCCTCAATATGAGCCGTCAGCATCATACGCGATTCAACGGAAAACGCACGACCCAGCACCTTATCCACAATTTCCGGCATAGCGCCCTGGCTGGCCTCTGTTAAAAAACCCAGGCTGCCCAAATTCAGCCCTACCATAGGGGTCTGGAGGATGGATAGCCGTTGCACTGCGCGCAGGATTGTCCCATCGCCCCCCAGCACAAATGCAGCCTCGCAGCCTTCCTCTTGGGAAAACGCCGCCGTCTGTACGCTTAGCTCCGCCGCAATCTCGTCTGGTGCGTACACCTGTATTTTTCGCTCGTGCAAACGCTGTACCATCTCACGGGCACATCTTAGGCCTTGATCCTTATGCCGGTTGGCAATGACATACACCGCCTGCATCCTAACGCCTCCCATCGCTTGTTATTATACAAATTACTTGCATAAAGCACAAGCAAAAGTAATGTTTATACAAGTTTTTCCTTATCGTCCTGCCTGCACAGCCATCAGGGCCAGCGCTTGCAATGCGCTGGCCGAAAGCAGCTCTCCGCCTTTTTGCAAATAAAGCAGGAACTCCCTATTGCCCTTTGGCCCCATGATTGGAGATTCTTCCAAGCCCTTAACGGAAAATCCGAGGTTCTGCGCAAACGAAAGAATTTTGCAGCATACTTGCTCATGGATCTTAGCGTCTCGTACCACGCCGCCTTTTCCAATCTGCTCTCGCCCTGCTTCAAATTGCGGCTTAATCAAAGCCACTGCCTGTGCGCCATCCTTCATACAACGATAGATCGGCGGTAAAATCAGCTCCAACGATATAAAGGAAACGTCGGTACATGCAAAGTCCACCGCCTCGATATCCTCTACCTGCATATACCTTGCATTGTATTTTTCCATACATGTTACACGTTCATCATTGCGAAGAGAATAAGCCATCTGCCCATGCCCCACATCCACAGCATATACGTGCTTGGCACCGTTTTGCAGCAGGCAGTCGGTAAACCCGCCCGTGGACGCACCCACATCCACACAAACGGCCCCTTGTACGTCTATGGGGAATACGCGCAACGCCTTTTCCAATTTCAAACCGCCACGGCTGACATATTTCAATTTTTCCTTAAGCGATAAAATATCCTCCGGCTTTACCTGGTGCGATGCCTTGAGCACAGACTGGCCATTGACGCGCACTTCCCCTGCCATAATCAATGCCTGGGCATTGGTGCGGGTCTGGCAAAGCCCCCGCTCCACCAGCGCGGCGTCCAATCGGATCTTCCCCTGCTTCATCTCTCTGTCTCCTGTAAAATACGCTGTGCTACGTCCTTGGGCGTCAGCCCCAGCATTTGCCAAAGCTCTTCTACCGTACCTTGCGGCACAAAGGCATCCGGCATGCCGAAATGCAACGTCTGTATTTTTGTCTTTTCCGTTACTGCCTGGGCCAACGAAGCGCCAAAGCCACCCTTTACGACGCCATCCTCCAGCGTAACCAGCAGCGAGCATCCTTGTGCCAACCGCTCTACCGCCTTTTCATCCAGCGGTTTTAGGCAGCCCGCATAGATCAGACCCGCCTCCAGCCCATGCTCTTGCAGGGTACGTACAGCCTCGCAAGCCAAGGCCCACATTTTTCCAGTTGCCACCAGGGTAACAGGCCGAATTTCCCGCACCATCCAAGCAAACAGCGGTGTTGTATCCAGTTCTGCATCCTCCATCGGTAAAGCAGTGCGTGGATAACGAATCGCCAGCGGCGCCTGGTAATTTGCTGCAAAGCGTACCATCTGCACAAGCTGTGCCTGTGTTGCCGGAGAAAACACCGTCATATTGGGCATGCTCATCAGCATGGCAATATCAAATACGCCCTGATGGGTGTCGCCGTCCTCCCCTACAAGCCCGGCCCGGTCGATACATAGCGTAACGCCCAGTTTTTGCAGGCATACATCGTGGATCAATTGATCGTAGCCTCTTTGCAGAAAAGTAGAATACACCGCAAAAAATGGATGTACGCCACCCCTGGCCAAGCCAGCGGCCATGGTTATGGCATGCTCCTCTGCAATACCTACATCAAAAAAACGATCCGGAAAGCGTTTTCCAAATGTTTCCAGCCCGGTTCCGCTCGGCATCGCTGCGGTAATCGCCGCGAGGTATGGCGTCTGCTCTGCAAGGCATTCCAGCGTTTGTCCAACCAAAGCGGAGTTGGAAGTTCTTTTTTCCGGCGTGGGCGTTTCGATCTGATAAGGAGCCACGCCATGATATTTTTCAGGATTCGCCTCTGCAGGCGTATATCCCTTGCCCTTTTGTGTGATGACATGCAAAAAGCACGGCTGTTTTAGCGTTTTTGCATGGTCGAACAAATCGCAAAGCTTTTTAATGTCATGCCCGTCGATCGGTCCAATGTAGGTAAAGCCCAGTTCTTCAAAGATTACGTTGGGCAATACAAAATATTTGATTCTGTTTTTTAGCCGTTCCATACCGCGCGCCATGCCTGGCCCAATTTTAGGTATCGCCGTTACAGCCTTTTGTACTCGTTTTTTGAAGCTGCGGTAATGCCGGCCGGTCCGCAGCCTACTCAAATATTGGCTCACACCTCCAACGCTGCGCGCTATGGACATACGGTTATCATTCAAAATGACGATAAAAGGGGTTTGGATCTGCCCACCGTCATCCAACGCTTCATAGCACATGCCGCCGGATAACGCACCATCGCCCACCACAGACACCACATGATGATGCTGCCCCCGAATATCGCGCGCACGGGCCAGCCCCAGCCCTGCGGACAGCGAAGTGGAAGCATGGCCTGCATCAAATGCATCATATTCACTTTCAGCGGTTCTTGGGAACCCTGCAATGCCGTCTTTTTTGCGGAGAGTGGAAAACTGTTTATATCTGCCGGTCAAGATTTTATAGGCATAGCTCTGGTGGCCAACATCGAATATGATCTTATCCTCCGGCACGTGGAAGCTGCATAATAAGGCGACCGTCAATTCTACCACGCCTAGATTGCTAGAAAGATGGCCGCCGTTTTTTAAAGTCGTATCAATGATCAGAGTCCGCAGCTCCTGGCAGAGTTGGGTAAGCTGCTGATTCGAAAGAGAACGCAGCTGGCTAACGGATTCAATCGTATCCAGAATTTTCATAGCATCCTCCTTCTCAATTTCGAATGAATACTGCCAAGATCTTTCCAATCATCTCCACGATTTGCTTGCTCTGATTGATGGCTACACCTTTTCCCAGGGCCTTTAAGGACACTGTCATCGCAGAGATAACCGCGCTTGTCGCTACCGACCAAAAAGCGGCCGGCAAAAACCCGAACTGGGCTGTAGCCAGCGCCGCCAGCGCCGCGCCGGCAGTACCGGATACAACGCCGCAAATATCCCCCACTACATCATTGCAAAAGTTTGAAAATTTCTCTGCATGTTTTAAGACCAATAGGCTGTTTTTGGCCCCTTTTACCTTTTTGCTCGCCATGGCTACAAAGGGAGCCTGTGAAGCGCTTGTAACTGCAACGCCCAGCATGTCAAACACCACGCCCAATAAAATCAAAACCACCAATACAGAAAGCGCTACCCAAAACGTAGCGCCTTCGATCATCGTACTGGAAACGTACGTCATGGCCGCCGATAAGCTCAGCGTCAAACAAAATGTAATCAAGGCCCAGCGTACCGGCAGGTTTGTTTTCTTCTTTTTCGCCGGGGCCTTTTCGCTTTTGGATCTCAATGTATTCCTTCCCATACAATAAGTGCGGTGGTGGTATACCGAATAAACCTTGCGCCATGAGGTCTGGTAGGATTTCCCCGTTTCGTACCTTCCGTCGCCGAAAAGGCGGTTTCCCTTTAGACAAAACGATGTGGCGTTTCCGTTCACATGACCAGATTGCCTATGAGAGCACACTGTAATCCCCGGTATACCTTACCAACAGTCTAGGAGCTTTCCTCGGCGGTCGCCCATGGCCCTATCCTCTTTTGCAGCTACGGTTTCAGAAGGCAATCTTCTCATCCATCTGGCCAGACGGATAAGGCGTTCCTATCATCCACCGCGGCCACGCAAGGCAGGCTACACTGTACACAGCTGTTTGGCCGCATGACAGGTTCATACCCCGTCAAGTAAGGCGTCTTATATGCACCCCACCCGAACGGGCCTCCACGACTGCCGGGTCGGCTCTCGCATGCCGTTGCAAGTCGCCCGACAATCTTAACCCCCAGCATCAGCCCCAATCTGGGCGAAAGAAGCCAACACCAGAGACTTCATCGATGTGCCATTGACGGATTTTTAGCCCCGCCTTCAGGCTCACAGGTAACCGACTAGAATACTGCACCACCGGAATTGTATTATATCAAGCAAGGAGCCATACGCGCAAATGCTTTTTTTGCGCAAGGCCCTGTCTCTGTGATTCTAGGGTGACGGCTGAGTTTTTTGCTTTGCATAACCCTTTATTTTCTTCGTTTTACTGCCTTTTGCGCCGTAATACTCAAAAATTCCGCCTTTCTGCCGAAGCGTACCAGAGCCTGCTGGGCCTGCTCGGCAGCCTGTTCTGCCAGCTGCTGTGCCCTTTCCACGCCATATAGGCTCACATAGGTGGTCTTGTGTTCTTTCTCGTCTTTTCCCGGCGTTTTCCCCAATTCTTCTGCTGTAGAGGTAACGTCGAGAATATCATCTGCGATCTGAAACGCAAGCCCAAGTGCCTTAGCATAGCCTGTTATGCTTTCTATGTCCTGCGCCTTTGCTCCCGCCATATATGCCCCTGCCAAGCAGGCAGCCAAAATCAGCGCGCCTGTTTTTTCCGCATGGATCTTTTGCAATGTCTCCGCTGATACTTCCTGCCCTGTTGCCTGCATATCCCGTACCTGTCCGGATACCATTCCCATACTGCCTGCCCCCTGGGCCACAGCGCGCACAGCCTTCCAGGCGTTTTCATTATACCCTTGGCTCAACATCGTCTCATAGGCCAGGCTTTGCAGCCCATCTCCCGACAGCACCGCCATCGCTTCTCCAAATACCTTATGGTTGGTCGGCTTGCCCCGCCTTAAATCGTCATCATCCATACACGGCAGATCATCATGGATCAAAGAATACGCATGGATCATTTCCACCGCAGCGGCAAACGGCACAGCCTCTTCCACGCTGCCTCCCAAAAGATCACAACAGGCCAATGTTAATACAGGCCGTAGACGCTTTCCCCCTGCCAGCAAGCTGTACGCCATGCTTTGTTGTAAAGGCGCCAGCCTCCCCTCGAGCGCTTTGGTTAAAGCAGGTTCTATCAGAGATACATACGCTTCGTACCGTTTTTGATATGCCTCAGGCTTCAATCTCTATTTCCTTTCCTTCCTGTATCTTTGCAATTCTGGCTCTATATCCATTGAGCTTTTCCTGGCAAAATGCTGCCAATTCGTTGCTCTTTTCGTAATATTCCATCATCTTGTCTATGGATAGGCCTGGGGTTTCCATTTCCTGGGCCATGGCCTCCAGTTCCGTCATTGCTTGTTCCAGTGTCAGTTGTTGTTTTGCGGGCATTGGCCTTCCTCCTTTGTGTCTTTCCAAACAGCCTGTGCAGTACCGTCTGCAAATATTACGGTAAACGGTTCATTTTTTTTTGTCTGCTGTTTACTTGTCAGCAATGTGCCTGCCTGATCTCGCAGTATTGCATATCCTCTTTTCAATGCATGCTGCGGGCTGAGTGCTTCTGTGCGCGCCGCCAAAGCCCTCCACGCCTGTTCTTGTCTATCCAGGGCTTGTATGGCATGCAGCTCGGTTTGCCTTCTCAGCTGATTCACCTGCTGCGTCCATTGATCTATCCGCATTTCCAGCTTGACCATCGGTCCGCTCCGCCGCAAGAGGCCCAGCTGGCTCTCTCTTGTATGCAGCGCCTGCTCCACCTGTTTGGCCATGGACTCCATGAGAAAATCAATGGTTTGCCGCCATCCATCCACATGGGGAACCGCCAGCTCCGCCGCAGCAGAAGGCGTAGGTACTCGGAGATCCGCTACATAGTCTACCATTGTTGTGTCCGTTTCATGCCCTACACAGCTCACCACCGGTATTTTGCATGCATATACCGCCCTGGCTAGGCTTTCTTCGTTGAATGCCCAAAGATCCTCCAGGCTTCCGCCACCCCTGCCAATGAGAATGACATCAATCCCCTCTGTGCTCTGCAAGGTTTCCAGGGCTTGTGCCATTTCCTCCGCAGCTCCATCTCCCTGCACCCGGCAAGGCACCAATAGAATATCCACGCCAGGGTTTCTCCGTGTAGAAACATTGATGATATCTCGAATCACCGCCCCTGTGGGCGAGGTAATAACGCCTACCCTGCGCGGAAATCTAGGCAGAGGCTTTTTATGAGCAGCATCAAACAAACCTTCTGCAGCCAGCTTTGCCTTCAGCGCCTCATATTTTTCATAGAGCATACCCAAGCCTGCATTGGCCATGGTCTGTGCATACAGCTGAAAGGCGCCATCTCTCAAATATAAATTGGCGCCGCCTCCGATGATCACCTTCATGCCGTCCGCCGGCCGAAAATTCACGCTGCGATTGTATTGCCGAAACATAACACAACGTACAGACGACTGAGCATCCTTTAGCGTAAAATACCAGTGCCCGGAAGAGTGCGCCTTAAAATTGGAAAGCTCTCCCTCCACCAGCAGGCCCTGCAGCATTTCATCCCCCGCAATCAGCCGGCCCGCATACTCGTTAAGCTGCGTTACGCTGATCGTCATCATATTCAACAATTCTTTTAGCATCTCGTCTCCTTTGCCAAAAGCGCAATACCAACTGCATTGTCGCCTGCGTACAGCGGATCGGCGAAAGCGACCTTCAATTGTTTTGCCATCTTAGCACAGCGCTCTGTCACCACTGCTTTTACCAATTGATTGGCCGATACACCGCCCGCCACCAGCGCATACGCTAACCCCGTCGCTTGGTGCGCCCGTATAATTGCCTTGGACAATGCACGGCCAAGCGATACAAACACACCCCTGGCAATCTCTTCTTTTGCAACGCCTTTATCTATGGCTTGTTTTGTCTGCGTTTCGGCACCGGAAAAGAATAGATCTATGCCCTTTACCGTGACGGTAAAGGGGGCTGCTGTTTCCGTTTGGCAGGCCAATGTCTCCAACGCGCGGCCAGCCGGAAAATCCAAGCCAAGCTTCACCCCGGTACGGTCTACCCACTGACCGGCCGCAATGTCTTGCGTAGCCCCCAAAATCTCGGCCGTATAACCTTTTTGGCAGATTTTCAAAATCTCGGTGGTTCCGCCAGATAAATGAACACCCAAATATGTCTCCGGTGTTTCCAGGCCGATCTCTGCTGCGCGGATATGCCCCTGCTGATGCGAAAAATAATCTATGGGCACGCCTGCGGCGCTGGCTACACCATCCGCCACCGCCTTGCCCGCCAAAAAGACCGGCATATATGAACCTTCCGTCTTTCGGGGCTGTGTGCTAACGCCAACGCCTGCCAGCGTCACTTTTCCCGCATCTTCAAACGCGCAGCGCATCAACGCTGGAATTTGCCGTATATGACAAAACACAGCGTCGCTTTGCCGAAGGCCTAGCGCACCGTGTTCTACTGGCAATGGTTGTCGACCATGATACAGCACCTGTCCGTTTTCCCCGACAAGCGCTGCGCTCGTCACATAATTACTGGTATCTATCCCCAGCCAAGCTCTCATTGGCTCTTTTCTTCCTCTTCTTTTTTCTTGGATCTCGAGATGCTTCCCAAAATCCCATTGATAAACTGCTTACTCTTTGGTTCGCTGTATTTTTTGGCCAGCTCCACCGCCTCATTGATGGCAACGGATTCCGGCACATCCTCACGGCACAGCATCTCATAGATGGCCAGCCTTAGGATGGAAAGGTCCACTTTCCCAATCCTGGATAAACGCCAACCCACTGCATTTTGCTCAATCAACGTATCCAAGGAGGCTCTCTGTTCCACTGCGCCTTCAGTAATCTGCTTTAGATACTTCATATCCTCTGCATCCAGCGCTGCAGGCTCAATGGTCTCTTGAATCATATCTTGGTTCAGTTCTCCGGTCAGCTCATACGCATACAGCATACGCATAGCGGCATCACGGGCAATCTTACGCGACATAGTATCCCTCTACTCTAACATTTATTTGTTATGGGAAAACAATTCCTGCACCAATCTGGAAAATCTCTCTCTGTTTTCCTTTTTGGAGCCAAAGTACACACCAACCCCCACGCAGGCCAGGATGAAAATGGTTCGTAAGATCCCAAATTCCAGCACGACCAGCGCCAGGATAAGGCCGATAAATCCCCCTATCCATTTGTCTGCATTTCCTCCAAAAAATGAGGAGAAACGGTTGTTATCCATCCTTGCTCCCTTTCCTCCATTATGCCTTTTTTTCAAAAAGCACCTCTACCGCAGCATCCGTAATGCCACAGGAGGCTTCCAACATCTGCTTAATTCTGCCCTGTACGGTAGCAGCCAGGTCCACAAGGTTGCTCTCTACACCGGCCAATAGCGTCATCAAAATCGTAATGCCGACTTCCTTTTGCATCAGTTTGCATTGGGCACTCTGCACACCTTCTACCTGCTTTGCCGTCTGCACGCAAAAATCCGCAATCGCTTCCTGGGCAATACGCACATCCCCCGTCGGCGATACAGACAGCGTAGCCATCTGCTGTGGCTTTCCGCCATTGTCTCCCAAGCCTATCCACATGCAGCGAATGGCCAACAGGCAAATACAGAGCGCCACCAATACAACGGCGATCTGTACCCAAAGTGTACGCAGCGCAGTCATCACCTCTACCATGGGCACTGCTCCGCATGCAACCAGCGCCACGCCAACGCTTAGGCAGATCAAAATCAGCATTGCGAGAATCAAAAGTAGTCTTTCGCTTGCTTTCATCCTTTTATTCCCTCCTAAGGGCTTGTCCTCTTTTGTGATAAACAACAGCTCCCTTGCCGAAAAACGTAAGGGAGCCGCTGATGCTTCTTACCGCACGCGGGGCGCCTGCTCAGCTGTTGTAGCCTCCGTGGCTGCTTCCTCTTTCTTTTCCAGCTCAACACCCTGCACATGGATATTGATTTCTACCACGCGCAGGCCCGTCATCGTTTCGATCCCCTTTTTCACTTCCTTATGGATGTTTTCGCAAACCTCAGGAATTTTTGCACCGTATTTTACAATGATATTCAGGTCCACAGCACATTCCTCTGTGCCAACCTCTACCTTTACACCTTTTGTCATATTTTTACGGCCCAGCAGCTCCGCCACCCCAGAGGTAAAGCCGCCGCTCATCCCTGCAACGCCTTCCACCTCCACCGTGGACAGGCCTGCAATGGTAGCAATTACATCATTATTAAACGTAATCTTTCCGTTCTTTTCGTTTCTGATCTGAACTTCCTGCATATTTTCTTCTGCCATGGAAGCCACCTCCCAACTAAGATTGCTTTATTATACCAGGTTTAATTGAATAGTACAACTTTGCTCCCGTTGGGTTACTTTCTCGGCATGATTTTGATGTTCTCGCTCTTTACCCCTGTTTGCTCGCGCACAATATCCATGATCTGAGCCGCTTGGGCACTTGTTAACGCTTCTGTGTTCTCCACTACCACATTGGCTGTTTCGTCTTGTATGGTCACAATGCATTCGCTGAATCCTTTTGCCTTGATGAGCCCTTCGGTATTGGCTTCCGTTTCCATCGTATTGATGAGCGCCAGTTTCTTTTCATTCGCCTCTTTGATAGAGTCTTCATCCGATTTTTCATCGTTTATGATGGAATCCAGCCAGGCAATCTGCTGCTCGCGGTTGGTCTTTCTTTCATTTCTAAAGTCCGTATAATAAGTCAGCGCACTGGCATTGGCTTGGGCAGCGTCTCCTGTTTGGGAAGCGGTAGGCTGTGCCTGCTCCCCGGTCTGGGCAGCGTCGCCGCTTTGCGGGGAGGCAGACGGCTCCTGCATAGCAACCTGTGGGCTGTCTCCTATGTTTTCGTTGAACTTATAGTTCAAGAACCCCGTAAAGCACAACAGTGCGACCAGGCCAAGTAAAATCCAGTTCTTCTTCTCTACTTTCATTGCATTATCCCCCTTTAAGGCTTTTGTTTCATTTCAAATACTTCTACTTTGGATGCTTCCACGCCCAGCGCAGTCTGTGCGGCTCTGGAAAGCTCCATCTGCACGGTCAAATCGCTGGCCCCTTCTGCTACGATCACCACCCCCAGCACCTGGGGGCGCTTTTCGGTGATGACTACTAGATCCTCCGCGCCAGAGACAGGCTTTGTGGAGGTGGATTGGTTGGTCGTGCTTCTGTTCTGCGCATCTACGGTGGAAGAGGTTGTAGAGTTGTTGTCGTAGGCCGGCACCTTTTCCGCTTCCCCTTCGTACGTAATCATCACCTCCACCGCCCCTGCCCCCTTGATGGAGGACAAAATGCTGGCCAATCGCTGCTTTTCTGTCTCCGCGTTAAACGTAGAGGAAGAGGTATCTTCCGTTTGTGTCTGTTCCGTTTTGCCAAAAGCGAACAGCTGCGGCCAGCAAAGCAGCAGCAATGCAATCATCAGCACTCCGCATAGCACATACTGAAGGCTTTTGGCATTGAGTTTTGGCAGCTTTACATCCCTCCAATGCATGTGTATCATCACCCCTTGTTATTGATATGTATATGTTGTCCTTGTTCTGTTATGACCATTGTAAAATCCATTGCACCAGCGGCTGGGCCATGGCAAGCGTCATAACCAGCCCTAGGCCTACCCGGCCAAAGCGTTTAAGCCCGCCGCTGGGCAGCAATATCTCAAACAGGGCAGTCAACACCCCAGCACACGCAATGGTCATGGCCCAGCTATACAGCGTAACTTGCATTTGCATCACCCTCCCAGATTCAAAGTGCCAGCCCGAATCAAAAGCGTCAGGCTGATAAACATCATGATGCCAACGCTCAATACGGCAATATACAACAGCGTGGTTACCTGTGAAAGGTCTTGTAAACAGCCTGCCAGACGTTTTTCTTCAAAGGGCTGCATCAGCGCTGCTGTCAGCTTTAACATCAGCGTTACCGCCACGATCTGCATAACGGGCGACGCCATCTTGCACGCAATGAGGATCAACCCCATTACGCCTACGCCATTTTTCACAACAAGCGAACAGCCGATGAGGGTATCCATGGTACCGGAAAACATCCCGCCCACCACCGGCACGAATTTATCCACTGCAAACTTGGCCGTGCGCAACGTAACGCCGTCATAGGTAGAGCCCGTCAATCCTTGGATGGCCATAGTTCCCAAAAAAATGACGAATACAAGCCCAGTCAGCCATGTGGCACATTTCATCACAAGCTGCGTCATGCGCGAAATACGGATCTTATCCGAAAGATTTTGTACAACGGTTAGAACGCCGCTTACCAAAATGGCCGGCAGCGAAAACTTATGCACCATCGTCACGATAAAGCCCGTCAGCATGCTCATGGCTGGCTGAAAAATACCTGCGCTGGCCAGGCCGCCCACCGCTGTCAGCAGCGTAATGAGCACCGGAAACATTGCCTGCATCAGCTGGGTCATTTCCACAATGGCAGTTGAGCCCACTACAAACGCCTGCACCAAAGCCCGCACTACAATGGATACCGCCAGCGCATACGATAAAAACCCGCATACCTCCGCTACTTCTCCGGATAATACCCGTGGGCCGATGGCGCCCAGAAGCGACATCACACAGCACAGCAAAATCAGCTGTACCATCAACTGCATATTATCGCGCAGCGCCGCCACAAATCCCCTGCCGAAAATCGAAAGGATATTCATAACATCCAGCTTATTTTCGCCTTTGCCCAATGCGATGATATAGTCGTTAAAGCTGCCTCCGTCCAGAATCTGCTGCGCCAGCTCATCCTCTTCCCAGCCCTGTTGTAAATCGGATAAGTCCAGTCCGTTGAGTGTATTTTGCAGCTCTGTTTCAAATTCCTCTTCGCTCTGCTCCTGCGTTTGTTGCGGCTGCTCCTCCTGCCCCTCCGCCAGCGCTGTCATAGGCCAAAGGCAGAGCAGTGCCAGGCAAATCAGCACCCACCGCTTCATGGCAGTATGGAGCTGAGCAGCTCTAGTAAATTGATGACAACCGGCACGCACAGCCCCAGCATGATCACCTTTCCCCCCAGTTCAACTTTGGAAGCAATCGCATTTTCTCCGGCGTCTTTACAGGCTTGTACGCCAAACTCCGCAATGTAGGCTACGCCCGTGATCTTCAGCATCGTAGTGAAAATCTCAGCATCCATTTGAAACTTTGCACCGATTTCTGCCAGCTTTGAAAGCAGTAGCGCCGCCTGGTCTATTACCGAAAAAACCACCAGCGCACCGGTAGCCAACGCACATAGCATGGCCAACTCCGGCCTGATAGGCCGGAGTACCAGCGTCAGCAGCGCGCCGATGATGCCAATGGATACGATCTTAATCATGCTTTGCCTCCTAATAGAGGTTGAATACGTTTTTGACGCTTTCAAACAGGTCGCTGATCACACCGATCACCATCACCAATACGATGACCAAACCAGCAATGGCAACCATGGTCGCCATATCATCCCGCCCTGATTTGCTTAATAGCTGGCTCAACACCGCGACCACTATGCCAATGGCCGCAATGCGAAATATCAAATCCACACTCAATCCAATCCCCGCCTTTTATAAAAATAGAATCAGCCATATGGCGCCGCCCAGCACACCCATCATGCGGTACAAGCGTCCTTTTTGCTGCCATTCCTGCCTTGCGTTTGCCAGCTGCTGTGTCAGCCGTTGCTCACACAGCGCAAACGCCGCTTCCTGATCCTCTCTGTGGCTTCCGATGCGCTCAAACATCTCTTCTAATATCAGCTTTTCTTCTTTGCCGAGGCTTTCTCGGAAACCCACCGTCTGTGTTCGGTCTGTCATGGTACGCTCCAAAGCCTCCGCTGCGCTGTATCCGGCACCGAGCTGCTGTGCCAGCATGGAGAGAAAATCGTGGGGCGCCCCCTCTATGCTCTGTGCTGTACTCCGCACTGCCTGGGATAACGGCTCTTGATAATAACGCAGCCGTACCCCTAGCGTGTCCAGTATTCCCTGCAAGGTCTCGATCGCCTTGCAGCGTTGTCTTAACCCATCCGCAGCTACATAGCCTAGCGCAGACGAGCAGGCAAATAGAACAATGCACAGCGCCACTTTCATCGTGCGCCTGCCATCGGGCACAGTCTTTGATCCAGCCTTTTAACGATTCTCCCCGGCGTCTGGCCCAATACCAAATATCGTTCAAAGACGCGCTCTTGAATCAGTAGGCGCATACCATGCCGCTGCATTAAGTCGTTTTCATCCTGTCCATGTACCGTAGCCAACACCTTTACCCCCGCGAACGCCGCCTCCATCACCGCTTTGGCGTCTTCTTCTCCGCCCAATTCATCCGTAACTAAAACTTGAGGAGATAGGCTTCTAAGCGCCATCATCATGCCCGCCGCCTTGGGGCAGCCGTCTAACACATCCGTTCTCAGCCCTACATCCAGCTGGGGGATCCCTGCTACACAGCCTGCCAGTTCTGCTCTTTCGTCTACCAGGCATACTCGTTTGCCTTCTGTCCCGAAGATTCCGTTGGAAATTTGCCTTGTCAGATCACGCAGCAGGGTGGTTTTTCCCATCATCGGCGGGGATATGATCAAGGTGGAATACACATTGTTTTGGGGGCGCACCATCCTCATCGCTTCATCCGCACAGCCTTTAAGCTCCCGCATGATGCGTATGCACGCACCTGCACAGTGAGATAACGCCGCAACCTTGCCGTCTCTTACTGTAATGCGCCCTGCCAGCCCCAAGCGATAACCGCCTTTAAGCGTTAAAAACCCCTGGCGTATTTCTTCTTCGTAGGCATATACCGAATGCTGGCAAGCCGCTTGAAACAGATGCTTTATCTCCTCCGGCGCAATCACGAGGCCGCCGTCCGGTGTTTTTGAGATTTGCCCATTGCTTTTTACAAACACATCGCCTGTCCCACAGGAAATCATCAGCGGACGCCCACACCGCATACGCACTTCATCTACCTCTGCCATCGTTTCCGGCGGCAGTGCCGAGAGCGCCTTGGCCACCGTCGGGGGCCACAGCCCTTGCAGATCCATCATCCATTCCGGTTTCTTTTGCATGAAAGGTTTCCTCCTTTTGTGAAATGTATATGTGTATATCCGTTGTCATAGTCCAGGTTTGTCCATACGGAAAAGCATGAATCCTGTCAATAAAAAAAGAGCAGGCGTTGCCTGCTCTTTTCATAAAAAGCCGCATATGCAATGCGGCTTTTTACGTGTTATTCAGTGGGCTCTTCCTTTTCCTGAAAAAGCACCTGATGGCATTCCGGGCATACCAACTCTTCCTTGCCCAGCATATCCTCATCAAAGTATACCGTTTCATGGCAATGAGGGCATTCGATCTCCAAAAAATCGTCATCCTCTAGCTCTTCGCCGTTAAACAGATCTTCTTCCAGATCGCTCAAGTCCTCGTCGATGGCTTCCACATATTCATTGAGTTCATCCACATCGCCTTGTACATCGTCAACAGCATCCGATATATCCTGCAACACGTCGATGATCTTCAAAATCAGCTTGTCCTCTGCCGATTCTTCTTTGATACCAAGCCCATCGGACAGGCCTCTTAAATACGCAACACGTTCTGATAAATAAGCGCTCATCTTTTCTCCTTTTTGCAATTACACACGGCTCATGTATTCCCCGGAACGGGTATCTACACGAATGACGTCTCCTTCATTGACAAACAAAGGAACGTTGACCACAGCGCCGGTTTCCAGCGTCGCCGGTTTTGTGCCTCCGGTTGCGGTATCGCCTTTGATGCCGGGATCGGTCTGGGTAATAGCCAGCTCTACAAAATTCGGAGCTTCTACGGAGAAGGCCTGTCCCTTAAAGAATTTTACATCTACAGAGGTGTTCTCCTTTACGTATTGCATGGCATCCTCTACCAACTCGCGGTTTAACGGCAACTGCTCATAGGTTTCGTTATCCATAAAGTAATACAGATCCCCATCGTTGTAGAGATATTCCATGCTCTTGGTTTCTACATGGGCTCTGGGATACCGCTCCGTCGGGCTAAAGGTGCGCTCCAACACATTGCCGTTGACCACGTTTTTGATCTTCGTGCGCACAAACGCCGCGCCTTTGCCGGGCTTTACATGCTGAAAGTCCACAATCACCCAGACGGCTCCATCGATCTCTACGGTTTGGCCCTTACGAAATTCGCCAGCAGATAACATTTGTTAAGTCCTCCTCAAAATTACAATATAATCAGTTCTTTCGGCGAGGCGGTGAAGTTTTCATATCCGTCTTCTGTGATGCAGATGGTATCCTCAATGCGAACGCCGAATTTCCCGGGTAGATATATGCCCGGCTCAACGGACAAGCACATGCCCGGCTGCAAGACATCCTCGCACGACGGAGAAAACCTCGGATCTTCATGAATCATCAACCCAAAGCTATGGCCCAGCCCATGTTCAAAGCAATCGCCGTATCCCATCTCGTCAATGTAGCCCCGCGCAATATAGTCCACATTATTGCATATCATGCCAGGGTGGATTTTGTCAAGAGTGCGCTTTTGTGCCTCTAGCACGATTTCATAGATTTTCTTCATGTCAGCGCTCGCGCTGCCCAATGCAATCGTGCGCGTCATATCCGAACAGTACCCATTGTATTTACATCCAAAATCCATGGTAATAAAGTCCCCCGCCTGCACCTTTCTATGTGAAGGCTGGGCATGCGGCATAGAGGAATTCTGGCCGGAGGCAACGATGGTGCCAAAAGAATTCTCGCAGCCTTGTTTGGCCATGAAATATTCCAGCTCCGCTTTGATTTCCAATTCCTCCATCCCAGGGCGGATAAAAGAAAGTATATACGCAAAAGCGTTATCGGTTACACGCTGAGCCTGCCGAATGTTTTCGATTTCCCCCGCGTCCTTGATTTCCCTCTGGCGGTTTAGGGACTGCCCCAGATCCAAAAACTCGGTCTGCGGCAGCTGTGCACAGATCTCATGATACCAGCTAACCGTTTGCCGATCCGCCTCGAATCCGATCTTAAGGCAGCGACCCTCCTCGTTTCTTTTTTTAAGTTCCGTGGCCAGGCTCACACCGTGCCCGGTTTTGATGACAGTAAAATCGGGGCACTGCTTTTCCGCCTGCTCGGAATAGCGGGAATCTGTCAATAACCACTGCTCCTTAGCATCCAGCACCAGCAGCGTTTCCGTATTGGTAAAGCCGCTCAAATACCGTACATTCTCATAGCTGGATACCAGCGCTGCATCAATGCCAAGCGCGTCAAACTTCTGCATAAAGGTCTTACATCTTTGATTCATGTTGCCATGCCTCCCGTGCTTTTAAATACATATCCCGGTATGTGGCCGCATCTTCTGCCATCTTTCCGCTGGATTCACAGATCACCACCGCTGTATAATCCCTCTGTGCAAGCAGCGCCGCCAAGGGATCAAAGTTTGGGCCGTATTGAATATCTTGATAATTCCAGTGCCGCTTTTCCCCGCCCTTGGTAAACTCTATTCGTGAAAAATGAACATGGATCTGCTTTGCCCTTTCTTTGCCCAGGCTTGATTCAATGCCATCCAAAATGGCGGCAAAGCTCTTTTTATCTCCAAATTGTCCCAAACGCCTTGCATAGATATGCCCAAAATCCACGCAGGGAATCAGCCTTTCATCCAATGCACAGATGCACAATATCTCCTCAATATCTCCGATCTGGCCCAGCTTTCCCATCGTTTCCGGGCAAAGCGTAATCCCCTCTAACAGCCCCTGTGCTTCTAACTTTTCCAGGATCTGTGGGAACAGCGTCAGAATATTTTCTACAGCCTGCTCTCTTTCCATCTTCCCCTGTGCCCCTGGATGAAAGATCACTCGCTTGGCACCCATCCACTGTGCCGCTCGGCATGCCTGCTCGAAGTATTTTAAGCAGTTTGCTTTTTTCTGCTCTTCTTCCGTAGCCAGATTGATAAAATAAGGCGCATGTACGCTTTTTTGGATGCCGTATGCCTCAAACGCCTCCCCGATCTGCCTTGCACTCTTTTCCGTAATGCGCACGCCCCTGCCAAAGCTGTATTCAAATGCATCCAACGCAAAATTTTCATACAGCCACTTAGGCTGCTCTATCGTCGTTTTATGTCCCTCTGCAAAAAAGCTCTCTGAGTTTCCCGAGGGCCCAAATCTCATTTGCATATTCGTATTCTCCTTGTACTTTTCATTGTAGTACAAGACCCAGTTGTATGCAATTGCTTCTCGATTATTCCTCTAGGGCGTCTCTGAGCAAACGCAATGCTTTTTTCTCAATTCTGGATACATATGACCTGGAAATGCCCAATAGGTCCGCGATCTCTCTTTGCGTCTTACAGCGGCCGGCTACCAGCCCGAAACGCAATTCGATGATCACCCTTTCTCGCTCTCCCAATACCCTCTCGATGGCTGCCTTTAGGCGCTGCACATCCATACTGGTCTCGGCTTGCTGCTCGGTACAGTCAGAGGAAATCCCCATCACGTCGATCAGCCGTACCTGGTTGCCATCTTTATCCGTCCCAATAACCTCGTCAATGCCGATTTCGCCCTTTGTTTTTTTCTCCTGGCGCAGGCTCATGAGGATCTCGTTTTCAATGCACCGCGCTGCATAACTTCCGATGGGTCTGCCCCGTTCCGGGTCAAAGGTATTTACCGCCTTGATCAGCCCTATGCTGCCAATGGAAATCAAATCGTCCAAATCTCTGCCATTGACGGCATATTTTTTGCAGATATGCGCAACCAAGCGCAGGTTGTGGGTAATCAGGCTGTGCTTCGCTTCCTGGTCCCCTTCCATCATGCGCACAATGGTTTCTTTTTCCTCCTCCTTGGACAGCGGCGATGGAAAGGTAGGCCCATAAGAAACGCTGCCAACCAAAAGAACAAGCTGACTTAAACACAACAATGCCATGCTAAACATCAAACGATCCCTCCTTGCTTTGAAAGGATACGCCAAACAGCTTGTAAGAAAGAACAAAGCCGCCAAATTGGCGGCTTATTTTATGGGTTCCGTGCTATATTCAGATCATTCCAGTACCTTTTTTCTTGTGATAAAGTTCCAGACCATCACAAGGGCCGTAGCGCCTATTTTTACAATCATATAGTGCCAGTGCAGGAATTCAACCCCCAACCACATGGCCAGCGCATTGAGTCCCAGGCCAATGATGCTGAGGATTACAAACAGCACAAAATTCCTTGTTTTGCTGTATTTCTGATTGACTGCAAACACCCATCGTACACTAGCAACATAGTTAAAAATGGTAGAAATGCTAAAGGATAGCATTGAGCTTAGCAAATAATAAAGGCCGGCCCACTCTGTCAGGGCAAACAGCAGCCCATAATCCAACAGGGTTGCCAAAATGCCCACCACGCCAAACTTTGCAATTTGCTGTATCAATCGTTCCATCTAATCCGTTCTCCGCATTTTCTACACGAGGTTGTTTATGCTTTAGATTGTAGCATACCGATGCTGTTGCCACAAATTCTATCTTTTGAGTGATAAAAGAGCCGGAAAACCGGCTCTTAAAAAGCTTACTGCCCAGTGGCGTTATTTTTCTCGTCAGCCTCGATCCACAGCGGACGATATTTTTCTACATTGGCATTGTGCTCCTGCAATGTTTTGGAGAATACCGTTTCTCCCGTCTCAGGATCTCCCAAACAAAAGTACAGGTAATTGTCCTCCAAAAAGCTTTCATCCGGGTACAGGGCCGCCTCAATGGCTTCCTTGCCGGGATTGCAGATCGGCCCTTCCGGCAACCCCTTGTTTTTATATGTGTTGTACGGAGAATCGATGGCCAGATCCTCGCTGGTAAGATTCAGCCGCTTTACGCCGATGATATACTGCACGGATGCGCAGCTTTGCAGCGGCATGCCCGCCTTCAAGCGGTTGTGGAATACGGCCGATACCTTCTTAAAGTCCGCGCTTTTCGCTTCTTTCTGAATCAGAGACGCCAAGGTAATCACCTCGTCCGTCGTCATATCCAGCTCTTCTGCACGCTGCTGATACGTGTCTGAGTAAATCTGTGTAAACCGATACCATAGCTTATTGGCCACTTCCTCCGGCTTTGCATCAGAATAAACCTCATAGGTATCCGGGAACAGATATCCTTCCGCTGGATTTTTACGCTTGTCCTTCTCCTTAACGGGTTCCTCCAGGAAAGGATATGCCTGTGTATACGGAGACAGATCCTTTAGCGCATTGGTAAATTCCTCTGGCTTGTCTATCACGCCTTTCTGTACCAGCAGATTGGCGATATCATCTACCGTATATCCCTCTTTAATCAGCAGCTTTGCCACATTATCCGTGCTTTCTCCACTGCAAAGGGTATTGATGATTTCCATCAGCTCCATAGAGGGAGACAGCTCATAGGTACCGCTGCGCAGTTTGCTGCCCCTATCGTACAGATCCACATAGAGCTTAAAGATGGTTTTATTGCGGATGATCCCGTTTTCCTCTAGGATCCTCCCAATGGTATTGATTCCGCTGCCACGCGGGATTTCCACCTCTATCACCGTCTTGTCCGAGGCATTCACGGGCGCCAGATATTTGGCATGGATAAAGCCCCATAGCGCCAGACCAATCAGCAGCACCAGGCCCAGGCTAACCAAAAACACTTTGGTCGGCCTGTTGATGCGCTGCAATATCCCATCCATCTGGACACGTGCCTGCGTTTCTCTCAGATCGGATGTAGGCGCTGCATGTTTGGATTTACTAGTTTGCTTTTTTCTCATGCTTCCTCCAGGTTTGCGTTAGGCGCCGAATCCCAGATCCATTTGCACGGCATCGGCCAGGATCTTAAAAATATCGCTCATCAGCTGATTGAGCCGATGCTCCGCCAGCATAAAGTTGGTCAATTCCGTATTCAGGGACAGCACGCCCATCAGCTGTTGATACTGCTGCTGCATTTCATCCGTCACAGGCTGACCCGCCATCTGGGCGCCCATGACCTGGCGCGTCAGCTCTGTATACTTATCATACAAGTTTTTGTTCAAATCATTGGAAAACGCCTCTTCCTTTGCTTTTAGATAGCTCTGGTATACTTCGCTTTCCTTAATTTCTTTGGCCAATTCATATGCCTTATCATAGTTTTGCATGGTTTAACGCCTCCTGATCTACATCCAAAACAATGGGCAGTATCATCGGATTCCTCTTTGTCTGCTGATAGAGGAAATTACGCACGTTGCTACGGATACTATTTTTCAGCGTAGTATAATCGCCTACAACCCGCTTGTTCTCCAGTTCTTTCACCGTATTGATGACAATGGCTCTAGCCTTTATCAGCAGTTCCTCGCTTTCTCGTACATATACAAATCCACGAGAAATCAATTCTGGCCCGGAAATCAGTGCCCCTGTCACAGCGTCCACAGCCAACGTTACGATAAATAGGCCGTCCTCGCTGAGCATCTTACGGTCTCTCAGCACCACATTCCCGATATCTCCAATACCGCTGCCGTCTACAAAGACCGCGCCGGAAGGCACATCTTCACCAAGGCG
The DNA here is from genome assembly GCA_959600905.1 of uncultured Eubacteriales bacterium. GTDB lineage: Bacteria > Bacillota > Clostridia > Christensenellales > QAND01 > UMGS1975. Next base: position 132,873 of record CAUGNO010000004.1, on the reverse strand, counting down.
GATGCCTTTTTTCGTCAGCTCTACTACCTTGCCGATTTGCGGTATCACCATATGATCCGTTGGAATGCCTTGCTCCTCCGCCGTAATGGAATGTTGGCGCAGGTGATGGAATTCGCCATGGATCGGCATAAAAAATTTCGGCTTTGTCAGCGCCATCATCAGCTTTTGTTCTTCCTGGCATGCGTGCCCGGATACATGCACCTCACTGATCCTATCGTTGATGACTTTGGCCCCCTTTTGGATCAGACGGTCAATCATATTCGTTACAGCTTTTTCATTGCCCGGGATCGGCGAACTGGATAAAATCACCATATCGTCTGGCCGAATGGAAATGGTTCTGTGCTCATCGTTGGACATGCGCACCAGGCCGCTCAGCGGCTCTCCCTGGCTGCCGGTAGTCAAAATTACAACCTGCTCCGGATCTACAAAATCCAGCTGGCGGTCATCTAAAAGCGTGCCTTTGCGAATCTTCAGGTAACCAATCTCCGTAGCAATCTCGGTGATCCGCTGCAGGCTCCGGCCCGCCACATAGATCTTTCTGCCTCTGCTTTCCGCGATTTTTATGATCTGCTGGATCCTGCTCACGTTGCTGGCAAAGGTTGCTACAAATATGCGTCCTGTTGCCTGCGCAAACAAATCATCAAACGATTTGGCCACGCGCTGCTCGCTCATGGTATAGCCCGGGCGTTCCGAGTTTGTGCTTTCGCTCATCAGCAATTGGACACCTTTACGTCCCAGATTTGCAAACGCAGCCAGATCCATCATCTCTCCATCCAAGGGAGTATAATCCACCTTGAAATCACCCGTATGCAAAATGGTGCCCACCGGCGTTTCGATTGCAAGCGCATATGCATCGGCGATGGAATGGCTTACCTTCAAAAAGGTGATGGTGAAGCAGCCGAGTTTCACTTTAGAGCCAGGTTTAATGACATTGCTCTTGATGCCCTTGATGCGGTGCTCTTCCATTTTATGTTCGATCAGCGCCAAGGTCAACCGCCCGCCGTAGATCGGCACATTTTTGAAATCCTTCAGGATAAAGGGTGTAGCGCCGATATGATCCTCATGCCCATGGGTAAACAAAAACCCACGAATCTTATCCTTATTTTTTGCCAGGTAAGATACATCCGGTATGACATAATCAATCCCCAGCATATCGGATTGCGGAAATGTCATCCCGCAGTCCACCACGATGATATCGTTTTCATATTCAATCACCGTCATGTTTTTGCCAACCTCGCCGATGCCTCCCAGGGGGATGATACGTACCGTCGGCTGATTTGCGTTGGTCTTGCGCTTGCTGCCTGCTGCCTGCCTTGTTGTCTTTCGTCTTACCGTCGTCTTGGCAGCTGTTTTTGTTGTTTTCACAGCCTTTGTGCCCGTCGTAGCCTTGGCTGTTTCAGCGCCCTTTGCTTTTGCCGCAGGCTTTCGTGTACGGCGCCTACTTGTCGTTTTCTTTTCTTCCAAGTGATTCCTCTCTTTTCATTTTATAAGATATATTTCTTGAGCGCTGCCAGGTCCATATGATGCTTGAGCCGTGACTCTACATACTCTTTGTCGATGACGACCTCTCCCTGCATGGTATCCGCCTCAAAGGAAACTTCCTCCAAGAGCTGCTCTAAGATTCCCTGCAGTCGTCTAGCGCCTAAGTTTTCAGAATTTTCATTGGATTCATAGGCAAATTCCGCGATTGCGTCTATGCCATCGTCTGTAAATTTCAGCTGGAGGCCCTCCGTGCCCAGCAAAGCGGCATACTGCTTTGTCAGCGCATTTTCAGGCTCTACCAAAATGCGTTTGAAATCCTCTACGGACAAAGAATCCAACGTTACGCGGATGGGGAAGCGGCCTTGCAGTTCGGGAATGAGATCCTCCACCTTTGCCACATGAAACGCCCCTGCCGCAATGAACAGCATATGATCGGTCTTGACCGGGCCATACTTGGTATTCACCGTGCTGCCCTCCACAATGGGAAGAATATCCCTCTGCACGCCCTCACGAGAAACATCCGGGCCACCGCCGCCCGCCGTTTGACGACCCGCGATTTTATCAATCTCATCCAAAAATACGATGCCCTCGGTTTCCGCACGCTTGAGCGCTTCGCCGTTGATATCTTCCCTATCTATAAGCTTGTCGCCTTCCTCCTGCTCCAAAACGCGGCGCGCTTCGGATACGGAGAGTTTGCGGATCTTTGTCTTTTTCGGCATCATACCGCCCATAATCTCTCCCAGGTTTATATCCACGCCTGCTTGAGATAAATCCATGTTCGGTTTGTCCTCTACTTCTAATTCTACCATTTGATCTTCCAAAAGTCCCGCATCTAACTGCATTTCGATGGCGCTTCTAGTGGATTCACGCACGGAAATCTCCTCCGGCGTCTCTGTTTTGGCCGGCTCATTGCCGGAAGCTGTTGGCCCAAACAGCGCCGCAAACGGATACTGCGGTTTGGGTTTTTCCTCTGGTTTATCCTCTTTCGGCATCAGCAGATCTATCAATCTTTCCTTTGCCGCTGCCTTTGCCTTTTCGGAAACGCCGTTGATGCGTTCCTCCCTCACCATATGGATGGAGGCTTCTACGAGATCCCGTATGATGGATTCTACATCGCGGCCCACATAGCCAACCTCGGTAAATTTCGTTGCCTCTACCTTAACAAACGGAGCCTTTACCAATTTGGCAAGCCTACGGGCAATCTCGGTTTTCCCTACGCCCGTCGGCCCCATCATCATGATATTCTTAGGCATGATCTCCTCTGCTACCTCTTCGGGCAGTAGGCTTCTGCGATACCGGTTTCGCAGCGCAATGGCAACGGCACGCTTTGCCCCTGCCTGGCCAATGATATATTTATCCAGTTCCTCTACGGTTTGCCGCGGTGTCAATTCTGCCATGGTCACGCCTCCTCTACTGTGATATGGTCGTTGGTAAAGATACAGATTTCCCCTGCAATCTCAATGGCTTTTCTGGCGATCTCTTTGGCGGATAGGTCGGTATTGCGTACCAGCGCCCTGGCCGCTGCCAGCGCAAAGTTGCCGCCCGAGCCAATGGCCGTGATGCCATCATCCGCATCGATGACCTCTCCACTGCCGGAAACCACCAGCAGCTCTTCGCCATCCGTACAGATCAGCATCGCCTCCAAATTACGCATCGCCTTATCGCTGCGCCAATCGCGCGCCAGCTCCACAGCAGAGCGCATTAAGCTGCCGCTGAACTGTTCCAGCTTGGCTTCAAACTTTTCTGTAAGCGCAAAGGCATCCGCCACGCCGCCTGCAAAACCAATGATCACCCGGTCATGGTAAATACGGCGCACCTTTTTCGCCGTCGCTTTCATCACAACCTGCTCGCCCAGCGTCACCTGCCCATCGCCAGCGATGGCACATTTTCCATCCTTTTTAACACCCACTATGGTGGTTCCGTGTAGTTCCATGATTCTAGCCTCCTATCCTTCTATGTACGATATCCAATGTTCAAATGCTTGTTTAGCCTGTACGCTGCGCAGCTTTTGCTTCTGCGCTTTTGGCATACGCCCTGTCTCCAAGGGTGCCATCAGCCCAAAATTCATATTCATCGGCTGGTAGTCCCTGCCGTCGTATTCGCTGATATAATGAATCAACGCGCCCATGGCTGTCTGGGTATCCGGCGCCGTCACCTGCCTGTTTTCCATTTGCAGTGCACAGCATAATCCTGCCCACAGCCCCATTGCTGCAGACTCCATATAACCCTCCACACCTGTGATCTGCCCGGCAAACCGAATGTTGGGCCGCGCTTTTAGCTGTAACGCATCGTTGAGTGTCTGCTTTGGCAAATAGGTATTTCTATGCATCACGCCATATCGAAGATACTCTGCATTCCGCAGCGCCGGGATCATGCCAAATACGCGCTTCTGTTCTGCAAACTTCAAATTTGTCTGGAAACCCACAAGGTTATACATTGTCCCTGTCTTGTCCTCTCTGCGCAGCTGTACAGCCGCATAAGGCCAACGGCCTGTATGGGGGTCCGTTAGCCCTTTTGGGCTCATCGGGCCAAACAGCGGCGTCTGATAGTCTCTGGCAGCGATCGCCTCAATGGGCATACAACCTTCAAAATGCCTTACGTCAAAGGAATGGAGCTCTGCCCGTTCTGCCTGCATCAGTGCCTGGTAAAACACATCATACTCTTCCTTTGTCATCGGACAGTTCAAATAATCTGCGGGCTGGTCATATCGGCCCTGAAAAAAGGCACGAGACATATCTATGCTTTCAAATGATACAATCGGCGCTGCCGCATCGTAAAACGAAAGTGGCTCGCCGCACAGCGCATTGATCTCTTCTGCCAGCACGCCGTCCGTCAACGGGCCGGTAGCTACAATCACATAAGGATGATCTGGCAGACAGTCTGCCTGTTTTTCTATCCGTTCAATGTTTGGGTGCGCTTCAATCTTATCCGTCACCATCTTGGCAAACGCCAGACGATCCACTGCCAGAGCACCGCCCGCCGGCACTGCCGTTTTATCTGCACACAAAAGCAGCAGCGAACCAAGCCGGCGCATTTCTCTTTTCAATATCCCGGGGGCGCTGTCCTCCTTAGATGCCTTCAAAGAATTGCTGCAAACCAGCTCTGCCAGGTAAGCGCTGCTGTGCGCCGGCGAAAAATGCGCCGGTTTCATTTCCCACAACGCCACCTTTTTTCCGCGGCAGGCCAGCTGCCAAGCCGCTTCACAGCCTGCCAGGCCTCCTCCGATGACGATAGCGTCAGGTTGTTTCATCTTTCTTCTTTTCCTTTTTGGTATATTGCCGGTGCTTACATTCCGGGTTTGTGCATTGATGATACGGCACACGGTTACGCCCAAATTTCAGCACCATATCTCCGCCGCATACCTCGCATTTATCCAACACTGGCTGATCCCAAGAGACAAAATCACAATCCGGGTATCCCTCACAGCCAAAAAACACCTTGCCTTTTTTGGATTTTTTCTTTATAACCTTTTTCCCGCACTTTGGGCAGGGCACGCCGATGTCCTCGATCAGTGGCTTGGTATTTTTGCATTCCGGATAATTCGGGCAAGCCAAAAATTTTCCGTACCGCCCTGTTTTCACGACCATCATTGCCCCGCATTTTTCGCAAGGAATGTCCGTGACCTCCTCCGGCATTTTCACGCGCTCTGTGGTTTCCGCCTTTTGCAGCGTTTCGGAAAACGGGCCGTAGAAATCCTCCAGCATCTTCTGCCAGTCTGCGCCCTCTTCCACCTTATCCAGCTTGGACTCCATATCGGCGGTAAACTTGGTATCCACGATCTTTTGAAAATTGTTTTTCATAAAGTCCGTGACAATGAACCCCAGCTGTGTCGCATGCAGCGTTCTTCCTTCGCGCTCCACATACTCCCTGTCTATGATGGTGGAGATGATGGTAGCATATGTGCTCGGCCGGCCAATGCCCTGTTCTTCCAACGCTTTGACCAGCGTTGCCTCGCTAAAACGTGCAGGCGGCTGTGTAAAATGCTGCTTGCTTTCCGAATTTATCAGCTTACAGCCGACGCCTTCTTCCAATTCCGGCAGCTGATGGCTGCCCTCCTCTTCCTGTTCATCCTTGCCCTCTACATAGAGCACACGGTATCCGTCAAAGCGCACAATGCTTCCCGAAGTTCTAAACGTATACGGCCCTCCTTCGATGTCCGCCGTCAACGTATCCGAAACCTCTCCCGTCATCTGGCTGGCCACAAAACGATTGTAAATCAATTCATACAACCGATATTGTTGCGCATCCAGGCTCCCTTTCAGGCTTTTGGGTGTACGGTATAGCGAAGTTGGCCGAATTGCCTCGTGCGCATCCTGCGAACGGTTTTTATTGCGGTAAAAATTCGGCTTTGCCGGAAGGTACTTGGGGCCAAAGGTGTTTTCAATATACTCTCTGGCCTGCGCCACGGCCTCGCCGGCAATGCGCACGCTGTCCGTACGGATATAGGTAATCAAACCCACAGCGCCTTGGCCTTCAAGATCAATCCCTTCATATAGCTGCTGGGCCAGCCGCATCGTATTGGAAGGGCTAAAGCCCAATTTCCTGGAGGCTTCCTGCTGAAGTGTGCTGGTGGTAAACGGAGCCGGCGCCTTGCGTGTACGCTTTCCCTTTTTCACGCTTACAACTCGGTAGCTTTGCAGCTTAGCATCCTCTTGAATGCTTTTTGCCTGCTCCTCGTTGGCCAGCTCTGCCTTTTTCTTATCAATCTTTTCCAAGCGCGCTTCAAACTTCTGCCCTTGCTTTTCCTCGGAAAACTTAGCGGATAAGGTCCAGTATTCCTGTGGCACAAACGCTTCAATCTCACGATCCCTATCGCAGATCATACGCACTGCTACGCTCTGCACCCTACCAGCAGAAAGGCCTGTACGCACCTTTTTCCATAGAATCGGGCTGATCTTATAGCCCACCAAGCGATCCAAAATACGCCTTGCCTGCTGTGCATATACGCGATCCACATCGATGGGCCGCGCATTTTGAATGGCATTTTTTACAGCCTTTTCCGTAATCTCGTTAAACTCGATGCGGCAGTCGCTATGTTCATCGATACCCAGCAGCTGTGCAATATGCCAGCTGATGGCCTCTCCCTCGCGGTCGGGGTCAGTAGCCAGCAACACTTTTTTGGCCGCCTTTGCCTCCGTTTTGATTTCCGAAAGAATCGCGCTTTTCCCGGTCATCTGTGTATATTTGGGCGTAAAGCCATTTTCTACATCCACACCGAGCTGCTTTTTGGGCAAATCGCGCACATGGCCCTGGGAGGCCGTCACATAATATTCCGAACCCAAAAATTTACCAATCGTATGCGCTTTGGCCGGCGACTCTACGATCACCAGCGTAGCATCCTTGGCATGCGCTTTCCGGCGCTTGGCCGTCGTCTTTTCCCCATCTTTTTTCTTGGTTGTCTTTTTCGTTGCCGTCTTTCTCGTCGTTTTTTTAGCTGCCGTCTTTTTTGGCGCGGCGGCCGCCTTTATTTCATTCGTTTCCTTGATACTCTCTTCCATAGTCCCCTCCGATTTGGGAGTGTCCTTTCCTTTACTTTTCTAAAGTATAAACTCTACCTGGTAATTGCTTTATTATTCCTCGAATTTCCATCAATGTCAAGCAAGCGGATAATTGAGACGCTGCCAAACCCGTTAATTGGCATAGGGCATCCAGCGCCAAATCGCCCTTACTCAAAGCATCATATACCGTTTGCTCCATTTGGTCCATCGCTTGAAATGAAGCTGATTTTTGCGGTTGTCTGTATCTTTCTGTCTGCCATCCCATCGCAAACAGCACATCCTCTGCACATGTCACAGGCATGGCGCCTTCGCAAATCAGCTGATTGGTCCCTTTCGAAGCCGGTGAATCAATGTTGCCAGGAACAGCAAAAACCTCTCTTCCCTGCTCCTGTGCCATGCGCACCGTAATCATAGAGCCGCCCTTTTCCCTGCTTTCCACCACAATCGTCGCCAAGCTCAGCCCGCTGATGATCCTGTTCCTTGCAGGAAAGTTTCCTGGCGAAGGTGGTGTGCCCGGATAATATTCAGAGATCACACAGCCGCTTTGCAAAATCTGTTCATAAATTTTACGGTTTTCTGCCGGATAAACCACGTCCGGTCCGCCTCCCAAAACAGCTATGGTAAACCCTCCGGCCTCCAGCGCACCGGCATGCGCGGCAGTGTCTATGCCTCTTGCCATGCCGGAAACTATGGTGCATCCGCTTTGCGCCAAATCAGCAGCCAAGCGTTTGGTGGCCCGTATACCATAGCGGGTACAATGCCTTGTGCCGATCATGGCAATACACTGCTCCATCTCAGGTGCCCTGGCTCCCCTTGCATACAATACCGGAGGAGGATCATATATCTCCTCCAGCAAAACAGGATATCCTTCTTCTCCTCGAAAATACAACGCGATATCCATCTGTTCCAGCCTTTTTATCACCGATTCCAGCCGCGCTTTGCTCTGCGCCCCGGTAACCAATGCCGCTGTCTTTGGGCCCCAGCCGCTCCAACGCTGTATCGTTTCGGCCTTTGCTTGATAAAATACTTCTTTGGCCGATCCGTAATATGCCATCAAATCCTGATATTTTTTGGGGCCTATCTGATGGATGCTGCTCAACCAAACGATATAGGATTGTTCCTCCGTCAATGCTATGCCCCCCAATATTTTCGATCCAGGCTGCGATACTGTACCGCCTCCGCTACATGCTGCACTTGGATGCTTTCGCTGCCCTCCAAATCTGCAATCGTACGGGCCACTTTCAAGATCCTTCCGTATGCCCTGGCCGATAATCCCATCTGTGCAAATGCATGCTTCATCACCGATTCCCCTTCGGTATCCAGTACACAATAGCGTTTTGTCAATCTCGTATCCAGCTGTGCATTGCAATAGATGCCCTGGCCGCCATACCGCTCAAGCTGCAAAGTGCGAGCCTGATCTACCCGGCGCTTGATGGCTTCGCTGCTTTCCTCCTGTGCCTGGGAAGCGATGTCCTCATATTGAACCGCACCCATCTCCACTTCCAGATCCATACGATCCAATAACGGGCCGCTGATGCGGTTGAGATACCGGCGTATCTGAAGCGGTGTGCACCGGCATTCCTCCGTTCCATATTGCCCACAGGGGCATGGATTCATCGAGGCCACCAACATAAACCGAGCCGGATACGTTGCCGTAGCATTGACCCTGGCCACCGTGACTTGATGATCCTCCAGCGGCTGGCGTAGCGCTTCCAGCGCATCTCTGCGAAATTCCGGTAGCTCATCCAAAAACAATACCCCGCCATGGGCTAGGCTCACCTCGCCCGGTCTTGCTTTTGGCCCCCCGCCCGTCAGCGCTGCTGTGGAAATGCTGTGATGCGGCGCACGAAACGGTCTTTGCGTTACCATGCCAGGTCCCTCAACCCTAAGCTGCCCCGCTACGGACTGTATCTTTGTAATCTCCAGCGCCTCTTCGAACGTCATATTCGGCAAAATGCCGTTCAACGCCTTGGCCAGCATGGTCTTGCCTGTGCCAGGAGGCCCTATTAGCAAGATGTTATGTCCACCAGCCGCTGCAATTTCCATGGCCCGTTTGGCGCCCTGCTGTCCTTTGATCTGTGCAAAGTCTCCATAGCCATCGGCCGATCTCGGCAGATTTTCCCAGGAGATAGGCGCCTGCCTTTTAATCGTTGCTTCCCCGCTTAAAAACTGCACCGCTTCCTTTAGCGACCGGCATCCATACACCTCTAATCCCTCTACATAGGATGCCTCTGTTGCATTCTCATAGGGAACCAGCATTTTTTTGTATCCCTGTTTGTATGCTTCAATCGCCATAGCCAGTACGCCGGATACCGGGCGCAGCGTACCATCCAAAGACAATTCGCCCAGCATGCAGAAGGGCTCTGCCTTCTCCTTGGGAAGCGTCTCCATGGCAGCTAGCATGCCAACGGCCATCGGAAGATCATACAGTGGCCCTTCCTTTTTCATATCCGCCGGCGCCAAATTTACCGTGATGCGCTGGGTCGGATACTCATACCCGCTGTTTTTCAGCGCGCTGCGCACCCGCTCCCTAGCTTCTTTGACGGCCGCATCCGGCAGGCCTACCAACTCAAACGCAGGTAGGCCGCCGGAAATATCGATCTCCACCGATACCGGATATCCCACAATACCCAGCAATCCAAAGCTATTGATCTTTGACAGCAAAACAAGCTTCCCCCCCTTACTTGCTTTTAGAAAAACCACCAGGACGGCATCCAGCGCAGCCATTTCAATGCCCATGCTCTATCGATCATCGCCCCGCTCCAAACTGGATAAAACAAGGCAAACAGCAGCAGCGCCACAATCGCCAGCGCAATGAATGCCGCCTTGGCTCTTGGCCACCGTTTTACGATTCTTTGTCCCATTAAACAGGTACAAAGGATGATAAACGGTACCGAGGCAAAGTAGTGATAGATAAACGTAGCCCTTGTAATGAATACCCATGGCAGGAATGCGCCAGCCAGGCAGATCAGCACATAGACAAGCGCGTCCTTTTTATCCGGCTCTTTGCGCCAAGCCCTGTTTGCCAGCATAAACAGACACGCAATCACCGATGCAAACCCCGTCCACCATACAGCCGGATTTCCAAAAGCCGCGATGGATCGCATCATACCCTCCGGCAGGTTTGCACCTGCATAATAATAGATGGGCCGAATCATCAAAGGCCACTGGTACCACGGGCTCTGGAACGGATGCGTCGCCGTCAGCTGGCTGTGATAATTAAACATATAGGTCTGTACACCCCATACATCCGCCAGTGTATACGGCTTTTCTGCACACAGCAGATATGGCAAATAGCTTAGCAGATATATGATCGCGGGGATGATAAGGAAAAATCCTACGCAAAACAGCAGTGTTTGTATTGTATAGCGTGGAAAGGTTTGTACGATATGCGTACAAAATTCCTTCCTTTTTCCCTCTACCCCCTCTGCCGCCGCCAGGTACTGCTTGGCCTCTTTATACTCCTTATACCGTTTGTACAACGTTGTAAAAAAGGCAACGGCCAGGCCTGCACCCGCATAGAATCCAATCCATTTGCTGGCAATAGCAAACCCAAACAAAATACCGCAGGCGCCCAGCGGACGGAAGGTGCGTTTCAGCCCATCGGCATAGAAATTCATCTGCCAATACTTGAGCATACAGAGACACATCGCCATGATGAAAAATACCCCGTAGACATCAATGGTAGCGATGCGGGTCTGTACAAAGTGCATCCCATCCACAGCAAATAGGAATGTCGCCAGCCCGGCCCATTTGCTGCTCTTTGTCACCCGCTTTGCCAACGCATACATCAGCGGCAGCATCGCTATGCCAAACAGTGTGCCCACAATGCGCCAGCCGAATGGATTCATGCCAAAAATCGATATCCCCAGCATGATGAAGATCTTGCCCAGCGGCGGATGGGTGTTTTCATACGGGGCCATTCCATGCAGGTGCTCATATGCAGTTCTGGCATGATAGATCTCGTCAAAATACATCTCGTCCATATAGGTAGGGTGCAAATTGATGGTATCCTGCTCGTCTATCAATCCCTGCACATTGCTGGTTTGCCCACTCCGCCCTGCTTCTATGGCCTGTATCTCTATGCTGTTCCAGTCCTTATCAAACAGCCCCGCTTCGCAGAGCATCAGGCCCTTATTTTCACTGGTCAGCCGTACATACCTTGGCGTGCCGGAAACATTCAGCGTCTGCCATGTATACATCTGCCCATATTCCACTTCAACGCTGCCAACTTCTTCGTACTGGATGCCATCGTCTGAGAATGCCACCTCCAGCGTTCCCATGCCAACGCCGGGATAAAAATACAAATACTCTACCTGTGCATCGTCTGGCAGGGTCAAAATGGCGCTTTCATAGGCCGTCTGCGTACGCCATACGCTCTCCGGCACATGGGTCGATCCCAGATTTGTCAGCGCCACTACCGCATATACCGCCGTGATCGTTAGGGCAATCAACCAATCCCTCTTATGCATGCGGTTTGGCCCATCCTCCAGCGGCTTTATCCGAAAAATACCTGCCTCTTCGGCTTTGCCATCTCTTGGCTTGTCCGCTTGTTTGCATTTCGCTTCCCTGGGCCATATAGCACTAAAGCACGCCCAAATGCATACCGCAAAGCCCGCGATGTTCAAAATCGATACCACGACGACATACGCCGGCGTGCCAAGCAATGCGTTGGAGGCATTCAAAAGCACTACCAGCGAATTGCAGAAAGTAACCGCCGTAGCCATGCCAAAGGCAGCCAGCAGCCGCTTTTCCCCATACAGGCAGTAGGCAACCATCAACAGCAGCATACAGGGATATAGGTACCGCTCATGCATTGCGTGAGAACATAGAAAAATACCCCATTGCAAAATGGCCGCGGCCGGGAAAATCGCCTTCTTGTCATTGGCTGCCAGATACACTGCAATGGATATGGCACACATAAGCACAATCATCACAATGCCGAACTGTTTGATGGTAATGCCAAAGATCAGCTCGGTATTGTAATTCAGCCAGTTCCCACCAAACAGGGCGTAGAGATTGAAAGCATTTACCGTCGCATAAGGATACGAGCCGGCTGCCGTCGTGTATTTATGCAGCAGCCAAAGCGGTTCCTGTCCAAAAGAGAACGGAAGCGCAATGATGAGCAGCGCAGCTACCCCTGCCAGCGCAGAAATTCCCAATTCCCTTGCCCCGCGTTTGGGATCCTTTACAATATCATACACAAAAGCTGCCGCCAGCAAGGGGCCAAAGACCAGCATTTGCGGCTTCACCAGCACACCCGCAACAAACAGCGCCGCGCTCCAAGGCTTTTTTCCCTTCATATAACAATACAGAGCGCCGACGGCGATCAGCGTCAAAATAGAATCAATCTGCCCCCACATGGCGCTATCCAGCACAGTCATCGGATTCAATGCCATCAGCGCACAGAGCATCAGGGCGCGGGGCTTTCCAAACCGTTTTTCTACCAGTCGGTACACCAAATAGGCCGCCGCAATATCCGCTAGAATGGCCGGAAGCTTTACCAGATACACAAAGGCCATACTGCCGCTGGCCAGCCCCAGCACTTTACCAATCAGCCCTATGATCCACAACACCAGAATATAGCCCGGCGGATAATCCGCCCATACCCCGGAGGTATAAAAGTTCCACGGCCCTACCTCAGCCACATGGCTGGCCCATCCAGTAAAGCAATTGATATCCGTAGCGTGTCCTCTTACCGCCAGCGCAAAGATGCTCAGCACCACAAAAGCACCGCTCAGCACCATCCATACAGCATGCTTAGGCAGGTTTCCCGGCTGCTTTTCTTTGCGCTTTGTCACCAAGTAAATTGCCCCACCATATAGCGCGGCAATCAAAATGGCAGGCAGGCCGCCTTGGATCTGCTTAGCCTCCTCTTCAAGCCTCTGTTCCTCTTCAAAGGCCTCTCTATCATACAACCAAACATAGGCGGCATCCTCCGGCACATCATTCGTTTCCAGGCAGGATATTTCTGAAATCTCAACATTTTCCGGATTTGTCAAGGTAAATTGTGCCAATACGCTGTATTGATCATCCGCCGTGAGCCCATACAGCTGGATATACTTCCATTCCCCTGTCAATTTCTCTTCAAAGTAGGCAGTTTCTAGGCCGCGCACGCTGATCATAGCCTGTCCCTGTCCACGAATGCCCAGCGTAAAGCAATAGATCGTTTCCGGCATCACGTTGACGGATTGATAAAAATCCATCTCCGTCTCCTGCGTTTCTATCGAAAGGACTTCTCCCATTTCCTCATCCACTTTGGAAGAAACAGAAAAAGCCCCGTCGGTATTCCATACACTGTATGCTCCTTGATCATCCTTTGTAAATTCCGGGTTTGCAATCAAGTTTCCTTCTTCGTTGGTAAACCCGGTACAAACCACCAGGCATGCCAACAAACAGAAACAGAGGATCGATTTGAATCGCTTCATTTCGTACATCCCCTTTCCATCTATTCCCAAATATTATACCATACTCTTCCATTCTACATACATGCATCAAATGCGTTTGTAATATGGCAAATTTGTCCACCGGGCAGAAATACCTCCACCACGTCAAACCGGCACAGAGCGTCCATACATCCATTTTGCTGTAAGTATGCCATAGCCGCCATTGTAGCATTTTTCTGCTTTTTGGCTGTTACCGCCTCTGCCGGCGTTCCATGCTTTGTGTTTGTGCGGGCCTTTACCTCCACAAACACCAGCGTATCCTGTATGCGCGCCACAAGATCCGCCTCTCCGTAACGCGTGCGATATCTATTCGCCAATATTTCATACCCATGGGCCTGCAAGTATTGCGCCGCCAGATTTTCTCCCAGCCGGCCCTTCTCCTGATTATTGTGTATCATGCAATATCCCTCTTAAAAAGCTGGGGCGGTGCTGCGGCGTAATGCCCTGCCGGCAAATCGCCTCTATATGCTGCTTGGTGCCGTATCCTTTATTTTGCGCCCATCCATATCCAGGATAATCCAATTCGTAAGCCTTCATCAGTGCATCTCGCGTTACCTTTGCCAAAATCGAAGCGGCGGCAATGGCATAGCTTTGGACATCTCCCTTGACTACCCCTTCTCCCTTTGCTGGCAAAAAAGCCGGGTCAATGGCATCGATCAGCACATAGCTATCCTGCTTCGGCATTTGCTCATACGCCCGTTGCATGGCCAGCTTGGTTGCGTTTAGGATGTTCAAGCGTTCAATCTCTGCCACGTCCGCCGAGCCAATCCCATATGCCAATGCTTTTTCCTTGATTTCCTCAGCAATCCGTTCTCTTTTCTTTTCCGCGATCTTTTTACTATCCTTCACGCCTTCAATCCACGTTTCCGGCATCCATACGCAGGCCGCCACCACAGGGCCCGCTAAAGGGCCGCGCCCTACCTCGTCCATGCCGTATACCGGGCGGCCTTGTCCCTTTTCTATATCAAAGCGCCAAAGGCCCTCCAACCTTTGCTTTTCCTTTTCAGTCATGCTTGTCCCGGCCTTTCCAGTGTAATGCGTCCCAGCTTTCCATCCCTAAATTCATCCATCAGCACCACCGCGGCCTTTTCCGTATCCACCAAGCCGCCCTTGACAATAAAGCCCCTGCGCCGGCCGATGCCCTCTAATATCTCATAGGGCTGCTTTTCTTCCGTTTCCACCCCATAGCGGGCCTGGATCGCTTTTGGCGCTGCGGTTTGTAGGTTCTCAACCAGCCCTACGGCAATCTCCTCCTGCTCTAATACCTCGTCTCGTATGGCGTTCAAAAACGCCAACCGCTTCGCACCTTGCTCATCTTCCAATTTAGGCCATAGAATACCGGGCGTATCCAGCAATTCCAACGTCGGCGATAGGCGCACCCACTGCTTGCCCCTTGTCACGCCCGGAGTTGCGCCCGTCTTGGCCCGCTGGCCGCCGGATAAGCAGTTGATGATGCTGCTTTTTCCCACGTTTGGGATGCCGCTGATCATCACTCTTACAATCTTGTTTGCGCCTTTCTGCGCCCATCTATCGATCAAGGGCTGCGCCGCCCGCTGGATAGCATGGAGCAGTTTTTCCCGTCCTCCCTGTTTTTTGGCACAAAAAGAGACGGCGTTCCAGCCCCTATCAGAAAAATATTGCTGCCAAGCGCGTGTCAGGTTATTGTCTGCCAAATCTTCCTTGTTTAGGATGATTACGCGCGGCTTTGTCCCCAGCATCTTATCGAGATCCGGGTTACGGGTAGATAGCGGCGCTCGGGCGTCCACGATCTCTACCGCCACATCCGACAGCTTTATCATACGTTCCATTTCCCTTTTGGCCTTTGCCATATGGCCGGGATACCAGTTGATCTGCATGCTTCCTCCTTAAAAGAAAAAAAGGCGCAAGCGCCTTTTTTTATCTCTCTCTCAGCTTTGCCGCTTTCCCTACGCGATCACGCAAATAATACAGTTTTGCGCGGCGTACACGTCCATGTCGAATCACTTCTACGCGGTCTACGCGGCGGCTGTGCATCGGGAAAGTACGCTCCACCCCAATGCCATAGCTTACACGGCGCACGGTAAAGGTTTCGCGCAATCCACCATGCTTACGGGAAATAACGACCCCTTCAAACGCCTGCAAGCGTTCGCGGTTGCCTTCTACAACCTTTACATACACACGAACGGTATCGCCAATGGCAATATCCGGCATATCCGTGCGGAATTGTTCTTTCTCAATATTTCTGATGATTTCGTTCATCTTTGTCGTTCCTCCTATTGTGTCCAAACTTCCGGGCCACAATCTACGCGATTATAGCATATCTGCCCGGTCTTCGGCAAGTCATTGCTTGGTACAAAATGTGTTTCTTTCCTTTTCAGTCAACGGCGCTGTTTCCAATAGATCCGGCCGCTTTTGCTTGGTTACCCGCAAGGATTGCTCCCTGCGCCATTGTGCGATTTTCTGATGGTCGCCACTCAACAAGATCTCCGGCACGCGCATACCGCGAAATTCGCTGGGCCTGGTATACTGCGGATATTCCAACAAGCCATCGGAAAAGCTGTCCTCATGCGCGCTGGCTGCGCTGCCCAGCACGCCCGGCACAAATCGCGCCACAGCGTCTACAACAGCCATCGCCGCGATCTCTCCCCCAGTCAGGATAAAATCTCCGAGCGAAATCTCTTCGTCTACAAAGGTATCCAAAACGCGCTGGTCTATGCCTTCATAGTGCCCGCACAGCACAATAAGCTCTTCATAATCGCTCAGGCGCTTAGCCGTCTGCGCTGTCAACGGTTGTCCCTGCGGAGACATATACAACACACGCCTATGCTCCTTTGCCTGTACCAGCACATCTTCCAGGCAGTCAAAGGCCGGCTGAGGCATCAGCAGCATGCCCTGTCCACCGCCAAAGGGTGCATCATCTACCTGTCGATGTTTGTTTTTGGCATAGTCCCGTATATCGTAGAATGAAAACTCCAAACAGCCATTTTCCACAGCTCGTTTCAGTATGCTCTGGCAAAGTACGCCGTCAAACATCTGCGGAAATAGAGTTAGAATATCAATCTTCATCCACAGCCACCTCGGATAAGGCCCGGCCGTCCAGATCCATTCTATTTTTCTCTACATCCACATGCCGCAGCACACGTTTTAGCGCTGGAAAGTAAAATCTTGTTCCTTCCGGCCGCTCCACCTGGTATACATCCACGCCTCCTGTAGAAATTACCTCTGTCAAGCGCCCTACAGGCACATCATCCACAAAGACGTCCATTCCTTCTAAGTCACAGACAAACCAGCTTCCTTCCGGCAGCTTGGCCGCATGTGCCCTGTCTACGCATAAATAGGCGTCGCGCAGCATCTCTGCCGCTTCGCGCGTATGGCAGCCTTCCAGATATGCATAGACTGCCTGCTCCTCTATGCGGTTTACGGTCAGCTTTCTTGGCTCACAGCCGTTTGCCGTTTCCAGGTAAACCTCTTTTAGCCCTTCAAAACGCCTTACATCATCTGTCAACGGCTGTATTTTTAATTCGCCTCTTATACCCTGCGGTTTTAAGATATATCCAACTCTCAGCAGCGTTCGTTTCATTCCAAAATATCCACAGAATAATGGATCTGTTTGTTTTCTTTGGCAGCCGCAGCTTTGACCAGCGTACGGATGGATTTTGCAATCCTCCCCTGTTTACCGATGACCTTGCCCATATCCTCCGCGTGAACGCGCAGCTCAATGGTCACGTCTCCGTTTCCGGCCTCTACACGGTTGGTCTTAACGTCCTCCGGATGATCCACCAACTGTTCTGCCAAATACTGCACAAGATTTTCCATGCTTGGCCTCTTACTTGATTACTTCGCTTTTTTTCAAAAGCGCACGCACTGTGTCGGACGGCTGCGCTCCGCATCCAATCCAGTAAGCGGCGCGTTCCTTGTCCACAACGATTTCTCCGGGATCCTTCAGCGGATTGTAGGTGCCGATCTCTTCGATGAAACGGCCGTCACGCGGAGAACGGGAATCCGAAACGACGATCCTGTAAAAAGGTGCCTTTTTCGCGCCCATTCTTTTCAGTCTGATTTTTACTGCCATCTGTTTGTTTCCTCCTTGGTTTTGGGGTGTTAAATAATATTGTGAAAAGCCTGTGGTTAAAATGGAAGCTTCATTCCCTTAAACCCACGCTTTTTCATCCGTTTATTGCCGGTAAACTGTTTGATGAGCTTTCGTATGCTCTCAAATTCATTGAGCATCCGGTTCACATCGCTTACCCTTACGCCGCTGCCGGTGGCGATGCGCTTTCGGCGGGACGCGTTTAATATTTCCGGCCTGCGCCGTTCCTGCGGCGTCATGCTGTATATAATTGCTTCCGTGCGTTTCAGGTGTTTTTGGGTCTCCTCTGGGTCGCCCATATCCTTAGTGCTGACCCCCGGCAGCATCGCTGCCAATTCGTCGGGGCTGCCCATCTTCTGCACTTGCTGCATCTGATCCAAAAAGTCCTGTAAGGTAAACTCTGCGCGGCGCAGCTTTTGCTCCATCTTGGCCGCTTCTTCCAGGTCAAAGGTTTCCTGTGCTTTTTCAATCAGCGTCAGCACATCGCCCATGCCCAAAATACGCGACGCCATGCGTTCCGGATGAAACGGCTCGATGTTTTCGATCTTTTCCCCGGTTCCTGCAAACTTAATGGGCTTACCTGTAATCGCCCTCATGGAAAGCGCCGCCCCACCTCTGGCGTCGCCATCCAGCTTTGTCAGCACGATGCCTGTCAACGGTACTGTCTCATCAAATGCCTTGGCAATGTTCACCGCATCCTGCCCGGTCATAGCGTCTACCACCAGCAGAACCTCCGTAGGTGTCACAGCGCCGCAAACGCCCTGGATCTGCTGCATCATCTCTTCATCGATATGCAGACGGCCGGCCGTATCGACGATCAGCGTATCATACATGCCGTCTTCCGCCGCTTTTTTCGCCTGCTTTACAATTTTCACAGGGTCCATGCCACCGCAGTGTACTGGAATCCCCGTTTGCTCGCCCAGGGTTTTTAATTGATCCACCGCAGCCGGCCGCACAGTATCACATGCCGCCAGCATGGGATTTTTGCCCTGCTTTTTCAAATATGCGCCCAGCTTGGCCGCAAAGGTCGTTTTGCCAGCGCCCTGCAGGCCGCAAAGCACGATCACTGTGGGCAGCTTGCTCGCTACCTTCAGCTTGGCATGCTGGCCGCCCATCAGCTCCGTCAGCTCTTGCTGCACGATTTTGATGACCTGCTGGCCCGGCGTCAGGCTTTTCATGACCTCAGCGCCCATCGCCTTTTCGCTGACCTTTGCCACAAATTCCTTTGTAACCTTATAGTTTACGTCCGCCTCCAACAGAGCCAGCCGCACCTGGCGCATGGCCTCCTTAATATCCTTTTCCGAAAGGGTGCCTCGGCCCGTCAGCTTGTTGAAAACGCCTTTGAGCTTATCGCCCAACGATTCAAATGCCATCATTCACCTTCCCAAGCGCGCCATAGTGTTTGTATCTGCTGCGATTGTTCTTCTAGACCTTTTCTTTGCAGCTGCTCACAAACCGCTTCTAGGCCATCACGCAGCAGCAGCGTCCGAGACGCCAAATGCAACTTATCTTCCAGATCCTGCAAGGTTTTTTCCGCCCGCATCAGCGTATCGCGCACACCCTGCCGGCTGATTCCCTGGCTTTCTGCAATCTCTGCCAGAGAATAATCTTCTCCACAGGAAAGCTCAATCGCTCTTCTCTGGCGCTCAGTCAGCAGCGGGCCATAAAAATCCAACAGCAGTGTCATCCAAGCCTTTTTTTCCATGGTTCCTCTTTCTGTAAAGGGATTTCCCTTTACAACCTGGCTTATTATATCTAATTGGCCTTCTCCTGTCAAGGGAAATCCCTTTACAGTTATACAGACGCACAATTTCAGCTTTTTTTATCAAAAAAGGATGACTCTGCCATCCTTTTTATTTCATTCTTCCCCAAACAACGCCCGAGCAAAGGCTTTGGCCTCAAACGGCTCCCAGTCCTCCTTGGTTTCGCCCGTACCGCAATACCATACCGGCAGCCCATATTGGTGCGTAATGGCCACCGCCACCCCGCCTTTGGCAGAGCCATCCAGCTTTGTCAGCGCAATCCCATCTACCTGCGCCATTTCCGAGAAGGCTTTGGCCTGCTCCATGCCATTCAACCCTGTCGTTGCATCCAATACCAACAGGGTCTTTATGCAGCCCTCAAACTCCCGATCGATGACCTTGCGCACCTTCCCCAGTTCATCCATGAGGTTTTTTCTGTTATGCAGCCTGCCCGCTGTATCGCACAGGACCACATCACAATGCCTTGCCTTGGCTGCCGAAATCGCATCAAACACCACCGCAGCAGGATCTCCGCCCGCAGCGCCGCGCACAAATTGGCTCTGTGTGCGCTCCGCCCATAGCGCCAGCTGCTCTGCTGCTGCCGCCCGGAACGTATCCCCTGCGGCCAGCAACACTTTTTTTCCCTCTTTTTGAAATTGATTGGCCAAACGTCCGATTGCCGTAGTCTTTCCTACTCCGTTGACCCCTACCATCAAAATCAGCAGCGGATACTCATAATCCGGCGTTCCCTTATCCATCATTTCCGACAGCAAATCGATCATTACCTGCTTTGCCCGTTCGGTATCGTTGATCTTTTGCTCCCTGACCGCATCTCTCAGTCGTTCTACCAGTTCTACGGAGGTTTCTACGCCTACGTCCGCCAGGATCAGAGCTTCCTCCAACTCCTCATAAAATTCCTCATCCAATTTCCGCCCAAACAGCGACGCCACGCGCCCCCATAGGCCTTCCCTTGTCTTTTTCAACCCAAATAGGGACATGCCTTATCCAACCTCCTCAAATTTCACGCTTACAACCTTTGAAACGCCTTTTTCTTCCATTGCAATGCCGTACAACGCCGTAGCCGCTTCCATGCTGGGCCGCCTGTGTGTAATGACCAAAAACTGTGTCTTGGATGCATACGTTTTCATAAAGTGTGCAAACAATACGAGGTTTTCCTCGTCCAAAGCCGCCTCGATCTCATCCAAAATACAAAATGGCGTTGCGCGCATTTCCAGCATCGCAAACAACAGCGCAATCGCCGTCAGCGCGCGCTCCCCACCCGAAAGAAGAGTGATATACCGCGGCTTTTTCCCGGGAGGCTGTGCCATAATGTCAATATCGCAGGTCAGGGCATTTTCCTTATCCTCTAAGATCAGCTGCGCCTGCCCGCCACCAAACAGCAGCGGAAATATCCTACGGAAATTCTCGTTGATTTTATCAAAGCTCTCGATAAACTGCTTTTGCATCTGGTCGGTCAATTCCTCAATCATCCGTTCCAGATCCTCTCGAGCTTTTTGCAGATCCTCCCGCTGGGCTGTTAAAAAGGCATGCCTTTCCGATACGCGCTGGTATTCCTCTATTGCGCCGGGGTTCACATAGGTCATCTGGCGCAATTCAGCATGCAACCGATTGGCCCGCTGCGTTGCCTTTTGCAGCTGTACCGTCTCGCTCTGCTGCTTTGCCATGGCATAGGTCAGTTCGTATTCATTCCACATTCGGGTCTGTATGCTTTCAAACTCCGCCTCCAGCCTTTCTGCCTGCGCGGCCGCCTTATATTGCCGTTCCTTCAGCGCCGTTATGCGAATCGCCAGCTGCTCCCGCTCTGTTTGATATTCCTTCTGTTCTTTCCGGAGCGCCCCCCGCTGCGTCTCCAGTTGAGACAGCGCAGCGCCGTTCTCCTCTGCTTCCTGTTGTATGTTCTGCTGCGTTTGCTGTGCTTGCGTCTGCTGCGCTTGCGTCGTTTTTGCCTGCTCAGCATTGAGCCGCAGCCCCTTTTCCACACGCTCCTGCTGCGCACACAGCCGCTCTTCTTCCCGCGCCAGCCGCTCTTTGCTAGCGCGCGCAGCGGCCTGTTCGGTTGTCTGCGAGGCCAAGGAAAGCTGCCCCTCCTGGTATCTGGCCGCCGCCGCCTCTCGTGCCGTTCTTGCCTGTGAAAGCATTCCTGTCAAGCGTTGAATTTCACCTCTAAGCGCCTGCTCATCCACCGTTCCGCTCTTTTGTCCAGCTTGAATCTCCTTTTCAGCCATGGCAAGCGCTTCTTGAATACGGTTGCCTTCTGTTTCCAGCTGTGCCGACCGATCCTTTGCACCCCGATACACAAACTGCGTTGTATCCAGTTTTTGTTCCGCTGCAGCAAGCTCCGCTTCCAGCGCATAGATTCTCTTTTGCTGCGCCTCTACTGCGTCGCGGCACTCTTCATAGGCCCGCGTTTCTTGCTGATATTGCGTTTGCAGCGCCCGTGCCTGTTGCTTGGCATCATTCACCTTTTCCCTCGCCTGCTCGATGAGCCTGTCTCTGGAGATTAGCCCCCGCTCACGTACACTTCCGCCTGTCATCGCGCCGCCAGACTGCATCATATCCCCCTGTAACG
Organism: uncultured Eubacteriales bacterium; assembly: GCA_959600905.1. Classification (GTDB taxonomy): domain Bacteria; phylum Bacillota; class Clostridia; order Christensenellales; family QAND01; genus UMGS1975. The sequence goes on along the minus strand of CAUGNO010000004.1, from coordinate 111,046 downwards.
TTACACAGCGAAATGAAAATGCATTGCGCCTGCAAACCTCGATGGCTGCATCCATATCCTCCACGACGAGCGTACGTCCCAGAAGATATTCCATAGCCGGGCGTACATGTTCCGGGAAATGCACAAGATCCACCGCGCAGCCGCACACGCCGCGCCCGGTCAGGCGTTGTTTTTCTGATGCGGAAAACGTACGCGGCCGCAGCGCCGTAATCGGCAAAAAGGTGACCCTGCCATATTCCCTTTGCCGTAGATAAGCAATGAGCTTTTTGGCGGTCTGCTCATTTTCTACCACCACATTCTGCAGCCCCGCGCCCAAAGCTTGGTCCACCGCCTTTTCATAGGCCTGCGGCACTTGCAGCAGCGCGCCTACGGCGCCCGAAACGCCGCCATCATCGATCCTGCCTTTCGTTAGATCTTGCAAAAGCCTGCGTACCGACTGCATATACCCTTCAAAATCCCGTTTTAATTCCTCTTGCGTTTTGAGGATATGCAGTGCCTGTCGATAATCCGATACCGTGCGTTGCACGGCCTGCCCTAGCGCCAGCACCGCTTCATTCTTTTGGCGCATGTCTTCCTGCTGGGTTTTGGCGCTTTCCCGAGCAAATGCCAAAGATTCCTCAATTACGGCCTTCTCTTCTGCTGCCTGTGCCCGCTCCCGTTCCAGCTGTGCAAGTTCTCTGGCCGCTTCCTCTTTTCTTGCTCCCAGCTCTTCGCCGCGCTGTAAGGCCTGTTGACGAATGGTCTCCATTCTGGCAACGCGGGCCTTCCTATCCCCAGCTGTGTCCATTGCATCCATCAACTTCTGCTTTAGCCCATCCAGTTCATTTTCCAGTTGCTCTGCCCTGTGCGCTGTTGAATCCGCCTGTTGCTCTAAAATCTCAACCTGCTCCTTTAACAGATCCAATCCCTCTTCCGGCTTTTCTTCAAGCGCATCCAACTGCCGGCAGACTTCTGCCCTTCTCTCCAAAATATCCGCTTTTTCCTCCTCAAGGCGGCTCTTTTCTTCCTGCAAATGCGCCATCTGCTGCGATAATAAATTTATTTCTCCCAGCATGCGCTGCTCCAATGCTGCCTGATCTCTGGCCTTTTCCTGCGCCTTGCTCAGCAACTGCTCGGTCAACGACAGCTTGTCCTGCAAAAGTGCTTCCTGGTCCCGTACAGCCTGCTCCCTACGTCCAGCTAGGGCTTCCTCCTGCTGCATGGTTTCCGCTTCCTCGGAAAGCTGTGCCACACGGTCGCGATTACGCTCATATTGCTCTACAAATATATTGATCTCAAGCGTCTTTAGCTCTTCGCGCAACGCCAAAAAGGCCCTCGCCTCTTCGCTCTGCTGGGCCAAAGGTTCCAGACTACCCTCGATTTCGTGAATGATATCATCCACACGCAGCATATCCTGGTTTACACTATGGAGCTTGCGCTGGGCTTCCTCCCTGCGCATTTTATATTTCATCACGCCGGCGGCTTCTTCCAGCGCCGCGCGCCGTTCTTCGCCCTTATTGGATAAAATCTCTTCGATCTTCCCCTGGCCGATGATGCTGTATCCTTCTCTTCCTACGCCTGTATCGTAAAACAGAGAAACGATATCCCTCATCCTACAGGGGGAATGGTTGATGAGGTATTCGCTGTCGCCATTGCGGTTATACCGCCGGGATACACACACCTCCGTGTGCGGAATATCCAAAAAATGGTCTTCATTATCAAAAGTCAGCGAAACCTCACAATAAGACAAAGGACGCCGCTTTTCAGAACCATTGAAAATGACGTCTTCCATCTTTGTACCGCGCAGCACACGGGCGCTCTGTTCTCCCAGCACCCAGCGTACCGCATCCGCAATGTTGCTTTTCCCGCTTCCGTTGGGGCCCACGATGGCGGTTACGCCGTCCGCAGGCACAAGGCTCACCTTGTCTGCAAACGACTTAAACCCAAATAGGTCGATTTGTTTTAACCGCACACACAGCACCCCTCATCCCGCTTATTGTTTGTCGTTATTCAGCCTGTCCAACGCAGCCTTGGCGGCATTTTGCTCCGCTTCCTTCTTGCTCTTGCCCCGGCCTAATCCGCATTCTTTACCATGCACCACGGCCTGTACCACAAAAATCCGCTCATGAGCAGGCCCCTGCTGGCTGACAAGCTCATACTTCGGCACATCGGCATACCTTACGCTGCAAATATGCTGAAGCTGCGTCTTATAATCCGCACCGCCGCCATGCTCCATGGCCGTCTCCGTCTTATGGCCTAGGCACTGCAGGATAAACCGGCGGGCCGGCTCCATACCGCCGTCCAAATAGATAGCGCCCATAATGGATTCCATCGTATCCGCCAAAATCGACGGCTTTTCCCTGCCGCCAGAGCCTTCCTCTCCTTTGCCTAACTGCAAAAGTGCGCCTAGGGACAGCCGCTTTGCCGCCTCTGCCAGCGAAGCTTCGCATACGACATTGGCGCGCATCCTCGTCATCTGGCCTTCCTCTGTGTGGCTCTGTTTGTACAGCTTCTCGCTGATGACAAATTCCAACACAGCGTCTCCTAAAAATTCCAGACGCTGGTTGTTTTGGCCCACATTGCCATTGAAGCTGCAATGGGTCAGTGCGAGGCGCAGCAACGCCTCGTCCTGAAAATGGTATCCCATCGCCTCTTCAAAAGCTCGTAGTCGTTCCTGTCTTTTGGGCAGAACGCCTTGATATTCCTCTTTTTGGTTATTTGTTTGCTTCAATGTAGTTAACCACATCCTGTACTGTTACCAACGTGGTCATCGCTTCATCCGGAATCTCGATCTGATAAGACATCTCAAGCTCGGTTACAAGCTCCACCACGTCCAACGAATCCGCTTCCAAATCCTCTACCAGTTTGCTTTCCGGCTTTACGTTCGCAGGGTCGATGTTCAGTTGTTCTGCAATTACCTTTTGTACCTGTTCAAACATAAGTATACCCTCCTTTGGATCACACATCCGCGATTTCCAGGCTGCCCTCCGGCAAGGCCTGGATCTCTTCCCGGATAATGCCTACTACGTTACCCGTGCACATCTGCCTGCATTGGCGGATGGCATGGTAAAATGCTTTGCTGTTAGAGCTTCCATGAGCCTTTACAATGGCCTTGTTCACACCCAACAGCGGCGCACCGCCATATTCCGTGTAATCCATCTTTTTCTTAAAATTTTTCAAAGACGGCATCATCAGCGCCGCCCCCATCTTGGAGCGGAGTGTAGATGTCATCTCTGTTTTTAACATACTCATTAGCGCAGAGGCAAATCCCTCCATGAATTTAAGTACCACATTGCCCACAAATCCATCAGCGACCGCTACATCTGTCTCTCCGGATACCAAATCACGTGCTTCCACATTCCCGGTAAAGTCGATCGGCATCTTTTTGAGCATTTGATGCGCCTTTTGTGTCAGGTCGTTGCCTTTATGCTCTTCTGCGCCATTGTTGATCAACGCTACCTTGGGTGCCTTGGTTCCCATGACTTTTTCCATGTATACCGAGCCCATCACGCCAAACTGCGCCAAATACTGGGGCTTGCAGTCTACATTTGCCCCGCAGTCGATCAGGAGCATCCCCTTGCCCGCCTTGGTGGGCAGCACCGGCGCCAACGCCGGCCGCAGTATGCCGGGAATGCGTTTTACTATCAGCGTAGCGCCCGCCAGCACAGCGCCTGTGCTGCCCGCGCTGACAAGTCCGTCGCCCTGGCCGTCTGCCAAAGCGCGCAGTGCCTTGACCACACTGCTGTCTTTTTTCCTGCGTACCGCCATAACGGGCGCCTCGTTGTTGTCAATGATCTCTCTGGCATCTACAATATCTAGCCGATCCTTTTCGTATTCCATCTCTTTTAGGATGGCTTCGATCTCCTCTTTGCGGCCAAACAGCGTCAAATGCAGATCCTTCATATCTTTCAGGGCCGCCACACAGCCCTCTACAATCGCCTGGGGCGCATTATCGCCCCCCATGGCATCTATCATCAACTTGATCAATGGTCTTTTCTCCCTTTTTCTTACAGTTGGAAACATTATACGCCAAGAAATCGGGCCCTGCAAGTTTTGCTTTCTCATCCCAACAAAAAAGAGCGCTCATTGCGCCCTTTTATTGTTTTAAGCAAATGTCTTACGCGTTTTGCTCTCTGGCTTCTTCTCTGGTGGTCAAAACCTTCTTATTGTTGTAATAACCACAGAACTTACAAGCAGTGTGAGGCGCCACAGGCTTTTTGCACTGTTGGCAGATCGCTACCGTCACCTTCGGCGCATTGGCATGCGTCCTGCGTTTGTCACGGCGGGTCTTAGAAGTTTTTCTCTTGGGTACGGCCATTGTTACACCTCCTCAGGCAAATCAAGCTTGCGCAAGATAGCAAATGGATTCTCTGTATTCATCTCGCAAGAACAGTCTGTTTCGTTTCTGTCCACCCCGCAAACCGGGCATAGCCCCTTGCAATCCGGGCGGCAAAGCAAGCGATACGGCAGGGCTGTAAGGGCCGCCTGCCTCAGCGCTTCATCCAGCTCTAGAAACTCTCCCTCGATGGGAAATATTTCCTCCTCTTCCGAATCGGAAATCTCTCTGGCAAACCGTTCTTCTATCGGAACTGTGATCTGCTCGCTTGCGGGCTTTGTGCATCTGGCACACGCCCCGGTTATTGTAAACCGCAGCGTACCCGTCACGGTATACGCCCCTTCTCCCGTGCAGAGACAGCATCCCTCAAATGTCGCGGGCGCCTGGCTTTGATATTCCGCCGGCATCTGTATCTCCACAGACCCTGAAACAGCGGCAGGATGGTCCTGCGCCAACCCTTGGCGCAAATCGATCTTCAAGCCAACCACTCCTTTACAACAATTATGGATTATACTGGCAAAGCAGTGTATTTGTCAAGCTTTGGCCTGTTTTGCCAGGCGCACGGTTTCTCTGGCAATTACCAATTCTTCGTTGGTGGGAATCACCCATACCTCCACTTTGCTGTCGGGCGCCGAAATTTTATGCTCTCCGCGCTGCTGGTTTGCCTCGTCATCCAGCTGAATGCCCAGCCATTCCATGCCCGTCAGGATGTCCTTTCTCATCTTTGCGTCGTTTTCCCCGATGCCCGCTGTAAATACCAGCGTATCTACGCCACCCAGGGCCGCTGCATACGCACCAATGTACTTTTGGATGCGGTAGATGAATACATCCAGCGCCAAAATCGCACGTTGATGGCCTTCTGCCGCCGCTTTCGCCAAATCTCTAAAATCGCTGGAAACGCCGGACAAGCCGTATACGCCGCTCTCCTTATTCAGGTAATGGTCCATTTCCTCAATGGTCTTATGCTCTTTTTCCATGATGAATTTTACGATCGCAGGGTCCATATCCCCGCTGCGCGTACCCATCACCACACCCTCCAGCGGCGTCAAGCCCATGGAAGTATCCATGCACTTGCCGTCTAGGATGGCGCACAGGCTGCTGCCATTGCCGAGATGGCAGGTAATCATCCTGCCCTTTTCCGTCCCACGCAGCTCTGCAGCGCGCTGGGATACAAATAAATGGCTTGTGCCGTGAAATCCATACCGTCGCACCTTATGCTTTTCATACGCTTCGTACGGCAACCCATACAGATATGCCTTTGGCGGCATGGTTTGATGGAAGCCAGTGTCAAATACCGCTACCTGCGGCACAGGCATGGCCTGCTGGCAGGCCTTAATGCCGCTGATATTGGCCGGCATATGGAGCGGCCCCAAATCCGCGATCGCTTCCAAATCGTGGATAACCTGTTCATCCACCAAAACGGGATCGGCAAACTTTTCGCCGCCATGCAGCACGCGATGGCCCACTGCATCGATCTCCTCCAACGATTGAACCACGCCATGCTTAGCGTCTGTCAGCGCTTCGAGCACCATTTGGATCGCATCGTTGTGGTTTTTGATCTCCGCATGAATATCGGCTTCCTCAGCGCCTCCCTTTTGCTTTAGGAAGCTGCCTTCGATTCCGATTCTTTCTACCTGCCCTTTACACAGCACCTGCTGATCCACCATGTTGATCAGCTGATATTTTAGGCTGGAAGAGCCTGCATTGATTACCAGTACGTTCATTTTCCCTCTCCCCAGTTAGTTTTTATCCGCCTCGTTGGCTTGTACAACGGTAATGGCAATTACCTTCATTACGTCATCCGCGCTGCATCCTCTGGATAAATCGTTTACCGGCTTTGCCAGCCCCTGCACAATGGGGCCCAGAGCCTCGGCATGCGCCAAGCGCTGTACCAGCTTATAGCCGATGTTGCCTGCGCCAAGATCCGGGAAGATCAATACATTTGCCTTGCCAGCTACCTCGCTGCCTGGCGCTTTAATCTCCGTTACTTCCGGCACAAGCGCCGCATCCAGCTGCAATTCTCCGTCTATGCAAAGGTCAGGGCGTTGCTTTTTCGCCATACGGGCTGCGTCATACATCTTGTCCGCATCCGCATGGCGCGCACTACCCTTTGTAGAGAAGGAAAGCATCGCCACCTTCGGTTCCATCTCGCACAGATATTCCGCTGTTTGTGCGCTGGAAAGTGCAATTTCTGTCAACTGTTCCGTGTTGGGAGCAATATTGATGCCGCTGTCGGCAAAGATAAAGGTGCCGTTATGGCCCATGGACTTGTCCGGTACCGTAACTACAAAAAATGCAGACACTGTCTTAACCCCTTTTTTGGGGCGTACGATCTGCAAAGCAGAGCGCAGCACATCGCTGCTGGTATGGCAAGCGCCTGCGACCATGCCATCTACATCCCCGCAGCGCAGCATCATGCAGCCAAACATCAACGGGTCGCGGATTACTTCCTGTGCGCGCGTACGCATCATACCCTTATCCTTGCGCAGCTCAAAGAGCTTCTCTGCATAGTAAGAATATTTTTCTGCGCTATCGATGTCCATGATCCTTACGCCTTCTAGGCTCTCGCCGCCTGCCAGTTTGCGCACTTCCTCCTCTTTGCCAAGCAGGATGATATCCGCAATCCCTTCCTTCACAGCCATGCCGGCTGCCTTTACCACACGCGGATCGTCCCCTTCCGGCAAAACGATCAGCCGCTTACGCTCTTTGGCACGTTGAATCGTTCTTTCTGAAAAAGTCATCAAGATGTGTATCTCCCTTCAAGGTTACAAACTTTCATACAACTGGGATATGTTGGAAACCCCGATGTATTGTACACCCAGGCTTCTTGGGTTTCAAGGAAAATCCTATGAATTTTCCTGGGTTTTCATTTCTTTTCTGTTATAATACCGATATCTTTGATTTTGCGGCAATGGAGGATCGCTATGCAACTATGCGCCATCATTTGTGAATACAATCCCCTTCATTTGGGGCATGCCTGGCAGATAGAGCAGGCCAAACGCAGGTTTGGCTCTGTGGTCTGCATCATGAGCGGCTCCTTTGTCCAGCGCGGCGAACCCGCCGTATTGGATAAATTTACGCGCGCCCAGTGTGCACTAAAAGCCGGTGCAGATGCCGTCTTTGCGCTGCCTTGTCTTTATTCTCTGCAATCCGCCGAGGGCTTTGCTTCGGGCGCTGTCCGTCTAGCCGCCGGTCTTGGGGCTACGCACCTTTGCTTTGGCAGTGAACTTGTGCAAACGCAGCTGCTTTCCCGCCTGGCGCATCTCTCTCTTCACGAGCCGCCGGCGCTCAAGCAGGCATTGTCTGCCGCCCTTTCCGATGGGGCCAGCTATCCTGCCGCCTTTCAAAAGGCTGTACAACAGATACTTCCATCTTTCCCCAACGAAGCATTTTTACCCAACGCCTTGCTTGGCGTGGAATATTTGAAGGCTATCCAGCGCTATAATCTTCAAATCACGCCCTTTGCCCTGCCCCGTGCGCTGCCCTATTCCAGCAGCCAATGCCGCTCCGGCCTATCAAGCGGACAGTTTACCGGCCTGCCAGCGTATACGAAAGACGCGCTTCAAACGCATCCCCTCGTTGATTTCAATGCCATGGAACCCTCCCTTCTATACAGGCTTCGCAGCATGGATGCCGACGCATTCCATACGTTGCCCTTTGTCACCGAGGGATTGGAAAATAGGTTGTTGCAGGCCGCCCGTCAGGCCGTCACGCTCTCCGATCTGCTCTCTCTCTGCCAAACCAAGCGCTACCCGCTTTCCCGCATCAAGCGGCTTTTGTGCTGCGCGTATTTGGGCATCACGCAGCAGGATATGCAGTCTGCCAACCGCCAAGGTCCTACTTACGCCCAGCTGCTGGCACTCAACCCAAGCGCGCAGACGGTGCGCCACGCGCTAAAGCATTCCCCGCTTCCGATCTGTACAAACGCCGCCGCTCTGCCGGAAAACCAACAGCTTTCCCTTGAACAGCGCGCTACCGATCTCTATGCCCTGCTTTCCCATCAGCCCTGCGGCTTGGATTATACGGCTTCGCTGTCTACCCGTCCGTAAATGCATTCCTTGATCTGATCCATCTTTGCCAATGTTGTCTTGTACCCTATTTCCGCACACTGTGCGCTCTTTTCCACTTCAAACTGGTCTATAAACCCTACCTGCGGCGAAATCAGCACATCGGCTTGGCTAAGCTGGTGCTTGTTCGCCTGATATTCCAAAAGATCCGTAGCACGGTACAAAATATCGATAAGCCTCTGGCTGGGTTCTGCCGGCTCCGCTTTATGGATGCATACATCCGATCCAATCACAATATCGGCCCCCAGCTCTTTGGCGGCATCTACCGGCACATTGTCCAAAATACCGCCATCCACATACATCACGCCATCGATCCATTTTGGTTCAAAGATTCCGGGGATGCTCATGCTCGCCCGCACAGCAGGGTACACCTTGCCGCTGTTAAATAGCTTTGTCTTACCCGCCCATAGATCACAGGCCACGCAGGCAAAGGGGATATCCATCTGATCGAAATCCCTATTTTTGGTAAACAGCTGTATCAGATTCTCAAACTTTGCACCCTTGACCAAACCACGTCTTGGAACGACAAGATCCATCATCTCTCGGGCAGTCATTTGCATGCAAATCTTTAACAGCAGCTCCAAATCGCCCCCCGCGCAATAAATAGCGCCTATGATTGCTCCCATGGAGCATCCGCTGACCACATCTACGGGAATTTTATTCTCTTGCAGAGCGCGGATGACCCCGATGTGCGCAAAGCCCCTGGCGGATCCGCCGCCAAGCGCCAGCCCTACCATGGGTCGTTTCTTCTGCTCGCTCATATTTGTCTTGCTCCTTTGCATAAGGTAAACCAACCAACTTAATATTAAGGAGTTCGCCATGCGTATCAAACGCACATTTCCCTATCTATTATCCGCTGTTCTTATTATACTCATTTTACTGTATCCTGTCCAAGCTTTACAGGGGGCAAAAAACGGGCTTTCTGCCTTCGCGCAATCCGTGCTCCCAGCGCTCTTCCCTTTCTTTGTTGCCACCAGTCTATTCACCAAGCTTGGGGCCGCTACTGTGCTATCCAAGCGTCTGCAGCCTTTGATGCGTCCTCTTTTTGGCCTACCCGGGCAAAGCGCCTTACCGGTCTTTTTATCGCTTGTCAGCGGCTATCCAAACGGAGCCCGCGCCACCGCTTCTCTGTTTGAGGCAAAGCAGCTGACATTGCTCCAGGCCAGGCGCACCATGGCCTTTGCCTCCACCGTTGGCCCCTCTTTTGTCTTTTCCATCATTGCCGCTTCGATGCTTGGCCGGCCTCGCTTGGCATGGCTGCTGTTTTTGCCGCATCTTTTGGCCGCTTTTTTAACGGGCCAAATCGCACGCCTCTGCCTCCCCAACGAAAAAAAACGCATGCAGCAGCCGGCCTCTTTGAAAAGCATTGCGCCTGTTCCTTTCAATCGCTGTTTTATTGCTGCCGTGCAGGAATCCGTGACCGCTTTGCTCTCCGTCGGCGGCTTTATCGTCTTTTTCTTTACCTTATCCAACCTTCTGCTGGCCATCGGTCTTCTGCCTTTGCTGGCAAAGCTGCTATGGCCGTTCTTCCTGCTCGTTGGATACCCTGCGCAGCTGGCTCTGCCGTTTCTCCGCGGCCTGTTTGAAATGACGGACGGCTGTCTTTCACTCTGTGCCACCGGATACCCCGCTCTCTCATTGTTGCCATTATTGTGTGCGCTCATAAGCTTTGGCGGTCTTTGTATCCAATCCCAGCAGGCGCTCTTTCTTTCTCCCTGCGGCGTCCGGTTTTCCGAATCGCTTTTCTTCAAAACAGTACACGGCGTACTTGCCTTTGTGCTATGCAGCGTTTGCGTCCGTGCATTTCCTACCGCCGCAGTTACATCCGTTGCCGCGGCGCCGGTATTTTCCTTTGGTCAGCGGCTTTTGCTAAGCACAGGCACGCTCGGCATTACTGCGCTTTTTCTCGCGCTGCTATGCTGTGCTATGAGTCTGTATACCCTAGCGTTTCAAAAGCGTAAAAAAAAGGCGTGCGGTTAATCCGCACGTCTTTGTGTTTCGCCTTTGCCGGATAGGGATTCTCTGTTTTTTCTCACCATATCGATGTATTCTTCCAAATACCCTTCCACATCCTGCATCAAATCCTCTGCATAGCCCTTGGCGCCCTCTCGAACATCCCGCGCATTTTTCTGCGCCGCAGCCAAAATCTGCCGTGCCTTGTCCGTCGCTGCCTGCACGATTTCATGTTCGTCCACCAGCTGATTGGCCCGTTGCTCTGCATCGCGAATCATACGCTCTGCATCCGCCTTTGCGTCTGCCATGATGCGCATCTTGTCGGAAATAATCCGTTCCGCCTGCCTCAGCTCCTCCGGATATGCCGCGCGCATATCTTCCAGGATCTCATACATCCGTTCGGTATCCACTTTTTTGAACGAAGAAGAAAACAACGCCTTTTTGCTTTCTTCCAGTTCCTCTTCCAGCATATCCATACAGTTGATCAATTCGCTATCCATTTGGAAAGTCCTCCTCAATTACTGATGCAGTTCAGCACGTATTTTATCATAAATCTGTGCCGGTACCAGCCCTCTAATATCCTGCCCATACCGCAGCATCTCCTTGACGATGCTGCTGGACAGAAAAGTCCATTCCGGCTTTGAAAAAAGGCATACTGTCTGTATCTCCGGCGCCAAGCGGTGGTTAACTGTCGCCAACATCGTCTCTTGCTCGTAATCCAGCTGATTTCTTAAACCGCGAAACAATACCGACGCACCCTTCTGCCGGGCAAAGTCCACCAATAGGCCCTCAAACGCCTCCACCTTGACATTCGGCAGCAACGCCGTAGTCGATTCGATCATTTCCTTGCGCTGTTTCAGGGTAAACAGCGGTGTCTTATCGCTATTTTTCAGCACAGCAACGTATAAGCAGTCCACCAGCGCCGCTGCCCGTTCAATCAAATCATAGTGGCCGCTCGTCAGCGGATCAAAGCTGCCTGGGAAAACCCCGATCCTCATGCTCTTCTGCTCCTGTATAAAAGGTAATGGCCCTTGTGCCGTATACCCGTGTCCTGCCTTTTTTGCATATCGACGGTAGGAAGGGCATCTCGTCCGTTGCCGCGTGTTCCAAAACAACGACGCCCCTTTCCGCCACCAACGACGGAAAGAGCCCTTTCAGCGCCGCTTCGTACAAGCCGCCCTGATAAGGAGGGTCTACGTATACAAAATCAAACTGTTCGCCTTTTCTTTTCAAGATCCGGAGCGCCTTTTCAAAATCGTTGCGATAGATTCTGCACTGCTCGTCCATCCGAAGCGCTTTGCAGTTTTTAGACGCCGTTTGTATCGCCTTGGCATCGGCGTCTATCAAAACAGCCTGCTTTGCTCCGCGGCTGATGGCTTCCAGCGCAATGGCCCCGCCTCCACAAAACAAATCCAACACCCGCGCCTGCGGTACCGTCCCGGAAAGAATGCCAAACAGGGCCTCTCTCAGCACGGCGCTGGTCGGTCTGGTGTTCCGCCCTGGGGGCGCCTCTATGATGCGTCCACGTGCGCTTCCGCCTACGATCTTCAATCTCTAGGTACTCCTTTGTATGATTTTACTATCATTGCATTGAATATGCAAGAAAATCCCACATTCTACCGTTATTTTGTTTGTTTTTTGGCACAATCGTAGGTATAAATTTCGGTACAAATATAATCCATTTTTACATCGTGCGGCTCCGGATCAAGGCGGCGCACCATCTGGGTCTGAAAGCAGTACCCTACCCGCAGCGCATGCGTTTGCGGTAAAAATCGGTCGTAATATCCGCCGCCCTGCCCCAATCGGTTTCCATCCTCATCAAAGGCCAGCCCGGGCACAATGACAAATTGAATCTCCTCCAGCGGTACCTCTGTACCGCCTACCGGCTCCAAAATTCCCATCTTATTGGATACAAATACCGTGTTTTCATCCCACATGATAGGCACCATCTTCTCGCCTTGCACCAAAGGAAAAACCGGATAGTATCCGCGCATTAGCAGCTGATCCATCAGCGGCCAGGTGCTGGTTTCCTCTGCTGTGGAGGCATAAATCATCACCACATCTGCCTTGGAACCCTCCAGCAGCATCATGGCATTTTCCGCCGCCATCACGGAATATTCCTGCCTTACCTGTGGGGAAAGCAGGCTGCGCCTTTGCCGTGCATTTTTGCGCTGTATTTGTTTTTCCATCATACATACACCCTTGGTACTCGTTTTGAAAGATCCGTCAGGATTTCGTAGGAAATGGTGTCAAGCCAGCCGGCCATCTCGTCCGCCCAAATGGCTTGGTCGCCCTGCCTACCCAGCAACACCACCTCCGCGCCAATCTCTGCCTGGGGAATTTCCGTAATATCCACCATAAAATGGTCCATGCAGATGCGCCCCAATACGGGAGCGCGCTGCCCGCAGACCAGCACCTGCCCCTTGTTGGAAAGAGCCCGCCGGTATCCGTCTGCATATCCCATCGGCAAGGTAGCAACCCTTCTTTGCTCATGCGCAGTATAGGTACGGCCATACCCCACCGTTTCTCCCGGCTCTATGGTATGGATATCCAACACCATGCTTTTCCAGCTCATAGCAGGCCATAGATCCACCTTTTCCGGCATCTCTTCGCTGGGCATATATCCATATAGGATGATGCCCGCACGTACCATATCCCGTCTTAATTCCGGCCTTCTCAAGGTTGCTGCGCTGTTCGAAATGTGGACGATAGGCGTAAAGCCCGCCTGCTGTACCATTTGCTCTGCCTGCTGAAAGCGGAGCACCTGCGTATCCACAAACGCATCGTCTGCTGCATCTGCTGCCGCAAAGTGCGTAAACATGCCCTCCATCTTCACATTTGGATAATGGGAGAAAGCCTCCAAAAGCGACGGCAGCTGTTCGGGCACTGCACCCAGCCTATGAAATCCCGTGTCAATTTTTAAATGGGCCTTAGCGGTCGTGTTTTCCCTTTTCGCCGCCTGATGCATCCAACGCAGCTGCTCTGCATTAGAAACCGATACGGAGATGCCGCGTGCTACGCAAAGCGCGCAGTCCTCCTCATCCAGAGCGCCCAAGACCAGCACAGGGCAGATAAAGCCCGCATCGCGCAGCTCCTCCGCCTCTTCTGCCGTTGCCACTGCCAGCCACTTCGCGCCGTTTTCAAGGGCCGTCCTGGCCACCGGTATAGCGCCATGGCCGTAGGCGTCCGCCTTAACGACCGCCATCATCTCCGCTTGCCCTGCGTTTTTCTTTACCAGCGATACGTTGTGCGCTATGGCCGATAGGTCGATCTGCGCATAGGTTGCTCTCATCGTTTCATTACCCTCACATCAATCCACGGATGATAAAATTTCCTCCAGCGAAAATACCCGGATGCTGTTTTCTTTCAGCAGTGCCGCACATTTTTCCGTATCCTCTACACGGAACATAATCAACGCATTTTCGTTGGGTGTCCGAACAAAGGAATAGAGATATTCCACATTCAGATCATTTTTATCCAGCAGCATCAACACGCTGGCCAGCCCGCCGGGCTGATCCGGCACCTCTACGGCCAGCACTTCCGTCGTAGAAGCGGCAAACCCATGCTCCGCCAGCAACGCCAACGCCTTATCCGGCTGGTTCACAATACAACGCATAATGCCAAAATCCGCCGTATCCGCAATGGACAACGCAATGAGGTCAATGCCGTTTTCGCCCAATACCTTCGTCGCCTCTGCCAAGGTGCCCTGCTTGTTTTCCAAAAAAACGGAAATCTGTTTCAGTGTCATAAGCTCGCCCTCCTAAAATGTTAGTTGTCAAATTTGCGCTTGTCGATCACGCGCTTTGCCTTCCCTTCGCTGCGTTCCAGCTCTTTGGGCGGCAATAGGCGTACCTTGGCGCTGATGCCCAAATAGCTTTGCAATTCCTTGGACAGCGTAGCGCGGATCTCCTCGATATTTTTCACCGTATCGCTCACCGCGTCCGGATGCAACTCTACCTGTACTTCCATTGTATCAGAATTATGCACACGATCCACAACAATCAAATAATGCGGCATAACGCCCTTGACCTTTGTAAGCACGGTTTCCACCTGGCTCGGGAACACATTGACGCCGCGCACGATAAGCATATCGTCTGTACGGCCTTTCAGGCGTTCAATTTTACGGTGTGTGCGCCCACAGCTGCACGGCTCCGGGATGATGGAGGTTAGGTCGTGCGTGCGGTATCTAAGCGTTGGCATGCCCTCTTTGTTGATGGTGGTGATCACAAGTTCCCCCACCTCGCCGTCCGGCACTGGCTCGCATGTCTCTGGGTCCAATATCTCTACCAGGAACTGGTCTTCCCAGATATGCAGGCCGTGTTTTTCCTCTTTGCATTCGATGGCCACGCCGGGGCCCATCGTTTCGGATAGTCCATAAATATCTAGCGCATCAATACCCATCAGATCTTCAATTTGCCGGCGCATGCCCTCAGTCCAAGGCTCGGCGCCAAAGGTGCCTGCCCTGAGCCGCAGCTTATTGGTATCAATCCCCATATCGCGCATGGTTTCGCCTAGCATCAGCGCATAGGAGGGCGTACAGGCCAAAATGCTTGTGCCAAAATCCTGCATCAGCATGATCTGCCGCTGGGTATTCCCTGAAGAAGTGGGCAGCGCGGTAGCGCCCAGTCTCTCCGCTCCATAATGCAGCCCCAGGCCTCCAGTGAACAAGCCATATCCGTAGGAAATCTGGACTACATCGTTTTTCCTGCCTCCCGCACAACCCAAGGCGCGCGCCGTGCATTCCGCCCAGGCATCAATATCATTTTTGGTGTACCCTACCGTGGTCGGCTTACCGGTCGTCCCGCTCGATGCGTGTACGCGGACAATCTCCTCCATCGGTGCAGAAAACAGCCCAAACGGGTAATTGTCGCGCAAATCTGTTTTGTTGGTAAAGGGCAGCCGCCTTATGTCATCCAGCGTCTGGATGTCTTCCGGCTTTACGCCCAAGGCGTCCATCTTTTCCCTATAAAAGCGGCTGTTATGGTAGCATCTCTCTACCGTTTTTTGCAGCCGATTAAGTTGCAGCGCCTGTATTTCGCTCCGCGCCATCGTCTCTACCTGAGGATTGAACATCTTTATGCCCCCTGCCTTTCTCTTATGAAAGCTTTGCCTGTTCCAGACCCGCCTGGAACGCCTTTAGGTTTAGCTCTACAAACGCGGGCTTTACCCCTTCACGGATCACCTGTTTCATCGTCTCAGCGTCCATGCCCATGCACTGGGTATATACGCCCAACAGTACGATATTGGCCGCCTTGGTACTGCCCAGCTCTCTGGCAATGCCCGTTGCATCCACAAAGATATATCGATCCGTATACGCAGTCACCTGTTCTTTGACGTCCTGCGGATAGGCAGCTGTGCCCATATTCACCGCAATGGGGGGCACTTGGCTCTCATCACAAATCAGCATGCCGCCCGGCTTTAGCATTTCCAGCGCACGCAGCGCTTCTACCGGCTCAAACGACAGCAACACATCTGCGCTCTGCACATCGATCAGCGGCGAGGCCACATTTTCGCCGATCCGCACATGCGTCACCACGCTGCCGCCGCGCTGGGCCATGCCGTGCACTTCGCTTACCTTGGCGTCTAGCCCTTTTGCCTTTGCATATTCTCCCAGCAGACGGCCCGCCAGCAGCGTGCCCTGGCCGCCTACCCCTACAATCAAAACGCTCTGTTTCATTTCGACGCCCCTTCCATGCACTGTTTTGGGCAGAGTCCTGCGCATAAGCCGCACGCATTGCACAGGGTCTGGTCAATGGTTACCTTGTTTCCCTTACGCTGCAAGGCCGGGCAGCCGGTCTTTAAGCAGGCACCGCAGCCAATGCATTTTTCCGCATTGATTTGCAGCGAATTCTTCTGCCCTTTTACAATCATCACACACGGTCTTCTTGCTATAACGACGGAAACGCCATCCTCATTTAGCGACGCTTGAATCTCTGCCTGCAGGCCTACGATATTCAGCGAATCCACCACGCGGATATGCTGAGCACCCAGCGCCCGGCATACGCTTTCCAGCGACAGCGGCTCTGTGTATTCGCCCTTTAATGTTTTGCCTGTCGCCGGGTTGTCTTGATGGCCCGTCATGCCGGTGGTCGAGTTGTCCACGATCAGCACCGTGATGTTGCTCTTGTTATAGCTGGCGGTTGCCAGGCCTGTCATCCCACTGTGGAAAAACGTCGAATCCCCGATAATGGCGAGCGACTTTCTCGCAAAATCGCGCCCTTTCGCCTTTTCGGCCCCATGCGCCATGGAAATGCTGGCGCCCATACAAATGGTGGTATCCATCGCCCCCAGCGGCGGCGTGGCGCCCAGTGTATAGCAGCCGATATCTCCAAATACCGTCAGCCCCATCTTCTTGAGCACGTAAAACACACCGCGATGCGGACATCCAGCGCACAATGCCGGCGGGCGGGGGGGCAGATCTTTGACATCGGGCAGAGTCGGCGCATCCACACCCTCTACTACCTGCCTTACCAGGTTTGCGCTCAGCTCGCCCGCTTTGCCAAATACCTGATCTCCGATACATTCAATGCCCAAACTCTCTACATAGCGCTGAATGTACGGCTCCAATTCCTCCACCACATACAGCTTTTCTACCGACGCTGCAAAATCGCGGATCTTCTGCTCCGGCAGCGGATACACCATGCCCAGCTTCAAAATGCTGGCATGCGGCAGCGCCTCCTTCACATACTGGTAGCATACGCCGGAACAGATCACGCCTACCTTTCCATCGCCCGCTTCGATACGGTTCAGTTCGGTAGAATCGCTGAGCTTTTTGGCCGCTTCGATGCGCTTTAGCAAATCTACCTTACGCCCTCTCGCATAGCCCGGCATCATAATGTATTTCGCCGGCTGTTTTTCGTAGTCCTTTTCAAAATTTTCGACCTGATCTCCCAATGCTACAAAACCTCTGGCATGCGAAATGCGCGTAGTCAGCCGCACAATCACAGGCATATCCAGGGTTTCGCTCAGCTGCGGCGCATATTTGAAATAATCATAACATTCCTGACTATCCGCCGGCTCCAATACCGGCACATGCGCCGCCTGTGCGATCATTCGTGTATCCTGTTCGTTCTGGCTGCTGTGCATACCCGGATCGTCCGCTACCGCCAGCACCAGCCCCGCATTAACGCCGGTATAGGCCGCCGTAAACAACAGATCCGCCGCTACGTTGAGCCCTACATGCTTCATGCAGCACATGGCACGCTTGCCCGTTACCGCCGAGCCCAAAGCCGCTTCCGCCGCCACCTTTTCATTGGCCGCCCATTCCGTGTATACCTCCGGGAAAGCCGCCGCCGTTTCGGTAATTTCCGTACTCGGCGTGCCCGGGTAAGAGGAGATGACGGCAATGCCGCCGTCCCTGGCCCCCATTGCAGCGGCCTGATTGCCCAATAAAAGCTGTTTTGCCATTGTCTCAGTCCTTCTTTCTTAGATCCTGTACACGTTTTGCCTTGCCCTCAAAACGTTTGAGCGTCATCGGGTTGCAAAGGGTGATCTGCGTATCGATCAAACAGTCCGTCTTGATAGCCGCCCGCAGCTTCTTTTTCAACACTTCCAGCTCCTTATACTGCTCCAGCAGGCTCACATCCGTGACCTCTACCATCACTTCTACCTTATCCATAAAGTTCTCCGTCGTCACGATGATTTCATAATTGGCGCCTAGGCCGGGAGTAGAGAGCAAAATCTTTTCGATCTGGCTCGGGAACACGTTTACCCCGCGGATCACCAGCATATCATCGCTGCGGCCCATGATCTTGTGCAGCCGTGCCGTTGTCCGCCCACACGGACAGGGCTCGTAGGTTATCATGGATAGGTCTCGCGTCCGGTAACGCAGCAGCGGCTGCGCCTGTTTTGTCAGCGTGGTGATGACCACCTCGCCCTTTTCCCCTTCCGGAAGCACTTCCCCTGTCTCTGGATCAATGATCTCCACAAGGAAATGGTCTTCATTGATATGCATCCCGTTTTTCTCCAGGCATTCCCCCGCAACGCCCGGCCCCATCACCTCGGACAGGCCATAGTTTTCCGTTACGCTCATGCCCCATTTTTCCTGAAGCTGCTTTCGCAGCTCCTCTGTATGCCCTTCGCCGCCCACCATGGCCATGCGGATCGGCAGCTTTCTCAGGTCCACACCCTGGGCTTCTGCCACTTCCGCCATGTACATGGCATAGGTCGGCGTACAGATCAAAAGTGTCGTTCCAAAATCCTGCAGCAGCTGGATCTGGCGTTTTGTATTTCCGGAGGACATCGGCACCACCGCAGCGCCTACTTTTTCCAGCCCGTAATGCAGCCCAAACCCACCTGTGAACAGGCCATAGCCAAAAGCGATCTGTGCAATGTCCTCGTCGCTGCCGCCCGCCATCGTTACCAGCCTGGCGATGCATTCGCTCCAATTTTCCAAATCTTCCTTGGTGTACGCTACCACCGTAGAGCTTCCCGTAGTCCCGCTGGAAGCGTGGATGCGGTTTACCTGCTTCATCGGCACTGCCAGCAGACCGAACGGATAATGCGCACGCAGGTCGTCTTTGACAGTAAACGGTAGCTTTTGCACATCGGAAAGCTGCTTGATATCCTCCGGCTTGATCCCAAGCTCATCCAATTTGCTGCGGTAATACGGCACATTGTCATACACGCGCTTTACGGTATCCTGCAAGCCTGTTAGCTGCTTTTGTTCAATGGTCGTTCTGTCCGCCTGTTCTACGTTGGGAGCCCAGATCATCTTTTCCACCTCTTAGTTAAATTCTTTTAAGGATTTTTGTATACAAATCCTCATTTTTACAATTATACCTGAAAAGCACAAAAAAGCAACGAGGGAACCCGTTATTTTCTGCTCTCTTTTCGTATATCCTTTTTATGGCAGGAATCCTTCCCCCTTTTCCCTGCATTTTCCCCTTGGTTTTGCTTGACGGTGAAACGATCCAGGGGGTACAATGTATACATTGTAGATTTATAGGAAAGAGTGATGTTCCCTATGTACGAAATTGTCAGCAAAAGAACACTCAACTCTGTAACCACGATGATGGAGATCAACGCGCCTTTTGTCGCTCGAAAAGCGCAGCCTGGTCAGTTCATCATCCTGCGTGTGAGTGAAGTTGGCGAGCGCGTGCCTCTGACCATTGGTGGCTACGACCGTGAAAAAGGAACGGTAACCATCATCTTCCAGTCGCCCGGCGCTACGACCAAGCTTTTGGCCGAAATGAATGTAGGCGATTGCCTGCATGATTTTGTTGGCCCGCTTGGCACGCCCACAGAGTTTGAGGGCATGCATAAGGTAGCCGTTGTAGGCGGCGGCCTGGGCACCGCCATTGCATATCCGCAGGCCAAAGCCCTGCATGAGCATGGTGCAGAAGTAGACCTAATCGTCGGCTTCCGCAATAAGGACCTTATCATCCTTGAAGAAGAGATGAAAAACGCTTGTACCGAGCTTATCATCATGACGGATGACGGCAGCAACGGCCACAAGGGATTTGGCACCACCGCGCTGGAAGAAAAAATCAAGGCCGGCGTAAAGTACGATGCCGTCATCGCCATCGGCCCGCTGCCGATGATGCGCGCTGTCGCGGAATTGACCCGCCCTTACGGCATCAAGACCATCGTAAGCATGAACCCCATCATGATCGACGGCACGGGCATGTGCGGCGGCTGCCGCCTGACCGTTGGCGGAGAAACCAAATTTGCCTGTGTAGACGGCCCGGATTTCGATGGGCATCAGGTGGATTTTGATGAGGCCATCCGCCGCAGCAAAATGTACAAAAAACAAGAGGCAGAAATGATGGAGAAACATTTCTGCAACCTGACGGGAGGTGCTCATCGTGGCTAATATGCAAATGGAAAAAACCCCGATGCCGGAACAGGATCCCAAAGTCCGTGCGCATAATTTTGAAGAAGTTTCCCAGGGCTATACCGCTGAAATGGCCATCAATGAAGCCAAGCGCTGCCTGAACTGCAAGCATAAGCCCTGCGTATCCGGCTGCCCGGTCAATGTGCCGATTCCGGATTTTATTGCCAAAATGGCGGAGGGCGATTTTGCTGGCGCTTATGAAGTGATCAGCACCACCAATGCTCTTCCCGGCATTTCCGGCCGTGTATGTCCGCAGGAAAACCAGTGCGAAGCAAAATGTGTACGCGGCGTTAAGGGCGAGCCTGTTTCCATCGGCCGTCTGGAGCGCTTTGCCGCGGACTATGCCCGTGAGCATGGTCTCTCCAATGCCATGGACAAACCGGTTTCCAACGGCAAGAAGGTCGCTGTCATCGGCTCTGGCCCTGCCAGCCTGACCTGCGCTGGCGACTTGGCCAAGCGCGGCTATGAAGTTACGATTTTTGAGGCCCTGCACACCCCCGGTGGCGTGCTCGTTTACGGCATCCCCGAATTCCGTCTGCCCAAAAAGCTGGTGCGCCAAGAGATCTCCAAGATCGAAGCGCTGGGCGCTACCATTGATTGCAATGTTGTGGCAGGCCGTTCCATCGACATCAAAGAGTTGATGGAGGATATGGGATACAGCGCCGTATTCATCGGCTCTGGTGCCGGCCTTCCGACCTTCATGAAATTGCCGGGCGAGAATCTTAACGAGGTTTATTCCGCCAACGAGTTCTTGACGCGCGTCAATCTCATGGGCGCTTATAAATATCCTGAAGTGGATACCCCCATCCGAATTGGCAACAAGGTCGCGGTCGTAGGCGGCGGCAATGTAGCGATGGATGCGGCCCGTTGCGCGCTGCGTTTAGGGGCGGAGGAAGTCTCCATCGTCTATCGCCGCAGCGAAGAGGAAATGCCTGCTCGTAAAGAAGAAGTCCATCATGCGAAGGAAGAGGGCATTGTATTTCGGTTCCTGACCAATCCCGTTGCGGTCAAGGGGGATGAGGAAGGCAATGTTACAGGCCTTGAAGTCGTGGATATGGAGCTGGGCGAGCCTGATGCGTCCGGCCGCCGCCGTCCCGTTGCTATCAAGGGCAGCGAGCATGTGCTGGATGTTCAGACCGTCATCATTGCGGTCGGTACTTCCCCCAACCCGCTGATCCATAAGAGCACACCGGAATTGGCAACCACTCAGCGCGGCAATATCATTGCAGACGAAGAGACGGGTGCTACGAATATCCCTGGCGTATATGCCGGCGGCGATGCCGTTACGGGCGCTGCAACCGTTATCCTGGCCATGGGAGCCGGCAAAAAGGCCGCCCAAGCCATCGACGAGTACTTACAGAAACAATAATCTGCGTCCAAAAGGCCATGGCAAATGCCATGGCCTTTTTTTCATTTTCGTTGATTTAGATTATTCTGTGCTTTTTTGCCCTGCCCATGATTTCTTCCTTATCTGCAATATATCCGCGAATCTTATGAGCCTATTCCCATTTCCCTCTTTGCTCCCCTTTATAAAGAAAAAGGCCGGGCATAGCCCGGCCTTTGATTTTTATTTGGTTTTTGCTTCTATTTTCTTTTTAAGCTTTTCAGAGGAAAACGCCAACGAAATGGCCATCGCAACCAAAAGCATACAAATGGCAACGATGCCTTCGCCGGAGAACGAGAATCCGGCATTGGCAACCAACGGATAAATTGAGCCCAAAATCAACCCCAGGATAGCAAAGAACGTGGCCTGCGGAAATTTTTTCAGACAAATATCAATGATCTTTGCTCCGCCTAGGATGCCAATGAGCACCCCGATGAGCACCGGAATCAAAATCAAAAGATTCATCGAAGAAATGGCCGTCAATACTGTATTATAGGTTCCGAGTATCACCATAACCATCGATCCGCTTACACCCGGCAGGATCATCGCTGCTGCCGCAATGGCGGAGCATACGACGAGCTTAAAAAACAACCCTGTGGTCAACTCCGTTGCAATCTCTCCCGACATCGCGCCGCCGGAAAAAGAGGATAGCACCAGCATACCCGCCAAAAACAGTAAGAAAGGAATAAGGCTGACAGGCTTGAACTTATCCTCCGTAGCACGTTTGAAGATCATTGGGATACTGCCCAAAATCAGCCCAATGAAAAAGAAATTGGTCGCCAGCGGATAGTGTATCAATAAAAACTCAATGAGCTTGCTGAACGCTACAATACCAATGCCGGCACCGATTGCAATCGGCAGCAAAAAAGCTATGCTCTTTTTGAATTCCTTGCGCAGATTGCTCACAGAAGCAATCAGCCTGTCGTAGATATTCAGCACCACAGCCATCGTGCCACCGCTTACTCCCGGTATAATGTTCGCTATTCCTACGATCATCCCACAGATGATATAGAAAATCCAGTTCATTCTTCTCCCCTTCCCGGGCCCTGCGGCCGGTTTTCTCTCCTAAATCTATGCGCATACTCGCCGTGTTTTGTTACGCGTCTCTTTTTTTTGCAAACACCCACCGCTGCTGTATCTTAAAGCTGCACATAAACAGCACGATATCCACTACAATCTTCACGATGATCTCGTCGATCCCCAGCAATCGCGTCAGGCCGCCCGTGAGTCCCATGGATAGCAAAAGCTGGCATACCGCCAACACCACATACCGCAGCAGAGAGCTTCTATCTCCAGACTTAAATACCACATGACGATTCACTAAGTAATTGAAGTAGGCGGAGATTACCCTCGCGCACGCTACTGATGTTTCTATACGCCAAGCAAAGCTCATGGGAAAGATTGCCTTGGTAAACAGCGAAAACAGCCCCAAATCTACCAAAGAGCTCCCAAAGGAGGACAAAGCATACTTTCCTAAAATCGCATAAATGCGCAGCGCATCCTTCAGCGGATTAAAATGTGAGGAGGCATTGTCCTCGATATAGATAGTCTCGATCGGCACCTCAATCCATTTGAGGTTATGCCGCGGGCATTCCACGAGCATGTTCATCTCATATTCAAAGCGCTCGCCCTTTACCTCCATCATCCATGGCATCGCGGATTTCGGTACACCTCTTAGCCCCGTTTGAGTATCAGAAAGCTTTTGCCCGGCTAAAAAGCCAAAAATAGCCCGTGTAATCTTATTCCCAAACCGCGATTTGAACGGCACATTCTCCTGAGAAAAATCCCGGCAGCCCATCACCATCACATCTGGCTGGGCTTCCATGGCTTGTCCTACCTTCAAAATATCCTGCGGGCTATGCTGCCCATCAGCATCCGCCATCACAACGCCAGGCCTGTCTGGATAAAGATTCATAAAGGCATTGAAACCGGTTTTCAATGCCCTTCCCTTTCCAAGATTTATTGCATGGGTCACAACTTGGCATCCCATCTCTCTTGCTTGCTGGAAATAATGCTTGGTTTCCTGCTTGCTGCCGTCATCAATCAACAAAATATCCTTAATTCCGATACTCTGCAGCCCTTCCAGCAGTTTTATCAACTTCTCGTCCGGATTCAAGGACGGGATTAGCACAACGCTTTGCAAAACAAAACTCCTTATTATCCACGTGTTTTCGCTAGAAAATCCTGGAATTTTACTTTTTTTATTATACCAATTTTATCTTTTTTTACAACCTCTATCGCCATTGATTGCGCAAAACCGCAAATATATGCAGATCCATCAGCGTCTCCCGTTTATAGGCCGCCTGCCTTAGCACCGCCTCTTCGTGAAAACCGGCTTTTTCCGCTACGCGCATGGACGCTGTGTTGGGGGCCAAAATGCTTGCGGAAAGCCGCCAAACCTCAGGGTGGGTGGAAAACACCTCCGTACAAAATCGGTGCAGTGCTTTTGCTGCAATGCCCTGTCCCCAGTATTGCTGCCCCAGCCAGTAGCCAATCTCTGCATTTCTGCTGTCTATATCGATGTGAAACATGCTTTCCATCACGCCTGCCAGCCTATGCTCTACCAGAACGCCGCGTACCATAGACATGCCATCCTCTTCATTTTCCCGGCAGCACTGAATAAAACTCAGCGCATGCTCCGGTAGATATGGCGATGGAAACCTATCCCTCAAATACCGATGTACATTTTCATTGTCCGCCAGCTTTGCCAGCGGTACTGCATCCTGAATGCAAAGCGGACGTAAAAGAATCTCCATTTCATTTTATCCTTATCTCTATTTTCTCGTTTCTATATAGTATACTAACCCCTTATAAAAGAAAAGGACGCCCTCTTATATACAATCTTTTATTGCCGAAGCAACACAAATAAGGTTGCCCAGGCAATGAATGATTTTTCCCTGGTAGGCCTTGCCATGCGCCCACAGCTCCGCCTTTTTTTGTTGCTTCCAAAGCCAGGCAACAGCATGGAGACGGCATCGCAGACACACAAGATCTCTTGCGGTATACAAAACAAAATTTGTGCAAAAAAAAGGATGGCAGCCGCCATCCTTTTATGGTTTTGTTTAGATGTTCGGGAAGTACTTCTGACGAATCGGTTCCCATTCTTCAGAGCCGGTATCCGGGTTTACCTGGAAGAAGATCGAGCATCCCTTATCTTCGATCTCTTTCAGCTGTTTAGCATCGGCCTCATCCAGCGTGATCGGTCCGTGAACGTTGACACGGCCAGGGCCGCCGCCCAAGCCACCAACCTGCAGACGCGGGAAAGTAAAGCCAGCATTGTAGGCATTGTACATCGTTACAACGTTCTTGAAGATGACCATGATCGGTCCTACCGAACCAAACTGGTCTTTCTGCCACTGCTCACCGGCTTGTTTGGTGCTGATAAGATCGAACTTAACTCCCGGAGGAGCCGCCATAACCAATACTTTGCTCATGAACGGGTCAGCGGAAAATTGGTCATCGACCATGATGATGCGGGTACAGCTGAGACGCTTAATCCATTGCGTAACAACCTGGCCGTGAATCATACGAGCGTCGATACGTACGAGTGCTAATTCTGCCATAAAAAGTCCCTCCAATTGATTTATAAAAGGTCCTGGCCGGGTTCAACTTGTCGGTTGATCTGGGCTCTAAGACCAAGACTTGACTGTTTTCCCCTTGCCTTTCAAATGTATTTATACCACTTTATCGCTTTTAAGTAAAGTCTTTTTTTCACATTCTAGTGTTTTAGTCACATTTTTGTTCGTATGTTAACTGTTTATATCGGTTTCTTAACATTGTTTGCCACTTTTCCCCATGGTACAATGATAAAAATAAGGAGAGGATCGCCATGCCTGTATTGCAGAAAAACCAAACCATTACCCTGGAGATAAACGGCTATACCGCAGAGGGGGCGGGCGTAGGGCATTTTGAAGGAATGGCCGTCTTTGTACCCGGCACATTGAGGGGGGAAACGGTACAGTGCCATATCATCAAATGCGCCAAACGATATGCCGTGGGAAAATTGCGAAATATCCTAGCTTCTTCGCCACACCGCACAACGCCGCCCTGTCCCCATTTCGCGCGCTGCGGCGGATGTGCATTGCAGCATATAGACGCCGCCGAGCAGCTGGCCTTTAAACAGCAGCGTATCGCCGACGCCTTTTCCCGCATCGGCGGGCTTTCCATCGTTTCGCTCCCTGTTTTGGGCATGGCAAAGCCGGTGCGCTACCGGAACAAAGCCGCCTTCCCCGTTGGGCGGGAGGCTACATCGACACAGATCGGTCTGTACGCTGCCCGAAGCCATCGCATCATCCCGGTGGAGGATTGCCTTCTTCAGTCGCCGAATACAAAAAAAATCTTGAGCATCATCCGCCGGTATATGGAGGTGTTCCATATACCGGCCTATCATGAGCCGACGCATAGCGGGCTCATTCGCCATGTCGTGATCCGCCACAATGAGCAGGGGCAATTTCTTGTCTGTCTCGTATCGGTAAAACCGCTACCGCATACAGATAAACTGGCCGCTATGCTGCAAGCTGAGCCAGGATATTGTGGGCTGGTAGAAAACATCAATCCCGATAAGACCAACGTTATTTTTGGTGCTGTGGAGCATCTGTTGGATGGGCAGTCTACGTTGCCCATCACCCTTTGTGGATTAAAGTTTGAAGTGTCTGCCCGTTCGTTTTTTCAAGTCAATCTTCCCCAGGCGGAACGCCTGTATCAATGCGCCCTTTCCCAGGCTATGCTGACGGGGCAGGAAACCGTGGTGGATGCTTACTGCGGCGTAGGCTCAATGTCTCTTTTGTTTGCGCAGCAGTCTGGGCGCGTCATCGGCATAGAATGTGTTGCGCCGGCGGTGGCAAATGCCAAGCATAACGCTGGCATCAATGGGCTGGAAAACGCTTCCTTTATCTGCGATTATGCTGAAAGGGCCCTGCCGCGCCTTTGTCGTGAGGGCTTAGCGCCGGATGTGCTGCTGCTTGATCCGCCCCGCAAGGGCTGCGACCGGGCGGTTTTAGACGCCGCCATTCAAAGCGGAGTGCCTCGTATCGTTTATGTCTCTTGTGATCCAGCCACCCAAGCTAGGGATGCTGCGATCCTTGCGGAGGCCGGCTATCGCATCAGCGATGTACAAGGGGTGGATATGTTTTGCCAAACTCCCCATGTGGAAACAGTTTGTCATTTCATTCGATAGGAGGAATTGCAACTCATATGAAAGTCATTGCGCATATCCACACGGATTTCCCTGAAAAATTCGGTATTCCACGGCAAAGCGGCCTAGTAGAATCCTTACAGGGCCGCATCATTTTTGAACCCCCTTATCGCAACCCCGAGGCCCTGCGCGGGTTAGAGGCCTTTTCACATATCTGGCTCATTTGGGAGTTTTCACAATCTGTTCGGCAGACATGGTCTCCCACAGTACGTCCCCCGCGTCTGGGGGGCAATGCCCGTATGGGGGTATTTGCTACCCGATCCCCCTTTCGGCCCAACCCCATCGGCCTGTCCTGTGTACGGCTGGAAAAAATTCAATATACTTCTCATTCGGGGCCTGTTTTGCATGTATTGGGCGCAGATATGGTAGACGGTACGCCTCTTTACGACATTAAGCCCTATCTGCCTTTTACCGACAGCCATCCTGAGGCGTCCTCTGGCTTTGCTGAGGAAAAGCTATCTTACGCATTGGAAGTAAATTTTCCTAAAGAACATTTTGAGAAAGTGCCAGTCCAGTATCAAAAAACGCTTACAGAGCTTCTCGCTCAAGACCCCAGGCCCTCCTATCAACGGGATGCAGCGCGGATTTATGGCCTTTCTTTTGCTGGGATGGAGGTTCGCTTTACCGTTTCCGGCCGGGTATTGACGGTATGCGGTATCTCCTTTTCTGCTTCATTTTAAGAAATGATGGTTAATTTATTTATATGTTTATGCTATAATAAGCAAAAGTTGCCATTTTACCGTGTTTTTTCTGGATTTCGGATCAAACACTGTTCTTTTTACAGGTATTTGCCGGAACGAAAATCATCCTGGTCAGAAGGGGTGGCATAAAATGCAACCTTGCACGCATGGTTCTTTGTTGCTTTTCCTTCTTCCTCCCTGCTTTGGAATATCTGTCGATTGCACAAAATCACTGGTGTATTCTCTACCAAAGCCGGCGGGTCTGTTTGTGTTATCTGTAACATTGATGCTTATCGCTGTCTGTCCGTGCTTGTGCACAGTTTGAATGGGCAGCTTTTTCTTTTTATTCTCTACGGAAACAAAAGGGGGAGCCATGAGCGGTTCTTGGAAGGACATTACAAAGGAAACTTTGCGTCACTATTATTGTGACAAGCATATGAGCGATCAACAAATTGGAGCGCTGTTCAACGTAACGCGCAATCAGGTATCCTACAAGCGGCGGTATTATCATATTACGCGCAAGGATACGCTGCCGGTGTACAATGAAAAGATCATCGCTTATATACGTATTTTAGGCTTTAACAGAATGATGCAGGACGCTACCAAACACCGGCGTATCAATCAGCTACTGCACGTGCCGTTCCACCTATTGCGCCACGATCACGATTACAAGGATATCCATGTATCTTTTTTTGGCAGCGTGATTGTGCTTTCTACGGATCATACGTCGATAGAAAGCTTTGATCGTGTCTATCGGTATGTATCGCTGTTGACGCAGTCCTATCTAGCGTATTATGGGGTCTTGCTTCGCGGTGCGATCTGTATCGGGCACTTATATCATGATGATCAGTTTGTCTTTGGCCCTGCTTTTGCCAAGGCGCAATCCATGGAAAAAAATGTAGCGCGTTTTCCCCGCGTCATCATCGATGCCGGCGATCTGCATATAGGGCTAAAAACCCATCATGCAAAGGATAAAAACCAAATCAAAGATCGCTTTATCTTCTCCGATGACGGATATTATTATTTGGATTGCTTTTATAACAACAAAAAGCAGCATAATAATTTGATTTTACAGCGAGCTAAGGGGCATTTGAGCAGCATATCCGTTGAAAACCAGCATGATTACGAAAAGATTGTCTGGATGAAAAAAGAACTGGAGCGTCCCAATCCACCCAAAACAAGGGAGTCTTATTGATGTGCTGCTATCCATCCGATTTTGAAGCCAAATTTCGGACGCTCCTTGCCGACCGGGCAGACGCCTTCTTTCAAAGCCTCGCACAACCAAGCGTGCAAGGGTTGAGGGTCAATCTATGCAAAACGAGCGCAAACGCTTTTCTCGCGCACAGCGGATTGTCGTTGACTTCTGTACCTTGGTGTGCTGAGGGGTTTTATGTGGAAAACCCTGCCCAGCGGCCGGGCAAGCATCCCTACCATGAAGCGGGCGTATATTACCTGCAAGATCCCAGCGCCATGGCGCCGGTTACGCTGTTAGCGCCCAGGGAGGGCGATCGCGTATTGGATCTTTGTGCAGCGCCAGGAGGCAAAAGCACACAGATTGCAGCCCTCATCGGGGCTGACGGTTTTTTGCTTGCCAATGAAATCCATCCTCAGCGCAGCCGGCAGCTTTCTCAGAATATAGAGCGCATGGGCTTTGCCAACACCATCGTATCCAACGAATCGCCGGCGCATTTGGCTGCCCGCTTGCCTGGATTTTTTGACAAGGTATTGGTAGATGCGCCCTGCTCCGGCGAGGGAATGTTCCGAAAAAACCAAGAGGCCCGGCAGCATTGGAGCGCAAATAACGTCCTATTTTGCCATGATCGCCAGTTGGAAATCTTGGCGCAGGCCGCCATCATGCTTCGGCCCGGAGGCCGCTTGGTCTATTCCACCTGCACGTTTTCCCCAGAGGAAGACGAGCAAACCATCGTTGATTTTCTTTCCCAGCATCCGGAATTTGAGATTGAAGAACAGCCGGCTCTCTTCTTTGATGCCGGGCAGCCCTCCTGGGCACATCCTGCGCTGCCCCAACTTGTGCATACGCACCGGCTATGGCCGCATCGCCAGCGCGGTGAAGGGCACTTCGTCGCTGTGCTGCGTAAATCAGCATCCGCGCACCTGGCCCGCGCAAAGGCGCCGTCTGGTAAGTGGGGTTCAAAGATGCCTCCGGCTTATGCGGCGTTTGCAGATCAGTTCATTGCCAACGCTCCATCGGGCCCTTTTTTGCTTTTTGGAGAGCATCTGTACCAACCTCCCTGCCAGGCACCCTCTTTGGATGGCCTGAAGATTCTGCGTCCCGGGCTTCATTTAGGGCGCATTGTCAAAAACCGTTTTGAGCCTTCTCATGCGCTTTCTCATTGCCTTATGCCGAAGCAGGCGCGCACCCTATACACGCTTACTCCGGATGGGCCGGAGGCAGAACGCTATCTGAGAGGCGATGCGCTCCCCTTTGATCAAGGAAAAGGTTGGTGCCTTGTATGTGTAGGCCGCTTCCCGTTGGGATGGGGCAAGGCCTCGGACGGCCAGTTGAAAAATCATTTCCCCAAAGGGCTTAGGTGGCTTTGACCATTACGCGCATAGGAATCGTTACTTTGGGATAAGCTGGTTACAAAAAAATCACTGGTTTCTCTTTATGTGGAAATGTGTTTTAATACCTAATAAGCTTTCAGCTGGCATCCATGTGAAAGCAAATTTATCAACAGACACAGAGCTGTATGCCTGTGTGCTGATTAGAAAGAAGCAAATTTGAAAGTACTTATACTATCCTGCAATACGGGACAAGGTCATAATTCGGCTGGCAATGCGTTATTTGAATGCTTTACGCACAGCGGTATCCCTTGTGAGATGAAAGATGCGCTGTCCTTTGCCGGCGAAAAGGCCTCCCGTCTTGTATCCAGCGGCTATATCAATATGGCAACTCATGCGCCCAATCTATTCCGCTGTTTGTATGCGGCCGGCGGATTGGTGAGCACTTCACGCTCCAAATCGCCTGTCTATTGGGCAAATGTCAGCTATGCCGATGCCCTGCATCGGTACATCCTCGACAAGGGGTTTGATACCATTATAACGCCTCATCTGTTTCCAGCCGAGGCTCTGACGCATCTGCTGCGCAAACACGGCCTTGCCGCCCGTTGCTATGCTGTTGCTACTGATTATACCTGCATCCCCTTCTGGGAGGAAACAGAGCTGCATGGGTATTTTATTCCGCATCGGGATCTCATTCCGGAATTTGTAGAAAAGGGGCTGCCCCGCGAACGGCTATTTCCCCTGGGCATCCCTGTGTCGTCCGGATTTACACAGCATACCAGTCAAAAGCAAGCGCGGCATAGCCTGGACCTGCCGGAAGAGGGAAAGCTCTTTCTGATGATGAGCGGAAGCATGGGATTCGGCAATCTCGAAGACCTTTTGGCCCGTCTGCTGCGGCTTTGTCTGCGCGGCGAGCATATCCTTGTTCTGGGCGGCAACAATGAGCGGATGAAACAGCGCTTGCGAATACGTTACGGAGGCCACCCCCAAGTCAGCATTTTGGACTTTACAACACAGGTGCCTTTGTATATGGACGCATGCGATCTTGTTTTTACAAAGCCGGGTGGCCTGACCAGTACAGAGGCAGCAGTGAAAAACCTTCCGCTGGTGCATACAGCGCCCATTCCAGGCTGTGAAACCAAAAATGCGCACTTCTTCCAACAGCATTTGCTTTCCATCTCGGAAAAAAATCCAGATATGCTGCTGAATCAGGCCTATGCGCTGGCATATGATGAGGCGGCTCAGCGCGCTATGCTGGCAGCGCAGCGCAAGCACATTCCCCGCGATGCTGCTGAGCAGATCTACCGGCATATTGTCAGCGAAACCATGCTCAAGGAGTGAGCGGTATGATCTTATCGTATTTATTTCATATTTTCATAGGGTTTTTATCCGGCAGCATTTTATACAGCTATCTATGGCCCAAATGGATCTGCCATATGGATATTACACAGCTTAGCGACGACCATAATCCCGGCACCTTTAACGCCATGAAGCTGGCAGGGCCACGGGTAGGTATTTTGTGTCTGGTTTGCGATGTTTGCAAGGGCTTCTTCCCTCTATGGTTTGCCTCCAAGGCACTCTCCTGGCAGCATCCGCTATTTGCCGTTGTGCTGGCCGCTCCTGTGTTTGGGCATGCGTATTCCCCGTTTTTCCATGGACGCGGCGGCAAGGCCATTGCCGTCAGCTTTGGCTGCTTATTGGGGCTATGGCCGTTTTATAACTTGCTCGTGCTATTGGCAGGATTCTATTTGTTTTTCTCGCTGGTCGTCGTCATACAGCCGCATCGGCTCCGGACAGTTTGGGTCTATCGCCTGTTTGCGTTTTCCTGTTGGTTCTTCGTCCCCTTTGCTGCCCTTTCGCTGGGCAGCCTGCTCATTGCGGCGGTGGTAATTTTGAAAAATTCCTATGTACCCGAGCATGAGCAGGGTGCTGTATCGCTATGGGGCCGTCCACATGCGGAAAAATAAAAAGAGCCATATGGCTCTTTTTTTATTTCAACCTATCCTCTGGCACTGTCTTTTTGCTCAGCTTTTGTTTTGTATTCTGCCCAATCAGTGTATACGCCACGGCAAACAACGGAATAAACACCAGCATCCCCAAAACACCAAACGTGCTGCCCCCCAGCGTAACCGCCACCAAGACCCATATAGAGGGTAAGCGTACCGAATGGCCCACAACGCGCGGATATACAAGATTTGCCTCCAACTGCTGCAAAGCCAAGAATACCACAATGAACCAAAACGCCTGCACGGGGTTTACCATTAGGATGAAAAACGCTCCGAAAACACATCCGATAAAGGCGCCAAAAACGGGAATCAAGGCTGTAAACGCCACCAATACACCAATGAGTATCGCGTACGGAAATCCCAGCAGCCACAGCGTAACGACAAACATACAGCCAAGGATCAAAGCCTCTACACACTGGCCTGAAAGAAAGCTGGCAAACGTCCGTTCTGTCAGGCGGCCTATTTCTACGATGTTTTGCGCACGTCTATCCGGCAAATTGGCATACAACAGCATCTTTGCCTGGCGCACCAATATTTCCTTTCTGGCCAATAGATAGACAGCAAAGACAAAACTGATGAAAAAGCTGACCACTCCGCTGACAACCGAAACCGTGGCGCTGACAAGTCCACCCACCAGGTTCAGCGCACCATGCTGAAGGAATGTATAAACCTGGTCCAGGACTGCGCTCCAATCAATCTGTAACCCCTCGATCCATTCCACCAGCTGCGGCGTCTTTTGGGCATAAGGCGCCATCCATTGCTGTATTCTAGCAAGCCCCTGCGGTATGCTGCTTTTCAGCATTCCAAAGGAATGGGCCAGCTGTGGGAAAATAAATCTTCCAACGGCCCAGAATACAACAATCAACAGCACCATCGTCAGCAGTAGGCTCAAAGGCCGCTTAGCTTTTTTCAGCCATCCCTTTTTCAAATGTCCAAACAGCTTTGCCTCTAAAAAGCGCATGGGTACATTGAGAATAAAGGCGATGCATCCTCCTATCAAAAAGGGGGAAACCAAGCCCAGCACGGTGCCTACCGCTCTTCCTACGATATCCAAATTCTGCATCGCTGCAAACAGCACGATGGCAAAGGTGAGGATCCCGATGATTTTCTTTGTGGACATCTTTTCCACAGCACCATCCCTCCTTTGGGGGTATTGTGGTTATTATAGCGTAAAATGCCGCAGAAATCCTAGGGATCTTGCTTTAACTTGCATCTGCTGTCATTTGCTGGTAAGATACAAGCGTTTGGGATACATCCCTATTCTTTTCGTTTTATTTAAGTCCATTTTTCACCTCAGCATAGCAAAGAAAATAAGTTTCGCTGCATTCGGTACAATAAAGGATGTCGGCTGTTTTTTGCTGTCCGAATTAAGGAGATGTTTCGTATGAAGTATGATGTTATCATCGTGGGTGCAGGCCCGGCCGGAATTTTTACCGCCATCGAGATGATCCAGAAAAAAAGTCAGAAAAAGATTCTGATCATCGAAAAAGGCAGCCCTATCGAGAAGCGGAAATGCCCCAAGTCCGTCACAAAGGAATGTGTTAGCTGTAAGCCTTCCTGCCATATCACATCGGGCTTTTCCGGTGCAGGCGCTTTCTCAGATGGAAAGCTTTCGTTAAGCTATGAGGTAGGCGGAGATCTACCCCGCCTGATCGGTGCTGCCAAGGCACAAGAGACCATTGATTATACCGATCAGATCTATTTAAGCTATGGCGCCGACCCTAAGGTGGAGGGCGTCAGCGATACGGAAAAGATCAAGGCCATCCGAAAAAATGCCATTGCTGCCGGCTTAAAGCTCGTGGATTGCCCCATCCGCCATTTGGGCACGGAAATGGCGCAGGAAATCTACGGCAAGATCGAACAGCATCTGTTGGCCAGCGGGGTAGAGATTTTGTTTCACCATGCCTGCGAGGATCTTTTGATTGAAGGCGGAGTCTGCCGGGGCGTGCTAGTCAGCGATGCTTTCCATCCAGAACAAACGCAGAGAATATCTGCTGATACCGTCGTGGTTGCCGCCGGGCGAAAAGGCGCAGATTGGCTGGAAAGCGTCTGTGAAAAGCACGGCGTTGCCCACCAGCCCGGCACAGTGGATATCGGTGTGCGTGTAGAAGTGCGAAACGAGGTCATGGAGGAAGTCAACAACGTACTCTATGAATCCAAGCTCATTGGCTATCCGCCGCCGTTTGAAAATAAGGTGCGTACTTTCTGCCAAAACCCCGGCGGATTTGTCGCGCAGGAAAACTATGACAATAATCTAGCTGTAGTAAACGGACATTCCTACAAAAAACTGAAAAGCGACAATACAAACGTCGCCATTTTGTGTTCCCACAACTTCAGCACGCCGTTCAACCAGCCCATAGCTTATGCCAAACGGGTCGGCGAATTGGTGAATATGCTTGCCAACGGCCATATTCTGGTGCAGCGTTTCGGCGATATTTTGAGCGGAAAGCGTACCTGGCCAGAGGAATTGGAGCGCAGCAATGTGCGTCCCACCATGCCAGATGCAGTGGCGGGCGATATCACCAGCGCTTTGCCTTATCGTACCATGATGAATATCATCAGCTTTATTCAAGCGTTTGATAAAATCGTCCCCGGCTTTGCCAGCAACGAAACGCTGCTCTATGCTCCCGAGATCAAGTTTTACTCCAACCGGATCCAAATGGACGAGCAATTCAATACCAACATCAAAGGGCTGCATTGCTTAGGCGATTCCAGCGGCTGGACCAGAGGGCTGATGATGGCTTCCAGCATGGGTGTGCTGATGGGGCGTGCTCTGGCATAATGCGCATTGCAAGGGCAGGCCCCAGGGCCTGCCTTTCTTCTTTTCTTCCACGGCAAAATGCGGTATAGTAAGCATAGCGAAATATTGGCTAAAGGAGCATTAAAAAGATGAAAAAAATCGGATTTATCGGTGTAGGCGTCATGGGCAAGTCGATGGTGCGCAACTTGATGAAGCATGGCTTTGAGGTATCCATTTATGCGCGCACAAAAGCAAAGGTTGAGGATGTTTTGAACGATGGCGCGCTTTGGTGCGACACCATAGCCCACTGTGCAACAGGCCGCGACGCCGTCATCACCATGGTGGGCTATCCCAAAGATGTAGAGGAAGTCTACTTTGGCCAAGGCGCAATTTTGGCCAAGGCAACCCAAGGCTGCGTGCTCATCGATATGACGACGACCAGCCCCCAGCTTGCGGTAAAAATCGAAGCAGCGGCAAAAGAGAAAGGCTTAAAAGCTCTGGACGCCCCGGTATCCGGCGGAGATGTTGGTGCAAAAAACGGCACGCTGTCCATCATGGTAGGCGGCGAAAAAGAAACCTATGAACAATGCCTGCCCATTTTCCAAGCAATGGGTTCTACCATCCTGTATGAGGGCAAAGCAGGTACGGGCCAGCATACCAAAATGGCCAACCAAATTGCCCTGGGCGGCGCCATTGCCGGCGTATGCGAAGCCATGACCTATGCCAAAAAGGTAGGGCTGGATCTCCAAACCATGCTGGATTCCATCAGCCAAGGCGCTGCCGGGTCCTGGCAAATGAGCAACATGGCACCACGGATGCTCAAGGGGGATTTTGATCCTGGCTTTTTCATTAAGCATTACATCAAGGATATGAATATTGCCATCGAAGAAGCCGGCCAAGTAGGGCTGAAAATGCCTGTCTTGCAGGAAGTGCATGATATGTATCAGCTGCTGGATGATCAGGGAATGGGCGATCTTGGTACGCAGGCGCTCATCAAGTATTTTGACAAATAAATGTCCATACTTCGGCAATGCTGCAAAAGGGCTTGATTCCAAGCCCTTTTTTCATTATGCTCTTTGAAATCCTGTAGCCATGCAAGGTTTTCCTTTCATTGGGCAAACTGTAAAAAAACAACAGGGGTGCCTCGAATGAGAAAGAAATTGGTTGGCCGTGATTGGCAAAAACAGCGTGTTGTACAAAGCATTTTAAAGGACGTAAGGGACGATCTGCACGACGATGCCCTCGTCCATCGTATTTTGCATGAAAAAGTATCCCAGGACCCAGCCATGCAGCACGAGACATTGGGACAACGCGCCGCAGATAAATTGGCTGCCTTTGCCGGCAGTTGGCTTTTTTTGCTTACCTTTGTGGTATTGCTGCTGGGGTGGATGATCTTCAATGCCGTCATGGCCGCCCGTGCCTTTGATCCTTACCCCTATATTCTGCTGAATCTGGTGCTGTCTTGTTTGTCCGCCATACAGGCGCCCATTTTGATGATGAGCCAAAATCGGCAGGGAGAAAAGGACCGGCTACGGGCGGAAAATGATTTTCAGGTAAATTTGAAAACGGAATTCATCATCGAGGATCTGCATCATAAATTGGAAGAAGCGCTTATGGGCCAGCAAGAACTGCATGAGGCTCTGGAAGCGCTTACTGTAAAGATAGAACGATCAGGAGGATCGCATGAAACGGATGTCCCTTCCCTTTAAGGACTTTTTCCTTCTCACCTTTGGCACCTTGCTGGTGGCCGTCGGCGTTTATTTCTTTAAGTTTCCCAACGATTTTTCCACCGGCGGCGTCAGCGGCCTGTCCATCCTACTTGGGCGCGTACTGCCCATGGTCTCGCCTTCTTTTTTGGTCGCTGTTATCAACGTCCTGTTTCTTCTCGTCGGTTTTTTCTTCATCAGCTCAGATTTTGGCGCCCGGACGGTATACTGCACGCTTCTCTTCTCCCTCTCTATTCAGGGCCTGGAATGGATTTTCCCTCTCTCTGCCCCCATTACTGACCAGCGTCTTCTGGAACTGATCTTTTCCGTCTGCCTGCCCGCCATCGGAACAGCCATATTGTTCCACCAAAACGCCAGTACGGGCGGTACGGACATTGCAGCGATGCTGCTTAGGAAGTTTACCTCACTGGATATCGGCAAATCCATGATGTGCATCGATTTTTTTATTGCCTTTGCCTCTTTATTCCTCTTTGGTATAGAAACAGGGCTGTTTTCCCTGTTCGGCGTTTTCCTCAATTCCCTGGTTATCGACTATGTAACAGAGAATTTGACAAGACGAAAAAGCCTTTCCATCATCACCTCCCATCCAGAGGAGGCCTGCCAGTACATCACAACGCATCTAAAGCGGGGCGCCACCGCATGGCAGGCGCGCGGTGCCTATACGCAGGAAAGCGTAGCGGTAGTCCTAACGGCCTTAAACCGCATGCAAGCCAACGACGTACGCAAATATGTTAAAAGTATCGATCCGGAAAGCTTTGTCATCGTTAGCAACACGAGCGAAATCTTTGGCAAGGGATTTGAAAAATCCTAATGCCCTTTTATTATCAACAGGCGCGATATTTTCTCTTCTCATTTTCGGCTTGTATGCTATAATAAAGGCTCTGTAATATTGCTAAGCATTCTTCTAGGAGAAAATCATGGAAATTCTTCCTGTAACGCCGGATAGGCTGCCAGAGGCCCTTTCGTTATGCTGGAACGTCTTTTGCCAATACAATGCGCCTACCTTTCCCTCTGAGGGAATCGGTACTTTTCACGCATACCTACACCCGGATCATATCGGCCCTCAATGCAAAACAGGCCGTTTACAACTCTATGCCGCATACCAAGAATCGCAGATGATCGGTGTTTTGGCCCTGCGTGGCTTTTCACACATCAGCCTTCTATTCGTAGAGGGCGTCTACCAAGGCCAAGGCGTTGGGAGCGCATTGATACGTTATGCGCTGTTTTTAGCCAAAAAAGCCTGGCGTACAAGTCTTAGTGTGCACGCCGCTCCATACGCGCTTGCTTTCTACCATGGTTGCGGGTTTGAGGATATTGGGCCGCAGACCATGCAAAACGGGATTCTTTATACGCCGATGCGGCATTTTCTGCAATAAAAAAGAGACAAGCAATTGCTTGTCTCTTTTGATTTTAAAGATCAGCCTCTGGTCTTTCCGCCCGCTACGTTGATGGTGACGCCGCAGACAAAGCTGGCACGGTCGCTGGCCAGGTAATTCACCATATCCGCTACCTCTGTCAGCTTACCGGAACGGCCCAGCGGCGTGGTAGAGGTCTTGCTGTATCCAGCCCTCAGCTCATCCACAGTGATGCCGCGGGTATAGCTCAGCGCAGTCTCATATTCTAGGGTACGCAAGCCGGTTGCTTCCAAAATGCCGGGGGCAACGCCTACCACGCGGACATTGTGCTTACCGAGCTCTTTCGCCCAAGAACGGGTTAGCGCGTTGACGGCCGCCTTAGTGGCTGCATAGATGCTTTGGCCCTCCGAGCCTTCCAGCCCGCATTCCGAAGACATATTGATGATCACGCCTTCTTTACGCGCTACCATATCACGAGCCACGGCCTGTGCG
This sequence comes from uncultured Eubacteriales bacterium, assembly GCA_959600905.1. Taxonomy (GTDB): domain Bacteria; phylum Bacillota; class Clostridia; order Christensenellales; family QAND01; genus UMGS1975. Next base: position 72,775 of record CAUGNO010000004.1, on the reverse strand, counting down.
CACAGGTACACGCCCTTAAAATTGATGGCACTTACTTTATCCCACACCTTATCATCCAGCTCATATTTCCCTTTGGGGTCTTTGGGATCTACCAGCAGGCGTGGAATGTTGATGCCGGCATTGTTTACCAACACATCGATCTGCCCAAAGGCAGCCTTGGCTTTTTCCACCATCGCCTCTACGCTTTCGCGGCTCGTTACATCCGTCACCACATATTCAAATTTTCCGTTCGCCTCATCAAATTCCGGGGCGCTGGGGTTGATGTCACAAACGACGACATTGGCGCCGTTTTGCAAAAATTCCTGCGCCACAGCCTTTCCAATTCCGGACGCTCCGCCCGTTACAACGACCGTTTTGCCTTCCAAATTCAGCCAAGATGTTGCCATATCATTTATCCTCCAAATCTTTGATTTGGCCTATCCCTGCGCTTGTCAAGGACGCCTGTCTGCCTATCCAGCAGAAACTGCATAGTACAATCATTTTCTTCTTTTTCAATATATAGTTTTTAATGGAATATTGTCAAGCGATGCGCCTTTCTATCAGGCATTTTTTCGTCTTTCCTTTTTGGTTGACAAAGTCAAAGTTCGGGTGTTCTTTTTTCCTAAGGAGTATGGTATGATAAAGATATGGCGGCTTTGCCAGAATACTATGGAAAAGGGGTTATTTTATGAAGTTTGACATCAACCATCTCGAATGGATTTATCCGCCCAAACAGTCCTTTCTTTCCGCGGAAAAGATCGTAATTACCACCGACCCTTTGACAGACTGCTGGCAAAGAACGCACTACGGATTTCAAAAGGACAACGCCCATGCGCTCGTGCTGCCGCTTAAGGAAGATTTTTGCTTTACTTTCAAAGCCTCCTTTGTCTATGGCGCGCAATACGATCAATGCGGTTTGATGGTGTACCAGGATAGCGACAATTGGTTTAAGGCCTCCATAGAATACATCGATGATTCCTTGCAACAGCTAGGCAGCGTGGTAACGGCCAATGGCTATTCCGATTGGGCCATGCAGGATATCGATACCAGCGTACAAGCCATCTATTACCGTTTATCCAGAAGCGGGGCGGATTTTTGCATAGAATACAGCTTGGACGGCATCGCATTTTCACAAATGCGCGTGTTTCATTTTGAAAAGGGTACCGGGGTTCTGCGTACCGGTCTCTACGCCTGTAGTCCTTCCGATCATCAGTTCGATGCAACATTCAGCGAATTTACGCTTACGAAAAGCCAGTGGTAAGCTTACAAAAAAGTCATAAAAGGCGGCATATTTTGCCGCCTTTTTTCCGTTTTGAACTTGCCCACATATGATATACTGATGATAGAAACCAAATGTACTGGAGGTGCTCTTTATGAAGACGATCTATTGTATTACCGGAGCCAATGGCCATCTCGGCAATGTCTTGGTTCAAAAGCTATGTCTTCTGGGTCATCAAGTACGTGCATTGATGCTGCCCGGCGATCAAAGCCACCTGGCTCCTTGCCCACAGCTGACCATATATCAGGGAAATATTTGCGAACAGGACACCTTGACGGCCTTTTTCGACTGCCCGCCGGATAGCGAGCTGGTGGTAATTCATGCAGCCGGTATCGTAAGCATTGCTTCTAAGGTGCAAAAAAATGTATATGACGTCAATGTAAACGGAACCAAAAACATCATTGCGATGTGCTTGGCGCATCGGGTACGTCGACTGGTTCATGTCTCTTCCGTGCATGCCCTAAAGGAACAGCGGCAAGGCTGTTGGATCTATGAACAAACGAAGTTTGATCCCGCACACGTTGTAGGGGCCTATGCCAAAACCAAGGCGGAGGCCACTCAGGCTGTATTGGATAGCGTAAAGCAAGGGCTGGATGCCGTCATCGTACACCCCTCCGGTATTCTGGGGCCCTTTGACTATGGCCACGGCCATCTAACGCAAATGGTGGAGGATTATCTAAACGGGCGTTTGAAGGCCTGTGTACGCGGTGGATATGATTTTGTCGATGTGCGGGATGTGGCGGATGGCATCATCGCAGCGGCAGAAAAAGGCAAGAAAGGCGCCTGTTATATTCTTTCCAATCACTATATGCCAGTAGAGGATCTATTGTATCTGGTGCACAAGGTCAGCGGCAAGCGCCCAATCCGCATCGTGCTGCCCATGTGGTTTGCCAAAGGAACAGCCGGCCTATCCGAATTGTATTATAAGCTATTGCACCAAAAGCCACTGTATACCAGCTACTCTCTGTATACCCTGACAAGCAATGGCCTGTTTTGCCATGATAAGGCAACAGAGGTGCTTGGATATCAGCCTCGCCCGCTCATCGAGACCGTAGAGGATACCGCAACTTTTCTCTATGCCGAAGGGCGTATTCACGATAAAAAGCACCGGCTTACATTAAAACAGCCGGCGCATCTGCAATCCATGTTGCCGTAAAGGAGGCTAGATCGTTGTTTTTCGCTGAACTTGCAAGCTTTCAACCTTTTGATGAGCAGCAGCTGTCAGTAGCCGAACAGATTCGGTTTGCTTGGCAAACGTTTGGCGCGCAGCTATATACGCGGGAAAATCCGGTCTGCCATTTTACTGCTTCCGCCTGGATCGTCAATCCCGCTTGTACGCATGCGTTGATGGTATATCATAACATTTATCAGTCCTGGAGCTGGACAGGCGGCCATAACGACGGCGACCCCGATTTCCAAGCCGTGGCTCGCCGGGAAGCATTGGAGGAAACCGGGCTCTCCAGCATTTCGCTTCTCTGCCCTGCCCCTGTGCGGTGGGATACGCTCTGCGTTCCGGCCCACCGAAAAAACGGGCAGGCCGTTGCGCCGCATCTGCACCTGAATGCCACCTACCTATATTCTGCCGAAGAGGGCCAGCCTCTATCTGCCCGTGAAGGGGAGAACAGCGCTGTGCGCTGGGTACCCATAGAAGCTTTGCCAACGCATTGCAGCGAACCTCTTCTTTTGCCTATCTATCAGTGGCTTTGCAAGCAGGCCAAGCTATATACGAAATAAACTGACGAAAGGGATCCGATTCAAATGCAGCAGATACTGGCCTCTATCCTGGCCGATATGGTTGAGCACGAACAGGGACAGCCAAAGCACATTCAGCATTTTCTAAAGGTGCACGCGTTTGCGCGCTATATCGGGCAAAAAGAACAGCTGGACGAAAAAACGTTGTTTACACTCGAGCTTGCCGCCCTGGTACACGATATCGGCATCAACCCCAGCCTCGCTAAGTATCATAGCAGCGCCGGGCAGTATCAGCAGATAGAGGGCCCGCCGCTGGCACGTCGTATGCTGGCGCGCTACGATATCGCCAACGACATTGTAGAACGCGTCTGTTATCTGGTAGCGCACCACCATACCTATACCCAAATGGATGGGCTGGATTACCGCATTTTGGTAGAATCGGATTTCCTTGTAAATCTCTATGAAGACCAAAGCAGCGTACACGCCATACAAACGGCGCTGTCTCGCTATTTTACCACGGAGACCGGGCGTTGGCTGCTTCAAACCATGTTCTTGGCAGCGCCTTTAGTGTAAGTATATGCCATGTATGTTACCGTCCCCTATCAAGCTTGCCGGCCGCAGGCTTATGAAAAAGAGGCTGCCCGCTTGAAAGAGGTATTATCTGGCCTTTTGGTTTCTATCCATCACATTGGAAGTATAGCTGTGCCCGGCTTAGCTGCCAAGCCCATCATCGATATTTTACCCGTTGTAACGGAAATTACGGCCGTAGATGGCCTAAGATATGCCTTTGCGGCGCTCGGCTATGAATAAATATATGGGGGAATTTGGCATTCCCGGACGGCGTTATTTGCGCAAAGGCGGCGCGCATAGGACGCATCAGGTCCACATATTCGGGGCAGAAAGCCAATATGAGATCGAACGTCATTTGGCTGTGCGTGATTACCTGCGGATGCATCCGTTGAAAGCAGATGCCTACGCTGCTTTGAAGCGCTCGCATGGCGCCGGCAGACCATTGCAAACAAAAAGAGCTGACACACAGCTCTTTTTATTCTTTTTCCATTGTTTGCAGCGGCTCATCCGTAAAAAACATGGTAACGGTGCATACGGCAATGCTCCGCCCCTCGCTATCTTTCATTTCCACGTGGCTTACGCCTGTGGATTTGCCAAGATGCACGCATGTGCCATAGGCAGTGATCACCCCGCCATGGGCTTTTCGGAGGAAATGGAGATCTGCCTGCAGCGTAACGCACTTGCTGTTGCGCTGCACAAGCGCGCTTCCGCCCGCAACATCCGCCAGCGTATAGTAGGCACCCCCATGCAAAAACCCCATAAAATTTTCATTATCCGGGCAAACCGTCAGCGTTACTTCGCTTTTGCCCGGTTCCAGCTTTACGATGGAAATATGGCTCATCCTGCTATACGGATCATGCTCGTTGAGATAATCCCGCAGGGCTTCGTAGTCCATGCTCTTTCCCCTTTCTATTGTTCAATGCTTTGTATTTTATCCCAATTCGTCAAGAAAATCCATGCCATTGTCTTTGTACCCCTTCAAAACCCGTGGTAAAATAAGAAAAAACTTACTTATCAGGAGGCAGCTTATCCATGTCTAGGATCTTATTGAGCCCCAGTCAATATGTACAGGGCAAGGGAGAATTGGCGCGTTTGGCGCAATATATCCTTCCGCTCGGCCAAAAACCCTTTGTATTGATCAGTGCATCTGGCCAAAAACGATTCGGTGAATCCATTGAGCGCAGCTTTAATGGCGCCGTTACCCTTGAAATTTTCCAAGGGGAATGCTGTCAGGCTGAAATCGATCGCGTAACAGCCCAGTTTACGCAAAGTGGCTGCGACGTATTGGTTGGCGTAGGCGGTGGCAAAATTTTTGATACCGTCAAATGCGTCAGCATACAAACGGAAGCGCCAGTGGCCATCGTACCCACAGTCGCATCCACCGACGCGCCTTGCAGTGCCGTTGCCGTCATTTATACGCCGGACGGCGTGCCGGATAAGGCCGCGCACATGAAGCGTAATCCCGATGTTGTCATCGTAGACAGCGCCGTGATTGCAAAGGCCCCTGCCCGCCTGCTTGTGGCCGGTATGGGCGATGCGCTTGCCACTTTCTTTGAGGCTCGCGCTTGCCAGCGCAGCAATGGGGACAATAGCGCCCGTGCCAAAACCACGCTGGCCGCAACAGCGCTGGCACAGCTTTGCTATGAAACGCTGCTGGCAGACGGCCTGCGTGCCAAAATAGCCGTGGAAAAACAGGTCTGCACCACGGCCGTAGAAAATATCATTGAGGCCAATACCTACTTAAGCGGCATCGGCTTTGAAAGCGGAGGCCTAGCGGCCGCGCATCCCATCCATGACGGGCTTTCCGCGCTGCCGGAAACGCATGCCATGTATCATGGCGAAAAGGTAGCGTTTGGCACCTTGGCGCAGCTTGTTCTGGAAAACGCGCCCGTAGAGGAAATCGAGGAAGTCGTACATTTCTGCCAGAGCGTTGGTCTGCCCACTACACTGTGTGAATTGGGGCTCCACCACCCCACGCAGGAGCAAATACAAAAGGCAGCTGATATAGCCGCCTCCCAGCGCTGCATGGGCAATCTTCCCTTTGATGCAACCGCAGAGATGATCGCGGACGCCATTTGGGCCGCCGATGCCATCGGCGCGTATTATGGAGATGGCGGCTGCTGTTGATCCGCCCGTATATTCTCAGAGTTTTTCTTGCAGGACAAGCAGGGTTGGTGTATCCTACAAACAGAAAATGACCAAAAGGAGGTTTCTTCTCATGAATAAAATTCGTATTGGGATCGCCGGGTATGGCAATCTCGGCAAAGGGGTTGAGCTGGCTGTTGCCCACAATCAAGATATGGAGCTGGTCGCTGTGTTTACACGCCGTGATCCGTCCACGCTGGCCGTGCAAAGCGGCGTGCCCGTAGTATCCATCGAGCAGGCGGCAGATTGGCAGGATAAAATCGATGTGCTCATCATTTGCGGAGGATCTGCTACGGATCTGCCAAAGCAAGGTCCCGCCCTTAGCAAATATTTTAACGTGATTGACAGCTTTGATACGCACGCCAACATTCCCGCTTATTTTGCCGATATGGACGCTGCATTGAAATCTTCCGGCAAGGTAGGAATCATATCCGTAGGCTGGGATCCTGGCCTGTTCTCTCTCAACCGTCTGTATATGAATTGTGTACTGCCGCAGGGAAAATCCTACACTTTCTGGGGCAAAGGCGTTAGCCAGGGGCATTCGGACGCCATTCGCCGCGTGAAAGGCGTAAAAGACGGCAAACAGTATACCATCCCGGTGGATGCCGTCATGGATGAGATCCGCCAGGGCTCTACCAAGGACTATACCACGCGCCAAAAACACCTGCGCGAATGCTTTGTCGTGTTGGAAGATGGGGCGGATGCAAAGCAGGTTGAGCATGACATTGTCACCATGCCAAACTATTTTGATGAATACGATACCACCGTACATTTCATCACCGAAGAGGAGCTAAAAGCGCACCACAGTGCGATGCCGCATGGCGGGTTTGTCATTCACAGCGGCACAACCGGCCAAGACAACAAGCACATCATGGAGTTTTCCTTAAAGCTGGATTCCAATCCAGAGTTTACTTCCAGCGTGCTGGTCTGCTATGCACGTGCTGCGTACCGCTTGGCAAAGCAGGGGGATTGCGGCTGTAAAACGGTCTTTGACATTGCGCCCGGCCTTTTGAGCATCCATACACCGGAAGAGCTGCGGGCCCATATGCTGTAGAACAAAGCCAATCTGGACACAGAGAAAATCTCTGTGTCCTTTTTTTGTATTTTGAACAGGCCGGTGCCAGAATATTTTCTTCTCCTACACAAAATAGGTTGACTTTGCTCGCTCTTTTTTTATAATGATAGCAGGACCGACCGACCGGTCGGTCGGAAATCGAAAGGAGCGCATCATGTTTTCAAAATACAGTGTAAAAAAGCCTTTGACTGTATTGGTAGCCATCATTATCATCGCTATTTTAGGCGGCGTTAGCTATACCAATATGACCATCGACCTGCTTCCCAGCATGAATCTTCCTTATGCTGTGGTCTCCACTACGTATGTGGGCGCCTCACCAGAGGAAATCGAAACAACCGTCACCGCCCCCATCGAACAGGCGATGGCCAGCGTAAGCAATGTGGATGAAATCAGCTCTATTTCCCAGGAAAACAGCTCTATGGTGGTTCTAAAGTTCGTAGAAGACGCGGATATGGACGCCTGTGTGACAGATATGCGCGAAATGCTGGATCTGATAGAAAGCGTGCTTCCTGAGGAGGCTGGCAATCCTACGATCCTAAAGCTAAATCCCAACATGATGCCCATTATGGCTGTATCCGCTTCCGTAGAGGGGCAAACGATCAGCCAATCCAGCGAATATATTGACGATACCATCCTTCCAGAATTAAAAACCACGGAGGGCGTTGCGTCCATCAGCGCAGATGGGTTGGTAGAAAACCAAATCACCATTACCCTCAATCAGGATAAAATCGATAAAATCAACAGCCAGCTGCGCGGCTATGTCAACCGTAGAACGCAAAGTGCTGTCGATGAGCAGGTAAACGCACAGCTTGCCCAGCTGCCAGAGGTGGTGGATAAAGCCGCTGCCGAGGCACAGATTCGCAGCCAAATCGAACAGAATATGCCCAAGACCAGCTCTCCTAAGATCGAAATTACAACGGAGATGTTGGAGGGAATCTTACAGGGGCAAAACTTTAGTATGCCTGCCGGCAGCGTAGACGATGAGGGCAGCGATGTATTGGTGCGCGTTGGCGATAAGGTAGCCGATGTTGATGCCGTGGGGCAGCTTGTTTTGATGAATCTGCCCAGCGTAGGCGATGTGGCCATCGAGGACGTTGCGGATATTACCGTATCTGACAACAGCGCGGATATGTATACCAAGGTCAACGGCGAAGACGCTGTGGTGCTGATGCTGCAAAAACAGCCCAACTATTCCACTGCCGAGGTTACGCAGAATGTAGCAGACAAAATGGCCACGCTACAATCTGAGCATCCGGAAGTGCATCTTACCACAATCATGGATCAGGGCGAGTATGTCGGCATTATGATCGATACCATTGTTTCCAATCTGGTCACCGGCGGGCTGCTGGCCATTCTCATTCTTCTGTTCTTCCTAAAAGATTGGAAGCCCACCGTCATCGTAGGCGCCAGCATCGTGGTCAGTGTTGTAACTGCTTTTGTGCTGATGTATTTTTCCGGCGTTACGTTGAACATCATTTCGATGAGCGGCCTTGCCCTGGGCGTAGGCATGCTGGTGGACAATTCCATTGTCGTCATTGAAAACATCTATCGACTGCGCAGCTTGGGCGTTCCGCCGCGCAAAGCTGCCATGCAGGGCGCCAAACAGGTATCTGGTGCTATTTTCTCTTCTACCTTGACAACAGTCATCGTCTTTGTGCCCATCGTATTCGTACAGGGAATGACGCGACAAATCTTTGCGGATATGGGGCTCACCATCGCATATTCCCTGCTGGCCAGTCTGCTCGTGGCGCTGACTTTGGTGCCTGCCGGCGCTTCCACTGTGCTGCGCCGCCAGCCTGCTAAAAAGAATAAGACGTTTGACAGGCTCAATCATGCCTATCAGCGTTCTTTGTCCTTTACACTCAAACATAAGAGCTGGGTCATCCTTGTCGTTGTAGCGCTTCTGGGCATCAGCCTCTATGGCGCTTCCCAGCTGGGTACAGAGCTCTTCCCCGCCAACGATATGGGGCAGCTTACCCTATCCGTTACGCTGCCGGAGGATGCCACAGAGCAGCAAGCCCGGGATACACTGGGCCAAATCTCCGATATATTGATGCAAAATGAAAATGTGGATACGGTGGGTGTGTTGGGTTCCACCGGAAGTTCCAGCATGATGAGCATGGTGGGTGGCGACGCCACCAGCATCTATGTACTCTTGAAGGACGAGCGCGGCGTATCCACCACCGAGGTAGCGCAGCAGGTGCGTACATCTACCCAGGATATTCCAGCGGAAATCAGCATCAATTCACAAGGGGCGGATCTATCCTCTATGACAGGCGATGCGATTTCCATTGAAATTTATGGCCAGGAACTGGATGATCTGCGTCAAAACGCTCTATCTGTGGCAGAGATGCTTTCTCAGGTGGAGGGCGTAACCGAAATAGAGGATGGCCTTGGCAAAAAAACACCAGAGCTGCGTATTACAGTGGATAAAACAGAGGCCATCAAAAACGGCCTGACCACCGGCCAGGTATACGCCGCCGTGCAAGCAGAAATCAAACAGCCCAGTGCTGCCTCTTCCCTAACGCAGGACGGCAACACGTACGATATCTATGTAAACAGCGGTAAGACCGTGGATAAGCAGGCGCTGGAATCTCTCAAGATCGAAAACAGTGAAGGAAAATCCATTGCCCTGAAAGAAATCGCTTCCTTTACCACCGAGGAAGGGTTCGACAGCATTTCCCGCAACGGGCAAGAGCGTTACGTCACCGTATCTTCGCAGCTTAGCGAGGGCTATAACATCGGTAAAGTCAGCCAGACAGTACAGGCGCAGTTGGATGGGATGCAGCTATCCGGCGGATGCCGGGCACAGCTGGCCGGTCAGAACGAAATGATTGAAGAAACCTTCTCCAATCTATTCCTAATGATGGGGTTAGCGATCATCTTTATCTACTTGGTGATGGTGGCCCAGTTCCAGTCGCTGCTCAGCCCGTTTATCATCATGTTCACCATCCCGCTGGCGTTTACCGGCGGCCTGCTAGCTCTGATGCTGACGGGTAACCCGATCAGCACCGTAGCGCTCATCGGCTTTATCATCCTGGCCGGCATTGTGGTAAACAACGGCATTGTATTTGTGGATTATGTCAATCAGCTGCGCAGTCAGGGGATGGATACCAAAGAGGCGCTCTTACGGGCAGGCCAAGATCGCCTGCGTCCCATTTTGATGACGGCGCTTACCACCATCATCGCCATGTCCACCATGTGCTTTGATCCCAGCGCAGGCGCGGCCATGATGCGCCCCATGGCCATCACTACCATCGGCGGGCTGCTGTATGCTACAGTGCTGACGCTGTATCTGGTGCCGGCCCTGTATATGGTAATGCACAAAAAGCCGCCCAAGCCCCTGGACCCAGAGGATGAGCCTGACGATGTTTTGTTCGTCGATATTCCTGCCGAAACGCAGACAGCGCCTTCCAGCAAGGAAGAAGGCGATCCATCGTGACAGATAAGCGTACCCTCATTTTGCAAACCACACGTGGCCTGCTCAATGATTATGACTATACGCAAATCACCATCAGCCAGATCGCAAAGGCATGCGGCATCGGCAAGGGCACGGTCTATGAATATTTTCAAAGCAAGGAAGATTTGTTTATCCAGGTTATCGTCTCCTATACCGAGGAACAAAATCGGGTTCTTTGTCAACCTTTAGAGGCCGTTTCCCTTGCCCAGGCCATTTATAATATCGTGCTGCGGCTTTACGATATGTTTGAGCGTAACAGCGCCATGCCTAGCTTGTTTTTGGGCATTCTTCAGCAGCAGGGCCTGCCTGCTGAGATATTGAATAAAGTATGTCATTTGCTGACACCGCTTTGCAATTCCTTCATCAGCTATATCCGCAGGCTTTGCCAAAAAGCCGTGGCGCGTGGAGAATTGCGCTGTCTGCCGGATGAATTTGCCTTATCCTATATCAGCCTAGGCCTTGCAAGCTATATTGCGATGAAGCACCATTCCGATCTCCCAAAAGAACAGCTGGCAGAAAAATGCACGCAAATGGTGCTGCGCCAGCTTCCCTTGGCAAAGGAGCCTTCCCATGCGTGAAACAAAAACAAATGTGATGCGTATCCTGGAAAGTTGGCATATCCCCTACCAGGCTCACCAATATGAAGCCAAAGGGCCTGTAGACGGCGTCACCGTTGCAGAGCGTCTAGGCATCCCTGTGCAGAAGGTTTACAAAACGTTGGTTACCCATGATGAAAAAGGGCAATGCTATGTGTTCGTCATCCCCTGCCATAAGGAACTGGATCTCAAAAAGGCAGCAGCATCGGTTGGTGTAAAATCCGTATCCATGCTGGCTGTGAAGGATTTACAGCGGCTTACAGGATATATCCGTGGCGGCTGTTCCCCAATCGGTATGAAAAAGAGCTATCCTACCGTGTTGGATCAGAGTGCCGCAGGCTTGCAGGCCTTTCTCGTCTCGGCTGGGCGAATCGGGCGGCAGGTAGAGCTTTCGCCAACAGAGCTGGCAGCGCGCCTCCCTGCAAGCTTTGCTTCCATCTGTCACAGTTAAATCAGCAAAAAAAGAAAGCACAGAGCAAACTCTCTGTGCTTTTCTTTCTCTTATTTTCACTTTCTATGATATAATTTTTATTTATAGAGCACCGTATCGGCATCTCTCCGTTTGCAGCGTTTATCATTGTCCTTAAAGGGGGTATCAACTATGAAAAAGCTTCGCTTGGCATCGCTTTGTCTTGCCATTTTCTCTCTTGGCTCTCTCTGTGCCTGTACGCCCTCTGTTGCTCCTTCTATATCGCCATCAGCTTCTCCTTCTCCTACCGTCGCAGAAGCGCTTCCCTTTGGGACAGAAGATCTAACCATCCAGGGCCTAACATTGGGGCAGTCCACCTTGGAGCAGGCCAAAGAGCACCTGGGAGAGGGATATGATGAGTCCACCTATACCCTGGGAGTAGACCAGAGCCGCTTTACCTCTCTGATCAGCGACGCCATTACCTACACCTTTGTAGAGCAAAACGGTGTATTTATCCTTTCACACATCAACATCAACGATCCCTCGATTTCAGGGCCCCGCGGCACCAAGGTAGGCGACAAAGAGGAGGCCGTTTTGGAAAAGTTTCCGCAAAGCGAGCCTCCTGTTGTTGAGGAGGATACCATAGTGCTATACCGGGCGAATCCAGAAACCCAAACAGGTGTCAGCATTCCGCCTTGCGGCCTGAATACCGGCGCCCAGATCGCGTATTACGCACCAATTCAGCCCTATGCATTTGATCCCGCAGATGAGCAGGCTGTTCTTCAGTTTGACCTGGCTACAGATACAAACTATGCTTTGTTCTATGATATCTCCGAAGGCGTCGTTACCGCTATTTATTTGCGGTATGGATCGGATCAGGATGCCGAATAAAAAAGCAGCCCGTTGGCTGCTTTTTATTTATGCACGTTTGATAACAACGGTCTCCATCGACTCAATGGCTTCTTTGACCAAACGGTCCATCTCCAAATTCTTTTCCTCTGCCTCTACCGCTTCTAGCGTTGGCTTTGTGGCCGGGTGCTTTGGCACAAATACGGTGCAGCAATCCTCACCCGGGCGAATGGAGATATCGAAGGTCCCAATCTTGCGCGCTTGTTCAATGATCTCGGTTTTGTCCATACCGATCAAAGGACGAAATACAGGCATATCCGAAACCGCATCCGTAGTACAGATGGCTTCAATGGTCTGGCTGGCTACCTGCCCTAGGCTTTCCCCGGTAATCAGCGCCTGCTCCCCATCCCGATGCGATACCGCCAATGCAATGCGCATCATGCAGCGGCGCATGATGACGGTAAGCAACTCATGCCTGCATTTTTCATAAATGTTTTCTTGAAACTCCGTAAACCGTACCAGATGCAGCCGTACTGGGCCGCAGTAACAGGCCAGGCATTTGGCCAAGTCCTCTACCTTTTGCTGCGCCGCTTGCCCTGTATAAGGTGGGCTCATAAAGTGCATGGCGGTCACCGTCATCCCGCGTTTTGCCATTGCATAAGCCGCCACCGGGCTATCAATGCCACCGGACAGCATCACCATGCCTCTGCCGCTTGTGCCGATGGGCATGCCGCCTACCGCCTCTCTGGCGCTGGCATATACATATGCGCTGTCTCTTACCTCTACCTGTACCGTAATTTGCGGATGATGCACATCCACCTTGACGTTATCCATCGCCTCCAAAATACGGCCGCCCACCTCGCGTGCAATGCCCTGGCTGTTTGGGAAAAAGGACTTGTCCTCCCTGCGGGCACGCACTTTGAATGTACAGGCTGTCAGGCCCCTATGCGCCATAGCGTCTTTTAGCTCCGTGATGGCTGCTTGGGCCATGGCTTCCAAGGTCTTGTCCACCTGGGCCGCGGGGCTGACCCCCACGACGCCAAAGGTGTTGGCGCATTGCTCTACAACCTCTGCTTCCGCCTCCGGCGCAAATCCGGATACAAAAACTCTGCCTTGCATTTCCCTGACTTCGCAGTGCAGGCCTTCCAGGTTATTCGTCAAACGCTGACGCAAAAGCCGCTTGAAAAACGGACGATTCAACCCTTTCAGATGGATCTCCCCATATTTGACCAATACCAATCGCTGTTCCATTTTATCTCCTTACAAACCTCCTGATGCGCGCTACACTTTCCTCGACCGCATCCGCTACAATTTCCGCCTGCTCCACCGTATTCATACAGCAGAAAGAAAACCTTAGCGTTCCCTGAGCCACCTGCGGCGGTACACCCATGGCGCGCAATACACGGCTCTCTCCCTTTTTATGCGAGCTGCACGCGCTACCTGTGCCCACATAGATATGCTTTTCTTCCAGCGCATGCACCAAAGTTTCTCCTCTTGTGCCTTCAAACGACATAGAGAGGATATGCGGTGCGCCCTCTTCTGCCGGCGGGCCGTTCAAATGTGTGCCTGGAATGCGGACTAGCCGCTGATAAAGCGCCATTTTTACCGCCCTCATCTGCTGCACATACGCATCCCTATGCTCGATATACTGCCTCAATGCCGCGCCTAGGCCCGCAATACCCGCCATGTTTTCCGTACCGGCACGATATCCATGCTCCTGGCCTCCGCCAACCATGACGGGCTGTATGCCGCATCCACGGTGCACATACAACACACCCGTTCCCCTTGGTGCATGGAATTTATGCCCGCTGATGGAATAGGCATCCACCAATCCGCCTGGAAATCTCAGCTTGGGAAAAGCCTGTACGCCGTCACAATGAACGATGCACTGTGGCGCAATGCTCTTCGCTGTGCGGGCCAGCGCTTCAATGTCGTTCACAGCTCCCGTTTCGTTGTTGACATGCATAATGGAAACCAGCCTCGTATTTGGCCGCATCGCCGCCCGAAGCGCCTCCGTGGTTACTTCGCCCCTTCGGTTTGTGGGCAGCAGGCTAACCTGCGCACCGCGTTGCTGTTCCAGGTAGCGGAATGTTTCATATACGCTGCTATGCTCGCTTTGATCGGTAATCACATGCGCATGCATCATACGCTGCGGCACTGCCCCCATGATAGCGTCCACATTGGATTCTGTGCCCCCCGAGGTGAAGATGATCTCTTCCTCCCTTACCCGCAGCTCCTTGGCAAAATCAGCCCTTACCTCCGACAATAAATTGGAAACTTTTACCGCCGGCGCATACAGGGCCGAGGGATTATAATATACTTCCGTCATACACGACAAAACCGCCTGTTTTGCGCACTCAAACGGCTGTGTTGTCGCGCTGTTGTCAAAATAAATCTCCATACCGTTCCTCCAGTTTTTTATTTTACCATGCGATAGCAATTATCGGCAACAATCGCCCAAAAGCTTTTTTTTATTTGTCCGTTCTGATATAATATATGAAAATGTAAAGAATAGGGTGTGATGTTATGCGTTGTCCTAGATGCAATGCCACGGTGGACGATTCCGCTTTGGTATGCCCGGAATGCGGGCTGCAATTCTCGGATACCGAATCTACCATAGAGACGGAAGTGGAAACCGAAAGCCAGGCCGCAGCGCCGGCGGAGGCCTCCTCTGCCATAGATTCTGATACGGAAGATAAGACGTACACTCCCTTAGTGGAGAAGGAAAGCGCTCCTGAAAATGCGTCTATGGAGAACAGCGAAGAGCAGGCCCCTGCTTTGTCTCGAAGAGCTAGGGCAGAAGCCGCGGAAGCGGCCAAAAAGGAAAAGCGTACAAAACCAAAAAAAGAGCGCAAGGTGGCAAGAGAGCCTCGCCGTAAGAAAAAAGAACCGCAAACGCTGAGCCGCATCGAGCAAAAGGAACTAGATGCTCAGCGTAAAAAACGAAACCGTCGCAGGGCATGGCTGATTGCGGGGATCGTCATCGTCGTTCTTGGCGTTCTTTTCGTTTTCGTCAACAACTATGTGCAAAGCCATTATGATTCCTGGTCGCAGATGCTGCGTTTGGAATTTGGTATTGGCAGCCTGCCGACGCCGGAAAAGGCTACGGTGGAATCTATCACCAATGCTGACGGTAAGCCCGCGCGTAAAATCACCGTGCAGGGCACCAGCCCCGATGTGCTTTTGATTAAGTCCATGGATAATCAGCGCGTAACCTTTGTCAACGGAGAAGCCACCATTACGGTGCCGGATTCCTACTTTATCCCCAAGGAGATCACCACAACGGAAACGGATTTCCCCGTCACATTGGATATGGTCATTTTGGATAACCGCGGCAACGAGGTACAGGTGCCATGCGATCCGTTTACCATTGAGATTCCCCAGGCGCAGGCCTCGGAGATGAATCCGCCTACCGATACTTACGAAACCAGCGATCCTAATTTGACGCTGACCTTCAAGTGTTCACCAGACAGTACCATCTACCTCAATGGCGAACAGCGTACAGAGGATATTTCAAGCGGCCAGTTCTCCGTTTCCCTGCCTTTGAGCATGGGGGAAAATACCTTTGATTTGGAAGTGCGTGCGCCTTACAGCGCGGCAAATAAGCATCATTTGGTCATCAATCGTGTGCTGCCGGCCGCCGGTGTTTCCTTTAACGGAGCCATTGGCGCACGGACCACTGACGCCCGGCCAAAGCTGGATGGAAAATTTGAAGCCGGCGCAACCCTCTCTCTTGTCAGCGGAAAGGGAAAGCTGAATGTCAATACGCAGAACAATACCTTTTCTATTGAGTGCGATCTCTCCGGCTATGGCGACCATACCTTTACCATCAAAGCAACCAAGGAAGGGTTGCGTGATGGTGAACTGACCTGGACCATTGAGCGCATCCCGGATTCTACAAGCTATGTTAAGCAATGCAAGGAAGCGGATGCGGCTAAGGTCGTGGATAATCCGAAAGCATTTGTGGGTACGCCGCTGTGCTTTAGCGGTACAGTGCAGGCCGTAGAATCACAAAAGCTAACGCTTTCCTTTGTTAGCGGCCAGACCATGACCTTCTCCTACAAAGGCGATACCCAATATGCGGTAGGAGATAATGTGAAGGTCTACGGGCAGCTTTTGTCTGCCAACGATGATAAGACCTATGAAGCACGTGCTTTTTTCATCGTCAAATAAGTTGTATCTTAAAAGGGCTGGATGGTTTCATCCGGCCCTTTTTCTATGCTTTGCAGTAATTTTGCTTTGTTTACTCCATGTTTTTCTGAAAATATGGAGTATAATAAGAGGCGTATTAGAAAGGATGACCCTCAATGGACCAAAATACAAAAATCGGGCTGGTATTGTCTGGCGGCGGCACAAAGGGAGCCTATCAAGCAGGCGTATATAAGGCCATGGAGGAGCTTGGGCTGATTCCTCATATCAAAGCCATAGCCGGCACCTCTATTGGTTCGTTCAATGCTCTGCTTTTTTCCTGCGGTACGGTGGATCCTTTTGCTTTATGGAAGACCATTACGTTTTCTACGCTTTTGCAGTATGTGGATCCCAAATCCCCTCTGGCCAATTTGTTCAGCCAAATGAAAAGCAAGGTATTCAAAACGCAGGCAGAGGGCACGCAGGAGGAAACCGATTCGCGCGCGCTTTTAACACAGCTCAATCAAAGCGGATTGGGCCGCCCCATGCTTGATCTTTACAAGGCATTGGTCACGGAGAATACTGATCTGAGCCGGCTGGATACTCTCGGTTATCCCGTATTTGTCTGTGCCTATGATATAGAGGCACATTGCCCTGTCTACTTTGATCTGACCAAGCAATCCAAAGACCTTGTTACGGAGATCGTGCTGGCTTCCTGCGCTGTACCCCACGTTTTCCCCGCTATTCCCATTCATGGGCGCATGTACGCAGATGGCGGCGTCAACGATCCTCTTTACCCCGTCGCCAACGCCGATAACTGCCCTGCGATTGCCCTGTCAGCTACTGAGCTGGATATGCTGATCCTCATCCATTTGCATGAAAATGAGCCTGTGGATCTGTCCTTTTTTGACGGCAAGCCTATTGTACACCTCTTTCCTTCCCAGCCGCTAGAGCGCGTATCCGGAAGCGGATCGTTTGATATGACCCAGCATACCTTGCTGCGTAGGCTGGCGCTCGGGTACAAAGATGGGAAAAGAGTGCTTTCTCCGCTTGTTTTGTAAATGCCATTCATAAAAAACACTGCTAATACGCAGTGTTTTTTATTATTTCACTTTGCCAAACAGCCGTTCATATTTCTCATTCTGGCTAGGGCTGTGGGTAGCATAGCCAATCGGCAGCTTATCTTGGCAAGCTTGGTTTACCCTTTCTGCCCCTGCTTCCCCAAAAGCGCCGCATAGCTCGATCAAATCCACCTTATCTTCCTCGGCCCATTGCTTAGCCACTTGGCAGGCCTGCTCCAGGTTATCTACTGCCACGATATAGGTTTCATCTTGCCCATGGCAAAAATATGCATTGTGGATTTTCGGGTCGTAGCCCTCGTGCATTTGGATGTATCCAAACCGGAACCTTTTCATCTTGCATTCTCCCTTTCTATCTGCGGTCTTTTTGGCCTTTTATTATATCATACTTATTCTCACTCAAAAAACGAGGGCCGAAATATATCCGGCCCCCTATCAATAGCTGCCTTTTCCCAAATGGGCTCTGCACGGCAGAAATGCCCTGCACAGGGGAGATGCCCGTTGTGCAGAAAGCAGGTGCGGCAGCGACACCTTTTTATTTATGTACAAACTGCAGCGCATCTTCCAGCGGCACAGTATGCCTCAGTTTTTGATAAATATTTCTTTGCACACTCTCTTTGGGCGCCTTTTGCGCATCCATCCATGTCTGTATTGCCTGTAAACAGCTTGCCTTGGCCCGCGGGCCGTTTTCTGTGCAATGATGAAACGAGATTTGCGGCAGGGTAAAAACAATTTGCTGCTCCTCTATCTCATAATACACCGTCAGCTTCTCCTTGCGGTATTGCGCCAGCTTCCCCGCAAGATTTACTGCGCCCACCGTTTCCAGCTGTTCCACATGCCCACAGGAAATGCACAGAAAAATCCTTTCATTCATCCGATTTCCCTGGCTTACCGTCCCGCATTCTGGGCACCGGCTAAACAAACCCCTGGCACTGACGAGCACAGCAGGCGGCATGCCGCAAAGCTCTGTACGGTATCGCAGCCTTTCCGCCAAACGATTGTAGCTTCTTACCGTCATCTGCGGCGCCGTAAACGTATCCAGGCTGTCGTTTCTTGTTACCAGGTTTGCCAGCACGATGCGGGCTTTATGCTCTTTTGCCAAGGCCAATACCCGTTCTGATAACCGACGCTCTCTATGCTCTCCCGGCTCCTCTTGCAAATAGCCAGTACGCAGCACAGCCCCTTGTTCACTGCAAAGCGCATAGCAGAGCGTATGCTCTATGCCTCTGGAAACCCCCAGTGTCGCCCTAGCGGTTTGTGCCTGCCTCGGCTCAATCCACAGCCTAACATGCAAGTAATATTTGCCATCGCGCTGCACTAACTCTGCACTTTTGGCAGAAGCCGTTCCATTTTGCAGCCACAGCAGATGCTGTTTTTGCCAACCGCCTATCTCCAGCGGATACAGTTGATAGCAGTAAGGACGTCTACTCTGTTTTAAAATTTTATCGCTGGTAAGGTAGCGCAGCTTCCCTTGGCACTGCGGCTGCGTTTGCCTAGCCTGCTCGGCATTGAAAAGATAGAGTTTTGCGTAGTATCTATCCTGTGTTTTATCATACAACAATGCATAATTTCTTGTTTCGCTATACCGGCAAAATAACAGCGGCCTCTGTCTGTGATAGCGTTCCAACCAATAATCCAAAGTACGAGGGGCAATTGGCTCTTTTCGCATCAAAAGCTGCGTTAAGTCCTCGTCATTGCTTTGCAGCATCGGGTACCGTTTTCGGCTTCCTTTTTGCTTTTGTACGGTATAAAGATAGAGCGTCTTTGCCACATCACGCTTTAACGCATCCTTAAACGGCTGTACGCCCAACGGATCTACCTTCGGCATATACAGGTTGATCTGCGCCGCAATCTCTGCTTTGCTGCATATATGCCCCTCAATTTTGGGCCGCACGCATCTGAGCAGGCACTCAAACGCAGAAGCATATCGATCCATCGCGTCTTCCAGCTGCTGCTTTTTATGCCCTGTCGGAGACAGCAGCTTAAGCGATACAGTACAATATGGCATAATGCTGTCCCCCTTCTATCAATAAAATGCCAGCGTAACCTGCTTATCCAAATCCCGCAAGCATTGAGCAATATCGTGTACCAACCGCAGCTTCATTGTAAGATCCAACGGCATGTCCGGGTCATCATATGCGGGATTCAGCGCACGGCCCACCAAAAATTTTACGCTTGTGCTCTTTTGCACCAACAGCTGTGCCAAAAGATAGGCGCCATCCCGCCCCTGCTGCAAAACGCGGTCGCGCCCGGTATCGCCGGCTGCATAGGCCCGCATTAGCTCCAGCGCACGGCCCATGGTCACAACGCCTTCCGTCACGAGATCTACGCCTTCTATCTTTGCCACCGGAGGGATCTCTGGCGTAATATAGTCCAGCTGCGTAGTTAGCGCACGGCCGCTGACCTTGGAGACGATCTTACTGGTCGTACCGCCGCACACGACTTTGTTGCCCTCAAAGGATAACAGCGTATCCACCAAAAAGCGATCCTGCTCCCTATTTTGCGGCGGCCCAACCATCACGCAGGTCTGGCTGGGAATTCTGGCCCTGCAAACACAAACGCTGGTGTCGTCCCGAATCGTTTGGTTATACAGGCTTTTACAGGCCTGCAAAAGCAAATTCTGCAAGGTACGCGGGCTCTTATCACGCAAAACTGCGTTTTCCATATAGGTCGCCACATTTTCCCAGCGCCAACCAAGGTCCAAATACGAGCCCAGCCCCGCATGCGTCACACCGTCGCTCATTAAAACAAATACATCTTCCGGGCAAATAGAAAACCGCGCTTGGCGAACGCGTTTACCCGCTACATTACGCTCTTCATAAGGAATCTCCACTCGCTTTCCTGCGCGCAAAAGCAGCATCGGCGGATTGTCATACTCCACCAGATAAGCCTGCCCCGTGATCCCCAGCTCTAAAAAGGTAAACGTAGAGTATGCAAGGTGCCGCTCGCTGCATACAGGCAGCGTAGAGGCAATGGTTTCCAGCACATCCTCCAGCTCTGCCCCTTGCGTTAGCATGGTGGCCACGATCTTGCTTGTTAAAGATGCTAAAATATTGGCCTTTACCCCGCTGCCTAGCCCATCTGCAAGCACAAGATAGGTCTTATCCTCACGTTTTACGATTTCAACCTTATCACCGCACAGCTCCTCTCCCTGCTTATGCAGATGACCCGTGCTGGTTTCAAAATACAGCTTCATCGCCTGGGCTCCCGCAGAATAGACTGCTTTAGCTTTGTAAGCGCCATTTTGGTCTCTCCCGTTGTCTCTCCCAAAAGGCTGGCAATTTCCTGCGCTACACGCATTTGCTTGTCAATCACGCGCTGCGCCGTTTCCACGGTTTCTCCTCGCAGCAGTTCCAGTTCATGCCGTTTTCGTTCTTCTTCTGTAATATCCTTTAGCAGCAGCAAGCAATCTCCATTTGGCAACGGCACTACGCTCTGTTCTACGATATGCTTTTGGTCTTCCGTCGCCGTGGTTTGTTCTAACAACGGGCGGCCGCTTTGCTGTACCTGTTTGTACGGCACCTCATCCAAAAGCTTTTCGATGTGTGCTCCTTTCAGCTCATCCGCCATATCCAAAAACAATGTTTTTGCCGCCGCATTGGCTTCCAAAATACATCCCTTATCATTGAGAAGTACAATGCCGTTCGGCGTGTGCTCCAGGATCAAGTTAGACATGGATTCTGCCTTTTCTCGCATGTATGGCAAGCACATAAATAGATCTGCTTTGCCCTGGAAAACAGCGATCGCCTTTTCCCGGCAGGTCGAATAGCCACAGGTGCCGCAATTCAGGCAGTCCTGCTCCTTCCGTTTCCCCAGCTTTTCCAAAATCTGCTGAATCTGGGCTTCCGTGGGCTGCTTTCGTTTGATCGGCTTAGCGTGATATTCTTCCGAAGCGTCCACTTTGGCATTTTCTGTCAAGGGAGCGGGCCCTTCCGTTCTTTTGCGCGCACGCTCTACCACCTCTTCACGGGCCAGCACCAGCGGCAACCCCAGCCCCTCCATCCCAGGCCCGCCCAAACAAGATCCGGTACAAGCGGACAGCTCAATGAAATAGCCTTTCATACGATGTACGCGCATGGCCTCCAGCGTCTGCATACAGCGATCCAGGCCATCGACAGACAAGCAGCGGTACCTTTTTCTGGCTCGCACATCCAACGTGCTTACAATTCCGCCCGGCGCCGGATACAGCCTGCTTTTTGTCTGCTGTATTTCCGCCACTTTTTCATCGCTTTCCAAAAGCTCTATCCCGGCCTCCTTCATCCATTGTTGAAGCTCTGCCAAGGTTAAAACGGCAAACAGATCTCCCCGTTTTCCCGTTTCCAGCTTCTTTGCAAAGCAGGGGCCGATAAACACCACCTTGGCCCTGTTTCCATATATGGCATGGATCATTCTGGCATGCACTGTGGAAGGGGAGGCCACAGGCGCCAAATACTGTGTCAATTCCGGATAATGCTTCTCTACCAATGCAATGATGGAAGGGCAGCAAGTGGATAGGATATTCTCCATTTTACCTTCCTGCATCAGCTGCTCATACTGCCAGCTAACCTCTGTGGCCCCGATGGCCGTTTCCTCTACCTGGGCAAATCCCAATCGTTTTAGCGCGTTTGAGAGTACAGCAAAGCTGGCCCCCTGAAATGCAGCAGCATAAGAGGGTGCCAGCGATGCAATCAGCTTTTGATGATTTTGAACAGCGGCCTGTACCGTTTTCAGATCGCTTTTCATTTGTTTTGCATTTTGCGGGCATACCATCGTGCATTTGCCGCACAAAATACATTCATTATCGATGACCCTTGCTTGTTCGTTTTGAAATGAAATGGCCTTCACGGCGCAATACCGGATACATTTATAGCAATTTTTGCAATTTGCAGGCTGAAACTCAATGAATCCCATCTATGCGCCTCCCCTCTCTCATTTGGTTAAAGGCAATACCTTCCCTTTCATCAAGCTTGGGACGTCCTCAGGCACCACATGCGTCAACTTTTCTTCGCCGATTTTCACGCATACGCCATTGACGCAGTCTCCCATGCAAAAATCTGCCTTTAACGCTACTTTATCGCCCAAGTGTTGGGCTTCGATCTCTTTTTTGAACGCTTCCGCTACGCCATAGGAGCCCTTTACATGGCAGGTACTCCCCACACAAACGGTAATTTCTACCAAGCCTATCCCTACTTTCTATATTTTTCATCATACAGAATACAGAAAAAAAGGCAAAATTTCAATTCCCATTTCGCAAAGCAAAACAGACGCGCCCAATGGCGCGCCTGTTCTATGCGTATCCGTGCTTATTTCGCGCCGTGATAATGCACATGCAGCAGCTCATGTTCTTTTCCTTTGAGCAAGCCCTTGTACAGATCCTGTACCGTCGTATTTTGCTGGGAAGTCTTGATATAGCTCAGGCGATCCGCCTCATATAGGCCATCTGCCCGGCGCTGGCCGGCCCTGCGGAATGCATAGGGCTGTCCGCCGCCGCATACGCAGCCGTTGGGGCATGCCATGACCTCTACAAAATGATACTGCTTTTCGCCGGACTGTATCTTCTCAATCAACTCATCCGCATTTTTCAGGCCATTGACAATGGCGATGTTTACCTGAATGCCGTTGTAATCCACCGTACATTCCTTTACACCCTTGAGCCCACGCACACCGGTAAAGGCAATTTGATGCAAATTAGCTGCGGGCTGGTCTGCCATGAGATAGCGAAGCACCGCTTCTGTTACCCCACCCGTTACGCCAAAAATAACGCCTGCGCCGCTGTTGATGCCAAACGGTAGATCGACAGCTTCCGGCAACAGCTCGGTAAAGGCAATGTTGGCCTCGCGGATCATCTTGATAAGTTCCTGCGTCGTAATGACATAATCGATGACCGGTTCTCCGTTTACCTTGAATTCATCCCGGGCTGCCTCTCCTTTTTTCGCCGTACAAGGCATAATGGCTACATTGACGATCTTTTTCTCATCATCCTTATAGAATTCCTTGATGACAGACCCAAACATCTGCATCGGAGATTTGCAAGAAGAGATATTTTCCATCAACTCAGGATGTTTGAATTCCGCATGCTTGATCCATCCCGGGCAACAGGACGTGAACAGCGGCAGCTTCCCTCCATTTTTTACGCGATCCAAAAACTCATTGGATTCCTCCAGCACGGTCAAGTCCGCACCCGTAACAGTATCAAAGACCAAATCAAAGCCCATCTTACGCAGCGCAGCCACAATCTGCCCCATGGTATTTTCCCCAATCTTGGCGCCCAAGTCCTGGCCAATGCCCACACGCACGGCGGGCGCAATCTGCGCGATAACCTTGGTATTGGGATCGCTCAATGCATTCCATACTTTCTGCGTATCGTTTTTCACCACGATGGCCCCTGTCGGGCACACAGCCGAGCATTGTCCGCACCCGATGCAATTGGTGTTTGCAATAGGCTCGTTGAATGCAGGCATGACTTCCATCTTAGAGCCGCGGAACGCAAAATCAATCGCCCCTACATTTTGCACCTCGTTGCACATACGCACACAGTCACCGCACAAAATACATTTGGTAGGGTCCCGGAAAATAGACGGCGAAGAATCGTCGATCCTATCCTTCTTCTCCTCCGGCTTTTCAAAACGCAGCCTGTCGATGCCAAACCGCTTGGCCAGCTCCTGTAGGCGGCAATCTCCGTTTTTCTCACAAGTCGTGCAAGAGCTGCAATGATTGGAGAGCAGCAGCTCCAAAATCATCTTGCGATATTTCCGAAGCTTTGGCGTGTTGGTATAGATTTCCATCCCCGCACGCGGCGGCGTAGAGCAAGCCGCTTCCATACCGCCTCTGCTGTTTTCCACCATACACATCCGGCAGGCGCCGTATACGGATAGTTCGGAATAATAGCAGAATGTTGGCAGCTCGATCCCGGTTTTACGGATCAGATCCAATAGATTCTTTTCTCCGTTGATCTCCACCGGCATGTTGTCGATCATCATAAATTGTCCGCTCATCTTCTCATTCCTCCCTGATGGCCGCAAAGGCGCACGATTCTATGCAGGTACCGCATTTGATACATTTTTCCTGATCGATGACAAAGGGCTTTTTGATCTCCCCAGAAATAGCACCCACCGGACATAGGCGGGAACATTTTGAGCAGCCGCGGCACTTTTCAGGATCAATGGTGAATTTCTTCAGCTTCTGGCACTGTTTGGCCGGGCAGTTATGGTCAAAAACATGCGCTTCGTACTCATCGCGGAAATTCTCTATCGTGCTGACTACCGGGTTGCCTGCACTCTTGCCAAGGCCGCACAGCGCGGTGGCGGAAACAGTCTGCGCCAACTCCATCAGCAGATCGATATCATCCGGCTGTCCTTTGCCTGCTACAATGCGTCCCAAAATTTCCAGCATCCGCTTGGTGCCTTCCCGGCAAGGTACGCACTTGCCGCAGGATTCATTCTGCGTAAAGCTCATAAAGAACCTAGCCACTTCCACCATACAGCTGTTTTCATCCATCACCACCATACCGCCGGAGCCAATCATGGCATTTACCTTTTTCAAAGAATCGAAGTCCAGAGGCAGATCCAAATGCTTTGTCGTCAAACATCCGCCCGACGGGCCGCCGATCTGCACAGCCTTTAGCTGCTTGCCGCCACGGATACCGCCGCCAATATCGTAAATGATCTCGCGCAGCGTCGTGCCCATCGGCACCTCGATCAGCCCGGTGTTTTCGATATTGCCGGTCAAAGCAAATGCCTTTGTGCCGGGGCTTGTCGGCGTACCGATCTTCAAAAACTCCTCGGCACCCTTCAAAATGATGGGCGGCACATTGGCAAACGTCTCTACGTTATTTAGTACCGTCGGCTTGCCAAATAGGCCCTGTTCTACTGTGCGAGGCGGCTTTACGCGCGGCATGCCGCGCTTACCTTCGATAGAGGCCGTCAAGGCAGAGCCCTCTCCGCAGACAAACGCCCCTGCGCCACGGTTGATCTGAATGGTAAAGTTATGGCCACTGCCTAAAATATTTTCGCCAAGCAGGCCGTATGCTTCCGCCTGTTCGATGGCGGTTTGCAGACGGGAAACCGCCAACGGATATTCTGCGCGCACATAGATATAGCCTTTGTTAGCGCCCACTGCGATACCGGCAATCATCATGCCTTCCAGCATACGGTGCGGATCGCCCTCCATGATACTGCGATCCATAAAGGCGCCGGGATCGCCCTCGTCGCCATTACATACGATGTATTTTTCATCGCTGTTCTGTCTTCTTACCTGTGCCCATTTACGGCCCGTCGGGTAGCCGCCGCCGCCGCGGCCGCGCAGGTTTGCCTTTTCCACCTGTTCTACGACCTCTTCGCCGCTCATATCGAACAGCGCTTTTTCAAACGCACTATATCCACCCAGTGCCAAATATTCTTCCAAGGAATTGGCATCGATATGGCCGCAGTGCTCCAATACATTACGCGTTTGCTTTTTATAGAAAGGAATTTCTTCCTGCTGGCGATAGACCTGCCCGTTTTTCTTATACGCAAGGCGCTCGATGTATTCCCCACCCAGCACGGTTTTCTCCAGAATCTCTTCACAATCTTCCGGCTTTACCTTGATATACAGGTATCCGCCCGGCTCCAAGCGAACCAACGGCCCCATTTCACAAAAGCCGTGGCAGCCGCTTTTTTTCAGGCCGATAGATTCGTCGTGCGGCTCTTTTTCCAAGCGTACTTCGCAGCGAATGCCGCGTTCCTGCATCAGCTCTAAGAATCTATCATAAATTTTCAGCGAACCGCCGGCCACACAACCGGTCCCTGCACATATCAAGATTTTCTTGGTTTCCAGATCCAACGCTTTTTTGTACGCAACGCGCGCCTGATCCAGTTCCTGCCTGTTTTGGAATCTCATCATCATTTTCCCTCCCGCAGTTCTTGCACCAAGGCCACCACTTTTTCCGGCGTCATAGACGGATGCACTGCATCGTTGACCATCAGCACCGGCGCTAAACCACAGGCACCCAGACAGGATACCGTCTCTACCGTAAAGACAAAATCATCCGTTGTTGCCTGCCCTTCCTTTAGGTTCAAAGTCTCACGCAGCTTTTCCAAGATCGGAATGGACTTGCGAACGTGACAGGCAGTCCCATTGCATACCTTGATCACATATTTTCCCTTTGGTTCCAACGAAAAGTTTTCGTAAAACGTAGCCACGCTGTAAATGTTGGCCGTCGTCATTCCCAGTTCTTTGGAAAGATAGGGGAAAATTTCCCTGGGTAGATACCGGTAAGTCTCCTGCACATCTTGCAGGATGGCGATGATATTGCTTGCTTGTCTGCCATGCTTTGCCAGAATTTCATCCATTTGCTTTGCGTCAAAGGAATCGTTCATGCCATTCCCTCCCAAAAGATTGTGTAAAATTTGTCGAATTATTTTATCAAACCGTATTAAATAATGCAATTCCCTTTACACAATTATCGTATAAAATCTTTGTAAAAACTATGTTTCAGAATATTTTCACCGTTATTTTTCATACCGTATTTATAATGTAATATCTTTTGGAAAATTTTTCTTTTTTTCATTTTTGTGTTTGACGATTTTTGTCAGCCTTGCTAGACTATGTTCGTTTGAGCGGCAAGGCTATGCCAAATGCCGTTTATATAGCCGGCATTTGAGCGACAAATGCCGTGCAGACTGTCAGTTTCGACAGTGAAGAACATCACTTCCTCGTTTCTCTATACAATCCCTTCAAAGGCCGGTATGATCACATGCCGGCCTTTACCCTTTGCCTTTTTTTACCGAACCGGATTTTATTGAACCTCTCATGCTCCCTGTGCTAAAATAAGCGTAGCTTAAGAAATTTTTATGTCCTATATAATTTGGATAAAGGGTGACAAGTTTGGGACGTACCGTAACAATCTCCTTTTGGGTGGCGTTTGCGCTTTCCCATTTTTATTTGGGGTTTCGCTTATATACATGGGTGCTGGCGCCAGTTTGCCGCTTTCCTCTCTGGATTTTAGCATGCTTGATGCTGTTTTTGGGTGGTTCTTTCCAGGTAGGGCATAATGCACGCAAATGGCCGCTATGGCTTCGGCGCTTTCTCATTGCGGTAGGCGGTCATTGGGCCGGAGCGCTTCTTCCTTTACTTTTGGGGTTCGTGGGGTTGGATGTGCTGCGTCTCCTCTTCCTGCTAGGAGGCCTCGTATTTCCACCCTATTTGCTGTTTTACGCTTCTTTGGCTATTCTTGCAACTGTTTCCCTTTTGTTGATTTGGGGGACGCTGTGTGCCGTTAGGCCGCGTGTAACACGCTATACCATCCCCGTTCATAAAAAGGCCGGCACGCTTTCTTCTCTACGTGTTGCGCTCGTATCGGATGTGCATTTGGGCGTTTCTATCGATGCAAAACAGCTTCGTGCAATGTGCAAAGCCCTCCAAGATTTATCCCCAGACCTGATTCTAATAGCCGGCGATTTACTGGATTCCGGCCTGCCGGGGCTGCACGATGCCGACAAAATTCAATCTGTGCTTTCCGATTTGCATGCGCCGCATGGGGTTTATATCTGTCTCGGCAATCATGATGTACGCGGTGGTGTTACGACCGAAGAGACCATTCGCTTTTTCCAACGCTGCGGGCTCTCTGTGCTGCACGACAGCGCCGTACATATCTTGGATTCCTATACCCTGATTGGCAGAGCCGACTATGGATTTTCCAAAACTGCTGGTGCTCCGCGCGCTTCGGTAGCGGAACTCGTCCACGGCGTCGATCTGGCACAGCCCATTCTATTGGTAGATCATCAGCCCAATCAGCTTGTCCAGGCAGCGGATGCTGGGGTGGACGTACAGTTTTCCGGCCATACGCACCGCGGACAAATGTTTCCCATCTCGCTTTTAACACGACATCAGTTTGAAACGGATTTCGGGGTATGGAAACACGGCCGTTTCACCGCTGTCGTCTCTTCTGGATATGGCACCTGGGGGCCGCGCCTGCGCCTTGGCTCTCATTCAGAGCTTGTATTGGCAACACTCGTCTTCGATGCATAAAAAAGCAGCGGTGATCCCGCTGCTTTTTTAGCAAAATATTTCAAAGATTCCAATGCCAATCATACAGGCTGCCGACACCGAATCCAACAGCCGGGTGGTCATTTTCTCCCGCACACGGCATCCCGCCAAATTGCCCAACCCAACGGTCAAAAAGCTGAATGTTGCAATCGAAGCGCCTAGCCATAACGGCGGCAACCCTGTGAGCCCTGCCCCCAAAGCCGCCGGGATGCAGTTTACAGCCAGCGTCAGTCCCAAAGCCATGGCAGATGTACGTCCAATAGAGGTTATTTGCTGCGCGTCATGTTTAGAAAAAAGCGTATACATGCCCATCGCAATCAAGAGTAGAGCGCCCAATAGATTGGCCGTTTTTTGTATTTCTACGGCAAACAAGGAGGACGCCCAGCAAAGGACAAAGCTTACCAGGCCGGAGATCAGGGCAATACACGCATTGATTCTAGTGCCTATCAGCCTTCCCTGGCATCCATACGCCATGCCGATACAAAGGTTATCCAGGTTGGTTGCAAGCGCTAAGATGAAGATGGAAACGCTGTGCACCCATATCACCCCCTTTATTGCACGCTATGCTGCGCACACCCAGGAGGTGAAACATAAAAAGGCCCGCTTAGCAGGCCCTTTCATTTAATCAGGAAGTGTTCCTGATTCAAAAAACGTTATACTTTCCAGCTTATCTCCGATCTGATCCGGCCACAGCACCTGTATGCTCTCCACAGTGGTATGCCCTTTCTCTTCTTGTATCTTCATCGCCGCCAAGGCCCTAGAGCCCGGAATATCCAGCGCTATTGGATAGTATTTCTCTCCATCCAGCTCAATGGTCTTATCCGGCATATTGATGGTAGCCCCGGCAAACTGAGCCCAATCGCCCTGTCCTTGCTCGGCAATGGCACCATCTTCCTTCATCAAGTTTTTTTCAACCAGCAGTGCTTTGGGATCCTGTTCCTCTACATCCGCTTGGTACAAGGCTTTAGCGGCTTGTTCCGCTACCAATAGCGGTTGCGTTTTGATGGTATAGGCATATAAACCATAGCATAGTCCGCCGGCCGCCACAATCATCACTGCCATATAGACTAGGCATCGCGCCTTCTTCTTTGTATCCTTGGTGCGAAAACGGCGGCGGAGCATATAAAATACGATGGGAAGCAGCAGCATCACAAATATGATGATATATACGTTGCGTGCATCAGACATGGTTTGTTCCTTTCCGCTTTACAGCACTTTATTCAAAAACGATTGGGTACGTGGGCTTTTGGGGTTGCCAAATACTTCGGCCGGAGTGCCTTCCTCTTCAATGATGCCCCCATCCATGAATAAGACACGATTGGCAACCTCACGGGCAAAGCCCATCTCATGGGTTACGATGACCATCGTCATCCCTTCTGCGGCAAGTTGACGTACAACCTCCAGCACCTCGCCTACCATCTCTGGGTCCAGTGCGCTGGTCGGCTCGTCAAAGAGCATGATCTCAGGATTCATCGCCAGGGCCCGTGCAATGGCCACACGCTGCTTTTGCCCCCCGGAAAGCCGGTTCGGGAATTCGTTTTTCTTATCCAAAAGGCCCACACGATCCAGCAAAGACTCCGCCAGCTTATCCGCTGCGTCCTGCTCCATACCTAGCACCTTGACCGGCGCCAGCGTGATATTTTTCAATACCGTCATATGTGGAAACAGGTTAAACTGCTGAAACACCATCCCGACCTTTTGTCTGTACTTATCAATCTCTTTTTGGTGCTCCATCAGCTCTATACCGTCAATGTAGATCTTACCGGCCGTCGGCACCTCCAAAAGATTCAAGCAGCGCAAAAACGTGCTCTTTCCGCTGCCCGACGGCCCAATGACACACACGACCTCGGATTTATCAATCTTAGCATTGACGCCCTTTAACACCTCCAGGTCGCCAAAATACTTATGCAGATTTTCTACCTTAATCACTGGCCCTCATCCTCTTTTCCAGCCGCTCTGCAAACAGAGACAATATCGTAGTCGTATAGAAATAGATGATCGCTACGACAATAAACGGCGTATACGCATCAAAGGTGCGGCTTCGTATGATATTGCCCATCCTTGTCAGGTCATCCAATGCTATGTATCCAGCGATAGCGGTTTCCTTCAACACCTGAATACACTCATTGACCAGCGCAGGCAAAATGTGCTTTGTCGCCTGCGGCACAATGATATGGCGCATGGATTGCCCCCAGCTCATCCCCAGGCTGCGCGCCGCTTCCATCTGTCCCTTGTCTACCGCCAAAATACCGCCGCGAATCAGCTCGGATACATAGGCGCCGGAATTAATGGCAAAAGCAACGGACGCCACCAATACCTTAGGCAGGTTCACACCGCCCAAAATTGCATAGTAAATGATAACCAGCTGTACCACCGCCGGTGTACCGCGGATGATATCCACATATGCCTTGGCAATCTTATCCAGCACTTTGATATGCATCACGCGTACCAACGCCACAATCAACCCAATGACAATACCCAGCAGCAATGCAAACACTGTGATCTCCAGCGTCGTTACCAAGCCGTCAAAAAACAGCGTATATCGGCTTTCCCGAATGAGGTTACTGTAAATAACCCCGCTCAATCCATCGATGAGTCCCAAATGTACGCCTCCTTGGTTTTTTCTTCATGCAAAAGCCACTGCCTTGCGGCAGTGGCCATTCAACAAAGCTCGATAGTACTTATTCACCTACGTTGTACTTATCTACCATTTTGTCGATTTCGCCATCTTGTACCAGCTTGTCAATAACCTTATTGGCCTCTTCCAGCAGCTCGGTCTCGCCTTTTACCACGGCAAATCCATACTGCTCGCTGTCGTAGCTGATGCCTTCTACCTTAACCAGTTCGCCGTTCATTTTATTCAAAATGAAGCCAATGGTCAGGTTATCGCCGATGACGCAATCCAGCTTGCCGTTTTTCACGTCCTCACAGGCCAGTTGCATAGAATCATAACGGTTTACCTCTGCGCCTTCGATCTTGCTTGCAACTTCGAGATCTCCGGTGGTGCCGGTCTGTACGCCGATCTTTTTGCCCTTCAGGCTGTCCTTATCGGTAATGGCAGTATTGCCAGCCTTTACAACCACGATCTGCTCGGCGGTGAAATACTTATTGGAGAAATCCATCTCCTGCAAACGCTCATCGTTTTCGGTATAGCCCGCACCGATGATGTCGATCTTGCCGCTCTTGAGCGCAGCCGGCAGGGAATCAAATTCCATATCCTCTACCACGAGCTCTACGCCCAGCTCATCTGCGATCGCTTTTGCAATATCTGCGTCCACACCCACAACATTGCCGCTGCCGTCCTTGCTTTCAAACGGCGGGAACTGTGCGTTCGTACCCCAGACCAGCTGGCCCTTTTCCTTAATTTCATCCAAGGCAGATTTGCCGCTTCCGCCACAACCCACAGCCAGTACAGCAGTCATTGCAACGCATACCAGCAAGGCCAATACTTTCTTACCATGCTTCATGTTCTTTTCCTCCCCAGTCGTATGACATATCAGATGGGTGTATTATAGTTTGCTTCATGCAATATGTCAAGCATTTGTCAGAAAAATTTTTATAAAAATTCATCTAAATACGCATATTTTGTGAAAAATCCCCCTTCATATGCTCATTTATGCAAAATATATCATTGAATATGCATATTATATATAGCATATTTATTCACTTTCCCGTAAAACAAAAGGCGCATAACGCGCCTTTTTGCTCAAGCCTTTGCCAAAGCCTGCTCCAGATCCTCCAGAATATCCTCTATGTTCTCAATTCCGCAGGAAAAACGAATCAGCCCGGGTGTGATGCCAGCGGCAACCAGCTGCTCATCGGTCAGCTGTCGGTGGGTGGAGCTTGCCGGATGCAGCACAGCTGTACGCGTTTCCGCCACATGAACCACGATGGCCGCCAAATGCAGGGAATCCAAAAAGCGCACCGCTGCTTCCCTGCCGCCCTTGATATCAAATGCAACGACGCCGCTGCTTCCTTTCGGGAGGTACTTTTGCGCCAAGTCATGGTATTTGTCCCCCGGCAGCGTCGGATAATTCACAGAAGCAACCTTTTCATGCTTAGCCAGGTATTTGGCCACGGCATCCGCATTTTCACAGTGCTTTGCCATGCGGAGCGGCAGGGTTTCCAAACCTAAATTTAAGTAAAACGCACCCTGCGCCGTCATCGTTGAGCCCAGATCCCGCATCATCTGCACCCGTGCCTTGGTAATAAACGCCGCATTGCCAAAAGCCTCGCTATACACAACACCATGATATGACTCGTCCGGCTCGGTAAACTCCGGAAATTGTCCGCAGGTCCAGTCAAATCGTCCGCTGTCTACAATCACGCCGCCCAGCTGTACTGCGTGACCATCCATGTATTTTGTCGTTGAATGCGTCACGATGTCCGCACCAAAATCAAAGGGCTTGCACAATACAGGCGTTGCAAAGGTATTGTCTACAATCAGCGGCACATGATGCCGGTGCGCCACCCTAGCCATCTTTTCGATATCCAGCACGGCAATGGAGGGGTTTGCAATGGTTTCGCCGAATACCACCTTTGTATTGGGGCGGAACGCCTTTTCGATCTCCTCTTCCGGCGCATCCGCATCAACAAAGGTTACCTCTATGCCAAAGCGCCGAAAGGTCACAGCCCAAAGATTGACGGTTCCGCCGTAGATCGTCCCGGTGCTGATCATATGATCGCCAGATTTCAAAATCGTCAGCATGGCAATGAGATTGGCCGCCTGGCCAGATGAGGTGCACAGCGCTCCCACGCCGCCCTCCAGCGCAGCGATCTTTTCCTCCACTGCCGCTACGGTAGGGTTGCTGATTCTGGAGTACATATGTCCTTCTGCTGTCAGATCGAATAGATCCCCTACGTGCTCTGTGCTGTCATATACATACGTTGTGCTTTGATAAATGGGAAGTACACGTGTTTCCCCGTTGCCCGGCGTGTATCCCTCATGCAGACACTGCGTCTCGATTTTCATTTGTGAGTCACTTCGCCTTCTTATTCTTTTGTTTTGTTATACTATATCGCCCCTTTCTGCATTGTGCAAGGAAAAATCAGCCTATTGTCATTTCTTTCCGCAAGCAGATCGCTCCTCTGTTTGTGCATACGTGCCGGTTGCCGCGTTTGCTCTTACCACCAAGATCAATACGAAAAATAAAAACAGGCATACGAGTATAATACAGATCCCTTCCAACACACCACTGACGCCGAACAGATAAAACGGAAGGCCCCCAGATACCAGTACCAACGTCAGCAAACCAGCCGATTCCTTGCATACCGCCGTGTCAAACTTTCTCAGGTCGGCGACAAATACCAGCAAGCTCAGAGCCACTAGGCAGGAAGCAGACATCGCCAAAAAGTTATGATACTGCGCCAGCCTAGGCAGTTCATCGGGCAAAAAAGGCAAAAGATTGCACACAACAAGCATCCCCCCTGCCAAGCACATCAACGGCTCTGATAAACTGTTGTTTTGTCCGCATAGCAGCAGAAGCAGCCTCAACGCATACACAAAAAAACCGCTGCTAGCCAATGTCCATAAGATCAGAGCCAATCGATTGCCGGGCGCATTCCCAATGGCCGAAAGAGAAAAGTACAATGCGTTGTCTCTACCGGCCAGCGCTATCGTGCTACCCGGCACAAGCAGCAAAGCAAACAGGCCGCACAGGATGAAGCCCCAGCGCATCCTCCATACATCGTATTTTTTGTCTGGCTTTTTTTGCTCATTTGCCTGTTTTGCCATGTTGATCCTTTCTGATATTATTTGGGAAAAGTGGAAACTTTTTACATAATAAAAGAAAAAGCGCCGTTTCGGCGCTGTGCTATGATTATCCATTCTCTATCATTGGCTGAAAATATGCCTGCGGCTGTGCGCAGATCGGGCATTGCATCGGTGCCTGCAGCCCCGTTTGGATAAATCCGCAGTTTCGGCAAAGCCATTGGAGCGTTTCCTGCCTTGCAAAGACGCTTTGCGTTTCCAGCGCCTGTTCCACATGGGCAAATCCACGCTCCTGCGTTTTGGAAATGGCCGCCATGCCCTCAAACAGCGTAGCGATCTGATCAAATCCCTCTTCCTTTGCCTGCTCAGCATATGCCAAATACTGCTCGGTCCATAGCCGGCGCTCTGTTTGCACAGCCTGCCTTACATTTTCCTTGGTATCTCCGATACCGTCGTTGAGCAGCTTAAACCAGACCCTGGCATGTTCCTTGTTATATTCAGAGGCTTGCTGAAACATCCCTGCAATCTGTTCATACCCTTCCTTCTTCGCCTGCGCTGCGTAATACGCATAGCGGCAGCGTATTTCGGATTTCTCTCTGTATGCGGATTCAAGATTTTCTTTTGTCTTGGTTCCTTCCAAGCTGCTCATACTGCGTTCTCCTTCTGCTGTGCCTTCAAACACTCACTGCAAAGTCCATAGACGATGAGCCGATGGCCCTCTGGCGCAAAGCCCGTATTTGTCTCTATCTCTGCATAGGTCTGC
Source organism: uncultured Eubacteriales bacterium (assembly GCA_959600905.1). Classification (GTDB taxonomy): domain Bacteria; phylum Bacillota; class Clostridia; order Christensenellales; family QAND01; genus UMGS1975. The sequence goes on along the minus strand of CAUGNO010000004.1, from coordinate 38,037 downwards.
TGCCAGGGCGCCGGTGGCAGATCTATCACATCCCCACAGCAGGTACAGATCATATGATCGTGCAGATGGGTCTCCTTATCAAACCTGTCTGCCCCCTCCGGCAAGCAAACCTTTCCGATAAGCCCATGATCCGCCATTGTGTTCAAGTTTCGGTAAACTGTCGCTAAGCTGATAGATGCACATTCTTTTTTTACCTCTTCATATACCTCCGCAGCATTGGGATGCCCTGGCAGACGGCCAACGGCCTGCAATACCATTTCTCTCTGTTTGCTGTATTTCAACTCTTCACCCATTTTCTCTAGAGAAGCGCTAAAATTAAGAATAATTCCTATTATAGTTACTATATCTTGCCGTGGAAAAAAAGTCAAGAAATCCCGAGGCATAAGAAAAGGCCAACGCCTGCTCTAGACGGATCCTCAAGGGGCATCCGTCTTATCAAAGCATATGCAGTTGGCCGAAAATTATGTGTATACACGCTTATTTTTGCAGTTTGCCCTGCGTTTTTTGCATGAATTTCTCCTTTTTGACACTTGCACGCTTATGCACGGCCTTTCCGATAAGGCCTGTTTGGTCAAACGCCTCAATCTCAAAGGTATATTGGCGCCCATCCGTATCCATCAGCTCTGCCTCTGCCCAAACCTTCATACCTACGGGCGAAGCCGATACATGGCTAACCTGCATGTCCACGCCTACGGTAGTCAGTTCCTCTGGCAGTGCACCTTCCAGCGCAAGGCAGGCTGCATGCTCCATCATGGCAACCATTGCCGGCGTCGCCAACACCTCCAAGCTCCCGCTTCCCATAGCGCGCGCTGTATTCGTTGTATCGACCATCATTTCAAAGCGGCCCTTTTTATATTCCATATTGATTTTCTCCTTTCCAGTCCCAGGGTCGTTCATCCCCTTGCCCAACATTGTAAAGGGCGAGGATGATCTGTGTCAAAAAAATTTTTGCCGTATGGTCTGTCATAACGGATCAATCGCTGTCATTCTATACGGTATGCCCTGTATTGTGCTATGCTTAACTTATCAATTAAAAGGAGGTCTACATATGCATACAGCGTCAAACATCCTGCTTACCCGTCGCAGCATCCGCCAGTATAAGCCCTTGCAGATCACAGACGATCAGCTGAACGCCATCCTTACCGCAGGGCTCTTTGCCCCCAGCGCCATGAATGAGCAAGCTTGGAAGCTCGTTGCCATTCAAAATCCCAACGAACTGCAAAAGGTGGCCCAAGCTGCTATGTCCATGACGGGCAGCGCAGACAGCCCCTTTTACAATGCCCCTACCCTTATCATTGTATTTGTTCAAAAAGATGCCATTGCGCCCTTGTCCGACGGCGCTTTGTGCCTGGGCAATATGATGAACCAGGCAAAGGCTCTAGGCCTGGGTTCCTGTTGGATCCACTGTGTGATCGATCTTTTTCAAACCGAGGAAGGGCGTGCATTGAAAGTGCAGTGGTCTGTCCCTGATGATTACCAAGCTGTTGGGTCATGCATTGTCGGTATCCCAGATGAAGCTCCGGCGGCAAAGCCACGCGCCAAGGATACCGTAACCGTATTAAAATAAGCATGCTAAAAGCGCCGTATAACCGGCGCTTTTCTTTTTTTCTACAAATCTTGGCTTTTAAGAATTCTTAATTTTATTTCGAGTCCTTTCCTGAAAAGAATCTGTAAGGTACTATTGGAAATCAAAACGAAAGGATCGATACGATGGATAAATTTGCCAACACCATATTGAAGCATAAAAAAACCGTATTGCTCATTTTTATCATCGCTACCATCGCAAGCGCGCTGCTTTCCATGACGGTCAATATCAACTATGACCTTATGGATTACCTGCCGGACAGCGCCCCCTCCACCATTGCGCTGGATGTGATGGAAAAAGAATATGCCAAGGACCCCGCCAATGCACGTGTGATGGTACAGGATGTTACCATTCCAGAAGCGTTGGCCTATAAGGAAAAGATCCGCGAGATCGACGGCGTGCAGGAAATTCAATGGCTGGATGATGTACAGTCTTTGGCCGTACCGCTGGAGACCATGCCGCAGGAAACGGTTGAGGACTGGTACAAGGACAACTGCGCACTGTTCAGCGTAACGGTAGACACCTCCAAGCAGGCCCAATGCCTAGCCGATATACGCGCCCTACTTGGTGATAAGGGGATGATGGCCGGCAGCTGTGTGGATACAGTTGCCGTTATCGAATCTACCAGCTCTGAATTAAGCCGTATGATGATGATCGTCATTCCCATCGTATTTGTGATCCTGCTGCTGACCACCTCTAGCTGGTTTGAGCCCGTGCTCTTCTTGGCTACCATCGGCGTTGCCATCCTGCTCAACATGGGCACCAACGTCATCTTCGGTACCGTATCCTTTGTTACAAAGGCAGCCGGTGCCATTTTACAGCTTGCCGTTTCCATGGACTATTCCATCTTCCTGTTACACCGTTTTGCGGAATTCCGGCGCACCGGCATGGATGTGCAGCAGGCCATGGTGGAGGCCGTCAAAAAATCCACCTCTTCCATCATGGCCAGTGGGCTTACCACCGTCATCGGCTTTGCCGCACTGATCTTGATGCGGTTTAAGATCGGGCCGGATATGGGGCTGGTCATGGCCAAAGCCATCCTTTTCAGCCTGGTCACGGTGCTGGTATTGCTACCGGTTCTGGCGGTATATAGCTATAGGCTCATTGACAAAACCCAGCACCGCCGTTTTCTGCCTTCGTTTGAAAAGATGGGGCGCTTTGCCGTAAAAATCAAGGCCCCTATCCTCATCTGTTTTGCCATACTCGTTGTCCCCTGTTTTCTGGCACAATCCAGCAATACTTTCAAATTTGGCACCTCCGGGATCTTCGGCGGCGAAAATACGCAGATCGGCCGGGAAACCAGTGCCATTGAAGAAAAATTCGGCCGGGAAAACCAGATGGTGCTGATGTTGCCGAAAGGCGATCTTGCCAAAGAAAAATCCGTGGTAGATCAACTCAATGCCATGCCGGAAATCACCTCCATCATCTCGTATGTCGGTACTGTCGGCGCTCCTATTCCCACGGAATATGTGCCGGAAGGCCAGCTCAGCGAGCTGATCAGCGATCATTACAGCCGCATCGTCCTGACCGTCGGCACAGATACCGACGGAGAGCAGGCGTTCAGCGTCGTAAACAAGGTACGCGGGATCGCCCAAAATGCCTATCCGGATAGCTATCATTTAACCGGGCAGGCTGTAAACACGCTGGATCTAAAGGATACCGTCGTTGCGGACAATGTCAGGGTGAACACAGTTGCCATTGGCGCTATCTTCGTGATTTTGCTGCTTACCTTCCGATCGCTCTCTCTGCCCATCCTATTGCTGCTGGTGATCGAATCTTCCATCTGGCTGAATCTCACAGTGCCCTACTTTATGGGAACGACGCTGCACTATATTTCGTATCTGATCATCAGCTCCATACAGCTGGGCGCCACAGTGGACTATGCCATTTTGTTCACCAATCGATATTTAGAGCACCGGGAAACGGAAAACAAGATCCAATCTGCCGTCTATGCAGTACGAGACTGCACCATCTCCATTTTGACAAGCGGCTCTATCCTTGCAGTATGCGGCACCATTATGGGGATGATTTCAACAGGGCTTATCATCAGCCAGCTCGGCTTTTTGGTAGGGCGCGGCGCACTGTTGTCTATGTTGCTTGTGCTGTTTGTGTTGCCCGGTCTGCTGATCCTGTTTGATAACGTTATCTGCCAAACAACCTCGCACAAAAAATTCCATTTTCACACTTCGGAGGTGTAATCAACATGAAAAAGACAATAAAAAAAGTCCTTCCTGCCTCTTTGGCGGCTCTCATGATGTTCTCTTTGGTTCCCCCAGCCTTGGCCGCAGAAGACGCCACGGAAAAAGAAGAAATCGTATACGCCAACCTTTCCTCTACCGGCCAGGTACAGGCCATTTATGTCGTCAATGCGTTTGATCTTGAACAGCCCCAGACCATACACGACTATGGCGCATATACGGAAACCAAAAACCTTTCCACCAGCGATGCGCTGGTATACCAGGACGGCCAGGTCTCTATCTCTGCTCCCAAAGGGCGCTTTTATTATCAAGGAACCTTGGAAGAGCGTCAGCTGCCATGGAAAATCCAGGTATCCTATTTCTTAGATGGAAACCCCATCGATGCGTCTGCGCTGGCCGGCAGCGCTGGCCATCTTGAGATCAAGATGGATATCACTAAAAACAGCGCAGAAAACGCCAGCTTCTATGAAAACTATGCGTTGCAGGCAACCCTAGCCCTGGATACTTCTCAATGCAAGAATATCTCCGCTGACGGGGCTACGGAAGCCAATGTTGGTACAGACAAACAGCTGACCTATACCATCCTGCCTGGCAGTGAAAAGCATATATCCATTCAGAGCGACGTCACCGATTTTGAAATGGACGGCATCAGCATCAACGGCATCTCTCTGGCACTGGATGTCGATGCCGATCAGATTGATACCTCCTCTTTTACGGGTAAGATCAACGACCTTAAGGGAGCTGTGTCCTCTTTACACACCGGTGCACAGGATCTTGCTGATGGCTCCGGCCAAATCAAGGACGGCCTAAATCGCATCAACGACTCCTCCGCATCCCTGACCCAGGCTTCCGGCACTGTCCTTAGCGCCATTGGAGAGCTAGGCGACGGCGCAGAAACGCTGAAAACCAAGCTATCTGCCCTTCCTTCCGGCCTGGATACCGCTGTCAATGGCCTGAATCAGGTAACCGCGCAAAGCGATATGGAAAAGACTGTACTAGCCAACCTGCAAAACAGCCAGGACCCCAATGTCCAGGCCCTTCTCACCATATACCGGACCAAAATGGGCGCTGTTGATCAGGTAGCCGACGGCCTGTCCGAGAAAAAAGCCGAGCTGGCGGACCTTAATCCTGCTTTGACTACGCTGACAGATTCGCTTTCCACTCTGGAAGAGCAATATGGTGATTTTGATGCCGCTCTCGGCACTTATACAGGAGGCGTAGCCACCATACAGAAAAACATGGGGCAACTGGCAGTTGGCGCCAACGCCCTTTCGGACGGCGCCAACACCATGAATCAAGAAACTTCACACATAGACCAAACCATAGACCAAGAGCTGCAAAAAGCCATCGATTCGTTTGCCGGTAAGGACTTTACCCGCGTTTCGTTTGTGTCGCCAGAAAATGAGCATGTGGATGCTGTTCAGTTCGTGCTGAAAACCGCCGACATCCATAAGCCCGAGCCCGCAGTGCCGGAGGAAGAGAAAGCGCCACAGCTCAGCTTTTGGCAAAAGCTGGCCAATCTGTTTTAACGCTGTGGTACAATGAAGAAAAGGAGGAGTCTCAGATGCCGAAAATTTTGATTGTGGACGACGACAGGGCCATCGCCGAGCTTGTTTCTGATGCCTTGGAGGATGAAGGGTTTTCTACTGTCCTGGCGCATGATGGCAAAACAGCGTTGGCATTGATCCAACAGGCACAGGATTTCTCCCTGATTATTTTGGATATTATGATGCCGGAAATGGATGGGCTGGAGCTATGCCGTAAGGTGCGCGATCTAGTCTCCTGCCCCATCCTCTTTGTAACGGCCAAGAGCCGTACGCTGGATACTCTCGTCGGCCTTGAGATGGGGGCGGATGATTATATCTACAAGCCCTTTGTTGTTGAGGAGCTTGTGGCCCGCGTCAAGGCACATCTGCGCCGAGAGGACCGCACCCATGCAAAGCCGGCCTCCCCTTGGCTGGAGGTCGGCTGTATCCGGCTCAACCAAGAAAGCTTTGAGGTAACCAAGCAAGGGGCGCCCATCTCCCTTTCCACCAGAGAATTTCAGCTTTTGCAGTATTTGATGGAAAATGCAGGGCGCGTATTGTCTCGCGAGCAGATCTTTAACGCCGTTTGGGGAGAGCATTACGGCGATATCGGAACCGTTGCCGTCAATATCAAAAACCTTCGTACAAAAATAGACCCTGCCAGCGAATATATCAAGACCATCTGGGGCGTTGGCTACAAGTTTATCAAAGCACAGGAGTAACCACCATGCGTCTGCGAAACCAGGTTCTTTTGATCGTGCTCGCCACGTTATTCCTTACCGTTGGCCTGTTGGTTGGCTATTATAATCTTTTTTTGTCCTCTTCTACGGCTCATGAATTTGAACAGCTGCAAGCGTCGCTGGAGGTACAGTGTGCCTCTTATGCCGATCATCTGCCATTAGAAGCGGACTTTTCGCGCTATTTACAGCAGCAGGCCGATGCTACCGGGTATCAGTTTCACCTCTTGGATCTCGACGGCCACACGCTCTACCGCACAGAAGACCGGGACGAACCCGCCATCTCCATCAACGCCACCTTCCCCTTGCAGGCCGATGGGCAGACGCTTTTGCTGCGTGTTACGCAATTTATCTCCATTAAGTCCGCCTCATCGATTCCCGCTGTCCGTCGTCTCTTTACCGCCGGTATCCTTTTATTTCTGTTTGTGCTTCCTGTGCTCTACCTGATTCTATACATTCATTATGTGCGTCCCATCATGCGGATGCAGGGCGATATGCAGGCCTATAAGGCGGGCATAAAGCCCAAACGAACCGCACGCAAGGACGAAATAGGCCAGCTGCAAAATGCCTTCGTGCAGCTGACGGAGGATCTAGAAATAGAAAAGGCAAAGCAAAACCAGATCATAGCTTCTATCTCTCATGATATCAAAACGCCGCTTACCAGTGTGATGGGCTATGCTGAGCGTATGCAGAAATCCGCTTTGACACCAGAGCGTACCAGCCGCTATGTTTCCACGATATATGATAAAGCGCAGACCATTCGGGATCTGGTAGAGGAGTTTGATGATTATCTAAGCTGTAACCTGCCCGGCTCTTTGAAAAAACAAATCGTCACTACCAATCATCTGTTTAGCCTGTTACAGGAGGAATATCAAGAGGAGCTTACCTCGCTTGGCGTACAAATGAATTTAGCCAACCAGGCCCCTTTACAAGGCGTTGAGGTAGATATCTCAAAGATTCGCCGCGTTTTTGGCAATCTTATCAGTAACAGTTTAAAGCACTTTCAGGGTGGCGAAAAATCGTTATGGATCTCCTGCCACGCCGAAGGCCCTTTCATCTGCTTTTCTTTTGAGGATAGTGGAGAGGGCGTTCCTTCCTCACAGCTCTCCCAAATTTTTGATCCGCTGTTTACCTCGGATGCCGGGCGCTCTGTGGCTGGGTTAGGGCTTTCCATTTGCCGCGAGATCCTTCAATCACATGGCGGAAAAATCTGGGCAGAGCCGCGGAAGAACGGGCCCGGGCTTTGTATTCGCTTTTGTTTGCCCCGCGTTTAGTAAAAAAAGCATGCCAAATGGCATGCTTTTTATGGTTTACAGACCGAGCAAGGCGTATACCCCTGTGCTTTTGCATTGGACAGCGAGATTGCATGCTTGGACTTTTTAAGATAGCGGCAGCCGGAACGATGGTACTTATCCCCTGTATCGGTAATGTATACGGTGCCTGTTTTGTCTTCCGTTTTTGTGGATTGTGTTTTCTTTGGTTTCTGTGTAGCCTGCTGCTGTTTTTTCTGCGTTTTCTCCGGTGTTTGCGTCGCTCTTTCCGTCATGGTCGGGGTTGGCTCTAACGTTGGCACAGGCGTTGCCGGCTCCGGCCTATATGCCGTTGGCGAACTCACGGGCGATTGTGTGAATGATGGCTCGCTGTCAACACTGTATGAACAACCTGCCAGCCCACAAAAAGTCAATACGGCCAAAAATAGTGCAAAAAGCTTCTTTTTCATCTTTTCTCCCCCCAATATATCTATTTTCATGATACACTACAAAAAATCCGATTGTTTCCGAAGGCAGAAGAGAATGGCCGAATTTCTCTTGATTTTCAAATATTGAAAGAAATATAAAAAAGGGAATGGAAAGCCATTCCCTTTTTGTGCGCTGTTAAGCGTTCCAGGTATATTCCCAGGCGCTCAAAGTATAGCCAAATTTCCCGTCCTCTTTTTTGTGGATCACAAAGGTACCCGTTCCTGTCAGCTCCGTATCCTCCGGGTATCTAAGCGAAACATGCACTTCATATTCATCGTTACCGATGCCTTTGCTGTCCGTGACGGTTGCCTCTGGCGTCAGCCCCATATCTGAATGCTCCCAGTTATATCCTTCGTCCTTTCTGCTCATGATTGTATACGAGGAAAAGTCCAACGGCGTAGCATGGTCGGTAAAGCAATCCTCGTATATCTTTTGCAGCATCGCATCGCTGACCCAGTCGTCTGTACGGTCTCCATCCTCTGCTGTAAAAATATCATAGTTTATCATATTGTATACCACGATGGAAGCCGTTTTGGCATCCGGCTGCCCAGAAAATCCATTCTCTGAGCATCCCATCACGATACGAAATAAAGGCTCCAAAGTTTGTAATTCCTGCTCGGTCAGCTCTTTTTGCTGCACAGTAGCACCGCCCTGCGCAGCTGCCGCGCTTTCGACGGGCTGCGCCGTTTGGCCGCCGCAGCCTGCCAGCACTGCTAGCCCCAGCAGCATACAGATTATGAGAGCAAACGATTTTTTCATATGCTTCTCCTCCTTTTGCGCTCTGTTTCCTCTATTATACTCTCCCTTGTAAAGCTTGTCTCACATTCACCAAATTTCGTCAAAATCTCCATATATTCTCATTCTTGCGCGCTGCCGATGCCAATGGCGCCGGGCAGGTACAAAGAGCCTGCTACCACAAGCAGCGCTCCCCGATGGCGCGCTGCCTGGCATGCTCTGGCATAGGCTTTGGCTGCGTCCGGCACAGCCTCGGCCGGGCAGGAAAACAGCGCAGCCAAATCCTGCGCCGGCATTCCCCTTTGGGGCTCCGCCACAGTACAGACAGCAACCTCCGCGACTTCATTCAGTTGGCGTACAACTTCCTTTGTATTTTTATCCCGCATCACTGCGCATAAAAGCACGACAGGGGTTTCCCCAAACAGCCGCCGGATATTCTCTTTGAGCTGTAAAGCCGCCTGTGGATTGTGCGCGCCGTCGACCAGGATCTGCGGGCCCATGCCACAGGTGGGTATCCACTGCATTCTGCCAGGCCAGCGCGTTGTACGCAGCCCCTCGGCAAGCTGTGCTTCTGTTGTTCTGATTTTTCCTTCAAGAGCCATCATCGCTGCCAGCGCAAGCTGTGCATTTTTTACCTGGTGCGCCCCCATCAAGGGCAGCGTCAGCGGGCCAACCTCGCCCTTATCGGTTTGAAATGTCAACACGGGATGCAAGGCCCTGTCCTGCTGTATGATCCCGATTCTCTCTCCTTCGTATATGGGCGCACCTGCATCTCGGCAGACACTGAGAATCGCATCATTCACACCCTTTGGTAGATCCGAATACAACACCATTGGTACGCCCCGCTTGGCAATGCCTGCCTTTTGCCGAGCAATTTTTTCCAGGGTATCGCCCAGCACCGCCGTATGGTCCAATCCTACGTTAGCAATCACCGTGGCCCATGGCGCCACCAAATTGGTTACGTCCATTGCCCCGCCGATGCCCGCTTCAATCACCGCAATCTCACGGCCAGAAGCGGCAAACGCCTCCATTGCACAAAAGAATGTTTTTTCGAAATAGCCAGCGCTTGGCAGTATCGCGGCTATGCGTTCCATCCCTTCTTGCATATAGGCCGGCTCGATAGGACGGCCATCGATGAGGATGCGTTCGGTTTCGTGATAGAGATGCGGGGAGGTAAACAGCCCCGTCCGATACCCTGCCTGGCGCAGCATGCTTTCCAACATGGCGCAAACCGAGCCCTTTCCATTGGTACCCGCCACATGAATGCATGGAATTTCCTGCATCAACCTACGAGCCCCCAGATAGGGCAGATAGACATCGAACCGCTGTTTTTGCTCCTCTGTCCAGTGTGAAGGGAACGAAATCATAACAGCTTTGCCTTTAGCGCCAGCACACGCTCCAGCAGTGCCTGATTCTCTTGCAGCTTACGCCGTTCTTCCTCCACCACAGCGGCCGGCGCCTTGCTGACAAAGCCTTGGTTTGCCAATTTTCCCTCTGCACGTTTGATCTCACTCTGCACTTTTTGCACTTCTTTATCCAAACGCTGGCGTTCCTTCTCCAAATCGATCAGCTCTCCCAGCGGCAGATAGGCCGTTCCCAACGGAGAAGCTGCGGACGAGGAAATCTTCGGAGCCTGCGTTTCATCCTCCAAAAATTGAAGCTCGCTGGCGTAGGCCAAGCGGGTAAACCAGGCCTTGTTTTCTTCAAAACACCTTTTTTCGCTCTCGCTTGCCAAAATGCACAGCGGTGCACGTTTGCCCTGCGGTACGTTGAGTTCGCGGCGCAGGTTGCGTATAGAGCGTACCAGTTCCATCAGCTGGCCCACGCTTTCCGCCGTCTTCGCCGAGGCCAGGCCGCACACCGTAGGCCAAGACGCTTTCATCAAAAATCCTTCGGAGCCCGGCAAGGATTGATAGATCTCCTCTGTTACAAACGGCATAAACGGATGCAGCAGCTTGAGCGTGGCATCCAATACATAGAGCAATACTTCCAGCGCCGTCTGCTTTTCCTGGCCCTGGCCCTGCAACCGCGTCTTACACATTTCAATATACCAGTCGCAATAATCCGACCAGAGGAAATCGTATACCTTTTGCGCACCAAGGCCCAGCTCCATATTGTCGATATTGGCCGTTACGCCGCGCACCGTCTCATCTAAATTGTGCAGAATCCAATGGTCTTCCGGCGCCAGCGCCAGGCCTTCTAGACCCTTCGGCTCATAATCGCCGACATTCATCAGCACAAACCGTGCCGCATTCCACAGCTTGTTGGCAAAGTTCCTGGCGGCTTCTACGCGTTCGGTATAAAAGCGCATGTCGTTTTCAATGGCATTGTTTTGCACCAAAGAGAACCGTAGGGCATCCGTGCCGTATTGGTCGATGATCTCCAGCGGATCGATGCCGTTGCCAAGCGATTTGGACATCTTTCTCCCTTGGCTGTCGCGCACAATGCCGTGGATCATCACGGTATCAAAGGGCGGCTCTCCCATAATTTCCAGGCCAAAGACGATCATGCGAGCGACCCAGAAAAAGATAATGTCCGGACCTGTCACCAGTGTAGAGGTTGGGTAAAAATAGCGAAGATCCTCTGTCTGTTCCGGCCAACCCAGCGTAGAAAACGGCCACAGGCCGGAGGAGAACCATGTATCCAGCACATCCTCATCCTGCTTTAGCTTGGCGCTACCGCATTTCGGGCAGACATCCGGCGCCTCTTTGGCTACGATGAGTTCGCCGCATTCCTCGCACGTCCAAGCCGGAATGCGGTGCCCCCACCACAGCTGTCTGGAAATACACCAATCCTTGATGTTTTCCATCCAGTTAAAATAGATTTTGGAAAACCGTTCCGGAACAAACTTTACCTTTCCGCTGCGTACTGCTTCAATTGCGGGCTCTGCCAAGGGTTTCATGGATACGAACCATTGCTCGCTCACAATGGGCTCTACCGTCGTGCCGCAGCGGTAACAGGTACCCACGTTGTGGGCATGCTCTTCTATCTTCACCAGCGCACCCATGGTCTTTAAGTCCTCTACGATTTGCCGGCGCGCTTCATAGCGATCCATGCCCTGGTATTTGCCCCCATTTTCGTTGACAACACCAGCATCATCCAGCACACGAATCACGGGCAGGTCGTGCCGTACACCCACTTCAAAATCGTTCGGATCGTGGGCCGGCGTAATCTTCACCGCGCCCGTACCAAATTCCCTGTCCACATATTCATCCGCTACAATGGGTATCTCCTTATTGACCAGCGGCAATACCACGGTTTTCCCAATCAGATGCGCATACCGCTCATCCTCTGGATGCACTGCTACAGCGGTGTCCCCCAGCATGGTCTCGGGGCGGGTGGTCGCTACGATAATGCTATCCTTTCCATCCGGCGTCGTGTAACGGATATGCCACAGATGGCCGGGTTGATCTTCGTACTCCACCTCCGCATCCGAAAGAGCGGTCTGGCAGTCTGGGCACCAATTGATGATGCGGTTACCTTTGTAGATCAACCCTTTTTCATACAGCCTTACAAACACTTCGTTGACCGCCCGGCTGCATCCTTCATCCATGGTGAACCGTTCTCTGGACCAATCGCAGGAGGCCCCTAGCTTTTTTAGCTGCGTGACAATACGGCCGCCAAATTTCTCCTTCCATGCCCAGGCCCGTTCCATAAAGCCCTCGCGCCCTACCTCTTCTTTTGTTAAGCCCTCTTCTGCCATCGCCTCTACGATTTTTACCTCGGTTGCGATGGAAGCATGGTCTGTGCCCGGCAGCCACAGTGCTGGAATGCCCTGCATCCTTTTGGTGCGGATCAAAATATCCTGCAATGTCTCATCCAATGCATGCCCCATATGCAGCTGCCCCGTAATATTCGGCGGGGGAATCACAATGGTATAGGGCTGCTTGTCCGGCTCTATCTCGGGCGTAAAGCAACCGGCGTTTTGCCAGGCCTGGTAGAGCTTGTCCTCCACGGCCTTAAAATCATACGTCTTTTCGGGAATTGCTTTGGGCATATCCACTTCTCTCCTTTGGTCTATTGTTCTTCGGTATAGAAAAAGCCGGTTTCGTACTCTGAAAATCATTTCAAAGGACGAAGCCGGCTTCGTGGTACCACCTTTGTTCAGGCGCAAACAGCGCCCCTCATTCATGCCATCGCGCAGGCCTACGAACGGATTCCTTCAGCGACATTCCACAGCCCTTTCCAAAGCGCCCTCACAGCCTATGGAGCGCCCTCTCTTTTGGCAGGTGTCTGCGTACTCCTCCAAAATCAACATCCGTTGATTTTATTGTATCCAACCGTGTGAAATTGTCAACACCGGATTAGATGTGGATATGCATCCAATGGCCATGTACGAACCGAACCGCCGTCATCACAAAGCGCATGAACTGATCAAACAGCAGACCCAGCCAAGCGCCAAGCAGGCCCAATCCCATTGGATAGCATAATAGGTAACCGCTGAGCGGGCGGATGATGGCAACCGAGATCAGAGATACAAACGCAGTATAGCGCGTATCCCCGGCACCGCGCAGGCAGCCGGAATAGATTACCTGAGAAATCTGCAAAAATACAACAAATGTCATAATGGTCATAATCATCGCGCCATAGGCCAAAATCTGTCCATCCGACGAGAACCAGGAAAATATATTTCTTCCAAATATCAGGTAGATGGGCGATAAGCACAGCGCACAGGTAAGGCCAAACCGCTGGCAGACAGAGCCGTAAATCTTCGCTTTATCCGGCCTTTTTTCGCCCAGGCTTTGCCCAATAAGGGCCACTGCGGCAGCGGACAGCCCATCGCCAAAGGAAAAGGAGATCGTCATGATATTCATACCCACTTGATGCGCGGCAAAAGCCACCGTGCCTAAATTGGCTACGATGATTGCATAGGTCAAAAACCCTACGCGCAAGAATATTTGCTCCACAAACGTGCTGGAACCAATATTGAAAATTGAGCCCAGCGTCTTTTTGTCGAACCGCCAGGATCGTAGTATTTTTCGCAGATCCAAAAACATTCCTTTTTTCATCAGTGAAAACAAACACATGATAAACGCGCATACAGTACCCAACACTGTGGCGACGGCCGCCCCCGCCACGCCCAGCTTGGGAAACCCAAAATGGCCGCCAATGAGCAGATAGTCAAACACCACGTTGACAGCATTGGACACCATATTTGTACGCATGGCGATCTTTGTATTGCCAACGCCGCGCTGTGCAGCGTTTACCAGCATCGTCAGCACGTTGAATACCATGCCGCCCATGATGATGCGAAAATACGCGACCGCATCCTCATGCGTATCCGGCGCGGAGCCTGCCAGATGCAGGATCGGATCTGCAAATGCTACACACAGCACACTGATGATGGCCGTTAGCCCCAAGGTCAGCACCAACGCCTGCCCAAGAATTCGGTTTGCTCTTTCCTGGTCCTTTTCTCCATACCGGCGCGCTACCAAAGCAGATACCGCCACGTTGAGCGATAAAAATACCGCCAGGCCGATGAATTTCGGCTGCGTGGTCAGCCCTACGGAGGCAATGGCGCTCGTGCCGAGTGTACTGACCATGATGATATCCACCAGGCTGACCAAGGAAATCAAAAATGATTCCAGTGTAGATGGCCATGCAATGAGAAAAGTGCGTTTGATAAACTGTTTGACGGAAGGAAGCTCTCCCTCCGACGGCGTATTTTTCAGGATACGAGATACATTCAAAAGCTGCACAGTACTCTTCCCCCTGCCCCTATGAGAAAATTCCCTTTTTTCAGTATACGTCCGGCTTCTTTTTTCTTGCAAGCTCGCTGTTCGTCATTTTTGGATGGAAAATCGCATAAAATGCATCATGAATCAGCATTTTCTTACTAAATTGTTGGCGTATTACCCAGAAGCACAGAAATCGCCTCAGCTGCTTGTCATTGTCTCGCATGATACGGTAGGCCGTGCCACCCTGTTTCAGCAGTATGGCCATGTTTTCATGCAGCGCTTCTCCTGCCCCTGCCGAACTGGGCTTCGCGGCCTTGGCAAGGAAAAGGAAGGCGATGGAAAGACCCCCATAGGACTTTTCCCTATAGGCCATGCCTTCGGGGTGCTGCCAGATCCCGGCACCCGCCTTTCCTATACGCAGCTCACACCCTCTCACTACTGGGTAGACGATCCAAAAAGCCGGTATTACAATCGTTTTGTGTGCATGGATGAGGCCATCTTGCCCGATTGGCAGAGCGCCGAGCATCTTTTCAGCCAGCGCGCCGCCTATGCCTATGCACTGTCTCTGGCATACAATGCAGCTTGCGTACCCAACAAGGGAAGCGCCATCTTTTTACACTGCGGCGTTGGCCGCGCTACAAAGGGCTGCATTTCCTTACCGCAATCTGCGATGCGTCATATGCTGGTGCTGATGCATCCGCAGGCCAAGGTATTGATTGCCGGCCCCGATGTATTTTCCCAAGGCGCACCTATCTCCTTTGTATGAATCTTGGCTTATGGTGCCTTTGTGTGCTATGCTCCTTGTTAAGAACAAGCCGAGGAGTTGATCGCCTTGTCGGTTTCCATCCGTCCTTGGCTGCCATTGCAAACAACCGCAATGTACATATCCCTACACAGTGGATGACGCCCATGCCTTTCTCCGCCCTCTCATCAATACCGACCCACATTCGGTTTACGCCTTTGCCATTCTTGCGGATGGTCGGCTTGCCGGCAGCATCTCCGCATACCGAAAAGAAAATATGCACTTCCGTACCGCAGATCTGGGCTATTATGTAGGAGAACCCTATTGGGGATAGGGCATCGCTACCAAGGCCATGCGTAAGATCTGCCAACTTCTGTTTAAGTCGACAAACCTGCTGCGCATTTTTGCAGGGCCGTTTGCCTATAATGCGGCATCCTGCCGTGTCTTGGAAAAAAACGGCTTTGTGTATGAAGGCACGCTCAGGCACAATGCCGTAAAAAACGGAGCGGTGCTTGATATGAAAATGTATGCGCTTACAAGATAAAAGACGCCGAAAATCGGCGTCTTTTATTTTATGCGCCCGTCCCCAGGCCCATGGTAACAACCAGCATCGTCATAATGGCAATACTGATTAAAATCGAAATGGAGGCAGCAAAGCTGGATAGCCCCTCATCTCCGCCGCAACGTCCGGTAAAAACTGGAGAAATGGAGGGAATGGGCGCAAAGCATAGCAGTACCAAGACCTGGCGTATTTTCAGCGAAAATGGAAGTACAAAATAAAACAGCATCGCCAGCAGCGCTGCGCCAGCATATCGGATGAGCAGCACCACCCCCGTTTGCTTGAGATGCTGCGGCTGAAACTGCATTTCAAACATCATACCAATCATGAGCATTGCCAAGAATCCGTTGGCATTGCCTACAAAGCTCGTTACGGAAATCAGCGCCTCCGGCAGCGGCAGACCCAGCAGCGCCACGACAATCATAATACAATAGACGTCAAACGGAGCGGAAGAAAGCATTGTCTTTGCCACCGCCTTGGCCGAGGTCTTGCTTTCCCCCGTTTTGGCAGAGGTCAGGGCATAGGTGCCGCCGGTACACATCACAGAATTCCCCATATCAAACAGGCATGTGACCACCATCCCGAAAGCGCCTAAGAAGTTTTGCACAAACGGCATGGTAAAAGCGCCGATGTTGTATCCCGGGCAGTTATTCATATAAAAAACCTTGGTCGCCTTGTCTTTATTCCGGCCCAGCAACATCCCCATCGCCAGAAAGAGCAAATTGGCGCCCAGCCCTAAAAGAATCAGCAGATATAGCTGCGCCTCCGGCTGAAACCCCGCAAAAGAGGTAATCACCGCTGCCGGCAGCGTGATATTCAGCGTAATTTTTTTGATGGTCTCTTTTTCCTTTGCCTGGAAAAAGCCCAGCCGCTTGAGCACATATCCCAGCGCAATGGCAAATATACATCCCAATGCCTTTTGCAGAACCTGTCCCAAAGCTTGTTCCTCCCCCTATACATCATACCTTTTACAATATTTCCATGATATCACACTTCGAACTGCCCGCCGCATTGATTTGCTGCAATTTTTATGCTGTGTTACAGTACTTATATCTGATTTTGGAGGTGCCTTGCCTATGCCTCTGTGGAATCCATGGCACGGATGCGTAAAAATCAGCCCTGGCTGTCAAAATTGCTACGTATATCGCCGGGACGCTCTATATCAGCGTGATAGTTCCCTGGCCGTGCTAAACAGTACCTTCCGTCTGCCTCTTGCAAAGAAGCGAGACGGATCTTATAAAGTGCCCGCCGGCACCACGCTGTATACCTGCTTTAGCTCGGATTTTTTCTTGGATCAGGCGGACGTATGGCGGGCCGAGGCCTGGTCGATGATGGATTTACGGCGTGATCTTCATTTTTATATCATCACCAAACGTATCGATCGTTTTTTTGTTTCCCTTCCCGGCAACTGGGGCGATGGGTATGAAAACGTCACGATCTGTGCTACCTGTGAGGATCAACAGCGCGCTGATGAACGCATTCCCTTGCTTTTATCCGCCCCTCTGCGCCATAGAGAAATCATCTGTGAACCGCTCTTAGAGCCTGTCGATTTGTCCCATGCGCTCTCCACTGGGCAGATTGAAAAGGTCACTGCTGGCGGCGAATCCGGGCCTCAGGCACGCGTATGCGACCTGCAATGGATTGAATCGCTGCGTCGGCAATGTATCGCGCATCAGGTGCCCTTTTTCTTTAAACAGACAGGCGCGCGCTTTTGTAAAGACGGCCGATTGTACCGCGTACCTCGTAAAGACCAGCATGCCCAGGCAAAAAAATCCGGACTTTCCTTTTGTCCCCATTGCGATACAAAGGAATTTTTATGAAATTTCCAATGCTTACATTTCTGTGCCTTGAAAGCCATTGCCATCCATGCTACATTTTCTTTCAGTAATGTTCTATGTCCTTTGAATAGGAACAATGCACAGAAAGGCCTGAAACCTATGGAGCATGTTGGGGCGCAAACACAACCGGCCCGTAAAAAATACTTCTTCTTTGATATCGACGGCACCTTAACCACCGAAAATCCTGGCGGCATTGTGCCGAAGTCTACCATCCGCACCCTAGAAGCGTTGCGTGCCAAGGGACACTTTGTCTGCATTGCCACTGGACGCAGCCAAGCCAAGGCTTTGGAGTATACCAAGGCGCTCGGGTTCGATAATGTTGTCAGCGATGGCGGCAACGGCATTACCATCGGCGGTAAGATCGTAGAAATCGTTCCCCTTCCGCTAGCGCTTTGCAAGCAGCTCATCGCAGATTGTGAAAAGAAGGGGTTCCCCTGGGGTGTGTCTACCGGGAATTTACCCTATCGCACCTGTAAAGACGGCACATTTTGGGAAGCCACTCATGACACTTTCATGAAAACGCTGATCGCGCCGGATTTTGATTATACAAAGGCTACCGTTATCTACAAGGTATACGTGGCCTGCCTTGAAGAACAGGAATCTCAGCTTCCGCTTCTTTCCCAGCTTCCCTTTGCCCGTTACCATAAAGAGTACATTTTTGTAGAGCCAGACGATAAATCCGTCGGCATTCGCCGGATGATGGATACCCTTCATGCTCCTTATCAAGACGTTGTCGTCTTTGGCGACGGCAAAAACGATTTGAAGATGTTTCGCCCTGAATGGACGAGTATTGCCATGGGAAATGGCATTGAGGCGTTAAAGCGCAAGGCAACGTTTGTAACCAAACGCTCGGACGAAGACGGTATCGAATATGCCTGTAAGCATTTTGGTTGGATCGACTGATTACCCCGCTTATAAAAAGGAGCCTGCATACAGTCTGTGCGGCTCTTTTTTATATCCGTTGGTTTGTTTCTGCTTCTTAAAAATCTGATATTTGTACCACATTGCCATTCATTTGAATCATCTCTATAAGATCCCTTGTTTTCAGGAATACGGTGGCTGTATTGTCGTTTGGATGCACCCCAATGATCCCGGATGCATCCAAAAATGCCCTGTCGATGAAACACTGTACCTTGTGCTCCGTATCATTCAAAAGGCCCAAAGGCGTCACCGCCCCTGGAAAAAGCCCTAGGATCGCCATCAGTTCTTCTTCAGAGGCAAAGGACAGAGGCCGCGTATTGTTTTTCTTCCTAAACTCTTTCAAATTAACCCGCTTGTTTCCCTGTACAGTCATCAGATAATACTGTTGCTTCTTATCATCCCTGACAAATAAATTTTTTGCATCGGCTTCTGGATAAGGCAGCGATACGGCAACCATCTCCGCCATGTTGTATACGGCCTTATGGGTAAAAACCTTGTGCCAGAGGTGCCTATTCTCCAGCAAGTTATAGATCTCTTGCTTATCCATCCTCGTTCTCCTGGAATCATCTAGCCACCCGCAATCAGGTGCCTATCCTTCATTGCCGTTCCAT
Source organism: uncultured Eubacteriales bacterium (assembly GCA_959600905.1). GTDB lineage: Bacteria > Bacillota > Clostridia > Christensenellales > QAND01 > UMGS1975. The sequence continues at coordinate 19,168 of CAUGNO010000004.1, read as the reverse complement.
AAAAAGCTGCAATACGGCGTTTTGCAAGTACCATACCTGTGGCGTTAGGGCAAAATAGCCGCGCCCTATTACCGCCCACCCTCTTGCCAAACAGGCTGGTACCGCTTTGGGATACGCCTGCGACAGGCTTATGCCGAACCGTCTTTCAAACGCAGCAAGATCCACTCCCTGCCTCAGCCGTGTGCCCAGCATTACGGTTTCAAACATTTCCTCCTCCAGGGGAATCTGCTCCGTCTGTGTCATCGGGCCACTTTTTAAGTATACCTCCATGCTGTCTGTATTCCGCGTGCGTTGCCAGCCATGCAGATCGTTGGCTCCGTGTGCCGCCGGTCCGCAGCCTAGGTATACCCCGTTTCGCCAGTATACCAAATTATGTCTGCACGCCTGCCCAGGCACGGCAAAGTTACTGATCTCATAGGGCGTTAGGCCGTAAGGGCGAACCATCGGCTCTATGCGTTCATAACAATCCGCCATAAAGTCCTCATCCGGCATAGCCAGCTTTCCAGCCTGCACATCGGCATACAACGGCGTCCCCTTCTCCAAAGAGAGAGCATAGGACGATACATGCTGCACTCCTTCTTCCAGCAAAAAGCGCAGGCTTTCCTCCCACTGTCCCAGTGTCTGCGTGGGAATGCCATAAATAAGATCCAGATTCACGCGCTCAATGCCCGCCTGCCTGGCAATGCGAATCGCCGAGCGCGCCTGCTCTGCTGTATGCGGGCGTCCAAGAAGCGTCAACAGCGTCGCCTGCACCGCTTGGCATCCCAGCGATACCCGATTCACCCCAGCGTCTGCCCAAGATCGGGCCAAATCCAAATCAAAAGAATCCGGGTTCGCTTCGCAGGTCACTTCACAGTCTGCCAGTAGCGTGTATTTCTCCCGTATCACCGATAGAAGCGCTGGAATCGCCCGCCTTGGCAGCAGCGAAGGCGTTCCTCCCCCAAAAAAGATGCTTTCGATTCGGTAGGCAGAAAATGGCTCTGCCTGCTGCGTCAATTCCTCTTTGACGCGCTGCAAATATACGTCCATTGTTTCAGGCGCATAGGAGGATGCCGAAACAAAGGAGCAATACCGGCATTTGCTCTTGCAAAATGGCACATGGATATAAATTGCCGCCGTTTGCTGCATGGCTCAGTCCATTTTCAGCACTGCCAGAAACGCTTCACTCGGCACCTCTACGCTGCCAATCTGACGCATACGCTTTTTGCCTTCCTTTTGCTTTTCCAATAGCTTTTTCTTACGCGAAATATCCCCGCCATAGCATTTTGCCAAAACATCCTTGCGCATTGCCTTCACGGTTTCTCTGGCGATGATCTTCCCTCCAATAGCAGCCTGGATGGGGATTTCAAACATCTGGCGCGGAATTACATCCTTTAGCTTTTCTGCAATCGAACGTCCGCGCGCATACGCCCTGTCTCTATGTACGATGATGGAAAGCGCATCGCATACTTCTCCGTTTAACAAAATATCCAATTTGACTAGATCAGCCTTTTCATAGCCCTCTATTTCATAGTCAAACGACGCGTAGCCGCGGCTGCGGCTTTTTAGCGCATCGAAGAAATCGTAGATGATCTCATTGAGCGGCAGGCGGTAATAGATCTGTACCCTGCCCGCATCCATATACTGCATATCTATGAAAACGCCGCGTTTTTCCTGGCACAATTCCATCACCGGGCCGGTGAAATCGTTGGGCACCATAATGGTGGCTTTGACCATCGGCTCCTCCATAAAATCGATCTCGGCAGCGGATGGCAGGTTGCTGGGGTTGTCTATGATCAGCTCCGTACCATCTGTCTTTGTCACATGGTAAATAACGCTGGGAGCCGTCGTCACAATGGAAAGGTCGAATTCCCGTTCCAGGCGCTCCTGTACGATCTCCATATGCAAAAGCCCCAAAAAGCCGCAGCGAAAGCCAAAACCCAGCGCTGCGCTCGTTTCCGCTTCAAAGGAAATAGAGGCATCGTTGAGTTGCAGCTTTTCCAACGCATCATTAAGATCCGGATAGTCCGCCCCATCCGCCGGATAGATCCCGCAAAATACCATGGGGGTCGCGCGTTTATAGCCCGGCAAGGGCTCGTCCGTGGGGTGCTCTGCGTCGGTGATTGTATCGCCCACGCGCGTATCCGCCACATTTTTGATGGAAGCGCCAATGTATCCTACCTCGCCGGCGCGCAACACCTCGCGGCTGCGCATCTGCGGTGCGAATACGCCTACCTCCGTCACATCGAACTCTTTTTTGCTACCCATCATACGGATGCGCATGCCCGGCCTGCATTCGCCGTCAATGATACGCACAAAGCTGATTGCGCCTTTATAGTTGTCGTAATAACTGTCAAAGATCAACGCTTTGAGCGGTGCGTCCGCATCTCCCTCCGGCGGCGGGATCAGCTCTGTAATCACCTCCAGCACCTGATCCACATTCAGCCCTGTCTTGGCGGAAATTTCCGGGCTCATCGAGGTATCCAATCCAATATCCTGTTCTATCTCGTGCTTCACCACCTCCGGCTGCGCGCTCGGCAGATCCACCTTATTAATAACAGGCACGATCTCCAAATCGTTGTCCAAGGCTAGGTAAACGTTGGCTAAGGTCTGCGCTTCTATGCCCTGGGTCGCATCCACCACCAGCAGCGCGCCTTCGCAAGCCGCCAACGCACGTGAAACCTCATAGGTAAAGTCCACATGCCCTGGCGTATCGATGAGATTAAAAACATACTGCTTCCCATCTTTTGCAGTGTAGTTCATCCGTACCGACTGGCTTTTGATGGTAATACCGCGTTCCTTTTCCAGTTCCATCGTATCCAGCAGCTGCTCTTGCATATCTCGCTGCTGTACGGTGCCGGTCATCTCTATCATGCGATCCGCCAGCGTAGATTTTCCGTGATCTATATGTGCAATAATACAAAAATTGCGAATATTGTCCTGGGTATGCTTGCTCATGCCATCCTCCCATAACTGCCAATTCATCCATTTTATTTATGATAGCGGAAATTCCTTGCAAAGGCAAACATTTCCCAAAACTGAAAATGTATCGTATAATCTTATAATACTCTACCGATTTTTCTATTCGGAAAGGAGCTCTCTATGAAAAAACGCGTATGTACTTTGCTGCTGAGCCTTTTATTGGCTACAGTCTGCCTTATCGGCTGCGGACAGGCGCCAGACCCCAGTCTACAAGCTCTGAATCAGGCACTGGAAGCCGCCAACAACGCATCCGGCGGCACTCTTCAGCTCAGCTATGTAGAGCAAGGAGAGGCCTACCCCGCGGAAACCATCGAATACACACTGGAGGGAAAGTCCGCCGCCTTTACCCGGGAGGAGTACGAAACCGAGGGCAGCAGCAATCTCTACAAATATCAAGATGAGGTGCTGTATCGTGAAATTGCGGACAGCCCCGGCAAATTTGAAGTGTACGACAGTAGGATCCGCTATCAGACCCTATCGGAGATCGCCGGTGTGAATCTGGCCCCGCTGGAGCAAAAAGATATCAACAGCATCTCTACAAGCCAACAGGACAGCTTGACTGTCTATACCGTTACCGTGCCGCAGGACGCCCTACTCTTGGCCAGCGACGATGAACAGACCCCTATTGTCATTGACGCGCTGACCAAACGGTTTTATGTAAACGAAGCAGGGATTCTGCAAAAAGCGGAATATGATTTCTCTTCTACCATCGAAATGACCCTTCGAGTGGAATTTTCATGATAAAAATTCAAATAAAAAAGACGGTGCTGCCGTCTTTTTTATTTTTTAACCACATCCAAACGGCTGCATCGCCAAAAACTCTTTTAGCGTTTCAATTTCCTGTCGATAGGCCTCTGCTTCCTGCCCCTGTTTTTTTGGCACCCGCTCTATGATTTCAAAGGCAAACGCCGTCGGCCCGTATGCCACCCACTCCCTTTCCAGTTCGCAGTTGGGGCAACGCCCTTCCTCTTGGCACACCAAAAACCATTGCCGTGCCTTCTGCATATCTACTGTGGCGCATAAAAGCCTCGTTCCGCTCTTTGGGCAGCAAACCGCATACACGCCGCCCGGGCCTTCCATCGTTTCTGCCAAAATGCATCTCTCCCTCCCGTCAAGGTTCCTGCTCTTTGTTCTTTTTTCCCCTAACCCCCCATATGATACAGCACAAGGATTTCCGTCATGGTTCGATAAAGGAGGCTCCTATTCCTATGAAGGTTGTGCGTATGGGCGACCATGGCCCTACTGTTTCCTATTTGCAATTGGCTCTTTCCAGGGCAGGATTTCGCCCCGGGGAGATCGACGGCCTTTTTGGTCCCAAAACGCGCCGTGCCCTGACCGCGTTTCAGGTCAGCCGGCGTTTGATCGTCGACGGCGTTGCCGGCCCCTTGACCTGGCAGGCGCTTCTGCCTTTTTTACGCGGCTATATTCACCATATCGTGCATGGCGGCGATACACTCTATCAGCTTTCCCACCTGTACAATACCACGGTATTTGCCATTTTGACTGCCAACCCCGGCCTTGAGCCAGCGCTGCTGATCCCGGGCCAACGCATCACCGTTCCGTTCGGCTTTCCCGTGGTCCCTTCTCAAGTTCCCTATTCCTCTCAGCTGGTCTCTCTCATCATCGATGGGCTGACAGCGCGCTATCCGCAGATCCGCACACAAACCATCGGGCAAAGCATCCTGGGGCAGCCGCTGCATACCCTTACCTTTGGCACCGGTGATACTTCTGTGTTCTTCAACGCCAGCCATCACGCCAATGAATGGATCACAACGCCCGTTGTGCTTACCTTTTTAGAGCAGTATGCCAATGCTGTTGCCAGCGGCAGCACCCTATACGATCTGCCAAGCGACGCCCTTTACCAGGCTGTTACGCTGACCATCGCACCGCTGGTCAATCCAGATGGGGTAGATCTTGTGACAGGCTACTTAGATGAAGCCAACCCCGCCTTTGCCTCGGCCTCTGCCATTGCAAACGCTTATCGCAACATTCCCTTCCCGGAAGGATGGAAAGCCAACATTCGCGGTGTAGATCTCAATCTCAACTATCCTGCCGAATGGGCCACGGCCAGAGAGATCAAATATGCCTTGGGCTTTAACAGGCCGGCTCCCCGCGATTTTGTGGGCGCTTCCCCTCTATCCGAGCCGGAATCTCGCGCCCTGCATGCATTGAGCCTGCGCCATCATTTCTCGTTAACGCTATCCTATCATGCCCAGGGAGAGGTCATCTTCTGGCAATTTTTAGATTATCATGTGCCGAAGGGAGAGCAGATCGGCCAGCAGCTTGCCGATGCCAGCGGCTATGCGTTGGAAGATACCCCCTACAATTCCTCTTTTGCCGGGTACAAGGATTGGTTCATTCAGACCTTCCTAAAGCCTTCCTATACCATTGAGGTTGGCCGCGGCACCAGCCCACTGCCCGTCGCACAATTTCCACAGATTTACCGTGACAACTTGGGTCTAATGGCCACGGCTCTGTTTTTGGCCCCTTCCATAGAAAAATAGCTTATGGCGCAGCAGGCTCCGGCTGCCTTTGTCCCGCCGCTGCGGTGTATACAAGGAATTGATCTCCTTCAAGACCCAGAAGCCGTTTCATCGATACGTCATCAAAAACGCACATCGTGCAGGCCGCCAGCCCCAGGCCCTCTGCCGCCAAGTAAAAATTTTGCCCGATGTGCCCCGCATCCAAATAGAGATTTCGGTACCCGCGCTGGCCGTGATGCCAAACCATGCGTTCCGGCACCGCGATCCAAAAAAAGGTCACAGCGCTGTTGTGTTGAAATCGGTTGCTGGTAAAGGCCGTATCCAATGCGCAAAGCCAATCGGATGTCGTTTCTCCAAGCCATCCCAACGCATGCTCTTTGGCCAGATAGCGATACAAACCCGGCGCCAGCCCTTTCACACGCCGCACCAGCACGATTGTTTCTATGGCGTGCTTGGCCCCTGCGGAGGGTACCGGCCGCAGCGTGGCGTTCCCATTGAACACAATCTCCTTTTCAATGCCTTGCGTAACACCACATAAACAGGAAAGCGCCTGTATCTCCAACGCCTCTTGTGCGTATGTGCGCCTGCTACGGCGCTTTTCCATGGCCGTCCAAAGGCAGCTGGATGGCAATGCTTGCTGCCAGGGCGGCAGCAGTACGGTTTCCATACCTTTCTCTGCTGTCCAAAACGGTATGGGCTGTGGTTCGCCCTTTCTGCGTCCTGTTTGTGAAAAATCATAGTAGGATGTTTCTTGGACAAACCTGGGGCCAATCTCCAGCGCTGTCTTATCTTTTTCACTCATGTCTTTTTCCGCCCTTCTGGCCATTTTTCAAATCCACCCTGCCATCCGATAAAAAAGGCACGCCCTCAGCTTCCAGCAGGGCAGCTTGCTCTGCATATCCCGGCGCTGTGTCGCCTTTGGCGTTGACCACGCGATGGCACGGCGTTGCGGGATCTTTACAATGCGCCAGCGCCTGCCCCACCTGCCTAGCTGCCCTGGGAGCGCCGATACGCCAAGCGATCTCTCCATAGGTGGCCACCTGCCCGGGCGGGATCTCCTTCACCGCCTCATACACTCTCTCAGAAAATGAAATCCGCACCATAGTGCATTTCCGATCCATCCGATTACGCCTCTATGCGTCGCATTGCGCCGGTATAGGTATCCATGACAAACCCATAAATCGCCACGTCCTTTGGCACAAGCGGATGATTTCTCAAAAGCTCTACCGCCTCCCGTACCGAGGTATCCACATCTTCAAATCCGCTGAGCCAGCTTGCAAAATCGATTCCACAATAGTCCATCATATCCAGTGTTTGCTGCGCAATGCCCTTTTGCTTCATTTTCTCGATCAGCGATTGGCTATCCATATGCTGTACGCCGCAGTCCGTATGCCCTATGATCAATATCTCCTCAACACCCAGCTCATAGATGGCAATCAAAAGGCTGCGTACCGCGCTGCCAAAAGGCTGGGTAATCGTAGCGCCCGCGTTCTTAATGATTTTTACATCCCCGTTTTTCAATCCCAGAGCTGCTGGCAGCAGCTCTGTCAACCTGGTGTCCATACAGGATAGAATGGCGATCTTTTTATCCGGATACTTGCTCGTTGCATATTGTTCATATTGTTTTTCTTTTACAAATTTTGTATTAAAGGCCAGCAATTCCTCTACCATGGAGTTTCGCCTCCTTGTTGTTTTGATTTATTGTACCATTGCCCTATCGTTCCCGCCAATCCCTGTATCAAAAGGAGCGGACAAGCCGCTCCTTTTGATGATCAATCATCCAAATAATCGATATAGCCCCCAATGCGTTTGGGAGCAGGCCCTACCTGCTCTGGATACCCTAACGTAATGAAATGAAACGGCTGGTAATGCTCTGGCAGCGGCACATCCCGAAGCAGCTCGCCGGCCGCCCCGCTTTTCAGCCATGGCGTAAACCATCCAATATAACAGCTGCCCAACCCCATGGCATGAGCGGCTAGCATGATGTTTTCTGCGGCCAGGGCCGTATCCACCTCTCCCCAGTTGCTGTGCCAGCTTGGGTCCTTTTTGTAGGATACCAAAAGGACGCATGGTGCATGAAAAAACACATGCCGTTCCGGATCTCGGCCAATTCTTTGCTGTGATTCCCTGCCGCAATGGGCCATCCATTGTTTCCCTGCTTCGTTCCATTTGTCGATGGTGTCTTTGTTTGTCATCACAGTGAAATGCCAAGTCTGGCGGTTGCTGGCGCTAGGCGCCCAAAATCCTGCTTCCAAAATCTTTTCCAATACATCATGCGGAATAGGTTTTTTCTGGTATTTTCTCACACTGCGCCTTGTCAAAATGTTTTGTAGAACAGCCTGCTGTTGATCCATAGCTAGCACCTCCATTTTGTCTTTCTATCCTTATCCTACCTCTTCTTTATCAAAAGGAAAACCCCCGTCTTCTACAAGCTAAGGCATGCTCATTTTGTCGAATGCCCGGCATTTTACGTCGAATTATGACGAATAAATAGGAATAAACTCGTATTTTGGCGAAGTCCTTGCTTAGTTACCAAATTTTGACGATAATCAACTTGAAAGAGAGGGACCGTGAATATGATGAATGCAGTAGATACTGAAAAACTCGTATTTTCACAGTTATTGTTATTCGGCTTTAAACATCATAGTGCCGGTTTTCGTTATCTGTGTACCGGATTGCAATTGGCCTTGGAACAGCCTGGTATTCTCAATGAAATGACGGATAAGTTTTATCCGGCAGTGGCCGCGGTTCACCACTCGACCCCGTCGGCAGTGGAAAGTTCGATGCGCAGAGCCATTGTGGATGCCTATGAACATGGCAATTGCAAAAATCAATTTCATAAAATCTTTTTGCGTTATACGCATGAGTGTCCAACGGTTTCAGAGTTTATGACCGGCAATGTCCACAGATTGTTGTACGGAGATATATAATATCGTTTTGTTTCCCCCGGGAGCCATCAACGAACCTGCCAGCCGCAACCTGGCAAACGCGTTGGTGGTTCCCTTTATTTTTTCTCCCCTTTGGGAGCATAATCACGCATCCCAGGTATAGCGCCGCCCGCAATTTCCCAAAGATACAAGCTAGCTATTGTTGCATACGGCGTAAACCTTTTGTGATACATCTTAAATTTTTTCTCATCAATAGAGCGGTGATGATACAGCATGCGCAGCCCTCTATGCAGCGCCAAATCGCCATAGCTCATGATATTTGGACGCTGCATGGAAAAAATCATCAGCATTTCCGCCGTCCAGATGCCTACGCCCTTTAGAGAACTCAGCGTCTTACATACCTCTTCATCGCTTTTTTCGGTAAGCGCCGCCAAATCTAGTTCTCCGCCGGCCGCTTTCTCTGCGATTCCTAAAATGTATGCTGTCTTTCGCTCAGAAATGCCCAACTGTCGAATCACAGCTGGAGGCACAGCCAAAAGGCCTTCCGGCGTCACCTCTCCTAACGCATCGGTAAAGTGTTTCCAAATCGTTTTCTGCGCTTTTGTGGAGATCTGCTGGCCGATGATGGAATTGACCAGCGCCTGAAATATATCAGGGATTACTTCGCGCTGAATCGGCCCGATTTTTTCGATGGCCTCTCCCAGCCGCTTATCTTGTTTGGCCAGATATGCCGTTTCCTCTGGCCCATATTCCAAAAAAGGCAACTGTGAGTCTCCCCTTTCTAAAAATAGCCCGTTTATATCATTTTTGCTTGATTGCTTTTCGTCATTAGTCCCTATATTTTTACGCGGTTTTTGTATAATTCAATGGAACAAAGCAGAAAGAAAAAGAAACATACAGAATCGAAACTAACCATCACGATTTGCTTGCCCAATATCTTTTTCTATGATACCGATTTTATGCAAGGGGGAAACAATATGATTACAGATCTGCAAAAGCAAAAAGCCATTTTCCATCACTTACAGGCCTTTGGCATCCGCCATCATTGCGCTGGCCATCGTTACCTGTGTACCAGCATCACGCTTGCCCTGGCGCATCCGGAATATCTCTCCGAGGTAATGGAGCAGTTTTATCCTGCTGTGGCCAAAAAACATCAGCGATCCATCGGTGCCGTGGAAAGCGCCATGCGCCGCGCCATCATCGATGCCTATGAATCGGGTGTGGCAAGCGACAGATTCCTTCTCTATTTTAAGCGCTCTGCCAAGGAGATCCCCAGTGTTTCAGAATTTGTCTCTGTATTGGCTACCCACATTCGGTATAGCCTTGCCGAGTTAGATTCTCCCTCAGACTGATAGGCTATCTACCACTCATCGTTTATTTAGAGTTTTTCCTCTGTTCCCCAAAAATATAAATTCATTCAACCGCATATCAATTTTTGCGTTTTCTTCTCTTGACAACCCTGCAAAAATACTATATCATAATCTAGTCTCTGATAGTAAGAGTTGTTTTCGAGGTGTAGCGCAGCTTGGTAGCGCGTTTGGTTCGGGACCAAAAGGCCGCAGGTTCAAATCCTGTCACCTCGACCATGTCGCCGCAAGCTTCATATTGCTTGCGGCGTTTTAAATTGTCGGCACGCCATCCGTTGCGTCTCCTTTTCCGGCCAGGATGCAGATACAGAGCCCCCTGCTAAAAATCTTGATATTTTTTATGCATACAAATCCATAAAAAAGACCGAAATCGCTGGATCTCGGTCTCTTTTTTTGTTTGGAGGAATGGTTGAGCGCACAAAAAGGCACGGACTCCGGTCGGTAACGCCGAAACTCTGCACTTTTCAAAGGGCGGCCATCATCAAAGACAGACCATTTCCTCCTATATATTCGAATGTATCTTCACTCTTGTTTTTCCATGATACCAAGGCCCTGAATCCACGGTTCGATTTCGTTTGCCTCGTTTGCTGTGAACCCTTCCGCAATCTCTGCGTCTGGGCAAAGCTCTTTAAAAATATGAAGGCTGTTGCCAATATCGTCACTGGCGCTGGTGCAAAATGGAACGATTGTCTTGCCGGAAAAATCGTTGTCCGCAAGGAATGTGGCAATCATAGCCGGGGCTTCATCCCACCAAATAGGATATCCCACAAACACAGTATCATATTCTGCAATATTCTCCACAGATACAGTGATATCTGGATGTGCGCCCTCTAAAATTTCTGTTTCTGCTTCTTCATACAAATTTTCATATTCTTCGGTGCGACGTATCTCCGCCAGATCTCCGCCTGTGTAGTCCGCTATTTTCTGAGCGACTTTCTCAGTATTCCCCGTATGGGAAAAATAGGCAACCAAGATATTGCTGTCATTTGGCTCTGTTGGCGGAGATACGCTTATGTCACCGGATGTGGTTTCCAGCATAGCAGAAGGGTCCTCCGTAGGGGCGCCGCCACAGGCCGCCAGTACAAAACTGAGAACCATTGCCATCGCAAACATTAGCATACTTCTTTTTCTTTCCATCGTGGTTTATCCTTCCTTAAGCTAAATTGTATGGTTCCTTAAATATTCCAATATCCATGTAATCGCCCGTTCAGCATCCTCTCCGTAAAATCCATGACCTGCCCCTGGTAGAATTTCCAATTTGGCAGAATCATAAATCTCCACTGCTCTTTCTGAATAGCTAAGAGGAACAATGCTATCAGCATCTCCGTGAATCAGCAGCACGTCTTTTTTATAACCGGAAATCGCTTGATAAAAATCATAATTCAACAAATCTTCTGCAAAGACATGTCCTACAGTCATCCACATATGATAGAAGGTATCCGGGATATCTTCCACGTTTGTAAAACGGTTGTTTATATCATCTGCTATTACAAAGGCAGGGTACAGGAGAATGGCGCCTTGAATTTCCTCTTCGTGCGCTGCAGCAGTGATGGCCGACACTGCGCCACCCATGCTGGTTCCCATCAGAAATATGTTATTACTGTCCACAAATGGTTGCTCTTGTATCATTGCAAGCACCGCTTCTAAGTCCGCCTGTTCTGTAAAAATAGACATTTCCAAAGTGGATCCATCGCTCCTGCTTCCTGTGCTTCCTCCACAAAAATCAAAGCAATAAACCACATACCCTCTAGATGCAATCTCTATAGCATACTGCGCCGCGGAGCTGTGAGAACCTCCAAACCCGTGAGAATAGATGACAGCAGGCATTTGGTCATCTGCGTTATGAGGCATGTAGAGAACACCGTAAATCTGCTTTCCCTCCCGATTTGCGTAAAGCTCCCGCGTTTCAAATTCATAGATTGTCTGTTCATTGTCTTTTGCCGGTTCCGCAGCAATCAAACCGTTTGGTGTATTGTTCGTAGCGTGCGCATCGCCATTCTGTATCTGCGTGCATCCGCCCAGAAGCATAGTGCCGAGCAGTAAAAGAAAGCTAATTCTTCTCATCACGGCCGTACCTTTGCGCATTCGCTTTCAATAGGAGCTTTTTGGCATAATAGGAGATTGCGATAAATAGTGCCGACAATACGGCGGATTCTGCGAAATAGAGAACGAGAGATTTTGAATGGTCATATTCCTTCTGATAGTCGATCAGATGAAACAATTCCTCCCAAAAGCGTCTATCTACGAATTGGTATAAGCCATATGCACACAAGGCAGCTACAACAGCACGGCAAATAAGACGGATTGCCTTTCTTACCCTTTCGTCTGCATGGATTTTCTTAACTCCTTCCACAAAGATTGAGCCGTGTAATCCAAGATGTATCGACATCAGAATAAACGCCCATGCCGTTGCTACAAGATGCAAGTGCCTGCCAAATTCGATTGCGTTTCCGTTCCCTATGGCAAAGATATGCTGCGAAACAAGCAAGCCACTGATCATACAGGCCAACACTGCCAAGAATAGCAGCGCATCGACAACAAGCTGTGCCATGCGCATCACGCTGTATTTACCCTTTAAAAGCGTGCAATACCATTTGTAGTTCAGCGCATTGTGTACAAGGAAAAGGATACCCATGGAGATCCCTAGCCACTCATGAACGGCGCCGCGTAAAACGCACTGCCCCATCAATAGCAAGAACAAAATATACATGGCCACGTCAATGCTTCGTTTCATGGCCGCGTTGGGTTTCATCTTGCTTGTCCTCAATTGCCGGCTTTCAACATACCAATGCTGTCTAGCCAGTCAATAATTTCCTGTTCTGCCCCTTCAATGCTGTTTCGCGAAATGCTCTTTCCCTCCAGCATGGAAGCATCTGGTTCTAACTGTGCGATGGTTTCCTGTGTGCCGGAAAACCCGCTTCCGCCATGCGTATTGAATGGTATGATCGTCTTGCCTGCAAAATCGTAGCTTTCAAAGAATGTATAAAGGATATACGGCATATCAGCGTTCCAATTGGGATATCCAACAAATACCACGTCGTAGGAATCAAAGTCCTCGATCGTCCCTTCTATTTCCGGGCGGGCATTCGTGCGAATTTCCTCCTGTGCTACTTCTAAAAGCGCATCATGATCTGTGGGGTACGGATTTTTAGGCAAAATACGAAAGATGTCCGCCCCCGTATTTTCCTGAATGACATACGCCATGTACTGTGTATTGCCAAGCCGTTCTCCGTTTATTTCTACATAGCTGTTATCCTGATTGTCTGGCACAGAAAAATAAACAACGAGTGCTTTTGCATTCTCATCCACCGAGCGTTTAGAATCGCCCGAAGGGGGTTGCAGGCTGCCTTGGGTGGGCTCGGCAGATGGTTCTGTGTTGGAATTGGAACACGCTGAAAATGTAATGGCCATTGCTATCCCCATAACCAAAGCCATTAAACGTATAACTGCTTTTTTCATGACTAAATCCTCCTGATTTTCTTTTGGCATACAGTCCATTATTTTTGATTGTTCGACTCAATGATTTCATTCAAAGAGATATGCTCGTTTCGGTACCTGGCGTTGGGATTCTTTTCTGGAATCACAAGCTGAATTGCTTTTTGCGGGCAAGCATGTGCACATGCCAGGCATGTTTGGCAGTTTCCCGGAGTATGCACGGCCTTCCCATTTATAACCCGAACGGATGCTGATGGGCATACCTTCTCGCAGATTTTACAGCCAACACAGGCATCCGTGACTCGAAATAGATGCTGCCATGCATTGGGCGGCATCTGTTTCATGTTATCCAAAAACTGCTGATGGGCATTACGATCCTCTTCCGTAACCGCTGATATCATGTTTTTTCGAGCCCGAATCTCTGTTTGAATCGCAGCGATCTGTTCTTCCACTTTCTTGTCTATCTTTTTCTGCTCATCCATATCAAAGCTAGGCAACCAATTATCTACCATGAGAAGCACATTGATGTAATTGACGGTTATGCCACAGCTATCGCAAAGCTCTTTCGCCAGCTCCGCGGCTCCTCCATGGCGGTTTCCGTAGGTCAAAATTATATAAAAATAGTTTGTATGCAAATCCGCTTCTTTCAGGAATTCCTTGACCATAAGCGGCAGCTCGTACCCATAGATAGGCGCGATAAGACCAATGCTGTCTGCAAAAAATTCTCGCTCTTCATTTCGCATTACCTGCGGTATGCTCATCGGTTTAGGATCAAACTGCTTTGCAACATAAAGGCTATTGCCCGTACCCGTAAAATAAAAAACCATAGTCTTTTTTCTCCTTGTCATACCATTTTCACCGTGTTATAATGCGGTTGTTTCAACCGCTTGATACAAACGCATTATAATTTGCGGTAGTAACAATCGGTCAATAGCTTGTTTAAAAATTTTTCTAGAGCACGTGAAAGGTAGTAAAAATGTATACGATGATGCAGGTCTGCCGGGAGCTAAACATGACCTATCAAACCTTAAAATATTATTGCAACGAGGGATTGGTTCCCCATGTCAAACGCGACAATAACAATCGGCGTATCTTTGATGAAAAAGATGTTAAGTGGATTAAAGATCTTACCTGTTTGAAAAAATGCGGCATGAGTATTCAGGAAATGAAAGAGTATTTGCAGCTGTGTTTACAGGGAACGTCTACCATAATGCCACGGAAAGAGATGCTTAGAAAAAAACAGGAAGCTTTAAGAGCTTCTATCAAAGAGTTAGAAGACAGCGTTGCCTACATCGATTGGAAACAGAATTTTTACGATGAAGTGCTTTCCGGCAAACGCCCGTATGTAAGCAACCTGATCCAGTTAGAGGAATAGTCCCCCATCATATACATTTTGCTGGCCTTAGGGCAATTTCTAAAGGATATTCTCTTTGCAAAGGCACTTAAAAAACCGGGGAAAGCAACTCGTTCTCTCCGGTTTTTCTAGTGAATCAAATTTTCTTCCGTTGTACCTTTGAACCTTGAGCGTCTAACTGCCCTTCGCATCGGTATATCAGCCTTTTAGATGCAGCCACCTCTAAAACCCAATGAGATTTTAAAGCACATATTTTTTACAAAAAAGAACCTGCAAAGCAGGTTCTCTACGCTTCCATCTTTTTATCAATTTCAATTTGTTGCAACACAAAGGGCAACACTTGCTGCGGCTCTATCTCCAATACCAAAGCAAACTCATCATACAATATTTTTTCTGCTGTTTTAAAAAACCTTTCATCCGCTACATGCAAGTGCCTTCCGCGCTTCTCCTGGTCCTTTTGATGCTGGTACAACGCCTTGATCATGCCAACCAGTTCAAAGCGTTCTCCATGCTCCAGTATCTCCTTATACCTAGCTTTTCTCTCCCGTTCATCCTCAATCCAAATCGCCTGTTCCTTCGGCATGGAGCGAATCAGCGCATAAATCTCCTCCGCCGATAAGACACGCTTCATCTTGCTTACCAGCACCTGGCTGTCTACCGGCACATACAAAATGGAGGTATTATCGTTATACATCGGTTTTAGCACATAATACTGTTTTGAAACCCCGCCATATTCACGCTCTACCAGTTCAGTGATTTTGCAAACACCGTGCACGCCATACAAAATGATATCCTCTTTCTCAAACATTCTCTTTCTCCTTTAACTCTCTCTATCCCAGCAATCAACTACAACGCGGCATATACAGAAAACAGCGCAACCTTTAAAAAAAACTATGAAGATATAGTAAAAGTATAGCATAATTTCGGCAAAATTTCATGCGCTCCTCTATCGTCTCTACCATTTTCCCCTGCAGATCAAGGGAAATCATCTTGCCTTTTGGCAGTATGGCAAGTTACAATAAAGTAAGTGCAAAACCATCTACAAGACAACGCTTTTTATCGAAAGCTTCAGCACGTTTATAGGAGGTATATGTTATGGATAAACAAGCCGCCAAAGCAGCCATTCTTTCCGGGGAAACCGCTTTGGGCATTGAGTTCGGCTCCACACGTATCAAAGCCGTTTTGGTCGATAAGCAGCACACGCCGCTTGCTTCCGGTAGCTTTGACTGGGAAAACCGTCTGGAGGATGGCATTTGGACCTATCACTACCAGGAAATCTGGGATGGGCTCCAGGCCTGCTATGCCGATCTTACAAAAGATGTAGAACGCTTGTACGGCGTTCCCTTGACCAAAATCGGCGCAATGGGCGTTTCGGCGATGATGCATGGCTATATGCCGTTTGATGAAAATGGGGATCTGCTGGTGCCTTTCCGTACATGGCGCAATACCATCACGGGCCAAGCCGCCGCAGCTTTGACCGATCTGTTTTCTTTCAACATCCCTCAGCGCTGGAGCATTGCGCACTTGTACCAGGCCATTTTGAACGAAGAAGTGCATCTGCCCCGCATTGCTTACTTAACAACGCTGGCAGGATGTGTGCATTGGAAGCTCACCGGGCAAAAGGTCATCGGCGTTGGGGAAGCCAGCGGTATGTTCCCCATCGATTCGCAAACGGGTAAATACCACGCCGAAATGCTCAGAAAATTTGATGAAACGATAAAAGACCGCTGCTATCCCTGGAAATTGGCGGATATTCTGCCATCTGTGCTCTCTGCTGGCGAGCCTGCCGGTGCCTTGACAGAGGAAGGGGCACGGCTGCTCGATCCTACCGGTACCCTACAAGCCGGCATTCCCTTCTGCCCGCCGGAAGGCGACGCGGGCACCGGGATGGCCGCAACCAACTGTGTCCGTATCCGAACCGGCAATGTCAGCGCCGGCACCAGCATTTTTGCCATGGCTGTTTTGGATCATCCGCTCCGGCAAGTGCATCCGGAAATCGATATGGTCACCACGCCCTCCGGTGCGCCGGTTGCGATGGTACACTGTAACAACTGCACCTCGGATCTAAACGCCTGGGTCTCTCTGTTTGGCCAAGCGCTGCAAGCATTTGGTACGACACCGGACAGCAACGATCTATACGGTACCCTATATCGCAAGGCTCTGGAAGGGGACGCGGACTGTGGTGGGCTGCTTGCTTATAATTATTTTTCCGGTGAGCATGTCACTGGGTTTGAAGAAGGGCGCCCGCTGTTTGTGCGCCGTCCTGATAGCCATTTTACGCTGGCGAACTTTATGCGCGTACATCTCTACACCTCTCTTGGCGCCTTGAAAACAGGCATGGACATTCTGATGAACGAAGAAAATGTATCGCTGGAAAACATTACGGGGCATGGCGGGCTCTTCAAAACCGAAGGCGTGGGGCAACGCATCGTTGCCGCCGCAATGCATACGCCGGTTACCTGTATGGAAACTGCCGGCGAAGGCGGTCCTTGGGGGATGGCGCTGCTGGCATGCTATATGATGCAGCGTACTGCCGGTGAATCGTTGGAAGATTATCTTAGCAATCGTGTTTTCCAGATATGCCAAAGCACGACTATGCAGCCCGATGAAACCGATGTAAAAGGCTTTGATGCGTTCATGAACCGTTACGCCAAGGGATTATCCATTGAAAAAGCGGCCGTAGAGGCACTTTAAGCCAAAAGTGACAAAGAAAAGAGGATAAAAACGATGTTGGAATCGTTGAAGGAACAAGTATTTCAGGCCAATCTGTTGCTGCCAACGCACGACCTTGTCACCTTTACCTGGGGCAATGTTTCAGGAATAGACCGCGAAAAGGGGTTGGTTATCATCAAGCCATCTGGTGTTTCGTATGAAGAAATGCAGGCAAGCGATATGGTCGTGGTGGATCTGGAAGGGAATGTCATAGAGGGCTCGCTCAACCCCTCCAGCGATACGCCGACGCATGTGGCTCTATACCGTGCGTTTCCCAGCCTAGGCGGCGTAGTGCATACGCACAGCCGATGGGCCACTACCTTTGCGCAAATGGGGCGGGGCATTCCTGCCCTGGGCACCACCCATGCTGATTATTTTTACGGTGAGATTCCCTGCACTCGCAAAATGACGCCGGAGGAAATTCATGGCGCATACGAGCATGAGACAGGCAATGTCATCATTGAGACCTTTGCCAATCTGGATGCTTCGGCCGTCCCCGCTTGCTTGGTATACAGCCATGGCCCCTTTGCCTGGGGCAAAGACCCGATGGAGGCTGTGCATAACGCAGTGGTTTTGGAGGAGGTCGCATTTATGGCATGGCATTCCCTCAGCTTATCCCCCTCTCTGCCCCCCATGCAGCAGGAGCTATTGGATAAGCACTATCTCCGAAAGCACGGCGTCAATGCCTATTACGGACAAACGAAATGATATGTTGATCGCAAACGGGGCGTATACGCTCCGTTTGCCTTTTATCTTACTGGGATATACCAGAAAACAATCAATTAAGAAAGCCCCGAAAGCACTAAGCTTTTGGGGCTTTTTATGGCAGAGTATCGTGTTTTCGATGCCCCGTTTTGGGCAATAAAAATATCGCAATCCATCAAAGTGAATTGCGATATTCACTCGGGCCGTCGCCCGTGGAGCTACTGGCCGGACTTGAACCGGCGACCTGCTGATTACGAAGCAATCATGACGCCATATTAAATCTCCCAATTTTTCCAGTAATATAGGCATTTCTTGCGTCTTAAAAGCCGTTTCTTGAAAAGATTTGTGTCATACGTGTGTCATACAAGATTATTTTTCATCCGTCTATCAAGCGCTTAAACCAGCCTTACATATTCCCTCCGGCTATCTACCACAGCGTACACGATCACCCGTTCATTTTGTTCCTCTACTTTATAGAAAGCCAGCTGCTTTTCCTTGAAAATGCCGTAGCAATGGGATGTTTTCTAAAAATTAGCCTTTATCGGTTCAAGTACATGTCCCCTCTATAAATGTCTATCCGTATCTCTTGCGCCATACATCAGACGGCGTACTTCCATCACATCATCGATCACCACATAATAAACCACATAATTTCTTACGTAAATCCGATAGTATAGATGGTCACGTTTTTTAGAGGAACGGTATGGTTCAAAAGCAACAGGATTGCTTAGCCTTTCCATGATGGCAGCTTCTATATCATCAATCAGGCGTAATGCTGCTGCCTCATTCTTCAAAACATTGGCAATGTAATTCGCCGTGCTGATTAAATCCTGCTCAAATATCGGCAAATACCTAAGCTGATAGGATTTATTTCCCATGCACGGCACCCCTTGCATTCCCGAAAACTGTTTCGTGGGAAAGCCTTTCTTCTGTCTTTGCCGCCTGTCTGTCAGCTTCATCAAGTTTTATTTCAATGTTACCAATCAAGCTCTCGTATTCTTCCAAACTTAATACAACCATTGCACCATACCCATTCTTTGTAAGATAAACAGGGCTTCCACTATTTACAATGGTTTCAATCTCCGGAAATTTATTTCTTAGGTCGGAAACAGGCCGGATCTGTATCATGTTTAATCATCCCCTTTTATGTCATCAATTTTATCCTAATTTTATCAGAATATTATCGTAAAAGCAATGTCTTCTGCTGCTATTTCACTCTTTCGGGGTTCCATTAAGCAGCCCTTTGTAATATCTGTACATGTC
>CAUGNO010000003.1:0-222707 GCA_959600905.1 uncultured Eubacteriales bacterium | reverse complement strand
AAGCTAGTATGACAGCTTGCATAATAGAAATAGACATAAATAATCCCCCTAATAGGCTAAAATAATGGTTCATGGGGTGGTTTGCTCAATAACACATCCCTCCTTACGCTGGAGCAATACAGCGAATAATCTATATAAAGTCGAATGCCTACGACTTAATATACATAAAAACAAACAAATCCCTAAATATATTGATAATTACTTAAGAACATTGATGTTCTTGTGTAGTATATCATATTTCTGTCAAGATGCAAGCATTTTTTTTACATATTATAAAAAAGCCCTCCCATAGGAAGGGCTTTTTAAGAAAGAGATTTTTACATCAGGCTGCCGCCGAAAGATCCATGATCGGCTTGATCAGGAAGCCGCCATCGCCGATGATACCTATAGCACCCAGCACCAGGCCGATGCCCAGCAGCCAGAACGTGGCTTTCATCATGCTGTGGCCGCTGCGCAGATACCGATAGGTCATCAATACTGCAAACAATGTGAGCAACCCGGGCGCAACCGCGTCGAGAATGTCGCCCTGGATGGCCATCACGGTGCCTTCGCCAGTCGGAATCTGTGCGGTGGTGTATACCTTGACCATCGAAGCGGACAGGCCGCCCATCATGAACATACCCAGTACAGACGCACAGGAGATGAACTTGTTGATAGCGCCGCCTTCCAAAACGGACAAGGCAGCCTGCGTACCCATGCGATAACCGGTTTTCACGAAGAACATGTTTTCAGCAAAGGTAATACCGCCCAGCAAAATACCGTAAATGATGGGTGCCAGGAACGAGCCGTTTTCTGCCAGGGGTAGGACCAAGGCGATGAGCAACGGACGCAGGGTAGACCAGT
Organism: uncultured Eubacteriales bacterium; assembly: GCA_959600905.1. GTDB lineage: Bacteria > Bacillota > Clostridia > Christensenellales > QAND01 > UMGS1975. The sequence goes on along the minus strand of CAUGNO010000003.1, from coordinate 221,864 downwards.
CGATGGTATCGCCGATGCCGGCAAATGGTCCCATCAAGCCGGCTTTGATGCCGGTAATCGCTTCTGTCGGGATGGGCGCTCCCAAGGCACGCTGCTCTTCCATGGCCAACACGATGCCATGGATGATGGAGCCCCAGATACCCTCTGTGTTGAAGAACATCAGATGGCGGGTCAGCGCTGCGGAAAATTCTTCCTGGTCATGGCCGTAAAGCTTTTTCAGGACCGGGATAAATGCGGCGCAGAATGCTAGAGATTGCAAACGAGCAAAGGAGTTAGAACATTCACAATAGAAGTTCCAACGAACGACAAGGTTGGTTACGTCTTTGCTGGTAAGCAGCTTTTTGCCTTCCTCGTCAGCTTCCACAGCGGCTTGTGTTCCCTCATCCATAGATTCTTCTTTGCCCTTATCAGCAACTTCAAGAATGAGGTAGTAGAGGAAAGCTACAAACAAGCCGGACAATGCCAGCGGAATGCCGCTGAGGCCGGAATACTGGGCTAGGAAGAAGCCGCCCAGGAAAAACGGCAGGAATTGCGGGCGGCCGATGACGTTGATGGTCATGGCAAAGCCCAGCGCCGGCAGCAATTTGCCGGTGATGCCCAGCGCATTGGTAATCCAGGTGGGCAGGCTGTTCATTAAGGTGCCCATTGCCTCGGCACCGAAATGCAGGGCAAAGAACATGGGGATTGCGTAGATAAAGATCTTGATGATCTGCGGCCACCAGAACGCCATGAAGGTGATGCCGCGGATGTTACAGGTTTCGGCATACTTATCCGCCTTCTGTACCGGATATACCATGACGATACGGCGGATGGTATGCAGCTGTGCACACAAAAGGCTGACAGGAACGGCAATGGTAACGGCCTGGGAAAGCTCGATACCGCTTAGAATCGTGACCGTACAGCCAACGATGGTAGCGGCCGCCTCATCCCAAACAACGGTGCCGCCGGCCCCTGTAAAGGCCAGGAACATGGGTTGGATCGATGCGCCGATTTTCATAGCTGTGGGTACGTCGCCCAGGACGATGCCGCAAACCAACGCTACGAACAACGGTTTGGCATAGACCTGTGTCAAGCTGTAAATCGCGCCGAATGTACAAACCCAATAATAGAGCGCCAGGATGACTGATTGAAGAATAGATAGTTCCATGAGTAACCCCCTACTGGTATAGCAATCGTCGTCATTGCTAACTCGTTCGTACAGTTTCTGCTCTGTACGCTTCCCTCCTTTCATCTGGAGCAGAGACAGGACTAGAATAAAGAACCATTGTTGACAAATGGCCCTAGAAATCGTGGGCTACATTATCTATATGTTTTTTAGATACAAAAAATGAATAAAAGAACTGGGATGTTACTTAATTGAATCCAGAATAGCATACTTTTTGGAGCTTGACAATAGTTCAAATTTTCGTTGTAAAAAGCAACTCAAAACTACTTTTTTTAGGTAAAAAAGGCGTTTGCTGATGAAAATTAAATATAACAAAAAAGTATACAAATATAGAAAAAGGCTCTTTTCAACAGAGCCTTTTTTCTATATTTTAATGGGCTGATACGTAATTTTTTTGATGGGCTTAAGCGGCGGAGGCAGCCAGAGGTTGGGATCTGTACAGTCGTATATACATTGACCATGGAAGCGGACAGGCCGCCCATCATGAACATACCCAGTACAGACGCACAGGAGATGAATTTGTTGATCATACCGCCTTCCAGGATGGTAACGGCGGCCTCTGTTCCCATGCGGTAGCCGATGTGTACAAAAGTAGTTTTCCGCAATCGTGATGCCCGCCAAAAGCACCGCATAGATAATTGGCGCCAGAAACGATCCGCTTTCTGCCAGCGGAAGCACGAGCATGATCAACAGCGGCTTCATGGTAGACCAGTTGATGGTATCGCCAATGCCGGCAAACGGCCCCATCAAGCCGGCTTTGATGCCGTTGATGGCCTCGGTGGGCACCGGAGCCCCCAGCGCGCGCTGCTCTTCCATGGCCATGACGATGCCATGTACGACGGAGCCCCAAACCCCCTCGGTATTGAAAAAGGTCAGGTGGCGGGTCAGCGCCGCAGACAGCTCTTCAGGATCGTGGCCGTACAGCTTTTTGAGAATCGGAATGAAAGCGGCGCAGAACGACAGCGATTGCAGACGGGCAAAGGAATTTGGCACCTCCGCCATGATCTGCCAACGGAAGACCAAATTGTTTACGTCGCGCTTGGTCAAAAGATGCTTGCCTTCTTCATCGGCCTCGATGGCTTGTTGGCTGCCTTGATCTACCTCCGGGCTATCCTGCGAGGTGGCCTGTAAAATCAGGTAATACAGGAAAGCCACAAACAGACCGGAGAGCGCCAATGGGATCCCGCCGATGCCGGAATACTGTGCCAGGAAAAATCCGCCTAGGAAAAACGGCAGGAATTGCGGGCGGCCGATGACATTGATGGTCATGGCAAAGCCAAGCGCCGGCAGGATCTTGCCGGTGATGGCCAACGCATTGGTCGTCCACTGCGGCAGATTGTTGATGATACGCCCAACAGCCTCTGCGCCGAAATACAGAGCCAGGAACATCGGGATCGCAAACACGAAGAACTCCATGATCACAGGCCACCATAGACACATAAAGGTGATGCCCTTGGTATTGCAGGTCTTGGCATACTGATCGGCCTTTTGTACCGGATAGATGTTGAAGATACGGCGCAGGGTATGCAGCTGTGCACAAAGCAAGCTGATGGGAACGGCAATGGTCAACGCCTGCGACATATCCAGGCCGCCTAGGATGGTAATGGTGCAGCCACACATGCCTGCGGCACATTCATCCCAAACGATGGTGCCGCCCGCTGCGGTAAAGGCCAAAAACATGGGTTGGATCATGGCGCCGATCATGATCGCGGTGGGCACATCGCCCAAGACGATGCCACAGAACAGAGAGGTCATCAAGGGCCCGCGGAGAATATGGATCAGACTATATACGATACGTGTTGCTGCAAACCAATAATAGGCAGCAAGGATGGCAGCTTGAAAAATAGATAATTCCATGAGTACCCCCTATAAATGTGTGCATATTGGAGCAATTGGTGGTTCTGTTCTTCCCAACACCCCTCCTTTGGCCGGAACAGAGACAGCAAAATACACTAAAACAACCGCTATAAAGAAAATAGCTTTGATCATCATGGAAAAATACGGATACGAAAAAAACACGAAAAGGTAATACAAAAGAATACGAACCTATCTCTAAAACAAAGAAATCATACAAAATAGAAAGGAAATTAAAAATAGAAAAAGAAGATTGAATTTTTGCATAGCATAGCACACTTTCCAGGGCATGACAAGGCAGTTTGACATGTTCGGACGCAAAAAATCATAAACGGAAAAAAGCACAAAAATTCAAAAAAAGACGGACACGATGCAAAGCAAAAAGGAGGAGGGTTGTCCACAGTTTTGAAAAAAACCTGTGGAAACTGTGGATAAACCCAGCCAAAGTGTGTAGATAAGCGGCATAAAGGCTGTGGAAAACCAGCACCAAAGACGAAAAGATAAGAATCTTGCAGAAATATAAAAAAGCACTGTGCAGGCAGTGCTTTTTTATATTCGATGATAGATCAGCCCTAGCGGGACATACAATGGTGGCAAGGTTCGGGGGGTAATGATCGAAGCAATTGCCAAAAGGTGTAAGGGAATCTTGTTTATCCGAGGGTCCAATCTATGCCCAAATAATAAAAAAAAATTGATATGATGTCCAGTACGAACTTTTTCTTTTTCAAGGAAAAATATTTTCATATACAAACATAAATGTTCCCTTTCCTTTTTGCCTAGTGGCACAAAAAATCTAGGATTGTAGGCAAAAATTTGGAAATTTGATCGGGAAACAAAACGCTATAAAATGATAAAAAATTTTTGTGGTATCTGGGATTTCGATGACGGCGCTTGCTGTGCTCTTAAAGGTTTTGATACGAAAAAAGGCAGACCCAATTGGGTCTGCCTTGGGGCTTATTTGGTACACTGCTTATAATGCCCAAACCAATGGCGCCCGATCTTAAAAGGATCCGCCATATAATCTGATTTGCCACGGCTAAAATACGTGACGCTGTCGCAGCATAAAACGCTTTCCCCTTCCAAAACGCGCGTAGCAATCGTATAGAATCGGTCGTCTATCGGACGCGTTTTGTAGGCGGGATCCTCCGTTGGCGTAAACTGCGAGGACTGGTAGATTACGCCTTGAATGGTATCCGGCCATGCATCGTGTTGAACACGGTTTAAAATTACTTCTGCTACGGCCATCTGTCCTCTTTCGCTTTCGCTGCCAGCCTCCCAGAAGATGATGCGAGCTAGCTCCTCAACATCCTCGTCGGTATAGGAAACGCCTTTGCGCGTCGTATGCTGTGCAGAAGCCTGTGGCGTATTGGATTCTTGCTTTGGCGTTTCCTTTTTCTTTTCCGGTGTAGCGGCCGGCTTTTCTGTTGGCGTTGGCGTAGCGGCCGGTGTTGGCTCCGGCGTCGGTTCCGGGGTAGGAGCCGGCGATTGCGTTGCCACGGCCGCCGCGGGCGCTGCGGGCTCTTCCTGATTCTTTGCGATGGATACAGCCTGGGAACATAGTTGCGTTACAATCAAAAGGGTAGCCAACCACTTCATAAGCTCACCTCATGTGCGCATGCACATCTTGCTTTCAAAGGTGTTTGGCAAATTCGTATTTGCATGATACTTCCTTTCTTTTACGTATGGGCCAAGGGTCTTGGATGCCATACAGCTTGAACGATTCTCAGTATGCCCAAGGAACCCCTCTTTTAACACAATATTCATAATTTTGAAATCTTTGACGAAATAAAAAGGGGATTGTATGCATAAAACCGCGGAAAATAAAGAACAAGGGGAGACAAAAAGAGCGTGGATTCTGTTTTTTTCCCTTACGGCGCAGAGCAGAAAGCATAGGTGAAATGATAAAAAATCATGAAATATGTCTGACATCAAAAAAGAAAAGCGCTGGCAGAATTTACCAGCGCTTATAAAAGCCAAGCTCATAGATGCTTGAATGATACATTGGCCAGGCATTTGGAAAAGATACGCTCTAATATGAGCGCACAGGCCGCCAATATGGCCCAGGGCTGGTATAGCACAGCGGAGAGCGCTGTAAGATCCAACATGCCATGGAATATAATCACGGCGGCAAAGTAGCCGATAGGAACGGTACAGGTTAAAAACAGACGCAGCACATTGAATGGATAGCAGGCTTTACACACCGCCATGCAGCCCACTGTGCCAACAAGCAGGTACATAAGAAGCGTTGTCTGATCGGCAGTAAAGCCGAGCCAAGGCGTCCATATGTAAGCGGCCATGACAGTACAGACAACGGCTAAGGCGTTAGGCAGCGCACGCCGCAGCACGGAGCCCAGGAAGGTGCCGCGGATCCTCCGCCCATCCGGCTCAAAGGAGAGAAAGAAGGACGGGTACGCTTCGATGATAAGATCGATCAGCGTGATTTGGATCGGCGCAAAGGGGAAAGGGATGTTGCCGAAAACACAGATCAGGGACAGCATCAGCGAATAGAGGGTTTTGACAAAAAAGACCCCTGCTACCCGCGTGATATTGTTGACGACGCGGCGCCCTTCCAACAATACGCTGGGCAGGGCGGTAAAGTCGGAATGAAGCAGCACCAGCTGAGAAACCTGGCGGGCAGCGTCGCTGCCCTCGGCAATGGCGATGCTGCAATCTGCCTCACGCAGGGCTAGGATGTCGTTCACACCGTCGCCTGTCATGGCAACGGAATGGCCTTGTGCCTGAAGGGCCTGAACGAGCAGCTTTTTCTGCGCGGGGGTAACGCGGCCGAAAACGGTGTAAGTACGCGCGGCCCGGGCAATCTCTTCGGGTGTATCTATGCCTGTCATATCGATGAAAGAGGAGGCGTTGGCAAGGCCGGCCCGCTTGGCAATGGCACAAACAGCCGCCGGGTTATCGCCAGAAATGACCTTTACATCCACCCCTTCGCGCTGAAAATAGGCCAAGGTTTCCTGGGCGCCTTTGCGAATAACATCCGAAATGACGATGGCGCAAAGCGGCGTCAACGGCGGAAGCGGCTGGTCTGTGGCAATGGGTTGAGGGGTCCAGCCTGCAATGAGCACACGCGCCCCATTTTCAACCTCTTGCATGAGAGAGACAGGCAACGCTTCGGACAACAGGCGTTCGGGGGCGCCCAAAACCAAAGTGCCGTGATTGCCAAACGTCATGCCACTCCATTTGCGTTGGGAGGAAAAGGCAATCTTATCCGTAGGCTTGTAGGCGTTGCTTTTCGGAAAATAGCGGTCAAGCGCCTGAAAGGTAGCATTGTTATCGTCGGTATGCTGCAAAAAGGAACCGATCATTTTTTCCACCGGTACGGGCGGTGCTTGGCATAGGGGATGTACGGCCTCCACCTGCATATTTCCTTCGGTGAGCGTGCCGGTTTTGTCCAGGCAAAGCACGTCTACATGGGCCAGCGTTTCCAGCGAAAACAAGGCCTGTACCAAAATTTGTTTTTTGGCCAAGCGGATTACGCCCACGGCCAGGGAAATGCTGATGAGCAGCACAAGCCCTTTGGGCAGCATGCCCAGCAGCCCGGCAGAGGTGGATATCACCGCATCCGGCAGGGCCGTTTGCCGAAACAAAAGGGCCTCTAAAAACAGAATTATACCCAGCGGCACAATGAAAAAGCCGGTAAAGCGGGTGACCTTTTGCATGGAGGTCATCAGCTCAGAATGAAGCTTTTTTAACTTTTTGGCCTCGGCTGAAAGTTTTGTGGCGTAGTTTTCCGCCCCAACATGATCTACCACCGCCGCGCATTTGCCGCTGATGACAAAGCTGCCGGATAGCACTGTATCCCCGTGATTTTTATGGATGGGATCGGATTCTCCCGTCAATAGTGCTTCGTTTGCTTCGATTTGGCCGGAAAGCAGAGTGGCATCGGCACAGATCTGTTGGCCACTCTGCAAAATCAACACATCATCCAATACCAGGTCGCTGACAGAAACTTCCTGTTCTATTCCTTCACGCATCACATGGGCGGTAGGACGGGATAAAAGGGAGAGCTTGTCTACCAAACGCTTAGCATGCAGCTCCTGTGCAATGCCGATACAGGTGTTAAGCGCGATGATAAGGATAAATACCATGTTGGACCAGGCGCCTACCAGCGCCAAGGCCAATGCAATCAACACATTAAACAAGTTGAATAGGGTACAGACATTTTCCTTAAAAATCTGACCGATGGTTTTACTGATGGCCGGAGGGGCCTGATTTTGCAATCCCTGACGAATTCGCTGCTGTACTTGTTCGTTGGACAGCCCCTCTTCTGGATTTGGATGGAACCGGGAAATATCGTCTTGGCTCATGCCGTAGCCCCCTTCTTTGTTGGATATGAATAAAAGGTATTCTACCACAAAAGAAAAACGAGAATATAAAATTAACCAATTCTTAAAAAAAGAGCAACAGGCAAGCCATAATTGCAGGCGATGCCGGCCAAAGCTGAACATCGCAAGGAAATGGGCATCGGAAAAATAAAAAAATCGGAACGATCGATTCCGTTCCGATATGGCGCACCTAACAGGATTCGAACCTGTGGCCTACCGCTTAGGAGGCGGTCGCTCTATCCTACTGAGCTATAGGTGCACAAAACCATTCCTTATTGTACCTAGGCGTTGGTGGATTTGTCAACCGAACGAGCGGGGTTCTTTTTTGTTTTTTCCATGCATAAACGTGCACAGGGAGGCTGTGCCATGAAGCATAAGGGGATCGCATATAAGAAAAGGAAAAGACAAATTCGACCGAAGCGGCGGCTGTTTCGGCCAAAGCATACGCCGCATCCGAAAGGCACGGCAAAGGCGAGGGTGCAGCGCTGGGTGCTAGGCGTTTTGGCGGTCATTGCGCTGTCCTGCTGGATGAGCACATCGGAAGAGGACGGATCATTTTGGCCGCTGGATCTTTTGGCGCCCAAGCAAAATAAAATCGTAAGCGAAGACATCAAAGTGCTGGATACGGCGCATGATAACAAGGTGCTGGAAATGCCGCTGGAGGAATACATTGTCGGCGTAGTATCGGCTGAGATGCCGGTGAGCTATGAACCGGAAGCGCTGAAAGCGCAGGCAGTAGCGGCCCGCACCTATACCTATGATAAGATGCTGGGCAGCGGATGCGATAGAAGCGAGGCTGTCATTTGTACGGACAGCGGGCACTGCCAAGCGTTTTGCGACGAAGCGGGCAGGCGCGAAAAATGGGGAAAATCGTTTGAGAAAAACGAAGCAAAGCTCCGCCAGGCTGTGGAAGAAACAAAGGGAATGGTGCTGGAATACGATGGTGCACCCATTGTGGCGCTGTTTCATTCCACCTCGGGCGGGCGCACAGAGGACGTGGAAAACGTTTATAAAAATGCGCTGCCCTATTTGCGCGGAGTAGACAGCCCGGGGGAGGAATCTGCGCCGCGCTATCAAAGGACCGTCAGCATTTCCAAACAGGAATTTGCGAAAAAGCTGATGGAAGAGGATGAGAAGGCGGAGGTTACGGAAAAAAATATTGCGGAATCGATAGGCACATATCAAAGAACGGCTTCGGGCCGTGTACAGACGGTGGAAATTGGCAAGACGAAATTTACCGGCAAACAGATCCGCGCGCTGTTTACACTGGATTCTACAGATTTTACCTTTGCCTTTGATGGGGAAAATGTGCAGATTACCACAAAGGGCTATGGGCACGGCGTAGGCATGAGCCAGGTAGGCGCAAATGCCATGGCCAAAGAAGGGAAAAATTATGAAGAGATTTTAACGCATTATTATACAGGGGTCACATTGGCGCAAATGGAAAAGCCTTGAAAAAATAAATCCATGTGTATATGCCTGCTTTGACGCGGCAACAATAGCGTTAAAGGAGGAATCAACATGGATAACCGAAATTTCAGACGCAATGACAGAGGCCCGATCCGCCAGCGCTCCCAGCTGGCCGCATTCATGGATAAGAACGGCATTTATCTGGTTATGCTCGTTTGCCTGGCGCTCATTGGCGTAACGGCGTACTTCACGCTGGGCAGCAGCGGCGATACCGCCGCACAGCCGACGCCGACTGCCTCCGCCCAGGCGGCCAACCAAAACAACGGGACTACGCTCCAACAGGAGATGGACCGCTTAAATGAAATTGCAAAAGCAACGCCCACACCGACGGCGACGCCCACACCGACGCCGGCACCTACCGAAACACCCAAGGCAAAACAGACCGTGGTAGCCGTAAAGCCGACGATGCCGGTCAAGGGCGAGGTGCTGCGCCCGTTTAGCGCGGAGGATCCGGTATACTTCCAAACACTAAATGCCTGGATGGTGCATAAGGCAGCGGATATACAGGCAGAGGAAGGCACGGATGTAGTAGCCATGATGGATGGCACGGTGGAATCTGTGGAAAACAATGCAGAAACAGGATATACCATCGTTATCAAGCATGCCAATGAGGTAAAAAGCACATATGGGAACCTTCAGGCCCCGGAATCCATCGAAAAGGGCCAGCAGGTGAAAAAAGGCGATGTCATCGGTAAGGTCGGGAAAAGTGCCAACAATACCGCCAACGATCCGGCGCATCTGCACTTTGGCGTCAGCGTAAAGGGCGTGGCGAAGGACCCCATCGCCTATGTAGAGGGAAAATAAGCAGGGCTTCCTGCTTTTTTTCTTATGCGCTCTATACGTGCACCGCAGCAAATCTTTACTTGCAAACAGCCCCTCTATGCCTTATCATTAAGACTTAAGAGAACGAAAAAGGCGGTGCCATATCTATGGTATTTTTGGGGATGCATCTTTCTGTTTGGATCGGTCTGCTGGGATTGATCGTATACTCCGTCAACATCATTGTGGTTAACCATTATATCAAGATCAAAGCGCTTCAGATTCAGGAGCAAAAAAAGCAGGAGCGGCGCAGGAGCAGCGAAAACCGCAGGGCCAAGACAAAGGCGGACGAAAAGCTGATGAAGGAAGTGCCAAAGCTCAAATGGACGCTGCCGGTGGGCGTGATCTCGCTATTGGTTACGATTTTTGGCTTTGGATGGACGATTCTGCGCCTGGTAGGCATTCTTTGATCAGGGAAAAAGAAAAAGTGCGTGGTACGCACTTTTTTTATTGGTTTTTTGCTTTATGGTTTTCAATGATGCGAAGATATTCTTCATATACTTGATCTACGATCATGGACCAGGATTTGGCCAGCGTTTTCTGGGCCTTTTTCCCGATTTCTTGCGCCTGTTGAGGATGCCGCAGACAATAGAGCATGGTATCTCGCAGGCTTTCCACACTGTTTTGGCATAAAAATCCGTTGACCTTATCCTCTACACCCTGCGCTGCGGTGCTGCCCTGTATCAAAATGGAGGGAGTCCCCATGGCAGACGCTTCCCGAACGACAAGGGGCGCATTGTCGTACACGGAGGGAAACACAAAGGCGCTGGCACGCAAATACAGGTAAGAGAGCAGGGTGCGATTTTGGATGGTGCCCAACAGGGAAACCTGCTGCGCCATGCCCGCATGCTCATCGATAAACGCTTGCATATCGTGTTGTGCATATCCCGTGCCAACAAAGACCAAACGGAAATCCGGCTCGATGTGCCGCAGCTGTTCGGCAGCTTCCAGGATTAGGCGCACATTTTTTTGCCAAATATGCTGGCCGACAAACACAAACAACGGCTGATCCGGGCGGAGAGAGCAGAGCGCCTCCGCCTGCTGTTTGGCATCGTCGACCTCTGCCTGCGTTTCCGGAGCGGCCAAGTCCGTGCCGTTGTTGATGACGGTGATGGGGCCTTGATAGCCGTATTCACGGAGCGTTTCCACGGTAGCGTCGCTGACGGTCCAGACGCTGTCGCACTTCTGAAAGAACTTAATGACAAGATTGACACCCGCCCGCGCGATGTGGTCGCTGTGGAAATACTGCACAAAATCGTCGTAGAATTTGCTGTGAAAGGTGCCGACCAGCGGAATATGCTGCTTTTTGGCCACGCGCAACGCTTCAGACCCGGCAGAAAACGGAGAATGGGAATGCACCAAATCAAACTGCATGCTGTCCACCTGCCTGCGATAGCTGGCATCAAATACGGGGAAGCCTAGGCGATAGGGCTTACGGCCGGGAATCGGCATGGATAGATAAGGCTGCACATCAAAGGATTCTTCGTTTTGATAATGCTTGGCATTGGGGGCATAGACGACACATTTGCCGTATTTTTCATTGAGCCAGTACGCATAATTGCGTACCACGGTAACAACGCCGTCGGTGACGGGTAAATATCCATCGTTGAATTGTCCGATGGTCAAAGGCGTCTGCATTTGCTGGCATCCCCTCTCGATAAATCATGGTGTTTGATGCTTCCCGAATCCGCTGTATTTGATTCGGCAAAGGAAAATTTCTGCGCAAAAAATCGCGCGATTTCCATATCCTCCGGCGTGGTGATCTTGATATTGGTCTTGGAACCGGAAACAAGATACACCGGATGCCCCATTTGAAGAACCAGCGAGCAGTCGTCCGTGACAGGGGCGGGCGATGTTTGCGCCGCATATCGCTGGTGGGCCTGTTGGATCAGGGAGCAACGGAAAGACTGGGGTGTCTGCCCCAAATACAACGCAGACCTATCAGGGATATCTGATAGCTCTTTGCCGTTAAGGCTCTGCACAATGGTATCCTGAACAGGATAAACGGTGTAAACAGCGCCGTATTCCCGCGCCATACGGATGTTTTCCAGAATGATACGCTCGGTGACAAAGGGGCGGACGGCGTCGTGGATAAGCAGGATGTCCTCCGGCGCACAGAACGGAGCCACAGCCTCCACCGCATTTTTAGAGGTAAGGCGGCGATCTTTGCCGGCCTCGGCAAAATAGCGCACTTTGGTTAGATGATGTTCCTGGATCATCCGCTGCATCAGCGGCAGATACGAGGATGCGCAGGCAAGACAAATAGCGTCGATTGCAGAGCAGCGTTCAAACGCGCGCAGGGTATGGAGAACGATGGGCGCCCCGTTTAGCAATAAATACTGCTTGGGCGTCGAATGATTCATGCGTGTGCCGGTACCGCCGGCCATGATCAATGCGATGTTCATAAAGCCCCCCTAACGCCTGCTCTATGGATGAAAGATCCTGCAGAGGGCAGGGCTTCCAACGAGCATATTATTTTTCTATTATATCAGGTATGGAACGGAAAGGGAATTTTTCCTACCAAAATGTCAACATATCCCAAGGCCATTCCCTAAATAAGAGGCGAAAAGGCGTGTTTTTGTTGAAATAATGTGGCATTCTGATAAACATGTGATATAATCAATCGGTAAAAAAATAACAAGAAGGCCTATAAGGCAGAGAATTTATGAGGAGGCAATGGCCATGAAAAAGCTAATCGGCATTATGCTGGCAGTGTGTATGATCGTACCGCTGGCAGCTGGCTGTGGCAAAAAGGAGGAACCGCAGCCCTCTGGGGCGGCGCCCACACAGACCGCTGTGAGCACGGGACGCGACCCGTTGAACGGCAGCGAGACGATCTCCGAGTATAAGCCCGTGATCGCAATGATCGATAACAGCGAAGCGGCGCGGCCGCAGGAAGGCATCCAGGCGGCAGATATCGTGTACGAGTGTGAGGTGGAAGGCGGCATCACGCGGTTGATGGGCGTTTGGAATAGCAATGTGCCGGACGTCATTGGCCCTGTGCGCAGCGCGCGGCAGTATTTTACGGCGTTGGCTTCGGAATATGATGGCGTATTCTGCCATTTCGGCGGCCCCAGCGAATCTGGCGATAAGCTCAATGTATACAACTATATGGAGAGAAACGACCTGTTCCAGGCTCGCTGCGATGGGTTGACGGAAACGGAGGCGTACTATCGGGAAAGCTCCCGCAGCGCGCCGCACAATGCATGCCTGTATACCGAAAAGGCCCGTGCGATGATCGATTTTACGCCTACGGTGCGTACGTTCCAGTTTGATCCCGAAGTGGCGCTGGCCAATCAGGCGCAGGAAATCTCCTTAAAGTTTGGCGGAAACCTGACATATACGTATGACAGCGAGACACAGACTTACAAGAGAAAGGTGAATGGGAAGGAGCATAGGGATTCCGATACCAAAAAGGTAGTAGAAGTAAAGAATCTGATTTTCCAATTTACCAATTATCATGATGAAAATGTAAATGGACAGCTGGCGGATGTGGCAGGCGGTTCCGGCAAGATTGTATATGCCATCAACGGCAAATACGCAGAGGGAACCTGGAGTAAGGACAGCGTAAAGGCAAAGACGGTGTACAAGGATGCGGACGGCAACGAAATCGTTTTGCAGCCCGGCAACACCTGGATCCATGTGGTGCCGACGGGCACAGACATTACCCTGAAATAAGGGGAAGAAAAATACGATAAACGGTTTGGGGTACAAATATAAACGGCGGCAGGCAGAGGCCTGCCGTTGTTTTTTTCTGGGCTTGGAAAAGCGAATGGACCATCTGCATTGGAAACAGGACAAGGGAATTTATACCGAGGGAGAAGCGTTTGCCGGGAAAAGACAGGAAGATGACAGAAAGCACCGCGGATTCGGGGCGATCTGACATTGACCGAAAACCTACCGATAAGGTATAATAATAGAATCAAAGAACGACAAGATCCATTTTCTTTTGTTTTTTTCATGTTTTTCTTTTCTTTCTTTGTCTTTTTATCCAATTTGGGAGGGCCATATGATGACCTATGAAGCATATATGAAAAAAAGTTTGGTAGAATTGAGAAAGCTGGCATCTGCTATGGGCGTGAAGGATGTGTATTCCTATCGAAAAGCAGCTTTGGTAGAGGAGATGTTGAAATGCCCGGAGCATTTGGAATCGTTGCCGGAGCAAATAGCCGCTGAAGCGCCAAAGCGCCGGGGCCGCCCGCCAAAGGAGAAAAAGGACGATCAGACGGAGCAAGCGCTGGCTGAGAAGAAAAGAAGAGGGCGCCCCCCCAAAGCGCAGGCAGCGCACGAGACAGAACCCACCGAGGCGCAGGCTGCCAAGGCGGAGGATAAGGCAGCCCGGCCGAGTTACCAGAAAAGCAACTGCTTTGGCATCAAACGGCCGCATAAGCGTTCCAGCGCGATGCGCTACCAAAGCACTGATGAGCTGCTGGATAGCGCCATTCAGGAAATGCTGGATTCCGGAGACTGCGGACAATGCGAGGGTGTTTTGGAAATTTTGCCGGATGGCTATGGCTTTATCCGGCCGATGGATCCGATGTCTGGCCTGCGGGATGTATATGTTTCCATTGCACAGATCCGAAAATTTAACTTAGCTACCGGAGATCAAATCAAGGGGCGTACCCGGCCGGCTGGCCCGGACGGAGATCAGCGCCTGGCGCTGCTGTATATAGACCTTATCAATGAAGAGCCGCCGTATAAGGCAGCTGCGAGAACGCCGTTTGAGGAATTGACGCCCATCATCCCCAACGAAAGGCTGACGCTGGAAAATTCCGAAATGAAGGATGTGCTGATCCTGCGCATCATTGACTTGATGTGCCCCATCGGCAAAGGGCAGCGCGGGTTGATCGTAGCGCCGCCTCGCACAGGAAAGACTTCCATTTTGAGACAGGTAGCCAATGCCATCAGCATCAACCACCCGGAGGTGACGCTGATGATGCTGCTCATTGATGAAAGGCCGGAAGAGGTAACGGAAATGCAGCGCAGCATCCAAGGCGAGGTCATCTACTCTACGTTTGACGAGATGCCGGAGCACCATACGCGTGTATCGGAAATGGTGCTGGAGCGGGCGCAGAGGCTGGTAGAGCAGGGCAGAGACGTGGTGATCCTGTTGGATAGCATCACGCGGCTGGCTAGGGCTTATAACATGACGATTACGCCGACGGGGCGGTCGCTTTCGGGCGGCTTGGACCCGGGCGCCCTATTCAAACCCAAACGGTTTTTCGGCGCGGCGCGCAACATTGAAGAAGGTGGCAGCCTGACGATTTTGGCCACTGCTTTAGTGGATACAGGTTCCAGGATGGATGAAATCATCTTTGAAGAATTCAAAGGCACCGGCAACATGGAACTGCAGCTAGACCGTACACTGAGCGAACGAGGGACCTTCCCGGCTGTCAATATCTTTAAGAGCGGTACCAGGCAGGAACGGTTTTTGCTTAGCGATGAAGAATACAAAGCAACTTTCAGCGTGCGCAGATTTATGACCAGCGGAAATGCCATTGAAAACGCAGAGAATCTACTGGAAATGCTGAGAAAAACAAGGGATAACGAGCATTTTATCAAGGCGATGGAAGAATATATGCGCATTTGCAAAAAGGAAGGCTATACAACCACGAAACAGGACAATAGGCGGTAGGAAGCAAATGCTGGGCTTTGTTTTGATGATACTGGCCATTTCACAGTTGAATACGCGATGCCGTGAAGCGGAGAAAAGCACGGGCGGCCCTATGGCCATCCTGCTGGGCACTTGGCTGATAAGCGAGCTATTGTCGATGGCGATCCTATATTATATGGGCGTTTTGCCAAGAATTGCGAATTTTGTGTCTATGCTGATGGGCGTTGCCGGGGGTGCTGTGGCGTATTTTAGCATTGTTGGCACATTCCCGAAAAAACCGCAAAAATAGGAAAAGAAAAATACGGACAGGGGCTTGTATTTCTAAAAAAGGGCTGATATAATAATCTTTGCTATTTTACAGAGAAGAGGTGGAAGCATTGAAGGAGAATATTCACCCGCAGTATGGTGAGTGCCAGGTAAGGTGCGCCTGTGGAGAGACGTTCACCACCGGTTCTGTTAAAAAGGAACTGAGGGTTGAAATCTGCTCCAAGTGCCATCCGTTCTATACCGGCAAGCAGAAGCTCGTCGATACCGGCGGCCGCGTAGACCGTTTCAAAAAACG
Source organism: uncultured Eubacteriales bacterium (assembly GCA_959600905.1). Lineage (GTDB taxonomy): Bacteria > Bacillota > Clostridia > Christensenellales > QAND01 > UMGS1975. The sequence continues at coordinate 206,040 of CAUGNO010000003.1, read as the reverse complement.
CTACGGCATGTAATGCCGCATTTTGTGCACGAAGCAAACAGGCTCTTAGGCGGAGCCTGTTTTTCGTATAAAGGAGTTTTATGGCAAAGCAGGTGAATCTGGGCGGACAAGCAGTGATCGAAGGCGTGATGATCCAGTCCCCCAGCAAAATTTGTATGGCAGTCCGCAGAAAGGACGGAAGCATCACGCTGACCAGCGAACAGGCAAGCACCTTTGCCAAGCGCCATGCCTGGGCTAGGTGGCCCATCGTGCGCGGGCTGGTCAATCTGTGTACGCAGCTGAAATCCGGGTATAAAATGCTGAACAAGAGTGCGGACTATATGATGATAGACGAGGGCGAGGAAACGGAACCGGAAAGCGGCGTGCTGGGCGCAATTTCCATGGTGGCGGCGATCATTTTGGCGCTGGGTTTGTTTTTTCTGCTTCCTTCGCTGCTGTCGGGTTGGATGCTGCCGAAGGGCAGTGGATGGTTTAATATCCTGGAGGGTGTGATTCGTCTACTGATTTTTGCAGGCTATATGGCGGCTATCGGTTTATGGAAGGATATGAAGCGGGTCTTTATGTACCATGGCGCAGAGCACAGGGTGCTGCACTGCATTGAGCACGGCCTGGAGCCCACGCCGGAAAACAGCAAGAAATTTCCGGTGGTACATCCAAGATGCGGCACCAGCTATCTGTTTTTGGTGATGATCGTCAGTATATTGGTTTTTTCGCTGCTGGGACAGAGCCAGGTGCTGTGGATACGGCTGGCATTGCGCGTGGTACTGCTGCCGCTGGTGGCGGGGCTTTCCTACGAGGTGCTGAAGTTTGCGGCCAAGCTGAAAGGATGGGGTGCAAAGATCTTACAGGCGCCGGGGCTATGGATGCAAAGGCTGAGCACGCGCCTCCCAAGCGACGATATGATCGAAGTAGCGGCGGCGGCCTATGCGGAGGCGGCAAACGATGCGGGCTGATATGCCGTCCGTCTGCCTGCGGCGTATCAGGGAAACGATGCAGGCACATGGGATCGAGGATGCAGACAGCACGGCGCGATTGATGATCACGCGTGTGCTGAAAATCCCTATGGCGCAGGTTTTATCGCAAACAGAGCCGATGAAACCCGGCCAAGCGCAAATGCTGGCGCAGTGCCTGGCACGAAGGCTAAAGGGCGAGCCGATTCAGTATATTTTGGGCGAGGCGGATTTTTACGGGCTGACGTTTTGTGTAACGCCGTCGGTATTGATTCCGCGTATGGATACCGAGACACTGGTGCTAAAGGCGTTGGAAAATGTGCCGAGGCAGGGTAAAGTGCTGGATGTATGCACGGGCAGCGGGTGCATTGCGCTGGCCATCAAGCATGAGCGGCCGGACTGCGAGGTGCAGGCAACCGACATAAGCGCGGAGGCGCTGAAGGTGGCAAAGGACAATGGGCTGAGGCTGGGTCTTGATGTTGGGTGGCATTGCGGTGATCTCTGCGCACCGGTCAAAACGCAGCAATTTGATGTAATTGTTTCCAACCCGCCGTATATCAGCGAAACGGAATATAGGCAGCTGAGCCCTTTGGTCAGAGAGTATGAGCCGCCCTTGGCGCTGCTGGCCGGGGCAAAGGGGCTGGACGTCTACGAACGGTTGATCATGCAGGCGGCCGATTGCTTGAAGGTAGGCGGCTGGCTGGGACTGGAAATTGGAAGTACGCAAGCTCAGGACGTAATGCGGCTATTAAGGCAGGCGGGCCTAAAAGAGATAGGCATGAAAGAAGATCTGTCTGGATTGCCGCGTGTTGTGCATGGCCGGAAAGGATGAAAATGATGATAGACCGGTTACAAACCATAGAGGCTCGGTATCAGGAATTGAGCCGTTTGATTGCGCAGCCGGAAACGATGAGCGATATGGAGGCATGGCGTAAGCTTGTTAAGGAGCATGCGCAGATAGAGCCCATCGCACAAAAAAGCGAGGAATACCAGGCGCTTTTGAAGGAACTGGAAGAATGCAGGCAGCTGGCGGAGGAAGAAACGGACGCCGAGCTGCGCGATTTGGCGGCTGAGGAAAGCAAGCATTTGCAGGAGAAAAAAGAGGAGATGGAAGAGGAGATCCGCTTTTTGCTCTTGCCAAAAGATCCCAACGATGATAAAAACGTGGTGCTGGAAATACGGGCCGGAACAGGGGGCGATGAAGCGGCGCTGTTCGGGGCGGATCTATACCGTATGTATGCCAGATATGCAGAGCGCCAGGGATTCAAGCTGGAGATTATGACGGAAAACTTGACGGAGCTGGGCGGTGTGAAGGAGGTCATTGTGGTGATCTCTGGCAAGGGCGCCTATTCTAAGCTGAAATATGAAAGCGGCGTACACCGTGTGCAGCGGGTGCCAGAGACGGAATCCGGCGGCCGCATCCATACCAGCGCGGCCACCGTAGCCGTGCTGCCAGAGGCGGAGGATGTGGAGGTAAACATCGACCCCAATGACCTAAGGGTGGATGTGTACCGAAGCGGCGGCCATGGCGGGCAATCCGTCAACACCACGGACAGTGCCGTGCGCATTACCCATATCCCGACAGGGTTGGTTGTGACATGCCAGGATGAGAAAAGCCAGCTGAAAAATAAGGAAAAGGCGATGCGCGTTCTCAAGAGCCGATTGTTGGATAAGCTGCAAAGCGAGCATGACGAGGCGCTAAGCCAGCACCGCAAAAGCCAGGTGGGCAGCGGAGACAGAAGCGAACGCATCCGCACCTACAATTTTCCGCAGGGGCGTGTGACGGATCATAGGGCAGGCGTGACGGTGTACAAGCTGGAAGCGTTTATGGACGGCGAGCTCGACGAGATTTTGGATGCGCTGGCGCTTAAGGAACGCACGGCGCTGCTGGCAGGAGAACAGGAAGATTAAGGGGAAGCCAATGAAAACGAGAATCATGACAGAACAGGCTTTTGCAACTGGCGGAGACGGGGAAGCAGCTGCCTTGCTGGATGGTGGAGAGGTGGTAGCGTTTCCCACCGAAACGGTGTATGGCCTGGGCGCTTCGGCGCTAGACGAAAAGGCTGTGGAAAAAATTTTTAAGGCAAAGGGGCGGCCGCAAGACAATCCACTGATCGTGCATGTATCGAGCCGAGAGCAGGCAAAGAGGCTAGCCAAAGTATGGACGGCGGCAGCGGAAAAGCTGACGCAAGCGTTTTGGCCCGGGCCGCTGACTGTGATTGTGGAAGCGTCTGATGTGATTCCCAAAACAGTGACAGCGGGGCTGGATACCGTAGGGCTGCGTATGCCGAAGGGCCTGGTGGCGCAGCGGCTGATCGAGTTGGCCGGCCCCATTGCGGCACCAAGCGCCAATGTCAGCGGACGGCCCAGCCCGGTGACGGCGATGCATGTATATCAGGATATGCAAGGACGCATTCCTCTTGTTATAGATGGGGGGCGCTGTGAAGTGGGGGTGGAATCCACTGTGGTGGATGCCACAAAACAGACGCCGGTGATCTTGCGCCCGGGGCATATCACAAAAGAACAGATTGCAGGCTGTGTGGGAGATTGCCTAGTGGCAGGCGGCGTGTTGCAACCGGTTACGGGCAGGGCGCTCTCCCCGGGTATGCTGCATAAGCATTATGCGCCCGAGGGCGAGGCCGTGCTGGTTTCTTATACACCTGGCATGACAGCGCTAGCCTGTACGCTGTACGATCAAGCGGTTGCAGCGGGGAAAAAAGCGGTGATCATCGGCCGCAGCGCGCATGCGAAAGGATATGGCACGCGCACGTTTTACCCTTGCGACATGGATGGCTCGATGGCAAAGGGGCTGTTTGCCATGCTGCGCCGGGCAGATGATGAAAAGATGGCGTATATCATATTGGAGGGGGCCGATGAGCAGGGCGAGGACCTAGCATATATGAACCGGGCGCTCAGGGCAGCGGGCTTCCACCGTTTGCAGGCAGAAGAATAATGGAGCATTTCGAAAGGCAGCGGGCGCTGCCTTTTTCTCTTGCACAGGGACTACGGGAAAGGCTATAATAAAACTAATTGATTCGTACAATTTGCACGGGAGAGGAAGGAAAAAGAGTATGATTGCCATTGGTTCGGACCACGCAGGCGTAAAGCAAAGACAGCAGATTATCGACTACCTGAAAGAAAAAGGGGAGCAGGTCTGCGATTTGGGCTGTTATTCCGAGGATTCTGTGGACTATCCTATGTTTGCAGAGGCAGTGTGTGAAAAGGTGCAGAATGGGCAGGCAGATTGGGGCATTCTGGTATGCGGAACCGGCATTGGAATGTCGCTGGCGGCCAACAAATGTCATGGCATCCGTGCGGCGCTTGTCAGCGATGCTTACAGCGCGCAGATGGCCAAAGAGCACAACAACGCCAATGTTGTGTGCATGGGCGCACGTGTGCTGAGCGTAGAGCAGATGGAGCAAAATCTGGATGCGTTTATGGGCGCTCAGTTCCAAGGTGGCAAGCATGAGCGCCGGGTAGATGAGATTATGGCGCTGGAGACGCATGAAGACACGCAGAACTGCCGGATGGGCCGAGTGATAGAGATGAAGCATCCGCTGATTCAGCACAAGGTTTCAGTGTTGCGCGATAAAAAGACAAGCCTGAAGGAATTCCGTGAATTGACAGAGGAGATTTCCATGCTGATGGGGTATGAGGTTACGCGCGACCTTCAGTTGACGGAAGTAGAGATCGAGACACCAATCTGCATGGCCAAAACCAAGGTGATCGCAGGGAAAAAGCTGGGCATCGTGCCCATTTTGCGGGCGGGCCTCGGCATGGTAGAGGGTATGCTTAAGCTGGTACCGGCCGCGCGCGTGGGGCATATCGGCGTATACCGCGACCCCGAGACATTAAAACCGGTGGAATACTACTGCAAGCTGCCGTCGGACGTGGCGGAACGCGATTTGCTTGTATTGGATCCGATGCTGGCAACAGGAGGCAGCGCCATTGCGGCGATCGAATTCATCAAAAAGCGCGGCGGGAAAAATATCCGTTTGGTAAACATGATTGCCGCGCCGGAAGGCATCAAGGCAGTGCGTGAGGCGCATCCAGATGTGGACATCTATGTAGCGGCCATCGACCAAGGGCTCAACGAGCATGGCTATATCGTGCCCGGCCTAGGGGATGCGGGAGACCGTTTGTTTGGAACCAAATAATGGGAGGGGCCGCCGGATTTCCGGCGGCTCTTTGCGTTGCATGCTTTACAGGCGCGACGGAGGCGGGATACAATAAATAAACAGAAAAGCTGCGCAATCGAAGGAGATCTACATGGCAAGCAACAAACAACGACAAAAGACTGCATACCGCCAGACCTGCCAAAAGCTGACAGGGGAGCACCGCGATGTGATGAAGGCGATGGAGGCATACATAAAAAATACCGAATTGAAAAAGGAAGAGGTATTTTCCATTTGCCGAAAGCTGGCAGAGAAATTATACCGAGCACAGCGGCAGGGGCAGACGGTAGAGCAGGCGCTTGGCAGGGATCTGATCGGGGTATGCGATGTATATATCCACCTAGGGGCAAAGAAAACGGCGGCGGAAAGGCGGATGGAAACCCTGGAAGGATGCCTAATCGGACTTTTGGCCCTGGTGTTGATAGAGCTGTTTTATACGGGCACTGCACAGGGGTTGCTGGATTTTGCGATCAAAATGCCGATCACGCAGGGATTTGTCATTTCCAGCGTTTTGATCCTGGGCTTTGCCTGGGCGCTGAGCCGTATGCTGAACCAGCATACCTTTGGTTTTTCGGAGAAAAAGCAGAGGCTGCGCAGTGTTGGGACCATTGCGCTGTTTACTGTGATCTGGGTGGCGATCCTGTTTGCCAAATGGGCGCTGAGGAAACATGTACTGTGCTGGGTGAACGCCTGGATTCCCATTTCGGCGATAGCGGTGCTGTCTCTCATTGCCTTGGCAATAAAGAGAAAAACGGCATAAAAAAACGGCCATTTGGCCGTTTTTTGCATTCCAAATCAATATTTAATTTCTACCGGCGTCAGGTTGGGCGCGGTAAGCGAGAGACTCCCCGCCGTAGACGCGCTTTCCGGCACTTCAAACACTAGGGTATATTCTACCGATTTATCGTTTGGCATTCCTTGCACCGCGACGGCCATACAGTTGTATTCCGTGCCGGCAATGGTGATTCTGGCGACGCTGGAACCGTCATCCGAGCAGAAATAGCTTTTGTATTTATCCTCCTGAATGGCGTCGTTGGGCTTCATGGCAATGATGCAGAGCTTTTGACCGCTTTCTGCCTGCAAAGTATCATACGTATCCACCATGGACACATCCACCACAGCAAAGGAGCCGATCTCCGTAGGCAGTTGGGCTTTGGCGCTGCAGCCAGACACTACGCCAAGGGCCACAAGGGCCAACGCCATGAGCTGTATCATACGTTTTTTCATTTTATAGAGGCCACCCTTCGAATACAGTGGCATCATTATAGCAAACTCATAGGAAGATACGCAAGGCTTTTGACTTTTTTGTAAGACACAAGCTATAATGAGACAAAAGATCGTTGGAAAGGGAGCGGATGATGAGGATGGATTGCTTACAGACCATGAGGGAGCGGCGCAGCATCCGACAATATAAACACGAGCCTGTTTCGGAAAAGCAGCTTCGTTTGGTGCTGGAGGCGGCGCAGAATGCGCCATCCTGGAAAAATCAGCAGCCTTGGACTTATGTAATACTACATGATAGGCAACAGATACAGGCGTTAAAGCAAGCCACGGGCGGAAACCCGAAAGGGAACGCCTACGAAAATGCAGATTATTTTTTGGTGGTATGCGCTGATCCGGAAAAGAGCGGCAATAGAGAGGGAAAGCCGTATTATATGACGGATATTGGCAATACGCTGACGCAGGTAACGCTGGCGGCCACCGCTCTAGGGCTGGGAACCTGCTGGGTCGGGGCGTTTTCGGAGCAGCCTGTGAAAAAGCTGCTAGGCGTTCCATATCATATTCGTATCGTAGCGATCACCCCGCTGGGCGTACCGGACGAGGCACCTGCCCAACGGCCCAGAAAGCCGCTAAACCAGATGGTGTATGCAGGATCCTGGGGCAACTTGATGAAAAAATAAAAATTTAACAGACTCTTCCATTGACGAAACCAAGGCCAAGTGGTATGCTTTGGCAGAAGTTATCAAAAAGTTATAAAGAATGTCGCGCCAGGCGGGGCAGTAGCGGTGCCCTAAACCCGAAATCCGCTGTAGCGGGGCTGGAATCCTTCTTTCGGCTAAGTGGCAATGGCACGCGTTGTAACTGGGAATGTTGACGGTCGGGTCCTGTGCAATGTCATCCTGTGAATCATGTCAGGCCTTGACGGGAGCAGCATTAAGCAGAACGTGGCATGTGCCGCAGGGAAACCGGGCCGGAGTTCTCCTTTTACAATAGCACCGTTGTAGCTTTTCCAACGGAAGGTGCGCGGCAGTTTTTTATTTTCAAAGATTTTATGATTTTTGCCAGCACGGTGTCAATTTGGGGGGACCTTCGTTGGGAGAAAAAATTGCGAAGATGTATCCATGGAAGAAAATGAAGCCTGTCCAAAAAATCGTATGGGGATTTTTTCTAGCGATTTTTATTGGAGGGATTTTGTTGTCGCTTCCGATTTGCTCTTCTACCGGGGAAAGTGTAGGCTTGCTCAATGGGATGTTTACGGCAACCACTTCTGTATGTGTTACGGGGCTGGTAGCGGTGGATACCGGCACGGCTTATTCGCATGTGGGCCATTTCATCATTTTATGCCTAATTCAGCTCGGCGGCCTGGGCTTTATGACGATGGTTACCATTGTGTTTATGATGATCCGGAAACGCATTACGCTCAAAGAGCGGATGCTGATTCAAGAGGCGATGAACCAGGATTCGTTGCAAGGTATGGTGCGGTTGATACAAAACGTGGTGCTGATTACCATACTGATAGAGACGCTGGGCGCCATATGCCTCTGTTTTAGCTTTGTACCGAAATTTGGTCTTAAGACCGGCTTATTTTATAGTATTTTTATTTCCATTTCTGCTTTCTGTAACGCGGGGATCGACCCGTTGGGAAACTTTCAGTCTTTGACGGGATACACGGGCGATGTGATAGTAAACCTGACCGTAATGGCACTTATCATTTTGGGGGGCCTAGGGTTTACCGTGATCCGAGATGTATGGAGAAACAAGCGCTGGAAAAAATTTCCCATCCATACCAAGCTGGTTCTTGGCATGACGGCAGCGTTGGTGTTGGGGGGGACGCTTTTGTTTACCTTGATCGAGTGGAACAACCCTGCCACCATGGCGGCCATGCCAGCGGGTGAAAAGATCATGGCAGGCGCGTTTCAAAGCGTGACAACCCGTACAGCGGGATTCAACAGCATTGATCAAAACGGCTTATACGGCGGCAGCTTTCTTTTGACCATTATTTTAATGTTCATCGGGGCAGCCCCCGGGTCTACGGGCGGCGGTATCAAGGTGACTACATTTGCCATTCTTTTGCTTGTAACGGCCGCCATTGTGCGAGGCCGGCCGGAAGCTGTGGTTGGCAAACGCAGCATTGGAAGGGATTTGGTGCGCAGTGCAGCGGCCATCACTGTGCTGGCCATGGTATTGGTGCTGACAGCGACCTTTATCATCTGCATCATCGAAGAAGGCAATTCTGCTGCAACGATGGAAACGATTTTATATGAATGTGTCTCAGCATTCGGCACAGTGGGATTAAGCTGCGGAATTACGCCGCAGCTTGCTCCGATGAGCAAATTGCTGCTGATGTTTTTGATGTTCTGCGGACGGGTAGGCCCGCTGACATTCTCTATGGCGCTGGCGAACCGGAAGAAAAAAGATACGATTCATTATCCGGAAGGCCGTATTATGGTAGGCTAACAGGGAGGAAAGAATGAAACAAATCGCGATTCTAGGTTTGGGAAGGTTTGGACGTGCGTTGGCAAGGACGTTAGTGGAAATGGGCCATGACGTCATGGGCGTAGACGCCAACGAAGCGGTAGTGGAGAAGATGGCTCCGGTACTGACAAACTGTGTACAGGCAGACGTAATGGATGAGCAGACTTTGCTTTCGCTTGGCGTAACAAATTTTGATATCGTGGTTGTAGGCATAGGCAACAGCGATATGCAGGCGAGTATTTTCACCACGTTGATGCTCAAGGAGATGGGTGTGGAGCATGTGGTTTGCAAGGTAAGCAGCAATAAGCATGCAAGGATCCTGCTCAAGCTAGGTGCGGATCGCGTCGTTTATCCAGAGCGGGATATGGGCATGCGGTTTGCACACAGCATTGCGCAGTCCGATGTGCTGGAATTCATCGAGCTTTCTGAGGAATACAGTATGATGGAGATCAATGCGCCCAAATATTTGATTGGAAAATCGTTGAAAGAAAGCGATGTGCGAAGCAAATACAACATCAATATTGTGGCGATCAAGCGGGGGAAAAAGATTATGGTGAACCCGTCGCCGGATGCCGTGCTGGAACAGGGAGATGTGCTTTTAGCCATTGGAGAAACCAAGGCGTTGACAAAACTGCATGGATAAAATGCACAAAGGCGGAAACGTAGGAAGGGGTTAGCACGTATGTGCCAGCCATACCTTATTTTGGAAGGGAGACAGAGGTTGCTGCTTGCTTCCAAAAGGGTGTTCCTTGCGATTCCGCCTTTTTTCACGGCCAGCTGTGAAAGAGAATGAGTGGGGGCCGACTCGTATCGGGGATGAAAACAGGGATGTCCCATGAGATGGATCATGGTCCTGGATTCGGATACGAACGGATTTATCATAGCGTACGAAAGCCCTGGATCGTGGTAGGCACGTCCGGGTCGCTGAGTTATGAATTCATCCTCAGCTGTCCGTGGCTTTATTTTGTCCCGCGTGGTAAAAGATAATCAGGAAATATATGGAAAAATTCATGAGGGCAAAAAAACAAATTTTGCTTGTATTTCGCCAAGGATATGATATAATAATTCGCAGACAGTTTGGAAGTGGCTGTCTAATATAAAAGGGCAAATGGATCATGGAGAGGTGTCTGAGTGGTCTAAGGTGCTCGCCTGGAAAGCGGGTGTACGTGAGTAGCGTACCGGGGGTTCGAATCCCCCCCTCTCCGCCAATCCCCTGAGAAATGAAAATTTCTTGGGGGTTTCTTTTTTTATCGTATTTTCATCGGCCTGTTATTTTTGATAAAATTTTTATAGCTGGTTCTAACAATGAAAAAAGGATAGATAAGCGTGGAGTGCAGCCTAGGATAGCACTTAATACCGAAATAACGACAACCCACCGGGAACGGATAAAAACAATTTACGGCCTAATGAATACAGCGGAATCATTACCTATCAGTATGAAGAAAGCGCGGAAGCGCAGCGTACCACGCAAGTGGTGAGGGATGCGACCTTGGAAGGGATAAAATACGGCGCACTGTTTTGGCTGTTATTCTTGACGGGACAATTGTTTCCTGGCGCTGCAGGAGTGCCAGCAGGGGCTTATTAAAGGAGGGAACCAATGGCAGAACGGCATTGCATCTTTATGGATGTAGCGGGCTATGGGAAATGGCAAGGGAAATGCAGAGAGATTGCAGCATACATGGAGGAATTTGAGGAGCGGATGCGTGGATATGCGCCGGAACCGGCCATCATCCGGCTGATCCCCTATAAAAACGACAAGAACTATAAAAGGCGGAAATGGAATTACTCGAAAAAGCGGATGCAGGAGGCCATCGCGCTGATGGAAACAGGGGAATATGTGCAGTGGACGCTGGAATTTCATAAGCCGGTGAAAGAGCCGGGAGAAAGACTGTTTTCGGTGATCGGATACATCATGGTGGTGCTGGGGGTATATGCACCGAGCGAAGAATTGATTTTCAACAACGTAGAGATGGGGTACCAGTTGGAATGGTTCTCGGATCCATACAAATATGAGGAGATCATAGCGCTGATGCATGGGCTGAGCAACACGGTGCAGGCAGTGACGGCGTTTACTGAACAGACAAGTGAATTTAAGTTGATGGATTGGGGACATACATGGACAGAGAGGGGGATAGAGTGGACAACCGGGGTGGTGACGGAATGGCATGTGGATACCAAGCTGAGAGGGTATTACTGGGCAAACCTGTTAACGGAAGGGCACATCAAGGCGCTGGGAGGAGAAGAAAAGATCCGGGCGAGTGTGCCGCACGTACGGTGTGAAGAATGGGACATGCAAGGGAAAAAGGGGTTGTTTTTACAGGTAACGAACGAACCGCTGGAACTAACACCGGAAATACGGCTGCAGCTGAAACAAGCGCTGCTGCCGGTGATTTATAAAGAGGTCATTTATGAGGTCGCTTTCTTAAATGAATATGAGAGCAGCGGGATCGCCCTGGATGAGGAAGACCGTGCAGTTTGGCAGGGCTATAGACATAGAGTGAAAGAGGGAGGATTTAACGCAATCGGGGGAGAAAGCGGAAAATTCAAGTTTCCAGGCAAAAGCGAACGGGTATTAGCGATAGAAGCACTGAAAGAGAAGGAGAAAGCGGAAAAGAAGCGTCAAAGGAAAAAAGAGAGGGAAGAAAGGAAACGGCAGAAGGAGAAAGAAGAGAAAAAGACAATACAATGAGCAGCATGATATAATTCCAGTATGAGTATGGTCTGGGGAAGGTTGTTGAGTCGATAGATAGAGAGAAAAAAGACCGCATTTTGCGGCCTTTCTTCAATTTTACATAAAAGTAAAAAGGCGCATCATGATGCGCCTTTTGCTATGCCTTAAGCTTTGTTTACGATGCGAGCATAGTTGACAGGGTCGGTATCGCCTTCTGTGCTGAAAAGAAGGATTTCGGAATCCGGCCCCAAATGCATGGCATCTTTGTAGCCTTGCCATGCTTCCATCGTGAGAAGCGTAACCAGGAGCCCTGCACCAACAGCGCCGGATTCTCCAGACACGACACGCGGATCCTGTGCTAAAGGATGTGCTAAGGTTTTCATACCGAGCTCTGCGACCCAATCCGGGCATTTGGCAAACTGTGCGGCAAAATCGCGCAGAACAGGCCATGTAAACAGATTGGGCGTACCACAGTTTAGGCCGGCCATGATGGTCTCGGGATCACCGGTGATGGAATGAGGCGCGCCGTCTCCGCATTCAATAGAACGATACAGACAAGCCGCCGGCGAAGCCTCTACGATGGTGATATGGGGCAGCTTTTCACCATATACATGGGCTAGATAGCCGGTGACGCCGCCGGCAAAGGACCCTACGCCGGCCTGTACAAACACATGGCTGGGGCGCTGTGTACCGTATTGCTGCATCTGGGCAAGCGCCTCTTTTGTCATAGTGGTATACCCTTGGGTAATCCAGTTTGGCACTTGCTCATACCCTTCAAACCCCGTATCCTGAATGGCGGTATATCCATGCCGATTGGCATAATCAAAGGCGTACAAAACAGCCTGATCATAATTCATATCCAACACCGTCGCTTCGGCGTTCTCAATGGCGTGGATTGCCTCGACCCGGCAGGGCTGAGAACCTTTTGGCATAAAGATTTTTGCCTTGCCGCCCAGCCGTGCTGCCGCCCAGGCCACAGCCCTGCCATGATTGCCATCGGTAGCCGTGACAAAAACGGGCGTTTTCTCAGGGTGTTGTGCCAAAGACTGATGGATGGCATAGGTGCATCCCAGCCCTTTAAAGGCGTTGAGGCCAAAGCGATAGGATTCGTCCTTGATATACACGGCCTTTACGCCAAGCCGCCGGGCCAAGGCGGGAAGAGGTACCAAGGGCGTGGGTTGATACACGTCCAAAGAGCGATGATATTCATGCGCTGGCCGGCAGTTGGCAGGGGATAAGAAGTTTGGTAAATTCTTTTTTGTCTGAGGACCTTGTATGATTTTGATTGGTTCCATCCTGATTCCTCCTCGTTGACACAGAAGATCAATATGATTATATTGATTTTTATAGATTTATTATATCGAATATTTGAGTATTTTTATAAGAATATTGAGGAGAATGGTGATGCAGTCATATTGCTTGCAGATCGATGAGGCGGGCCGGGAAAAAACCGCCCATATCAGAGACGGGTTTCCTGTGGCAATGTATGAAACCCACCCCAGACGGTATCCAATTGGCTATACCATCTGGCATTGGCATTGGGAGATACAGTTTTGCTGGGTAGTGCAGGGAGAGATCGAGTTTTATGTAGAAGAAAACCGATATCATCTGGCACAGGGACAGGGTATTTTCATCAATCGTGGCACATTGCATATGGCAAAAGCGGTACATTCCGAAGAAGATGCCTATATTTGTATGGATATAGACAGCGGGCTGTTGGAGGAAACGGCGGTGCTGGGAGACCGCTATGTATCGCCGGTTGTGGCGAACAAAGCCATTCCCTGCTTGCTTTTCACAGATCAGGCGGATCAAGAGATTATACAGGCGCTTTCGTGCAGCTTTGAGGATTGGTCGGCAGGGCACCCGGGCTATGAAATGTGTGTAATGGCACAGCTCTGGAGGATTTGGCATCGGATATGCGGCCGGGTAGAGGGTATGGCGCAGCGCGGCAATTTGGGCATGCGGCCATCACGCGCAAAGGAGATGATTCGCTATCTGCATTTGCATTATCAGCAGGATATAATGCTGGACGATATAGCGCATGCCGTACACATGAGCAGGGAGGAATGCTGCCGGTTTTTCAAAGGAATCACTGGCAGCACGATTTTTGGCTATCTGAGGGAATATAGAATCAAAAAGAGCCTAGAGCTGCTGGATCATGGGCAGATGACGATAGGTGAGGTATCCGAGGCGGTGGGATTTCACAGTGTAAGTTACTTTTGTCAATGCTTTCGAAATAAGATGCGTATGACGCCCAAGCAATACCAAAAAAGAGCGAACATTGCGATAGAATGATAAAAAGCCCCTATACAGGGGCTTTTTGAGCGGGATTAGAACTGGTAGCCGTTTAGGAATACCTGGATCACGTCTTTGGCATAGCCTTGCATAAACTGGAAGGCATCTGCATACAGCTCATGAGAAGCAATATTGCCATGGCAGTCTGCTAGCTTTTGTGAGATGTGCTCTGTGGTGGCTTTTCCCATATAGGAATAATAGTTGATTTTGGAACAGCCGGCGGTGATCCCCCGACGCACTTCTTCTGGCTTTACGCCGGAAGCGCCGTGCATGACAACGCGGCAGGTATCCGGCATGGCGGCCCGGATGGCCTTGACACGGTCAATATCCAGTACGGGATCTTCGGCATAGATGCCGTGCATTGTTCCAAAGCAGACGGCTAGGGCATCCACGCCAGTGGCTTCGGCAAATTCGCCGGCCTGTTGGGGATCTGTAAAATACTGCTTGATCTCCTCATTGGTCAACGGCTTGCCGCCGTGGGAATCTTGCTCTGTGGAGGCCATAACGCCGAGCTCTGCTTCCACAGTGATGCCCAGGCCGTGGGCCAGTTTGGTGAATTCTGTAAGCTTTGCTTTGTTTTCTTCATAAGGGAGCAGGCTGCAATCATACATGATGGAGCTGAACCCGGCATGAATGGCTTTCATGATAAAGGTATAGTCTGTACCATGATCCAAATGCACGCAGACAGGGACCTTAGCGGCTTTTGCGCAAGCGACCATCTGCGGCCCTATAACCTCGATGGGAATCACAGAATTGTGCACCTGCGCATGGTCGATGATAACGGGCGCATTCAGCTCTTCGGCGGCGCCGATGACAGCGCGGATGTTATCCGCAGACGGTGTATTGATACAGGCGATGGCATAATGGTTTTTTTCGGCATGAGATAAAATCTCTTTCATGTTGACCAGCATAATGAATGACCTCCTGGTTGCAGAAACAATAAAAAACTGCAAAAAACTTTATTTTCTTGACTAATAATAACAGATAATGGGGGAATGTCAACAAAAAACAATAAAAAACTGCAAAAGAGGTTGCGATTTTTTCTTCCTTATGATTGAATAGAAATAAGGAGGCTGCCATGGGGAAAAAAATCCTGCCGGAAGAACGGCGCTTGAGAATCTACAACATTGTGCAAAGACGGGGGACGGCAACGCTGGGAGAGATGTGTGCAGAGCTGGGCGTTAGTGAATCGACTGTGCGGCTGGATCTTAACAAGATGGAACAGCAGGGGCTCATCAAGCGTACACACGGCGGCGCAGTGCTTTCAGAGTCGGCGGCCGTGAACCATGAGCGGCAATGGATGATGGAGAGTTTATCGGTCAACCGGCGCATTCAGCAAAATGCAGTGGAAAAAGATGCCATTGGACGGGCGGCCGCTGCGATGATCAAGGATGGAGAGAGCCTCATGATAGACGGCGGCAGCACGACGCCATATGTGGCCAATCATCTGTTGGATAAGCGCGGGCTTACCATCATCACCAATTCGGTCTTTTTGATACCGACTCTTATGGCAAACCCGGACGCAACGCTGTATCTATCGGGTGGCATTATATACCGAGAGATCGCAGTTTCGGTGGGGGAGACCACCAACGCGTACCTAGGGCAGTTTTCCGTGGATAAGACAATTCTTGGCATCAATGGGTTTTCGGTAAAGCATGGATTGACTGTAGCGGACGCGCGAGAGCCGGCGGTATTGTCCGCCAAAAATAAGATGATAGAGGCGTGCTCGGAGCTGATTATTGTATGCGACCATACTAAGATTGGGATGGTGTGTTTAGCGTCGTTAGGGTTTCCCCAGGTAAAGACCTGCCTGGTTACTGGGTATGAGGCCGATGCGCAAAGCATTGCGCAGTTTCGAGAGATGGGGATACAGGTGGAACTGGTAGAATACGAAACAGAGCAATAAACAGAGCGGCTGCTATGCCCTGATTACATAGAAATGCCGCGTAAAAAGAAACAAAAAGGACGATAAACCTTTGCAGGGCAGCAGATTTTTGGCGGACAAAGAATATAGACGATATTTAGAAAGATCAAAGAGCCGACTGTATTTACAGACGGCTCTTTTTAGCTGCAAGGTATGTTTGATGTTTTAGGAAAATGCTTGGCAACCTGGCAGTGTACGAGGTATAATGCCCGTGTGATAGACCTGGAAAGAGGATGTGAAGATGGTACTAGCCGTAGAAATTGGCAATACCCATATCAGTTTGGGCGGCTTTGACGGAGACGACTGCAAATTTGTCGCTCCGATTGCGACGGCCCCCAAACGAACAGGAGTAGAGATTGCCTGGGAGCTCAAGGGCGTTTTTTCGCTGTTTGGTTTGCAAGCCAATCAGTTTCATGCTGCCATTGTAGGGTCAGTAGTGCCGACGATGACGGCGGCAGTGATACAGGCGCTGTCGCTTTTGGGCATCGAGCAGGTGTTGAGCCTTTCTTCCGGCGTAAGGACGGGGGTAAACATCAAGACCGAGCAGCCGAGAAAGCTGGGCAGTGACCTGGTGGCCAACGCGGCTTGGGCGCTTTCCAACGCGTTGTTTCCCTGTGTGGTGGTAGATCTTGGAACGGCGACCACCTTTACAGTACTCGATCAAACGGGCGCATTGATAGGCACAGCCATCTGCGCCGGCGTAGACATTTCGCTGGATGCGCTGAAAAGACAGACTGAACAGCTCACGCATGTGATGCTGCAGACACCAAAACACGGCGTGCTGGGGCATAATACAGAGGAGGCCATCAAGGCTGGTGCGGTATTTGGTACGGCTTCGATGGTGGATGGAATGCTGTTGCGCTATACAGAGGAGCTGGGTACGCAGCCGCATGTGTTGATTACCGGAGGCGCAGCCGAGCCGATTGTGCCATATCTGCGCACGCCGCATCGTTTGGAGCCGTATTTGACACTGCGCGGACTCCATTGGATTTGGAAAAAGAACCAGGCCTAGGCACAAATATTGCGCCGCACCCAAAGGGGCGGCAGCGGGAGGCAGAAAATGCAAAACAAAAAGAACAAGACGCGCAAACTGACGCAAATGGCGTTGCTGACGGCCATCATTCTTTTGATGGCGTTTACGCCGCTGGGGTATCTGAGGACCGGCGTAGTGGAGATCACGTTTATCATGATCCCGGTGGTGGTAGGGGCCATTTTGATGGGGCCCGGCGCCGGCGCTATTTTGGGCGGTGTATTCGGGCTGACGAGCTTTATCCAGTGCTTTGGCATGAGCGCGCTGGGGGCGATGCTGCTGCAGGTAAACTGGTTTTTTACGTTTGTCGTATGCTTTGTACCACGCGTTTTGATGGGCTGGTTGGCAGGGTTGATCTTCAAGGCGTTGTATAAGGTGGATAAGACCAGGCTGGTGTCCTTTGCGGTGGCGAGCTTGAGCGGTGCTGTGCTCAATACGATCTTTTTTGTAGGTTCGTTGGGCCTGCTGTTCTATAACACGGTATTGGGCATGGCGGCAGAGTCCGGGATCTCTGTATTGGCGTTTTTGCTGTCGTTTGTAACGCTGAACAGCGTGCTGGAGTGTGCGGCATGCTTGATTGTGGGAACGGCGATCAGCAAGGCGTTGTATAAATCGTTTGGAAGTATAAAGGAACAATAAAAAAGAGCCGCTAACAGCGGCTCTTTTTTTTATAGTAAAAATTCGTGCCAGCGGGTGCTTCGGTATCGAAGAACAAAGCAAACGGCGCGAACGGCCCAGTCAATATACATGGCGATCCAAACGCCCATCACACCCATGCCAAGATATTTGGCAAGCAGATACCCAAAGCCGATGCGGAAGATCCACATGGAAAGAATGGAAATCACCATGCTGAATTTTACATCGTTGGCAGCGCGCAGCGTATTGGGCAGCGTAAACGCCAACGGCCAGATCAAAATGGCCGCAATGCCATGCGACAGGATGATCTGCATTGCAATGGTGCTGGCAACTTCGGAAAGGTTGTAGAGTTTTACGATCACCGGCATAGCAACGACTACCAGAATGTTGGTTACAAGCATGGATAGATAGGTGATTTTGAGTAGCTTTTTGGTAAAATACCGCGCCTGCTCATAATCACCGGCGCCGATGCATCGTGAAATGACGGTAATAACCGCGAACCCAAGCGCCATGCCGGGCAGTACCATGAAAGTGGCGAGGGTATTGCCCACTGCATTGGCGGCAATGGCGGCAGTGCCAAATCCGGAAACCAGTGATAATAGCATGATTTTGCCCAGCTGGAACATGCTGTTTTCCAGGCCGTTCGGTACGCCTATATAAAGTATGCGTTTGATGAGCCCGCCGTTGAAGCGCAGGGCAAAGGGGCGTTTGAGATGCACCAAAAGCTTGGGGTTCCTTAGCAATGCAATCATGACCACTGCGGCCACAATGCGGGAAAACAGCGTGGGGATAGCCGCGCCGGCTACCTCCATTTTGAAGCCGTAAATAAGGATGGCGTTGCCTACGACGTTGATAGCATTCATCAGCAACGAGGTATACATGGAGATCTTGGA
This sequence comes from uncultured Eubacteriales bacterium, assembly GCA_959600905.1. Classification (GTDB taxonomy): domain Bacteria; phylum Bacillota; class Clostridia; order Christensenellales; family QAND01; genus UMGS1975. The sequence continues at coordinate 187,770 of CAUGNO010000003.1, read as the reverse complement.
ATTGCCCATGGTACGGAATAACGCCGCTCCGCCGTTATACAGAGCGATGAACGGGATGGAAAGCGATACAATATCCAGATAGGTGCTGCAATACGCCATCACTTCGGGAGAGATCTGCCCGAATACCTGATGCAAAATAAAGCCGCGCAGCAGATACACCAGCGCCATAACGCCAACGGACAGCACCGCAATGAACAATACCAGCTGGTTTGCGGCTGAGCAGGCGTTGTCCTCATCCTTTGCCCCTAAAAATTGGCCGGCCACAACAGCGCCCCCGGTGGCGATGGCGGCAAAGATCTGAATGATCAAAATCATGATGGAGTCTACCAAAGACACGGCCGAAACGCCTGCTTCGCCTACGCTGGCGACCATGATGGTATCCATCATACCGACGAGTACGGTTAAGAGCTGTTCAATGATGAGAGGCCAGATGAGCTTTTTTAGATCCTTGTTGCTGAATAACAGCGGCTTTTTTTCTTGCAGTTCCATACGATGATAAGCGCCCCCTGCCTAGTTTCAAAATGCAACATAAAGATTGAAAACAATGAAACAAACATGAACATCATATACCAAAGCGGTTAAGAAGTCAAAAGATTGCAATAACAACTTATTTTATAAAAAAATTAAAAATATAAATAAAAATATAAATAAAATTGATAAATATATTGATTTTATTGATTATAATGATATAATTTGAGCGTAAAGGAGGATACGATGAACTATCATGCACCTTCCAAATGCCCGGTATGTGGGCAGACCATGGAAGTAACAAGACTGCACTGCCGGCATTGCGAAACAGAATTGACGGGAAATTTTGCGCCGTGTAAATTTTGTATGCTGGAGGAAAAGCATAGGCAATTTATCGAGGTGTTTTTACGCTGTAGGGGATCGATCAAAGAGGTGGAAAAGGCACTGGGGGTCAGCTATCCGACGGTGAGGAATATGATGGATGCAGCGCTGGAGGCGCTGGGGCTTGGCAATGGCCCAACGCAAACGGAGCAGACAAAAGAGCAAAAACGAGAAAAAATATTGGAACAGCTGGCCGAAGGGGAAATTGATGCAGATACGGCGGTGGCACGGTTAAATGAAATCAAAGGAGAAAAATAAGATGGATCGCGAAAAGCAAAGAGTGATGGAAATGTTGGAGCAGGGGCGCATTACGCCGGACGAAGCGGCCAGGCTGCTGGACTGCCTGGAGAGCAGCGCAGAAAGGGAGAGCGTCCGCGTGCAGGAGGATGCGCAGCGGATGAAAGGGAAAAAACTGCGGGTCGATGTAAATGGATATATGGAAAAGGATAAGAAGATCAATGTAAACGTAAGCGTTCCGCTGGTGCTGGCTCGGTATGCGGACAATATTTTGTCGAACTGTATACCAAAGGATGTAAGGGGAGAGCTAAAGGACAAGGGCATAGACCTGACGGCCCTGAACATCGGCGCAATCGTCGATATGTTTGAAACGCTGGAAGAGGATATTGTCAATGTTGATCTGGACCAGGATGGCAGCGTGATGAAGGTACGGGTATATGTGGACTAGGAAAAGCTGGTTCCTAGCGATCAAAGTGCGGTTAACAGGTGGAAAGCCACGGCTGCATTTTGGGGTATGGCTGGCTTTGTATGTGCCGTATCAATGGGCGCTATCTCTGGAGGGGCCGGCGGCTATGCTGCCCCGAAGAGCGAGGGGTTATATAAACATGGCGTTGGCGGCAGTACAGGAATTTTTGCTGATGCTGATGCAGGCCAGGCCGCAGACCTTTGTGCATGTGGATATACAGGATGGGGCAAAGCGTATTTGGGTAGAGGCCAAAACGCTGGGGAGAAAGGGGGCGTAGACAGTATGAGGGCCATTGTGTTTAGGGCCATGGGCATAGCGTGTGTGATGGCGTGTTTGTTTGCCATAGCGCCGGACCGGTGCCAGGGCAGCGCGCTTCTGTGGGGCAGCTTGATGCTGACGGTTTTGTATACGCTGATACGCCCATTTATACAGACGCTGATCTTACCGTTGAATCTTTTTTTGGGCGGTTTGCTGACGCCGTTGACAGATGCGCTGCTGGTAAGCTGGACGGCCGCCTGTGTCCATGGATTATCGCTAGGATATTGGGATGGCGTTTTGGTTTCCCTGGCCATTGGCGCAGCTTATCTGCCGTATGCACGCAGAAGGAGAGGACGGGAAGCCACCTTACCATCATAAGTTTGTAAGGAATTCAAAAGAAATTTGTCAAGAAGTATACAAAGAAATCTGCTATGATAAATACAATAGGGGAGAAAGGCAGAAGTTCATTGGCTACGTCAAGGCGAAAGAAAAGGAGAAAAATCCAAGAAAAGAATAAGAAATGGATCGTTTTGGGCGCTATGGGGCTGACAGCTCTGTTGGGGTTTTCATTTTGGCTGGGAACCTTGTTTGGACAAGCGCCGGCCAACATCAGCGGGGCAGAGTTTCCGGAATGGATTGATCAGCAGCTGATTCAGATCAATGGACATGCCCGCCGCGGTGAAAAGCTGGGAAAGGTAAAAAACATCGTGGTGCATTATGTGGCAAACCCGGGCACCTCGGCCCAGCAGAATCGGGATTATTTCAACAACGATGATACAACGGTAAGCGCCCATTTTCTTGTAGGCTTGGAGGGTGAGGTCATTCAGTGTGTGCCGCTGGATGAAAAATCCTCTGCCACCAACGATAGAAATGGGGACACCATTTCCATCGAGGTATGCCATCCGGATAAAACAGGGAAATTCAACAACAAAACGTACCGGTCGCTGGTAAAGCTGACAGCGTGGTTATGCGATCGGTATCATTTGGATGAAAACGACGTAATACGGCACTATGATGTGACGGGAAAAGAATGCCCCTTATATTATGTAAAGCATCCGGATGCCTGGAAACAGTTTATCAAGGATGTAGGCAACACGTTATAGCGATACAATAAAGAGGCCCTGCCGGAAGGCAGGGCCTTTTTTTAACCGCGGCGGCGTATAAAGGAAATGAGAGTAAAGAGAAGGAAAACAGCTAGGTTTACCACGACCACGCTGGCGCCTGTGGGCGTGGAAAATAGGAAGGAGGCAATTAGCCCTACGACAAAGCAGGAAACAGAAAGCACAGCAGAGCAAAGCACCACCCCTTTAAAGCTCTGGAACAGGCGCATGGAGCTCAGCGCAGGAAAGATGATAAGGCTGGAAATGAGCAGAGTGCCCATAATGCGCATGCCGACAACAATGGTAACGGCGGTCAGCGCGGCGATGAGAAGGTTGTATAGATTGGCTTTGACGCCGATGGCCTTAGCAAACGTCTCATCAAATGTGACGGCAAAGATCTTTTGATAAAAACAGAAAAACAGAACCAGCACAACCAGAGAAAGGACGATGGACAATGTAACATCGGCCCGGCTCATGGCCAGAACACTACCGAACATATAGTTATAGATATCCGAGCCCATACCGGAGGTGAGGGATGTAGCGATGACGCCGATGGCCAACGCCGAGGAGGAAATAAGCGCAATGGCGGCATCGGATTTGATGCGGCCGCTGCCGCTGATGCGAAGCAGCAAAAATGCGGAAAACAGTACGACGGGCATGGCAACGGCCATGGGCGCAAAGTTTAACGCGGTGGCCACGGAAAGAGCGCCGAAGCCAACATGGGAGAGCCCGTCGCCGATCATAGAATACCGCTTGAGTACCAGGCTGACGCCCAGCAGCGCGGCGCATAAGGCCACCAAAGCACCGGCAAGCAGTGCACGCATCATAAAGGAATAGGAAAATAGGGTAGACAATACTTCAATCATGGGCAGGCCCTCCCAAAAAACGTTGGCAAAGCGCCGTTTCCCGGTACGCGTCGGCTGTGCCGTAAAAAAGGGAATGCGTATCCATATGAAGAATATGCTTTGCATAGGAAAGTGCACTGTCCAGGTCATGCGATACCATGATGATGGCCATACCCTGTCTGCAAAGAGAATGCAAGAGCTGATACAGAGAAGCAGCGGCTTTCGGATCTAGCCCGGTGGCAGGCTCGTCTAAGCAGAACAGCTGATCCGCGGCGCATAGTGCGCGCGCCAGCAAAACCCGTTGCTGCTGGCCGCCGGAAAGGGCACGGTAGCTTTGACGGCACAAATCTGCGATGCCAAGGCGTTCCAAGGATGCATGGGCCCGCTTTTTTTCTGCAGCGGAGAAAAAGGGCCGTTTCCCGCGGCGCGCTAAGCAACCGGACAACACGATTTCCCAAACGGTGGCGGGGAAATCCCGCTGCACGGTGGATTGCTGCGGTACATAACCGATGGCAGTACGAGAGAGGGTAGGGGCATAGCTTACTTGGCCGTCATGCGGCGGCAGAAGCCCCAAAAGCCCTTTAAGCAAAGTGCTTTTGCCTGAACCATTTTCCCCGATAATGCAGAGAAAATCACCGGGCTCTACAGAAAAGCTTACATTTTGTACGGCGATGTGCCGATCATACTGAAGGGTGAAGTTTTTGCATTGGATTAAGCGATTCATTGTAACCCTTTCTTTAGGTGCTCTACATTTTGCCACATCAAGGATAAGTAGGAAACACCGTTTTGAAAATCCTCCTTAGAAACGTTATGGCAAGCATGGAAAAGCAGGATCTCGGCGCCGGTTTCCTCGGAAATGGATTGTGCGATCTTGGGATCGCTGAGCTCCGTGATATAGACAACGGGGATCTGCGCCTGTTTGATGTGTTCAATCAAGTGTACCAAGGTCGCTACGCTGGGCTCGGATTCCCCCGTACAGCTGTCAAAGGCAGCCTCATAGGACAAACCATAACGCTGGGTAAAATAATATAAGGAAAAAGGAGACCCAAAAATCATTTCTGTGCGGCGCCCTTGTGCAACAACATTGCGAAAGGCTTCGTCCAGCGCATCGAGCTGGGCTAAGTATAACTGTGTATTTTGCTGATAGAGATCCGCGTTTTGCGCATCAAGGTTGCTGAGCGCGCTGCAAATATTCTGAACGATTTGCTTGGCTTGCAGGGGGTCTGTCCAAATATGTGGATCATAGGTATGGTGATGGCCATCATCATGGGAATGTCCGTGCTCTTCTTCTACGGAGGTCAAGGCTATGCCCTGGGAAACGTTGACGACAAGCGGCCCATCTGCCGGCAGACTCTCTACAATGCTCTGCGCCCAAGCTTCCATTTCCGGGCCGGTATACAAAAATAAATCGGCTTGATGGATGGATAGCACGTCTTGCGGCGTTGGCTCATAGGCGTGGCTTTCCATCCCTGGCGGCAAAAGCAGTGTAACCTCAGCCTTATCGCCTGCAATGGCTTTGGCAAAATCATACTGAGGGAATAGGGTGGCAACGATCCGGATCTTTTCTTCCTGGGCCGTAGGCGCGGGCGTCGAGGCAGAGCAGCCGGCAATGCCGAGCATTAGACAGAGAGCCAGCAGGAAGGAGAACGCTTTTTTAACCATGGCATTGCCCGCCCTGTTTTTCCCGGCAGGCGGCACATTGGCCATAAAATACGGTGCGGGAGGGGTCGATGATAAATCCATGCTCCCGGCGGATGTGATCATGGATTTGGGAGAGGGTATCGCAGCGAAGATGAATCAAAGCGCCGCAATCCACACATTTTAGATGGAAATGCTCCTGACAGCAGCCGGATTCATCGATATACTGATAGCATGCGCTGGCGCCTTCCTCCAAATAAAATTTGCGCACACGGCCCTGGGTAACGAGCTTATCCAAATAGCGGTAGATCGTGGCCTTGCCAATGGAAAACTGGCGGCCTCGTAGATGTGTGGCAATTTGGTCGGCTGTTACATGGGCATGCTGATGGGCGATCAGATATTGCAAAATTTGATCCCGCTGGCGGGTATGATAGCCGGAAGAAGAGGACATGGTTTTCACCTCAAATATGAAATTGAAATTCAGTTTCATATTTGAGTATACAAAAAAGGAGCTATAGTGTCAAACTACGAGAACTGCATAATAAAATGAATAATGAAATTTTGTAAAAGAGGGTGTATAAACGCGCTCGGCCACAAAGAGCAAGCCATGGCTGCCAATATTTGTACAATATCTAAAATCACGGCAAGAAAGTCTTGAAAACTGGATAGCAATGCAGTATTATAATACCCAAATTCCAAAAAATAAGGCATAATTATGGTGCATAATTGTAATAAACAGAAAGAATAATTATGCACGATGCACCAGGAAATGAAAGGCCCGGCCCGCCGGGATTTTCAATATTCATAGAGTACAGGAGGAGAGTACGATGAAAAAACGCATTACGGCACTGGCTTTGGTATGTATGCTGAGCCTTGCCAGCTTGGTTGGCTGCGGTGGCGGCGGCACGGAGGGGCAAACATCCAATGCTGATACCGTCAAGATTGGCGGCCTGGCGCCTTTGACCGGCAACCTATCCATTTACGGGATCGCAACGGATAACGGGATTAAAATGGCCATTGATGAAATCAATGCAGCCGGCGGTGTGTTGGGCAAGCAGATCGAGTACATCGTATATGATGAAAAAGGCGATGCGACAGAAGCTGTTAACGCATACAACAAGCTGATCCAGAGCGATCAGATTGACGCTTTGATCGGCGATGTGACAAGCAACCCATCGATTGCGGTAGCACAGCAGGCTGCGAAGGATGGCATCCCGATGATTTCGGCGACCGGTACGGCAGCGGACATCACCAAGGCGGGAGAAAATGTGTTCCGTGTCTGCTTTATCGACCCGTATCAGGGTGAGACGATGGCGGATTATGCTTATAAAAAGCTGGGTGCTAAGACGGCAGCCATTTTGTACAACGCTTCGGACGATTACTCTGTGGGGCTGACGGATGCATTCGTTTCTACGGCGGATAAGCTTGGGCTGCAAATCGTTGCCAAGGAAAGCTATGCCAAGGGCGATGTGGACTTTAAGAGCCAGCTGACCAAAATTGCCGGCCAGAATCCGGATGTATTGTTTATCCCGGTCTATTATGAAGATGTGGCGCTGATTGTGCAGCAGGCAAAATCCGCCGGCATTTCCGCACAGCTGCTGGGTGCTGACGGCTGGGACGGCGTGCTGGATAAGGTAGAGGATAAGAGCGTTTTGGAAGGCGCGATGTACTGCTGTGGGTTCTCTTTGCAGAGCCAGGATGCAAAAGTACAGGAGTTTATTCAGAAATATACGGACAAATACGGCGAAGCGCCGAAGGGATTCTCTGCGCAGGGCTACGATGCGGCTTACTTGCTGGTGCAGGCCATTGAGGAAGCAGGCAGCACGGACAAAGCTGCTGTGGTAGAGGCCATGAAGAATATCCAATTCGATGGTGTGACCGGCCATATCATCTTTGATGAGGAACGCAACCCCATCAAGGGCGTAATGATCAACAAGCTGACCAATGGCACCATCGAATATGTGGAAAGCTACGAAAAGAGCGAATAAGCTTTAGGAAAAACGAAACAAACGCGCAGACGAGAGGGGGCCCAGGCCCTCTCTCGGATTCGTGTTTTATGGACAAGTTGACGGCAGGCGCTGCATCGGAAGGCTTTTTGCATCCCAAAGAAAACCTTGCGATGTAGGGCCAGCTAATTTTATAAGGTAAGGTGTGACGAGGTTGGACTTTTTATCACAGATCATCAACGGACTTCACGTTGGCAGTATCTATGCGCTGGTGGCACTGGGATACAGCATGGTATACGGGATTGTCCAGTTGATTAACTTTGCCCACGGCGATTTGATCATGGTAGGCGGCTATGCGGCCTATGTGGTCTTGGTGATGGGTGGCATGCCTCTGGTGGTGGCAGTGCTTGGCTCCATTGTGGCCTGCGTCGTGATTGCGCTCTTGATGGAACGCATCGCATACCGCAGGCTTTTGAACCGCAATGTAGCGCGCATTTCGCTTCTCATTACAGCCATCGGCGTCAGCATCTTTTTGCAAAACCTGGCACAGCTGATTTTTGGGTCTTCGGGCAAGGCTTTCCCCGCCATCATTGATGCGCCGCCGATTTCTGTTGGGAGCATGCAGATTTCAATGGTGACCATTGTAACAATCATTGCTTCTGTGGTATTGATGATTGGGCTGCAGCTTTTGGTCAATAAGACAAAGATGGGCAAAGCCATGCGGGCGGTTTCCGAAGACGCAGGAGCCGCCAAGCTGATGGGAATCAATACCAATGGAACGGTTGCCTTTACATTCGGCCTCGGCGCTGCGCTTGCCGCGGTGGGCGCGGTGCTGTATGGTGCTTCTTATCCGATGATTACGCCGTTTATCGGATCTATGCTGGGCTTAAAAGCGTTTGTTGCCGCAGTGCTAGGCGGTATAGGAAACATTCCTGGCGCTATGCTGGGCGGCTATATCATGGGCATTGCAGAAAGTTTGACCAAGGGATATATTTCCACCCAGCTGGCGGATGCTGTGGTATTTGGTATTTTGATCGTTGTATTGCTTGTAAAGCCGTCTGGCATTATGGGTAAGCATACGACGGAGAAAGTATGAGGAGGGGGAGACGATGAAAAAGAAAACGATGTTTGCCTATCTCCGAAATGCGGTTTTGGTCGTGGCGCTGTATGTGGTTTTGTCCCTGCTAATGAGCGCTGGCGTTATTGATAGATACTATTCCGGAATCTTGACCATGATGTTTATCAATATCATCATGGCGGTAAGCTTAAATCTAACCACGGGATATCTGGGACAGTTGGTGCTGGGCCATGCGGGCTTCATGTCGGTAGGTGCATTTTCCGCAGCGATTTTTACGACAACGGTGGATCTGCCGGCGGCGGTTTCCTTTCCGCTGGCGCTGTTGATTGCAGGGGTGGTGTCCGCTGTGGTGGGCATTGTCATCGGCATTCCGGCGTTGCATCTACGCGGAGATTACCTGGCGATCATTACGCTGGGCTTTGGGGAGATCATTCGCGTTATCTTCTTGAATCTTGATATTACCGGCGGTGCGCTGGGCATGCGCGGCATTCCGAACCTAACAACGTTTGCATGGGTATTTTTTGCGGCGGTCATTACGATCTTTATCGTGACGACGTTTGTTAAATCCCGCCATGGCAGAGCGGTCATTGCAATCCGCGAGGATGAGATCGCGGCAGAGGCTTCCGGGATCAATACCACATACTACAAGATGATGGCGTTTGTGCTGGCGGCGGCCATTGCAGGCGTGGCAGGCGGGCTGTATGCACATCATATCGGCGTAATCAATCCTACCAAGTTTGATTTCAACTATTCCATCGAGTTTTTGGTGATGGTCGTATTGGGAGGCATGGGCTCTACGACGGGCTCCATTTTGGCGGCCATTGTATTGACGATATTGCCGGAAGCGCTGCGCGGGTTTTCCGATTACCGCATGCTTCTCTATTCCGTTGTTTTGATCGTCATGATGCTCTTTAAGCCCAATGGGCTGCTGGGCCGGTATGAATTTTCGCTGACACGTGTGATAGACCGCATCAGGCGCAAAGGAAAAGGCGGCGGGGAAAAGACGGAAGCACAGCCCGCCAAAGAGGAGGTGTAAGCGATGCCATTGCTGCAAACAAAAGGGCTGGGTATTCGCTTTGGCGGCTTACAGGCCTTACAGGATGTAAATTTAACGGTCAACAAAGGAGAGATCGTAGGGTTGATCGGCCCTAACGGCGCAGGGAAAACTACGGTATTCAACCTTTTGACAGAAGTATATGTGCCCACAGAGGGAACCATTGAACTGGAGGGTGAAAGCTTGGTGGGGAAAAAGACCTACCAGGTAACGCAGAACGGCATTGCGCGTACCTTCCAGAATATCCGTCTGTTTAAGGATGTTTCGGTATTGGACAATGTAAAGATTGCCATGACGCCGCAGGGGAAATATTCCATGGTGGCTGGCATGTTTCGACTGCCATCCTATTGGAAGGCCGAAAAGCAAATCGACGAAAAGGCACACGAGCTGCTAAAGGTCGTAGGTCTGGATGAATTTGCCGACGCAGACGCCAAAAACCTGCCGTATGGAAAGCAGCGTAAACTGGAGATTGCACGTGCCATGGCAACCGATCCCAAACTGCTGTTGTTGGATGAGCCGGCCGCGGGTATGAACCCGACGGAAACGCGTGAGCTTTTGGAGACGATTCAGGTGCTTCAGATTCGGTACGGGATTTCGATTTTGCTCATCGAGCATGATATGAGCTTTGTAATGAATATTTGCGAACGGTTGTATGTACTGGATTACGGTCAAGTCATTGCGGAGGGCCTGCCGGAAGAAATACGGAGCAATCCCAAGGTCATCGCTGCCTATCTGGGAGGGGAATAAGCATGGCAATGTTAGAGGTCAAGGATCTAAACGTATATTACGGTGCCATTCACGCGATTAAGAATATTTCCTTTGAAGTCAATGAAGGGGAGATCATTACGCTGATCGGAGCGAACGGCGCGGGGAAAACCACGACATTGCATGCGGTTTCCGGATTACTAAAGCCTAAAAGCGGCTCTATCCACTTTTGTGGAAAGGAAATTACGCATACAGATGCGTATAAGATCCCAAAGCTAGGTTTGGCCCAGGTGCCGGAGGGCCGTCGTGTGTTTGCCAATATGACGGTGATGGAAAACCTGGAAATGGGCGCATATATCCGCAACGGCAAGGAAAACCTAAACGAGGAATACGAGCGTATTTTTGAGCGGCTGCCGCGCCTAAAGGAGCGCAGAAAGCAGGCGGCTGGTACGCTGTCTGGCGGAGAGCAGCAGATGCTGGCCATTGGCAGAGCGTTGATGAGCAAACCAAAAATGCTGCTGCTCGATGAGCCTTCTATGGGGTTGTCTCCAATCTTGGTACAGGAAATTTTCAGCATTATTCAAGATGTAAATAAAACCGGGGTTACGGTATTGTTGGTAGAGCAGAATGCAAAGATGGCGCTGAATATCGCAAACCGTGCCTACGTGTTGGAAACAGGGCAGGTTGTAATGAGCGGCGACGCCAAAGAGCTTTCAAACAACGAACAAGTACGCAAAGCCTATTTGGGCGGCTAAAAAAGCAAAGAGGGGTTATCCCCTCTTTTTTTATATAAAATTTGAAAATAAAATTATATAATATTGTTGACAAATTAAATAATAAGAATATAATATTCAATAAAGAGGAGAGAAAGATATGAACCGTAGTGTATACAGCCTGGTATTGATGGATGATGTTATCCGTCGGATCGATGAGCTGGCCTATGCCATGCATACCAGCCGATCCAATCTAATCAATCAGATTTTGGCGGAAAAATTGCAGATGGTTACGCCGGAAATGCGGTATCAGGATATATTTCAATATTTAGAGCAATCGATACAGCGGCATAGCGGTTTTCAGCTACAGGCGCAGCCTTCGCAGACGATGATTTCCATCAAAAGCCCGCTGCAATATAAATACCGCCCTGTGATTCGATATTGCGTTGAACTATACCGAGAGCCACAGGACGCTGTGGGTGAATTGAGGGTGATGGTGAGAACGCAAAGCCAACAGTTGATGGACGATTTAGAGGAATTTGCCAGGCTTTGGGCGCGGCTGGAAAATGAGCACGCTGCTGCGGTACAGCAAAAGCCCATAGAGTACCATATGGAGCCGGGCAAGCTGTCCCGGAAGCTGTCGACACCCTCGACAAAAGAAGGAAAGGATCATGAAAGTATTGCGCATAATATAGAGGCGTACCTTACGATGTTTGATACCATTCTCAAACGGTATTTTTCCAATTTGGAAGACCCGCATACAGCGGCGCATGAAGCGCAGGATCTGTATGAACAATATGTAAAACACGGGCTGCCGGAAATATAACGGCGGTAGGAAGCGAGGAAGCTATGAATATTCAAAAATTTACACAAAAATCCATAGAGGCGATTCAGCAGGCACAGCAGGTGGCCAGCGAGCATCAAAACCCACAGATTGAGCAGGAACATCTATTGTATGCGCTGGCAAACCAGCAAGAAGGGCTGATTGGTCAGCTATTGATTAAAATGGGGGTAGGGCAACAGGCGTTTTTGCAGCGCCTGCGCCAGAGAATCGATACGATGCCGCATGTATCCGGCAGCGGGACGGCTGGTGGCAATGTGTATGTGGCCAGTGACGTGGAAAGCGTTTTAAATCTGGCGGAAAAAACCGCGGAGCGCATGAAGGATGAGTATGTTTCGGTAGAGCATATTATGATGGCGCTGATAGAGCAGCCAAATGACACGCTAAAGACGCTGTTTCGCGAATATTCCATTACCAAGGATTCGTTTGCCAAGGTATTGGCTACGGTGCGGGGCAATACACGCGTAACAAGCGATAACCCGGAATCCACCTACGACGTACTGAAAAAATACGGCTCTGATTTGGTGGAATTGGCGCGTGAGCATAAGCTGGATCCCGTCATTGGCAGGGATTCTGAGATACGGAACGTCATTCGGATCCTATCCAGAAAGACAAAAAACAACCCGGTTCTGATTGGTGAACCTGGCGTAGGGAAGACGGCCATTGCAGAAGGGCTTGCGCTGCGTATCGTACGCGGCGACGTACCCGATAACCTTAAGGAAAGAAAGATCTTTTCCTTGGATATGGGCTCTTTGGTGGCCGGCGCAAAATTCCGCGGAGAGTTTGAAGAAAGGCTTAAGGCGGTGCTGGAGGAGGTTCGTAAAAGCGAAGGAAGGATCATTCTTTTCATCGACGAGCTGCATACCATTGTGGGCGCGGGAAAAACCGATGGCGCAATGGACGCCGGCAATCTGCTAAAACCCATGTTGGCGCGGGGAGAATTGCATTGCATCGGCGCAACGACGCTCAACGAATACCGGCAATACATCGAAAAGGACGCCGCATTGGAGCGCAGATTTCAGCCTGTGATGGTCGATGAGCCTTCGGTGGAGGACACCATTTCCATCCTCCGTGGTTTGAAAGAACGGTATGAGGTATTTCATGGCGTAAAGATCCAGGACCAGGCGCTCATTGCAGCGGCCGTACTTTCCAACCGCTATATTTCGGATCGGTTTTTGCCGGATAAGGCCATTGACTTGGTGGATGAAGCTTGCGCAATGATCCGCACGGAGATGGATTCCATGCCCACAGAGCTGGATGAGATTTCCCGCAAGATCATGCAGCATGAGATTGAAGAGGCTGCGCTGACCAAGGAAAATGATAAGCTGTCTCAAGAGCACCTAAAAGAGATTCAAAAAGAACTGGCGGAGATGCGTGAGCAGTTTAAGGAAATGAAGGCAAAATGGGAGAATGAAAAGGAAGCCATCTCCAAGGTTCAAAAGCTGCGCGAGGACATTGAGCGTGTCAATGCCGAGATTGAAAAGGCGGAGCGTACCTATGACCTAAACCGTGCAGCGGAACTGAAGTACGGAGAGCTGCCCAGCCTGCAAAAGCAGCTATCGGAGGAGGAAAAGCTGGCAGAGGAAAGCCAAGGCTCCAATTCCTTGCTGCGTGATAAGGTAACGGAAGAGGAAATTGCCCGGATCATTGCAAGGTGGACGGGGATACCGGTTGCCAAGCTGATGGAAGGCGAACGTGAAAAGCTGTTGAATCTGGATAAGATTTTGCATCAGCGCGTTGTTGGCCAAGAGGAAGCGGTAGAGCGGGTAACGGAAGCAATTCTGCGCTCTCGGGCGGGAATACAAGACCCCAACCGCCCCATTGGTTCGTTCCTGTTTTTAGGGCCTACGGGCGTTGGGAAAACGGAGCTTGCCAAAGCGTTGGCCGAAGCGCTGTTTGATGATGAACGCAACATCGTTCGCATCGACATGACAGAATACATGGAAAAATACTCCGTATCCCGCTTGATCGGGGCGCCTCCGGGCTATGTAGGCTATGAGGAAGGCGGGCAGCTGACGGAAGCTGTGCGGCGAAAACCTTATGCTGTGGTGCTGTTTGATGAAATTGAAAAGGCACACCCAGATGTATTCAATGTCTTGCTGCAAGTGTTGGATGACGGCAGAATCACCGATTCCCAGGGACGTACGGTGGATTTCAAAAACACCATCATCATCCTTACCTCCAATTTGGGCTCCAACTATATCCTGGAAGGCATTGATGAGAAAGGAAATATCAGCGAACAGGCAAGAAAACAGGTGGATGCGCTGTTGAAACAGCAGTTTAGACCGGAGTTTTTGAACAGGTTGGATGAGATTGTGTTCTACAAGCCGCTGACAAAGACGGAGATCTCTTCGATTGTAGACCTGATGATTCGAGACCTGCAGCATCGGCTGGAGGATAAGCAGCTGAAGGTAAGCGTAACGGAAAAGGCAAAGGCCTATATCATCGATCAGGGGTATGATGCTGTCTATGGTGCAAGGCCGATGAAACGATTCATCCAAAGCCGTGTAGAGACGCTGATTGCAAAGAAAATCATACAAGACGATGTAGCGCCGGATACAGTGTTGACGGTGGATTACGATGGCAATCGTTTGACCGTACAATAAAAAAAGCCCTGCAAAAGAGATTTTGCGGGGCTTTTTGCATACAATGGAAGGGTCCGGCACGGTGTGGATTTGCTTGATGGCGCATCCTATGATAAAGTAGGCAAAAACGAGCGGACAAATGGGAGGGCCCATGCGCATTAAAAAATATACAATCAAAGCGGGGCTTGCTTGCATACTGGCTATGCTGTGTGTCTTGTTGGCCGGATGCCGGCAGGTAGAAAGGGTAACAGCTGCGGCGTATGAGCAGACTCGGCGCAGCATTCCGGTCTTGCAGGGATTTGCGCAGGAAGAGCAAACCAACCAAGCTTTGGAAGCTTGGTTTGGCCCTGCGGCCAAGGCGCTGGCGCAGATTGAAAGCCGAGAGGGCCGGGTTTATATGCTGTCCTATGCGCTGGAAAGGGCCGGGGAAGACCAGTGGACGCTGCAAAGCCAGATTATAGCGGAGGGGCAGCCGATATTGGTATTGCCGGAGATTGGTTTGGATGCACAGGGCAAGGCCGCGTTTCCGACCGATTCAACGGCACAGGCATTGTCGGATGCAGAGTTTCTAAACGATGTGCTGTGGCTACGGCAGATCGGGATTGCATCGGATCTTGGGCAATATGGACGGAATGCAAACAATGAGCAGTCCATGGCATTTTTAACAGCGCTCTATGAGCATATTTTGGGCAAACAAATTGATACACAGGGCATAGATTCGGCCATTGAAAATGAGGTATTCCGAAAGGCGATTGCCGTTGGCATACAGGACTACTATGATTCTGATATGGATATGCAGGCTGTGTATCCGGTCAACAATGCGCTGATGATGCATGACATGATGCGTTGGATGATAAACATCAATCGCGAGGGATATGGGATATGCAGCCAACAGGCTACGCTGGAACAGGCTGCAGCCCTGATGGATTGGATGGCGGAAACCTATCAAATTGGGCAGGGGATTATGGAGGAAGGGCAGGCTTTCGCTACCTCTATGCCCCAGGCAGACAGAGCCCCTACGGGGTTTTCACAGCTTGCTGCACAGCAGACAGGGGCCAGGGACCCGCTGACAAGAGAAGCGCTGGCGGCTTTTATGGTAAAGGCCTATGAAACAAACATAGGCTCCATCACGGTGAAAAAGCAGGATACAGGATTTTATGACGCTACCGAGGAAACGTGCGAAAAAGCGGTGGCTGCCGATCTTATGTATACATATCCTTCCGCTGCCACCTTTTCGCCGGAGCTGGAGGTGCGGATGGAGATACTGCCGGAATGGATTCAGGACTTCACCATGTCTTATATGGCGGCATGGTATGATCCGGACCGACAGATGGGCGATGCTTTGTATGCACCGCTGACCTACCAACAGATGGTTCACAGCGTAGCGCAGCTGAGCGCGCTGTATGAAAATAGACCTGTCCCGCAGCTGGAAACCAGCGAGCAGATCAATGACAGGCCTTATGATTGGTATTACACGCAGAACGACACGGGGACATACAGCGATATCAACTGTATGCCGACGGCCACTGCCATGGCGCTGAAGTGGAAAGACCCGGATTTTGCAGAGAGCGTGGAGTCTTTGCGCAATGCGTTTCCCAAGCTGACAGGGGGTGGACGATTTACCCTGTAGAAAAAACGTTGGAACGGCATGGCGTATCGTATATGCAAAGACAGGTATCCATGCAAAATATGATAGAGGACCTAAAAGCAGGCAAAATTTTATTTTGCCAATGCAACGATTATGACGTGCGCGAAAGCGGGCACTGCTTTGTCATTTACGGCTACAAGACCATCGGAGACTCCACCTGGTTCTTACTGCATGACCCGGCAGCCATAGGCGATGACGCCTATGGAAAAGAAAAGAACCGAGCCAAATGGATGGAAGCCAAGTATTGTACATGGATCGTGGATCGCTTCAGCATGTACTATTTGGCGATAGAGCCTTGATCACTAGACCATAGCGGCGCCGTCAACAGATAGGATCTCTCCCGTCACATAGCTGGCCAGGTCGCTGGCCAAAAACAGAAAAGCGTTGGCAATATCCGATGGCTCGCCGATGCGGCCCAGCGGTACGGCAGCTACCATAGGAGCGATCATGGATTCCGGCAGAGCGGCCACCATATCTGTGCGAATGATCCCAGGTGCCACTGCATTGACACGAATATTGTCTTTGCCGAGCTCACGAGCCAGAGATTTTGTCAATCCGTTGACGGCAAACTTGGAGGTGGGGTAGGCAACGCCCGAAGGCTGGCCATAAAGGCTGACCATAGAGCTGGTATTGAGGATGACGCCGCCGCCCTGCTCCTTCATGATGCGTGCTGCGGCTTGGGCGCAAAGGAACACGGCCTTCACATTGAGATCCAGCGTAGATTCAAAGGCAGAGGGAGCATAGTCATACAAAGACTCTCTGGCGGATACGCCGGCATTGTTGACAAGAATATCCAGCCGCCCCCAATCAGAAACAACCTGCGCCATGGCGGTGGCAACGCTCTCTGGGTCTAAAAGGTTTGGCGCATATCCCTGCACGCAGGCGTCCGGCATCTCCTCACGTATCCGCGACAGCGCTTGGTCCACCGTTTGCTGACGAGATCCCCAAAGCGCTACCGTTGCGCCCTGCTGCAAATAGGTACGAACGATGGCCGCACCGATTCCACGCGTACCGCCCGTTACAATGGCAACTTTATCCTTCAATAGCTTCATATAAATTCCCTCCTTAATAATAAGAATTATTACTAATATTGTAGCATCGCTTCGCATATTGTCAAGCGATGCTTTTATAGAAAATAGTATTGCCCCAGATCCTGTATTTACATGAAGATACAAGCATATATAAAGTGCATTTTTCTTAAAAATACTAAATTTTTATGTCGGAGTGTCCTGAAAAATATCGTATACTAAATGTATGAGACAGAAAAGTAGGATAAATGAAGGAAGGAGGGAAACAGAAAATGAGCGGTTGGATCTTATTGGGTTCGGTTGTTTTGATTGCGTGCATCATTGGAAATAAAATTTCCAGCCGTCTAGGCGTACCCACACTGTTTTTCTTCATTGCGCTGGGGATGCTTTTTGGCTCAGATGGATTGTTTAAAATAGAGTTTGGGGATTTTGTATTTTCAGAGCAGATCTGTTCCGTAGCCTTGATCTTTATCATGTTTTACGGGGGATTTGGTACCAAATGGAGCGCCGCCAAGCCAGTGGCGGGTAAGGCGATCTTGCTCAGCACGCTTGGTGTATGGATGACGGCGGGCTTGGTGGGTGTTTTTTGTCATTTTGCATTGGGGACAGGCCTTTTGGAAGGGCTGCTTATCGGTGCGGTGTTGGGTTCTACGGATGCGGCCTCGGTATTTTCCGTGTTACGTTCACAGCGGCTAAATCTCAAGTATGGCACAGCGTCTCTCTTAGAGGTGGAAAGCGGCAGCAACGATCCCTGTGCATATATGCTTACCGTTGTCATACTGTCTGCTCTGCAGGGAGAAATTTCTGCTGGGCAGGTCATCTACGCGGTTTTTGCACAGATCGTCTATGGCGCTCTGGCGGGCATTGCCATTGCAGCTTTGGCAGGCTGGGTGCTAAGACATGCGCACTTTGAATCAGAGGGGTTTGACTCCATCTTTTTAATCGCGGTGATCTTGGCTACCTATGCAATTCCTTCCTTGGTGGGCGGAAACGGATACATCAGCGCTTATCTGGCGGGGATTTTACTAGGCAATCAAACGTTGCCAAGGAAAAAGAACCTGGTACATTTTTTTGATGCATTCAACGGCATGATGCAGATGCTTATCTTTTTCCTCTTAGGCCTATTGGTATTCCCTTCTCGCCTGCCGAGCGTCTTTCTGCCCTCGTTATTCATTGCTCTGTTTTTGACCTTTGTGGCAAGGCCGGCAGCGGTTGTTTGCCTATTGACTCCGTTTAAGGCGCCGTTCAAGCAGCAATGCCTGATTTCTTGGGCAGGGCTTCGGGGCGCGGCTTCCATTGTGTTTGCGATTATGGCGGTGGTCTCTCCGGCATATGGAAAAGAAACCATTTTTCATATCGTATTTTGTGTGGTACTGTTGTCCATCCTATTTCAAGGAACTCTGCTGCCAATGATGGCTAGAAAGCTAGATATGCTGGACGAGCGAGAAAATGTTCTCAAAACCTTCAATGATTATTCGGATGAAACAGACGTGCAGTTTATCCGGTTGGATCTTCGAAAAGACCATCCCTGGGTGCATCGGCAGATCCAGCAGATAGAATCCATTCCAGGCTTGCTGATTGCCGCGGTGCTGCGAGGCGGGGAAGCGGTCATGCCCAAAGGAGATACAAGGCTGAACGAAGGGGACGCTTTGATCCTGGTGGCCAAGGAGTATACCGGACGAGAGGGCGTTACACTGAGCGAGCAGACCGTAGAGCCGGGCAGTGCGCTGATCGGGAAAAGATTGAAAGAAATCGACTTAAAAAAACAATCGCTGGTGGTATTGATCCAAAGGGCTGGGAAAGAAATGATCCCGGACGGCGAGAGCCGGATACTAGAGGGAGATACCCTTGTGATGTATACGAGAGACGAGATAGAAGCGAAATAAAAAGCAACGCCCCTGCCTTGGCAGGGGCGTTGCTGCTTTTATCCGTTAGTTGCGGAGACTGTGGATGGGGGCCGGGATACGACCGCCGCGATCCACAAAGGATTGGCAGTTGTACGGGTTGACGCCCATGCAATAGGCATGCCCCAGCAAGCCGCCGAATTCTACGCGATCCCCAACCTGCTTACCGGGGGCTGGGATGATGCGTACTGCTGTGGTCTTTTGGTTGATCATACCGATGGCCGCTTCGTCTGCAACGATGGCAGACAGCGTGGCTGCCGTAGTATCGCCGGGCACGGCGATCATATCCAACCCAACGGAGCAGACACAGGTCATCGCTTCCAGCTTTTCCAAGGATAGCGCCCCAATACGGGCCGCTTCGATCATTCCGGCGTCCTCGCTGACGGGGATGAATGCACCGCTAAGCCCGCCGACATGGCTGGAGGCCATAACGCCGCCCTTTTTGACGGCATCGTTCAACAGCGCTAGGGCCGCGGTGGTGCCGGGCGCACCCGCCATTTCCAGGCCCATTTCCGTTAGGATATGGGCAACGCTGTCGCCGATGGCAGGCGTGGGAGCCAACGACAGATCCACAATGCCGAAGGGAACGCCTAAGCGCTGCGATGCCAGGCGTGCAACCAGCTGGCCCACACGGGTAATGCGGAAAGCAGTGCGCTTGATGGTTTCTGCTACGGTATCAAAGGGCTGGCCCTTTACCTGTTCCAAGGCAGATTTGACAACGCCCGGGCCGGAAACGCCGACATTGATGACGCATTCCGGCTCGCCGACGCCGTGAAATGCGCCGGCCATAAACGGGTTGTCCTCCACAGCATTGGCAAATACCACCAGCTTGGCAGCGCCCAGGCCGCCGTTGTCTGCGGTAAGCTCAGCTGTTTTTTTGATGATAAAGCCCATTTCACGCACAGCGTCCATATTGATCCCCGCCTTTGTGGAGCCGACGTTGACAGAGGCACACACGCGCTCCGTAGCCGCCAGGGCTTCCGGAATGGATTGGATCAGGGTGCGGTCGCCATTGGTAAAGCCTTTGTGCACAAGCGCGCTAAAGCCACCGATGAAATTCACACCGACGGTTTTGGCAGCGTCGTCTAAGGCCTTGGCAATGGCCACATAACTGTCTGCACCGGTATTTTGCGCAATCAGGGAAATGGGCGTTACGCTGATGCGCTTGTTGACAATGGGGATCCCCAGTTCCTCTTCAATGGTTTCGCCGGTTTTTACGAGGTTTTCGGCCCGGCGGGCGATTTTGTCATATATATTCTGCGCGGTTTTTTCCAGGCTGCTGGCACCACAATCCAACAACGAAATACCCATGGTAATGGTGCGGATATCCAGGTTTTCCTGGCGGATCATGCGCAGGGTATCCAGAACCTCATTTTGATCGATTCTCTGCATAGCGCTTTCCCTCACACCCGGTGCATGGAATTGAAGATATCTTCATGCTGACAGAGAATGGACAATTCCAATTCTTCTCCCAGCTTAGAGAGAGCCTCTTTCAATTCGTGAAAAGATACGGTACAAGGCGCCACATCCACCAGCATGACCATGGAAAAATATTCCTGCATGATGGTTTGGTTGATATCCAAAATATTAACGCCACATTCGTACAATAGGGTTGAAACTTTTGCGATGATGCCCGGCTTATCAAAGCCAAGAACGGTTACAATGGTTTTAATCATAAGATCCTCCTGAAAGCCTAACGTGCTGGTTCGCTAAAAACAAGCATTATTCTTTATTTTAATCGCAATGCCATGGCCATGCAACCCAATCACATCGTTTTCCGAGAAAAAAGGCCGGCATAGGCCGGCCCTTTGAAAAATCAGTATTCTTTTTTGCTGCATATGCGGCAGGAAAGCCGATATGAGACAAAGACGACGGCTGCCAACAAGAGAGGCACCAAGGGCAGGAGTCGATCCAGCATGGCGATCAGCCGATCCAACGCATATAGATAGTTTTGCGCAGCGACCATGGCGCCTACGATACATAGGGCAATGACCACGGCATAAATGCGACCACGGTCCACGCCGAACCGAAACGCAATGGGCATAATTAGGGAGATGAGCAGCAGGCTAACGCCCGCAACAGCTAAAGAACTGTATATCAGCAGGGAAATTGGCTCTTGGCTGAAAAGCAGGATGATGCCGCCGCAGACTAAATTGAGGATAAGGCAGACGGCCACGGTGATCAAAGCAAACAAATACCGTCCCTGCACCAGATTTTTGCGGGAAAGAGGGAGGGACAGCGCATAACGATCCCAGTTTGCGTAGTTGTCGTATGTAAAGGCGCTAAAAATCACGATGACAGCCGCCATGGCAGAGAAGCCTGCAAAAAAGGAGACCTCTTGGCTATATACGCTGATACCAAAATACAGAACCAGCAGCAATCCAAGTGCATTGAGATATTTTTTCAGTGAAAGAAACTCTTTGTATAACAAACCCTTCATAGCGACGGCACTCCTTTGATGTAAAACAGCATGATCTGTTCGATGGTGGCGGGTTCTAGGATCATTTGCTCGGTCAGGCGGATGTGTTCTTTTTGGGTTACCAGCGCTTCGCAGTGGAAATCATGGGGGATGATCCGTACGATCTGCTGCGGCGCCAGCGCATGCAGAGCGGAAACACTGCAGCGCAGCACGCCATACTGCTCTTGCAGACGATCCTTTTCTTTGCTAAAGAGCATTTGGCCTTGATGCAGCAGCGTTACATAATCGGCGATTTTATCCAAATCACTGGTGATGTGAGAGGAAAAAAGGATAGAATGCGTTTCATCCTGGATAAACTCTAAAAACAGATCAAGGATCTCGCTGCGTACAACAGGATCCAGCCCGCTGGTGGCTTCGTCTAAAATCAGCAGCCGTGGATGGTGGGCCAATGCGTTGGCGATGAGCAATTTCATGCGCATACCGCGTGAAAACTTCTGCATAGGCTGGCGAAAGGGTAGCTGGAATTGATCCAGCAACCGGCGGTATAATACGGAATCCCATTGTTTATAAACGCCGGCCATGCAGCGCTGTATATCCTGAGCGGTAAGCCCCTCATAGAAAAAGCTGTTTTCCCAGACAACGCCGATTTGTTCTTTTAACAGCGCACTATCCGGACGGACGGGTTGGCCAAATAAACGGATCTCTCCGCCGTCCGGGCGCACAATATCCAGCAAAGCTTTCAACGTGGTGGTTTTGCCGGCGCCGTTTTCCCCAATCAGCCCCATAATGCAGCCTTCTGCAAGAGAAAAGGAGATATCTTGGAGCTGAAAAGAAGAATATGATTTACAAAGGCCTGAAACCTCTATGATGCTGTTTGCCATGGTATTAAATGTCCTCCTGATATAAAAGATGGATGATAGAAACAAGCTCCTCTTCGGCAATACCGCATTGGCGAGCCAGGGTGGTTGCCTTATGAAGATGGCCTTCGATGAGGCGGAGCTGCTCCTCCTTTAGAAAATCCTCGTTTTTGCTGGCGACAAAGCTGCCTTTTCCTACGATGGTTTCTATAAAGCCTTCGCGCTCAAGCTCTTCATAGGCCCGTTTCGTGGTAATGACGCTGATGCGCAGATCCTTGGCCAACAGCCGCATACTGGGCAGGGCGTCCCCTGCCTGTAAGGCGTTGGAAAGGATAAGCTGTTTGATCTGTGAAACGATCTGCTCATAGATCGGTTTGCCGCTGGCATTTGAAATGATGATATCCAAAAGAAGCCTCCAACTATATATATTGTATATAAAGTATATATACAATATATGACTGCTTTACAGCATTGTCAAGAGAAAATAGCAGGTTTGGTAAATTGACAAATCGAAGCGGGGCCGATACACTGAAACACGATTCTTCTTGGGGATTGGGATAAAGAGGGTTGTAGAATATGAAACAGAAAAAAAGCAAAAAAAGTATACAATTGCCCAATGGGTTTTTATATACGTTGGGCTGCAAGGCCATTACACCGTACCTTAAAATAAAATATAAGTTTACCAGGGATACGGGGGCCATTCAAGGCATAAAGCCGCCGTATCTTTTGCTATGCGGCCATACATCGGGCATGGATTGGCTGCCCACGGTGGCGGGTATGTATCCACAAAAGATGAATATCGTAACAGCGCAGCACTATTTTTACAATCAGCCGCTCAAGACCATCCTTCCCCGGCTGGGCGCCATTGCCAAGCAACAATTCCAGGTAGACGTCAGCAGCATACAGAAAATGAAAAAGGTCGTTGCCATGGGCGGCGTTATCAACCTATTTCCGGAAGGACAGGTTAGCATAGACGGAAAATTGGGGTTTGTACATCCCTCTCTTGCAAAGCTGGTACAGTTTTTGGGCATTCCCGTTGTCATTGGAAAATTGCAGGGAGCAGGAGCCTGCAAGCCAAAATGGGCCAAGGTCTGGAGAAAGGGCCCTGTAAAGTTTACAGCAACGCCGCTTTTGACAGCCGAGCAGGTAAAGCAGATGCCGCGAGAGGCATTGTATCATACGCTGGTAGAAGCGCTTTCCTTTGACGAAGGAGAGAGCATCCGGACAAACGGCTGGCATTATAAGGGCAAAGAGCTGGCAAAGGGTTTGGAAAATGCCCTGTACCAATGCCCAAACTGCGGCCGGGAGTTTTGTACGTTTTCGGAGGAGGATAAGCTGATATGCAGGGCCTGCGGCAACGCAGTGCGCATAGACGATCAGCTATCGCTGCATCCCGTGAGCAAAAAGGATAAGGCATTTCCTACCATAGCCGAGTGGCTGGATTGGCAGCGGGATCGGCTGCGGCAAAAAGCGTCGCAGCCTGGCTTTGCCTTGGCAGAGCAGGTCGTCTTAAAGGATCCAAGGCAAAAAAGTAGCGGGTTTGATAGAAAAGGCTGCGGAGAAGCACGCTTTACTTGGGAGGGGATGCTTTACCAGGGAGTAATTGACGGCGAAAGAGGAGAACGCTGGTTTCCCAAAGAGCATCTTGCCATGATCCCCTACGCCTGCGGTATCGATCTTGAAATTCCTTATGGGCGGAGTATTTGTGTGCTGGAACCGGAGAACAAGCAGTCTGTGATGCAGTGGATTTTATTTTCAGAGCTGCTGAGAGAAAAAGAACAAAAAAAGAAGGCGTAGGCCTTCTTTATGGGCGGAGTATTTGTGTGCTGGAACCGGAGAACAAGCAGTCTGTGATGCAGTGGATTTTATTTTCAGAGCTGCTGAGAGAAAAAGAACAAAAAAAGAAGGCGTAGGCCTTCTTTTTTTCGCCATCCCCCCGAAAACGGCATAGAATAAAGGGAAAGGGGCGTAGGGCATGAAAAAAAGGGAAAATTGTGTGACCACTGTACCGATGATGGCGGCAGCTGTGGCCAGCGCATTGGCCTGTGGACAGACAGAGGCGCAGATAGAGCAATGGCGCTGCTTTTTGAGCGCCGTGATTAGCAATCTGACGTTGATTCTGGTCCACTGCGATCTGGGCCCTGAGCTGGAAGCGATTTCGGAAGAGGTGGAAGAGCTGGCAGAAGAGGCCGAAAGACAATCCTAATGGATGCTTGCCAAACCCTCTATGGCTGTTTACAATAGGGAATAGACCATGAGAAAAGAGGAAATGGCATGTCCGTAGACAAGGTAAAGACATACTTACAGCAATGGGATCGTGCAAAAGACGTTTTGGAATTTCCTGTTTCCAGCGCTACGGTGCAGCTAGCGGCAGAGGCGCTGCACGTGATCCCTGCGCGCATTGCAAAGACTTTGTCCTTTAAGGGAAAGGAAGAAAAGGGCATTTTGGTCGTTGCAGCAGGAGATGCAAAGATAGACAACGCAAAATTTAAACGGTGCTTTGGCTTAAAGGCCAAAATGCTGACCCCGGAGGAAGTACTGGCATATACCGGACATGCCGTGGGCGGTGTATGCCCGTTTGCCATTGAGGACTCGCGGGTTGAATGCTATCTGGATGTATCATTGCAAAGGTTTGCAACGGTGTATCCGGCAGCCGGTAGCAGCAACTCTGCCATTGAGTTGACGTGTGATGAGTTGGCTACCTATGCGCACAGCTTAGCGTGGGTTGATGTGTGCAAGGGATGGCAGGAGGACGGGGATTGACAGATAGCAACCGCCCGCACTATAATTGAAAAAAATAGATTGTCTGTTTCGGGGCGAGGTGCAATTCCTCACCGGTGGTGAAACGCTGATAGGCGGCAAGTCCACGAGCTTTGGCAGAGCTGGTTAGAATCCAGTACCGACGGTATAGTCCGGATGAAAGAAACAACACAGAGGACTGTTTTCTGTGCGCCCTTTATTCATATTGGATAAAGGGTTTTTCATTTTCTCCATCGGGCAGACAAAAAAGGAGAAGAGAAAACATGAACACATCTACAAAGATCATCCTTTGGTCAGTGTTGGCGTTGTTTTTGGTCGTCTTGTTCGTCGTTGACCTAAACAAGAAGAACAAAAACCGCCAGCAAAACACCCAGCGGCTCGTTATGATGGCAGTGTTGGTTGCACTCTCCATCGTCATGCTGATGCTCATTCGATTTCCCATCTTTCCAAGCGCGGCATTTTTGGAATACGATCCGGCAGATATCCCCATTTTTCTGGGCACCTTTGCCTATGGTCCCCTGGCAGGTTTTGCACTGACAGTGGTGGCTTCCATCATTCAGGGCATGACGGTAAGCGCTGGCAGCGGCTTTATCGGTATCTTGATGCATATTTTTGCAACGGGATCGTTCGTTTTGGTAGCGGGCAACTGGTATAAATTCCATAAAACCAAAAAGCAAGCTGTGGTAGCGCTGGTATTGGGTTGTTTGGTGATGACGGTGTCGATGATGGTATGGAATTATTTTGTAACGCCGATTTTTATGGGGATGCCGCGTGCGGCTGTGGCCCCGATGATCTTCCCGATCATTCTGCCGTTTAACCTAATCAAAAGCGGGGTCAATTCATTGATTACCTTTCTGTTATACAAACGATTTTCCAAGGTGCGGTATCTCCCGCTGCACAACAAATAAAAAAAGAGCCATCGGCTCTTTTTTTATTTTTCTATTTGAATTTTCGTGATGGCATCGATGTTATACGGTGTTTCTTGATAGACAAAGTTCAGCCAATTGAAATAGAACAAGTTGGCATGCGCCCGCCACTGCACAATGGGAGGTAGGGAAGGATCGTCATTTTGGAAATAATGCTTAGGAATCTTGATTGCCGCGCCGCGCTGCACATCACGTTGGTATTCATATAGCAGCGTATCCCGGTCGTATTCTCCGTGGCCGGTGATAAAGATCTGCCGTCCGTCCGGCGTCATGGCTAGGCCTACGCCCGCCTCTTCGGATTCACATACGACCTCCAGGCCGCGCACCGTTTCGATATCCTCTTTGCGCACCTCGGTATGGCGCGAATGGGGCATGTAAAAGACATCATCGAACCCGCGCAGCAGCGGATTATGCTCTGTCAAAATATGGTGTGAGAATACACCGAACAGCTTTTCCGGCAGCTCGTACTTCGGTACGCCGTAATGATGATACAGCGCTGCCTGGGCGCCCCAGCAGATATGGATGGAGGAAAAGACATTTTCCAACGACCAATCCATGAGCATCATCAATTCATCCCAGTAGGCAACCTGATGATAATCCAGCTTTTCCACCGGTGCGCCTGTAAAGATCATACCGTCGAACTTTTCCGACTGAATTTGTTCAAATGTTTTGTAGAATGTTTTCAGGTGCTCTAATGGTGTATGGGTGGAAAGATAGGACTGTGGGTGTACCAACGTAATATCTACCTGAAGCGGCGTATTGCTCAACAGCCGAAGCAGCTGGGTCTCTGTGGTGATCTTCGTCGGCATCACGTTGAAGATTGCGATTTTCAACGGACGAATATCCTGTGTCGTGGCGCGATCCTCTGTCATCACGAAGATATTTTCATTGGATAGGATCGCGGCAGACGGCAAAGCATTGGGAATACGAATGGGCATCGCTTGACCATCTCTCTTTTTTTGGTTTTTCGGCTATTGTATCATGGTAAAAAAATGATTGTCAATGTGCATAGAAAAAGGAGGGTTACCCCTCCTCCATCATTTTATAAACCAAAGCGCCGTTTCGCTTATGCTGCGTGGCGTTGTGTGCCCGCTGGATGATAGCAATATCCTCCGGCCGGCCAGTCCCATGCAGAATATATTCATCGATGGCGGCATAGGTAACGCCCATTTCCTTTTCATCCGTCTGCCCCTCAAACAACCCTGCGGAGGGCGCCTTTTCAATGATCTCGGTAGGGGCTCCTAAATAGCGCAGAAAATCGAAGATTTCTGTGGCGGTTAGATCTGCAATGGGGTTAAAATCAAACGCACCATCGCCCCACTTGGTGAAATATCCCATATACCGCTCACTGCGGTTGCCAGTGCCTGCCACAAGGCAGCCCTTGCTTTGCGCCAGCGCATACAGCGTTGTCATACGCAGACGTGGGTTGATATTCATCCCGGATGCACCGGAGAGAGGCGACAATGGCTCTATGGCGCTGACAAATGCGGCCTTGATATCCGTAAGATCCACCTGAACAGCCTCTATGCCAAACTGCTTGCTCATCAACAGTGCATGGTCGCGGTCTATGCCAAAGTTGCGGCTAGAAGAGCACGGCATGATAACACCTGTAACCTGCGGCGTAGCCAGGCGGCACAGAATGCCTACCAAACAGCAGTCCTTGCCGCCGCTGTTGCCAAAGACAACGCCTTTGGCGCCGGAAGATTTCAGGACGGATTGTATAAAGGAAACACGAGCTTGTTTTTCTGCAGCCCAATCACGCAGCATAATTCTTCACTCCTTTGAAAAGTAAAAGGGAGAGCGGCTCTCCCTTTTTTGCTCAATATTGGGTCAGATAGCGATCTACTTCCCATTGATGAACCTGTACACGGTATTTATCAAATTCCAAGCGCTTGGCCGTTACATACTTATTGAAAACATGATCGCCCAGGGCTTCGCGCATCAGCGGGTCGTTCACCATATCCTGGATAGCTTCATCCAAAGTACCCGGTAGGTTGCCCACTTTTTTCTCAATGCGCTCTTCTTCGCTCATATGGTAAATATTGCCATCTACGGGCAGAGGAGGCATCAAGCCGCGTTCGATTCCGTCCAGACCGGCGCGAAGCACCAGCGCCAGCAGCAGATACGGATTGCAGGACGGATCAGGAGAACGAAGCTCCACGCGGGTGGAATTGCCGCGCGCCGCCGGTACGCGGATCAGCGGGCTACGGTTGCGCGCGGACCAGGCGATGTATACCGGCGCTTCATAGCCGGGCACCAGACGTTTATAGGAATTGACCAAGGGATTGGCAATGGCCGTGATGCCCTTGGCATGATCCAACACGCCTGCGATGAATTGCAGCGCTTCGGTAGAAAGACCGAACTGCTTATCCGGATCATAGAAGGCATTTTTACCATCTTTGAAAAGAGACATATTGGTGTGCATGCCATTGCCGGCCACGCCAAACAACGGCTTGGGCATAAAGGTAGCATGCAGCTTATGCTTTTGCGCGATGGTTTTCACTGCCAGCTTAAAGGTGACAATGTCGTCGGCAGCGGTCAAGGCTTCAGCATATTTGAAATCAATCTCATGCTGGCCGGGCGCGCATTCGTGGTGCGAAGCTTCGATCTCAAAGCCCATTTCCTCCAAGGCCAAACAGATGGCAATACGGGCCTCCTCTCCCATATCCACAGGACCGAGGTCAAAATAACCAGCTGCATCGTGTGTATGCGTCGTAGGAGAGCCGTCCTCCCTGGTATGGAAGAGGAAAAATTCCAGCTCTGGGCCTACATTGAAAGAATACCCCATTCTGGCGGCATGGTCCAACGCGCGGATCAAAACATTGCGCGGATCCCCTTCAAACGGGGTATGGTCCGGACGGTACACATTGCAGATCAAACGCGCAATGCGGTGTTCTTTCGGCGTCCAGGGATAGATGACAAAGGAATCCAGATCCGGATACAAACGCATATCCGATTCCTCAATGCGCACAAAGCCCTCGATGGAGGAGCCGTCAAACATACAATCGTTTTTCAACGCTTTTTCCAGCTGCTTATCGGTGATCGCCACGTTTTTCAGCGAACCCAAGATGTCTGTAAACTGCAAACGGATAAAACGCACGTTATTTTCACGTACCATTTGCATGACCTGTTCTTTGGTATACTTTGCCATAGATGCCTCCTAAAGATTTTCCGATGGGATTCTATATGAGGAAAGCAAACAAGAAAGACCAAATGGCCCAGCGTTTGCATACCGGCTTTTGAATAAAAGTATCATACCATAAAAGTACAGAGTTTTGAAATGAAAAAGAGAAAAAACCGAAGAAATCAAAACAGCACGCTATATAGCGTGCTGTTCATAGATAAAATGTTTGGCTCAATCGTCCATTTTGTCTGGGCTGACTCGTTTGTTTTCCAAGCCAATCTCTACAATAAAGGAAAACAGCGAATACAATACGGCCATCAACGGAACGCCCAGGAACATGCCTACAACGCCGAAGAACCCGCCGCCGACCAGGATGCCGAACATGACCCAAAATGCGGATAGGCCCATCTTGTTGCCGCATAGCCAAGGGATCAGCAGGTTGCCCTCCACCGCCTGCACGATGAATACGGTAATGAGGAACAACAAGAAATGCCCGGGACTAAAGACCAAGAGAAGCAGCAAACAAATGATGCCGCCCACAATCGGCCCAAAAAACGGTATGAGGTTAAAGATGCCCATGATCAGGCATAGCAGCAACGCATAGGGAACGCCAAAAATAGAACACACCACAAAGATGACCACAGCTACCAGCAGAGAGGTAAACAGCTTACTATTGATAAACATGGAAAACATTGTGTTGGCGTTATGCAGAATCAGCAGCGTTAGATCCCCTTTAGATTCTGGCAGAATCCAATACAGGATTTTTTTGGACTGCCGCACGAAATTTTCTTTCCCATATAAAACATACACGGACAACAACAATGCCAGTAAAAAATTGATGGCGCTGTTGGTAATATTCTGCATAACGGAGGCTAGAGAAATGGAGATCAACCCGAAAGATTCCAAAACCTTTTCACCCAGCTCGGTTAAGCTACTGGCGATTTCCGTAATCTTATCCGGGGTGATATTCCAATGAGACAGCACGGAGTTCAGCGTTTCATTGATGCCGCCGACGTACTGCGGAAAGCGGTCTATCACCGTGGTAATGCTTTCAATGAGTTGCGGCACGATGGAAATGATTAAAAATACCAAAACGCCGATGACCAGCACATACACGATGGCAACGGAAAGCGCACGAACTACCTTTTTGGGCAGCTTGGTTTTGGAGAGGAGCTTTTCAAAAAACATCATTGGCCGATTTAACAGATAGGCCATAACAAATGCTAAGACAAAGGGAAATAGAACATTGAACACCTTGCCGATAAAGGCAAGAACGCTAGAGAAATTATCTAAAAAAAAACAAATAGGATCAAAAGAACGCCTACATACAGTGCACAGCTTGCGATTTTGCGTACATCACGCGCATTCATGGCTAGATCCTCCTTTATAGTAAGTCTCTTCTGAACATACCTTATTTTGTCTAATGAAACAAGTCCTATACTTAAAAATCAAGAAAAAACGAGCTAAACATGCATGATCCCCAATAAAAAAAGCAGCCGTAGCTGCTTTTTTTATTCCAATACAATGCGTACCTTTTTGAATACGTCACCAGACCCTACGGCAACGACAAGATCGCCGGACTGCCAATGCGCATGCAGATAGTCCCGAATCTCTTCAAAGGTAGGCAGGTATTCTACCTTTGTACCGTTTTTTGCAATTTCTGCTACGAGATCCCTGGCATGTACAATGCCGGTATCAATATCCCGCCCCGGATAGATATCCGGCACTAGAACCTCATCGGCGTCCTCAAAGCATTTTCCGTATTTTTCCATTAAAGTTTTTGCCCGCGTATAGGAATTGCACTGGAAAATGCACCAAAGCTTTTTGTGTGGCATCTGCTTGGCTGCCTGTAAACAGGCGCGGATCTCACTGGGATGATGGGCGTAATCGTGAAACAGCTTTACGCCATCCTTTTCGCCAAAGAACTCGAACCTGCGCGCTACCAGCCGGTATTCGGCCAGTGCATCGGCAATGCAATCGTATGGTACGCCCAGCTGGCGCGCGACCGCGATGGCGGCCAGTGCATTTTGTACGTTATGCCGGCCAGGCACGCCCAACTGGATCTTCTGCACTGGCTTCCCGTGATCCAACACCGTAAAGCAAGGATGACCATAATCGTCATACTCGATATGCTGTGCTTGATAATCCGCCTTTTCGTCCAAGGCATAGGTCACGGTGCGCACTGGACAGGCCTTTACCAACTCAGCTACGCGCCAGTCCTCAATATTGGCAACAAACACGCCGGTTTTTGGCATAAGATGAATAAACTCATCGAACACAGAAGCAATCTCGTCTATATCCTTATAACAGTCTAAATGATCGTCATCAATGTTGTTGATGACTTCGATGGTCGGATGCAGTGTAAGAAAGCTGCGAACATATTCGCATGCTTCGGTAACAAACAATGCGCTATGCCCTACGCGCGTACCGCCTGTTAAAAACTCTACCTCTCCCCCTACATGGATGGTAGGATCCTTTTGTGCTTTTAATAAAACCAAGCCCAGCATGGAGGTGATGGTGGTTTTGCCGTGGCAGCCGGCAATGCCGACAACCTCTTCAAAGTGGCCGGAGATCATACCGAGCAAAACAGAACGCTCTATGGTAGGCATGCCCTTTGCCAAGGCAGCGGCCATTTCCGGGTTGGTTGGCTTGATGGCAGCGCTGTATACAATGGCGTCCGCCCCTTCAATTTGGCTGGCTTCATGGCCGATATATACCTTGATGCCAAGACTTTCCAGATGATCGGTAAACGCGGACGCAACGCGATCCGAACCGGTTACGGTATATCCCTGATGATGCATGATCATCGCCAGACCGTTCATGCTGCAACCGCCAATGCCGATGAAATGCAGGTGTTGTCCTTTTTTCAGTGTAAATGAGCTAGACAATGCTTTTCCGCTCCTTCATATGATTTGTTCCATTATACTCGCAAAATTATCGGTTTATCAACCTTTTCCGGATAGAAGGAAGAACAGGCATAGGATCGGGAAAGAAAGGGATGCATAAAATGCTGCTTTGGTTCATAAGGTGCAAGGGAGAGGGGAAAAAACATGCCGTTTACGGATAGGGAATTATTTGCGCGCTTGATCCAGTGTGAAGCCGGAGGAGAAGGAGACAACGGAATGAGGGCGGTGGCCAGCGTTGTGATGAACCGTGTCAATGCAACTACGGGAGAGTATGCACGCGTAGGCCAGGGCAGCCTCCGCAATATCATCTTTCAGCCGGGACAGTTTGTATGCGCCTCTGAAACAGAACGTGGGCGGTATAACCCGCAAAACATATACAATATGCGCCCAGAACAAATTCATTATGATATTGCGGACTGGGCCATTGCGGGCAACCGGCTGCTGAATCTGGGGCAGGCCCTGTGGTTTTTCAACCCATACAGCCCTACCTGCAAGGAAAACTTCCCCAGCAAGGTGGGGTATTTTGTCACAAGAATCGGAGACCACTGCTTCTATAACCCCACAGAAGCATACAATGAGACATAGAAGAGAGAAAGGAGAGAGTTGCCATGGAGGTAGATCCGCAGATTTTGGATGATTTAATGAAGAATCCAGGTTATGAGGGACAACAGGCCAACACGACCTCTGAGTTTTATGCCGAATCATTTTCAGAGGTATTGGCCAAGAGCATCGGCTATTTTGTGACGGCTGAATTTCTCATCGGCAGCAACAATCTGGTAGAGCGTTCCGGCATTTTGTACGCAGTAGGCAATAATTTTATGACCCTGCAGGAAGGACCGAATGGCCCGTTTATGATTTGTGACGTATACTCGGTCAAGTTTGTTACGGTCTATAACTCACGGACCCGGCCGGAGAATTTTGGCCAAAGAAATTTTCAGACCAATGCATACCGCAATGCTTCCTACCCAGGACAGCGGCGCTGAATACGACAAAAAAGCCTTGCAGGCATCATCGTCTACAAGGCTTTTTTTATTTGGAATCAGCGTGCTGCAGCGTAGCTCTCACAAGCCTCGATGACCCAATGAATATGTTCGCTGGGCAAAGAATAATGAATGCTGCAATCCGAGCTGAGAATGAGATTTTGCTGGCCGGCGCTTTCAAGGAAAGCTTTGGTCTGGCGCTGAATCTCCTCTTTGCTGCCGGTATAGAGAAGGGTGCCTAGGTGATGATCAAAACCACCCATCAGCGTGGTGCCTGGCTTGAAGAAGGCGCGGGCTTTTTCAAATGTATCTATTTTTTCCACGTGCATATCCCAGTTTACAGTCTGATACGGGAGATCGTTCCATAGCGTAAGGTCGTTTTCCCCGAGATCCCCACAGATGTGCATGATATTATGGGCAAAATTTTCGTTGGCATGCTGCAAAAGCTGGCGATCCAGAGGCAGCATTTCCCTACGGAACTCTTCCTCGTCAAACTGAAACGTCTTATGGTTGCGGCGGAAAGAAAGCATGACGCCATCCAGGGCCGTTTCCTCTTTGTAGGCATCCAACAGCATATCGTTGCAGTCACGAGCAAATGCAATGGCATCCTCCACGATTTGCCGATGGTTGCGCCAAGCCGACAGCATATCCATGCCGTTGAAATCCAACCGCATGGATTTACGCACGTTGTTAAACGCAGTATACAGAAGACCGAAAACAGCGACCTCATCGGAAAGCGCCTCCGAGACCCGCTTGGCACGGTCAACCTGCTGGGCAATGAAGGGATGCGTGCGCTTGATGGGATGAAGATGCTTGAAATCTTCGATGGTGCCTGTGACATTTTCGATGGGGCAGCCGTCATTGCCATCGCATTGCAAGAGCAGCATATCCACCTTGCTCTCGCGGGCCCACTTTATATAGGCGCCTACGGAGTTATCCGCATCCTGTTCGGGAAAATGACGATAAAGCATCACGGGGACCCGGTCTACCGACAGCCCCTCCATGGCGTTCAAAGCCCTGGTTTTTGCATTCATATTCAATGCTCCTTTTTATGTTGATCCCTTTCATTCTAGCATACTTTATGTGCCTTCCCAACATCTTTGTCAAAGGGTCAGGCTGTAGGAACTTCCGAACCCAACAGTGTAAAATGGTTTTTCCAAAATAGTAGGAGCCCTTCTTGGCGCATTTTGCTAAGCTCGGAGGAAAGTGCGCTTCGATCCACACACAAATAGTCCGCCAGCTGTTGCCGGTTCAGCGGAATGGTAAACGCGTTGTTATGCGCCAGCTGCGCTTGCTCGGAAAGATAGGAAAGCAGCTTTGCACGCAGACTGCGTTTGGAGATATGCTCGATTTTCTGCGTCAGCAGCTGATTTTTTTCTGCAAGGATGCGCAGCAGATTTGTTACCAGCGAAATGGAACAGGCAGAGACCACGGATGGTTGGAAAAAAAGATCGGGACGAAAAAACAGCGCTTCAACCTGGGTGCCGGCCAAAACGGAGACGGGAAGAGAAGGCGTTGCGCTTAGGGAAAAGGATTCCCCAAACAACGCGCCAGGGCCTAGCTGTGCCAATAGGCTGCGGTGCCCCCAAAAATCCTCCTTGATGATGTGTACTTCTCCGGCAATCACAAGGCCAAATTGCGGTGTTTGGCCGCAAGAGAGCAGATAAGTACCCTTATCATAACAACGAGTATAGGCATGGAAACTTTCCAATGCCTGTTGGATCTGAGGCTCAGAGAGCCCCTTAAATAAGGGCATATCGCAAAGCGCAGCGGTTATTTTTTTCATTTTCCCCTTCTTTCGTTGTATAAACAACAGAAAATCCTTTGTCTGTATTGTACGATATCCGTGATGAAAAAGCAAAATAAGGAGGAAATAGTGATGAGACGAAGGATCATTAAGATTGATACAGAAAAATGCAATGGTTGCGGGCTATGCGCAAAGGCATGCCATGAAGGCGCAATCGCTATGATAGGCGGAAAGGCCGCCTTGATGCGAGATGACTATTGTGATGGCCTGGGGGATTGTCTGCCGGCTTGCCCTACAGGGGCGATCTCCTTTGAGGTCAGGGAGGCGGAGGCTTACGATCAGGCGGCTGTGGAACGGAGAATGGGCAAGCAAAGCAGCTGTGCCGGCGCACAGAGCCAAGCGATTACAAACCCGGCGTCAGGCAGCGCTTTGATGCAGTGGCCGGTACAGATTCAGCTGGCCCCCATCCAGGCGCCGTATTATCAGGGGGCACGCTTGCTCATTGCTGCAGATTGTACAGCCTATGCCTATCATGAATTTCACACGGCCTTTATGCAAGGACGAATCACGCTGATCGGATGCCCAAAGCTGGATGATGCACCGTACGAAGAAAAGCTGTGCACAATTTTTCAGCAAAACGACATTAAGGATATTACGCTGGTTCGAATGGAGGTGCCGTGCTGCGGTGGGATGGATCGTATCATTCAACAGGCGCTTGCAGACTCCGGTAAACAGATCCCTTATCGAGTGGAAACCATTGCCCTGGATGGAACATGGCAATGACGGCCAATGGGCCATACCCTGCCCGCTAAAAAACAAAGATTTGCAAAACAGTGCCATTGGCGCTGTTTTTTTATTTTTCATGCAATTGCACATAATGCTTACCCAATTTAAGAGCAGCGTTTGCTTTTACCGCTTTAGAAAGGTTGTAACGAGGAAAAGAATATGGAAAGCAGAAGCCTCTATGCAGAAAAGCATATTCTCAGCGGGTACCCGACATAGCAGTGCAAACTTTCCTAGCGCTTATATGGATATTTTTTGCCGGCGGCTGCTACGATGGCCATGGCATTGACAACAGGCGGGGTGGTTTTTCGATTGCTGCGTATAGGCTGCGCATAAAAAACGCTTTGGGCTCATATAAAGATGGGCAAGGTAACAGCGCATATGGCGCAAATAAATCTAGACACTTTTGAACGAGCACGCAAAAATAGGATGTTTGCTACTGGGATTTTCGATAATCTACAAGGCTTTGCATCAGGCATATTGATTTCTGGAGTTTCTATGCTATACTATACAAAGAAAGGAACATAATTGTTCCCAAGCTTGTAACGGCAAAAGGAGGGTATAAATTGAAACCATTTGCCAAGCACCTGACTCGAACAAAGCCAATGTGGCTGTATATTGAAAATGGGAAAGTAAAAGGGCCGGTAAGCCAAGAAAAAATGTCTCGCCTGATTGAGGAGGGCCGGGTCTCCAGAAGCAGTAAGATTGCAAAACAGCAAACCGATGATTGGTATGCCATTGGAGAAACCGGTTTTGAAAAGCAGATCAGCTTATCGGAGAGCCAACCGGTACCGCGTCAAGCGCGGCCGCTGTTAATCGGCGGTGTAGCGGTTGGGTGTATTGGCCTTCCACTGGCCTTTTGGAGTGCGTTGTGGGGGTTTGTTCTTTTGGGTGCAGGCCTGAGCTTTGGCAGCTTGGGGCTGAGTCTTAGACGGGGCACACAGACGCATACGATTTTTAGATAAGGATCAAAAACCGCTGGATTGTTCCAGCGGTTTTTTCAATACCGGCCTATGATGAATAGGGGTAGAGAATGGCCGGTATTAAACTTGGTTTAAGTATTCCTCCAGGCAGATGCCCTGTTCCATAATCTGCTTGGCAGCGTCTTTGCCGACATAGCGATAATGCCAAGGCTCGTATCCGATGCCGGTGATGCTGCTTTTGCTGGTAGGGTAGCGCAGGATGAACCCATATTTCCAGCAGTTTTCCATCAGCCATTTCTGCTCTGGTGTATGCTCTTGTGTTTCGTCCAAAAGCTGATGATCCGTTGCCACAATGTCCACGGCAAGCCCGAGCTCATGCTCGCTGGTACCGGGCGGGGCTACCCACTGGGAGGCCTTTTGCTCTGCCATGGATTGCGAATATCCTTCGGACAGAAATTTTTGCACCTGATTTTTATGCAGCTCTTCTTGCTTTGCACGGGTGCGATAGGATGAGCATATCAGAGGAGAAAGCCCGGCGCGGCGGGCATCATCCATCATATCTTGCAGCGCGGCATATGCTCTGCGGTCGATGGATTGCCCATTTTTAAGCTGTACCAGGCTCACTTTCCATCCGGAAGGAAGGGGGTGCTTGCTGTTTACCAGCGTCAAAAGCTCATTGCCGTTGGCAGAGCCGTTGCTTATCGGCGAGGCGCTCGGAGCGCTGCTGGGATCCACTACATCCAAGCATACCGAAGAGGAAGAGCAGCGTCCCAAGAAAAAGAACAAAACACATAAAATAAGAACTAGGATAAAGGCAGACCGCTGCCTACGCCTTTTTTGTCTGCGCCGGTATTCGCTGGGGCGCAGTCCCCCATATCCCATGACAAACATCCTTTCTCTCACATGGTCGGTTTTTATGAGGGTAGTATAGGGGGGCTAGGCATAGGAGTAGGCACAGATTTGCATCAAAACTGCATCATATATTGTTCATGCTGCGCATGGCTTTCAGTGCCAGGATCACGGCGTTATTTTCCTGGAATACAAAATAATAGAGTTTTTCATGCTCTTCATCCAGCAGAAGATAACGGCTAAACGCAGCAAAGGCCGACTGCGTATCAAAGGAAAGAGGATGGCCGTTGAGCCGAATGTTATATTGATAAATTTGATTTGTATCCGCATCCATCGTAAGGGTACAATGATAATCCTCTACTGAAAAGGAATAGTCAAGGATGTTTACGATGCGGGAGGGATGGTCTACATCCATATAGGTATAGGACGTAGAATAATACATCAGCTCATCATCGAGGGGAATGTCAGGAAAAGCGCCCAGCGACTGTAACTTTTTCAGCTCTGCAAACACCTTTTCTTCGGGGATAGGATCATTTTTTTTATAGGATTTTGAATTCTGGCGTTCCGTAATAACGATGTTAGAGCCGATGCGTCCATAATCGCAGATTAGAGAGATTTTCTCTGCGGCGCTCAAAGGATGCCCCTCCTCAAAGGGTTCTGCTGTGGGCAGCGGCTCCAAATGGGCCACACCAAGCATGGAGTTATCCTGTAGGCGGCAAAGGAAAATTGGCAGGAAGGCTGCAAAAAACAGCAGCAAAATGGCCAGAAAAAACGGCACAATGGTTTTAAGCTTCTGCATGCAAATGTTCCCCCCTTAACCAAACGCGTGCACATGTTCCTTGGCCCGGCTGGCTGACAAATTCTAGCAGACCGCCATGCAGACGGAGAATTTCGCTGCATACGGCCAGCCCCAGTCCGGCGCCCCCTTTTTTGCGGGAACGGGATTTATCCACCATATAAAACGCTTCTGTGATTTTGGCAAGCTCCTCCTGCTCCATTCCGCAGCCGTTATCGATGACCAAAATTTCATAGCCGTCATCACATCTGCGGCCCAATAGAGAGATTTCTCCCTTTTGCCCCTCATCGATGGCTTTGCGGGCGTTATCCAGCAAATTGATGCAGACTGTCGACATTAGATCCGGCTCTATGGTTAGCAGCGCATACTGGCACTTTACGGTAAATCGAATGTGGTTTTGCTGCATGACGGGCAAAACGGTTTGGTAGACGGATTGAAAAAACTGTTTGCTGGAAACGCGGCGCATCGGCAGGTCCTCACGCTTTAATACAATAAGATCCATCAGTTTCATGGAAAGGGATTCCAACCGTTTGCCATCCTGAACGATCTGGTTGGCAAACAAGACCTGTTGTTCTTCTGTGAGCTTTTTGGAACGCAGCATATCCGCGTAGCCAATCATGGAGGTTAACGGCGTTTTCAGTTCATGGGCAAAGTTACCGGCAAACATTTCCTGCCTGGTAGCGGTTTCCTTTAGATTATCCATGGTCTGCAAGAGCTTGAGCGACATGGTGTTGAAATCGGATGCCAGCGTGCCGATTTCATCGTTGTTGGCCACACGGACCGGGTTTTTGAAATGCCCGGTAGCCAGCTGCTTGGTAGCGCGGGATAAGGCCCGGATAGGGCGCATCAGCCAGCGCGCCAGAAAGAAGATGACAAGCGCACAGCCGCCGAATAGGACCAAGATCAGCATGATAAACGTGCGGTACTGCCCCTGCTTATGCTGAAATACCGGCGTAATGTCTCGGTAGTTTTCAATGTAAAATACAGTGCCTGCCAGCGTTAAGGGCTGGGCGGTCTGTATATAATAACGGCCCTCTATTTCCACAATCCGGTGCCCACGGTCCGCGGCGGTAAGGGAGGGCGCTAAGGATTCCTGTACGGCAAAATGAATATCCTGAAAAACGGTCTTTCCGTTTTGATCGCTTAGACGGAAAGGAATATTGCCGTTGGCATTTTGAATGGAAATGCTTTTTGATACGTTTTGGAGTATGTAGGAAAGTTCATCAGCCAGCGTGCCGCCTTCGTCGGATGCTAGCATATCTTTTTCCAGAATGGTAGCGGAGTCAATTCCGTAAATGGTACTGAGAATACGCTCAAATGAGATATAGAGAATATCATTCTCCTGAAAAGCAACCTCAATTTCCCTGTCTAATGAAGTATGGAAGCTGGATTGAATCAAAACATAACCGCCAATGCCAAAACAGACGGTTACAATGAGCATAATGCTAAAGTACAGCTTCCAAAAAAAGTTCACTTAGGTTACCTCCAGCCGATAGCCGATCTTATATACAGGCACGATCTTATCTTCCAGCCCCAGCTTTTTTCTCATCCTTTGTACATGTAGGTCTACTGTTCTGCTATCGCCCATATACGCTTCGCCCCAAACCCTTTCGTAGATGCGATCTCGAAATAGGGCAATGTTTGGGTTTTGCAAAAATAGCACCAATAGGTCGTATTCTTTTACCGTCAGGCTGACGGGCTCGCCGGATTTTTTGACAATACGGGACAGGGTATCCACCGTGATATCATACACGCTCAATATCCTATTGGCTTTATGGTACCGGCGCAGCACGGTTTCCACACGCGCCAGCAGCTCAATGATCTCAAAGGGCTTCACGATATAATCTTCCGCCCCCAGGCGCAGGCCTTTGACCCGATCGTTGACATGTGCCTTGGCAGTAAGAAAGATCACGGGTATTTGTAAAGGGCGTATGTATTCCAGCAGCTCAAACCCGTTGATTTTGGGCAGCATTACGTCCAAAAGAATTAAATCATATAGATTGCTTTCCAACAGCGTTGCGGCCTGCTCGCCATCATAGGCGCAAAAGCAAGCGTAGCCTGCATCGGTCAGGTTCAATCGAATCAATTCAGAAATGGGTTTTTCATCCTCGACAATGAGTATTCGGTTCATAGCCATCCTCCCTTGCGCAGAAAAACCTTACATCAAAGTTGCGTCAAAGTTGTATCATCCATCTCATCATACCACATGGAGAAGAAGGGAGGTCTGAAAAGAAAGAAACGACCGGCGGTAAAAATCACCAGCCGGCCGTGTATCAAGAGATTACTTTTCAAATTCGATTTCCAAACCATCTGTTAAGCGTTCCATCAGATAGTTTAGCTGCTTTTGCTCTGCCACTGTCAAAAGCGCATAGGCACGCATCTGCGCTTGGTTTAGCTGAACCAACAGTTCGGAAATATAAGCCCTGCCGCTTTCTGTGAGCCGAATCACCTTGCGGCGCCCATCGCTGGGATGGAAAGAACGCACGATGTACCCGCTTTTTTCCAGATTGCGAAGGATGCCGCTCATTGTTTGTCGCGGCAGATACAGCCGATCTGCAATTTCAGAAGGGAATCCACCCTCGGGATATTGCAAAAGCTTTTCCATCACCATAAACGTGGAAAAAGCAATGTTGTGTTTCCAGCCCCAATGATCATACAATCGCTCATGCTTTGTAATAGAACGCGTTAGATCCTTGTAGCGCAGATATGCATCGGTTTCGATACTGTCGTTTTTTTTCATGGCAGCACACGCTTTCTTTTTTTGTTTTATTATATTGTTTGGTATTATTTCTGTCAAACAAAAAGGGAATAAAAGTGCAAAGAAAATTATCTTAAAAATCTCTTGACGTATAATACTAAAAAGGATAATATTAAATAGTATTAAAAAAGAAAGGGGCGTTCATGTGAAAGCGGTTACGATTACACGGGTGCAAAAAGTGCAGGTCATGGAATATCCCATGCCAGAGGTAGGGCCGAACGATGTGCTCATTCAAATCAAGGCTTGTGCTCTATGTACGATGGAACAGAGAATCTATCTAGGGAAAAAGGATGTGGGCGGCTATCCCGTGATTGCTGGGCACGAGGCCAGCGGCATTGTTGTACAGGTAGGCCAACAGGTTAAGCATTGTAAGGTAGGCGATCATGTCGTATCTACCGACCCTTACTGCGGAACCTGCTATTACTGCCGTACGGGGAGGGCCAGCCAATGCCAATCCGGCATTGCCGACGCTGTATATAGGCGTCCGGACGGCGCTATCAATATGGTGGGCTATTTAGCGGAATATGTTGCGGTGGATAAAAGCCGTGCCATCGTTGTATCGGATGTGCTTCCGTTTGAGCAGGCAGCGCTGACAGAGCCATTGGCATGCTGCTTGCACAGCGTAAACAAGGCAGAGATCCAGCTGGGGGACGTCGTGGTTGTCATCGGCGCGGGCGTTATGGGCCTGCTGCATGTGCAGCTGGCAAAAAGGAGAGGGGCCTATGTTATTTTGGCAGAGGTAGACCCGGCCAGAAGGGAAAAAGCGCTTGCCATTGGTGCGGACGATGCATTTGACCCCACAAAAATAGATCCGGCTGCCTATATAGAAAAGAAAGTAGGCGTAAGAGGGGTGCAGGTTGTATTCAATACAACGGCGGTACACGAGGTATGGGCGCAGGCGTTGTCCATGCTGTCTCCCTATGGAAAGCTCATTGCATACAGCTCGCAATACCCGGATACGCCGGTGCCGATCCGTATGGGAGAAGTGCACAATACGGAAATTGAGATCATTGGGACGGTATCCCCTAACCAGGCGGATATGTACAATGCGGCTTGGCTCATCGAAAGCGGCCTGATTGACGTAAAGCCTGTGATCCAAGAGCTGGTTCCCATGTCGCAGGGCGCGGAGGCGTTTGAAAAAGCGGTTGTGCCAGGCGCCTATCGAATTGTTATTACGATGTAAAAACCATGCTGCATGGTCATTGTATAGAAAGGAAGAGAAACATGCTGATCACAATGAAAAAACTGCTGGATGTGGCCAAAAAAGAGGGCGGCTTTGCCGTTCCTGCTCCGAATGTATTTTCCATGGAAACAACAGAGGCTGCGTACCAGG
This sequence comes from uncultured Eubacteriales bacterium, assembly GCA_959600905.1. Classification (GTDB taxonomy): domain Bacteria; phylum Bacillota; class Clostridia; order Christensenellales; family QAND01; genus UMGS1975. Next base: position 145,714 of record CAUGNO010000003.1, on the reverse strand, counting down.
CGGCCAGGGAGATGCAGGCTCCTGTGATTTTGAACGTATGGGATGCAGGCGCAGAATGGATTGAAAAGCAGGCCAATCTGGCGCTGTATTTTGAAAAGAAGTATCCAGATGTCATCGCGGCGCTCAACCTAGACCATGGTCAGTCTTATGATTCCGAAGTTGCGGCCATCCGCAGCGGATTTACCTCGGTGATGAGCGACAGATCCATGATGTCGTTTGAACAGAATGTAGAACAGGTAAAGCGCATTGTGGATACGGCGCATGCCGTCAATGTATCCGTAGAGGCGGAGCTGGGGCATGTGGGCCAGGGGTATGAGTATGAGCAGACGCGCGATGCGTGGCTGACCAACCCGGATGAGGCTGTGGCCTATGTAGAGCAGACACAGTGCGATTGCCTAGCCGTTGCGGTAGGAACCTCGCACGGCGCCTACAAAGGAACGCCCAGACTGGATTTTGCCCTTCTGGAAAAGCTCAACAGCTTGGTTTCCGTACCTTTGGTGCTGCACGGCGGCAGCGGCACGGGAGATGAAAACTTGGCTAAGGCCGTAGCGGTTGGCATCCAAAAGGTAAACCTTTGTACGGATCTAATGGATGCCTACGAGAGAAAGGCAAGAGAGACGGCCAAGGCCAGCGGTGAATTTTTAGAGATCTATGAGGCCGGTGTGCGGGGCTGGAAGGAAGAGCTGATGCGGTATATGGAGCTGTTTTCTGCAAAGGGCAAGGCGGTTTTGTATCAAGAACATCTTTCCCAGACCGAAGGGCTGTATTACCATGTAGAGGATGAAAACTTCACCGTTCAAAAATAACGTTAGACTTGGCAAAAAAAGCGGCCGTTGAGGCTGCTTTTTTGCGCATTTTTTCGGCACAAAAGACATTGCCAAACAACAGCGGGTTGATTACAATGAAAATGGTATCAAGCCTATTTTAACCGTTTGTAGATCCTTTTTTTCACGGTATGTCCGATCGATGCATCGTCGTATAGTTAAGCAAGGGTAGTTTTACAATAGCAAAGCAAATGGAAGAAGGAGGATTCGTATGCTGAAAGACAAAAGTGCGCTGGGACAGACTGGCCTTGAGGTAAGCCCCCTCTGCTTGGGGTGCGGTTCCTACGGCGGCAGTATGAAAGAGCCGCTGGCCGTAGAGATGATGGATTATTATTACGAGCTGGGCGGTCGTTTTTTGGATACGGCCGTAATTTACTGCGATTGGTTTGAAGGGGAGCGCTCTTCATCGCAGAACATCATTGGACGTTGGATGCAGGCCAGGAAAAACCGGAAGGAACTGGTGCTGTCCGTAAAGGGTTGTAATGGCAAGATCATCACGCCCACCAACGATTTGGCCACAGCGCCGCGCACGGATACTCGGCTGCATCGGGCAGACATCATCGAGGACATTGAGGTTTCGATGAAAAATCTGCGTACCGATTATCTGGATATTTTTACGCTGCATCACGACAATGAATCGGTGGAAATTGCAGAGATATTGGAAACTTTGCAGGAACAGAAAAAACGCGGCGTGATTCGTGCATATGGATGCAGCAACTGGAAGGTAGAGCGGCAGCGAGAAGCCTATGATTATGCCAAGGCGCACGACTTGGATGGATTTATGGTGGATCAGATCAACTGGAGCCTCAACGTCTTTGCCCCCGGCTCCAAGGGCGCTGCATCCACTACTGTGATGGGGCCAGAGGCTTATCGCTTTCATCAGGAAACGGGCATGCCAGCCATGGCATATGGCGCCAATGGACGAGGGTATTTGCACTGCCTAGCCAACGGCCTGCCTGTGCGTGAGCAGGATCATAAGGAATACGACTGCCCGCAAAATGAAAAAATACTGGCAGTGCTAAAGCAGGCGGCACAAGACCTAGGCGTGGAGGTAAACACGTTGGTGCTTGGTTATCTGATGCAGGGACATGGATTCCAGGTCATTCCCATTGTGGGGATCAAATCGAAAAAGGAAATGGAAATTGCGGCGGCAGCAGCGGATTGTCATTTGCCGCAGGAGGTCTTGGATCAGCTCGGTCAATTGCGTGGCCTGAATGGCTAGAAAACCGTTGTTTTATAAAAGCTGAGGGCGTATACTGAGAGCAAAACAACCGGCCGTATAAATCGGAAAAGGAGGCATTCTTATGTGCGATACTCTAGGGGCGATTGGGAAAAAATCGGTGGTCTTTGGGAAAAACAGCGATCGGGACCCAAAGGAACCACAGGTAACGGAATGGCGTCCCGCGCAGACTCATAGCGAAAAGAAAGTTAAATGCACCTATATAGAGGTGGATCAGGCAAAATACACCCATGGCACGCTGCTCAGCCGTCCCTCTTGGCTTTGGGGCGGGGAGATCGGCATGAACGACCAGGGCGTGATCATCGGCAACGAGGCTCTGTTTTCCACAAACGAAGGAAACCAGAAGGAAGCGCTGATTGGGATGGATCTGCTGCGCCTTGGTTTGGAGCGTGGAGATTCTGCCAAAGCAGCCATGGATGTGATTCTGGAAATGCTGGAGCAATACGGGCAGGGCGGCAATTGCGGATACCTGAGCCCGCTGTATTACGACAATGCCTTTTTGATTATGGACCGCAAGGAGCTGTACGTGCTGGAAACGGTGGGTAAGCAGTGGGCATATAAAAAGATGGATAAAGCGGCAATTTCCAACTGCTTTTCCATCAAAGACGATGCGGATGCCTATAGCGGAGCGCGGTGCGATTTCAGCCAGTGGGCTTCGCCGTTGGAACCGGAACACGGCGGCTTTGAACGCCGTTGCTTAAGCCAAAGAGCCTTGGCGGGCGGCGAGGGGATCGATGTGGTGTTCCGGGCTCTGCGTTCCCATGAGGATGGGTTCGGCCTGCCAATTACAGAAAAGAACAGCAGAAACGTATGCCTGCATGCCGCGCCGGACGGCGGATCGCAGTCCACGGCAAGCTGGGCGGCCGATTTTCAGCAAGACCGCGTTTTGTTGTATGTAACGGGCGGGGCCATGCCGTGCGTATCCCTGTATAAGCCGTATGTGTTTGACGGCGCGGCCATCGAACAGGGGGCATATTCGTTATTTGATCAGGCGTCTTGGGAGGAGCATGATGCCAGGGTGACGGCGTTGGCCCAGCAACAGCCGCCGGCAGAGTTTTATGCAGAGCGCGATGTGTTGGAGCAGACGTGGAGAAAACAAGCCCAGACACTGTCCGGTAAGGACAATGCAGAATTTCTGCGGGCATGTCTGGAGGAGGAAAAACAGTTTTATCAAAAGTGGGTGCGTTAACCCGGAGATTGAGAGGACCTGCCATGTATGGCAGGTCCTCTTGGTGGTAGGTGCAGTAGGAGGGCCGGTCGTTTGGAGCTTCGTGTACTTAGATATTTTTTGGCAGTGGCACGGGAAGAAAATATCACCCGTGCGGCCAAGGCCTTGCATATCACCCAGCCGACACTGTCCCGTCAACTGGCGCAGCTGGAACACGAACTGGGGCAGTCACTGTTTTGTAGGGAGGCAGGTAGGCCGTTTTTAACGCAAGCTGGCAGATTGTTGAAGCGAAGAGCAGAAGAACTCTTGTCTTTGGCGGCCAAGGCCCAGGAAGAGATAAAAGCGCAGGCAGATCAGGTGACGGGAACCATTTCCATCGGCAGCGCAGAGTCCGCTTCTGCGCGTATATGGCCTCGTTTGCTTCGGGCATTTTCCCAGGCATATCCACAGGTGCAGTATGAATTGTATACCGGCAATGCCGATCATATCAAAGAGCGTATCGATCAAGGCTTGCTGGATTTTGGCTTGCTGGTAGAGCCGGTAGAGATTGCCAAATACCACTCTTTGTCCCTAGGACAAACGGAACAATGGGGCGTGCTGATGCGTTCGGATGCGCCGCTGGCGGAGAGGGAAGTTGTGACGGCGGAGGAGCTGTGCTCGCTTCCGCTTCTCAATGCGCATAGGCCGGTGGTGCAAGATGAATTGGCAGCCTGGTTTGGGAACGCAAAGGATTCCGTGCATATTTTGGCCACCTATAATTTGATAGGCAATGCGGTGCTGATGGTGCGGGAAGGACTTGGCTATGCACTGACAATAGAAGGGGCAGTGTCCCTGTACCAAAATCCAGAGCTTTGTTTTCGCCCGCTATTCCCTCCGCTGGTGGACCGCAGCGTTTTTATCTGGAAAAAGGAACAGCCCCTCGGGCGGGCTTCGGCTAAGTTTTTGGAGATGCTAAAGGGCATACAAAAAACTGGCATAGAAAAAATGTTGTGTTAAAATAAAATTCACAATTGAATCAAGTAGCAGACAGCGTGTAGTGAAAAACGTAAATCCAGTTGTTTTTCTGTACGCTGTTTTTTTATTGGAGGGATCAGAAATATGCCAAAAACAAAGGGAGAAAAGCTGTTTTTTTCCATCATAATGTCTGTTGTGATGGTATACGGTATGGAATTGTACAATTTGGCAGTTCAGGCAGGCGGTCTGCAAAATGAGCTGTTTGGCCGGGTATTTGCAGATTTGCCGCTGATGTGTTTGTTTGTGCTCGTGCTGGAGGCTTTTGTGGCAGGCCCGTTTGCAAAGAAAATGACGCTTCGATTGCTTTCTTCGGAAAAACAGCCAATTTTTATAACGCTTTGCATCGCGGCGCTTACGGTAAGTCTCATGTGCCCAATGATGAGCGCTGTGGCAACGGTATGGTTCAAGCATCCCGGTGCGCAGTTTCCCGCTGTATGGCTTCAGACCGTTGCGCTTAATTTTCCGATGGCTTTTTTCTGGCAGATAATTTTTGCAGGGCCGGCAGTACGGGCACTTTTCCGTCTATGTTTTGGGCGCAAAATCAAGCGGTAAAGGCACAGCCTTTACCGAGCGGCTTTTGTCTACCATGCAGGGGCAGACCCTGCGGCTCCTCTTGTGTGGATGCAGTGGCTATGATACATTTACTTCACTAAGGATGGAATCAGTGAAGGAGAAGAACATGAAATTTGTCATAGAGCATCTGAAAAAACGCTACGGGAAAAAAGAGGTGCTTCAAGACATAGATTTTACCTTTGAAACCGGCAAGATCTACGGGCTTTTGGGCAGAAACGGCGCAGGCAAAACAACGCTGTTTAATTGTCTGAATGGGGATATCCGCGTGGATGCGGGCTCGTTTTATCTGGAAGAGGAGGGCGTCCGCCGAAATATAGCGGCTGAGGAGATCGGTTATGTGCTTTCCACGCCTGCCGTACCGGAGTTTTTAACAGCACGGGAATTTCTAAAATTTTTCCTAGAGATCAACGAAGATACGATTGCGTCTCCGCTAAGCATTGACGACTATTTTGATAGGATGAGCATTGTACCGGAGGATAGGGATAAGCTGTTGAAAGATTATTCTCACGGCATGAAAAACAAAATGCAGATGCTCGTCAATATCATCGCACAACCGAAACTGCTGCTGCTCGACGAGCCGCTGACTTCGCTAGATGTCGTGGTGGCGGAGGAGATGAAACAGCTTCTTCGCTCCTTAAAACAGGGAAGGATCACCATCTTTTCCACGCATCTTATGGATCTTGCCCTTGATTTGTGCGATGAAATCGTACTCTTGAGCCATGGCATGCTGGAATCGGTGAAAAAAAGCAACCTGGATGGCCATGGCTTTAAGGAAAAGATCATAGCGGCCCTGCGGGAGGAAGAAAATGTATAAGACATGGCGCATCTCTTTTGCCCTAAAAAATACGTACCGGGTCAATACAATTCTATATGCGTTCAAACAGATCCCGCTGGTAAAAAGGCTGTTGCCAGAAACGCTGTATCGGGTACGGAGCCTCAAGCTTTTCGCCAATATCCTGTCGGCGATCTGGGAATTGCTCTCGGTTTTTTAGGAAAATTTTTGTATTTTATCACCATGATAGGCGGCCTGGCTTTTCTCTATCAAAACGCGGCGCCCAGTTCGGTGTTTTTGCATATCCTGCTGCTACTTACCGTGATCGGCGCCTTTGCCAACACCAGCTTGTTTAACCCAACGCGCGATAAATACTATGCCATGATGCTCATGAGGATGGATGCGCGAAACTATACGCTGGTCAATTATGCATATGCTATGGGAAAGGTGGTAGCCGGCTTTCTCCCGTTCACCATCTGGTTTGGCCTTAAAAGCAGCGTGCCGGTGTGGCTTTGTCTATGTATTCCCTTTTGCATTGCCGGGATGAAGGCGGCGGTAACGACTGCTTCTTTGCGCGCGTATAAACGAAATGGACATGTATACAACGAAAATAGGCTGGGCAAATACCAATGGATTTGCATGGCGCTGTTGCTGGGCCTTGCCTATGGTGGGCCGGCTTTGGGCTGGGCCATTCCTATGCCGGTATCGGCTGCCTTGATGCTGGTCTGTTTGCCGGCAGGCCTTATGGCTGTGCGCCAAATCGTTTCCTTTGATGCGTATAGGGCGGTAAACCAGCAGCTGCTAAGCCAGCTGATGACCCAGATGGATAGCCCGGCGCAGATCTCAAAGCAGATGAGCGAAAAAAGCATTTCGGCAGATACGACGCTGACCAGCGGCAAAAAAGGATTTGAATACCTCAATGAGTTGTTTGTAAAGCGCCATCAAAAAATTCTGTGGCGGTCCACCAAGCGTATTTCCTTTGCCTGTTGCTTTGCTGTGCTGGGCCTGCTGCTTGCTTTTTACTGTATGCCCCAGATCAGGCTGCGGGCCAACGAGCTGCTGCTGACTTTTCTCCCTTATTTTGTATTTATAATGTATGCCATGAATAGGGGAACGGGCTTTACCAAAGCGCTGTTTATGAATTGCGATCACAGCCTTTTAACCTATTCGTTTTACAAACAGCCGAAATACATCCTTCGTTTGTTTCGTATCAGGCTGCGCGAGATCATCAAAATCAATTTGCCGCCTGCACTGATTTTGGGTGTCGGGCTGTCGGTTTTACTGTATGCTTCAGGAGGCACGAGTTCGCCATGGAATTATGCAGTCGTGGTGATTTCCCTTGCTTGCATGAGCATCGTTTTTTCCGTGCATTACCTAACGCTGTATTATCTTTTGCAGCCATACAATGCGGGCACAGAAATGAAAAGCGGAACCTACCAGCTCTTGATGTCGCTGACATACCTTGCCTGCTTTTTGATGATGCAGGTACGCATGCCCACGCTGGTCTTTGGCGCTATGACCATTGTATTTTGCGCCGTCTATTGCTTGGTTACCTGCCTGCTTATTTATCGATTTGCCCCAAAAACGTTTCGATTGAGGGCTTAATGCAATTCGTTTTAGGCATTCATGAGGATACAAGATAGGTATTAGACATTCTAATTGCGATTCCTTACAATAAAGGTGTCCAGATACGGACACCTTTTTTCTATTTTTATGTTTTCACATAGATATAGGGCACATTGGCAGAAAACCAGACGTTAAGGAGGAAAGAATATGCAATATACAAAGCTGGGCAATGCCGATTTGACGATATCCCGCATCTGTATGGGATGCATGGGTTTTGGAGACGCCAGCAAGGGTCAGCATTCCTGGACCATTAACGAGGAAGAGAGCAGAAGGATCATTCGTCGTGGGTTGGAACTGGGCGTAAATTTTTTTGATACAGCCATCGCTTATCAAAGCGGCACCAGCGAGCAATATCTAGGGCGCGCTTTGCGCGATTTTGCCCAGCGCGACCAAGTTGTTGTGGCTACCAAATTTTTGCCGCGTACGGCCGAGGAGATAGAGCAAGGCATTACTGCACAGGAGCACATAGAACGGATGCTCAATAAAAGTCTGCAAAATCTGGGTATGGAGTATGTGGATCTCTACATCTACCATATGTGGGATTATCAGACGCCATTGTACGATATTATGGAGGGCTTGAACCGTGTGGTAGAAGCGGGAAAGGCACGGTATATCGGCATTTCAAATTGTTTTGCTTGGCAGTTGGCAAAAGCAAACGCTTTGGCAGAAAAGGAGGGCTTTGCCAAATTCGTTTCCGTCCAGGGGCATTACAATTTGATTTTTCGCGAAGAGGAAAGGGAAATGGTGCCCTACTGCCGGGAAGAAAATATTGCGATGACGCCTTACAGCGCGCTGGCCGGAGGGCGTCTGGCAAAGCGCAAGGGGCAGCCAACCAAGCGCTTGGCGGAGGATGCGTATGCCAAGCTAAAGTATGACAGTACGGAAGCAGAAGATCAAAAGATTATACAACAAGTGGCCCAGTTAGCAGAGCAAAGGGGCGTTTCTATGACAGAGATATCGCTGGCTTGGCTGCTGACCAAGACAACGGCCCCGGTGGTGGGCGCTACAAAACAAACCCATATAGAAGGCGCGGCCAAGGCTGTGGATCTGAGGCTGACGCCGGAGGAATTGGCTCGCCTGGAAGCGCCATATGTGCCGCATGCGCTGGTGGGCGTAATGGCGCAGAATACTGCGGCCTCGGCCAAAGAACAGCATGTCTGGTCTACGGGAGAACAAAGGATTTGAACGAGTAGAGAGGAGCAGAAAAAATGGATAGAATGGAACGCATGCAAAAAATTCTCCAGACCGGGATGGCGGCCGGTGGGCTGGAAAACAATGGGCAGGATCCAGAATTTCAGAAGATAACCCAGCGATTTTTGTATGGCGATGTAGCCCATCATGGAACGCTTTCCGATGCGCAGAGAGCATTGATTGTCCTCGTAGCGCTGACAACCTGCCAGACCTGGCCGGCCATCGAAAAATACACACAGGCTGCGCTGGCCGCGGAGGCTGCGCCGGAAGAGATCAAAGAAGCGCTTATCCAATGTACCCCCTATATTGGAATGGAGAAGGTACAGTGTGCTCTGGAAGAAGTGAATCGAGTATTTGAAGCCAAGGGCATTCAGCTGCCGCTGGCAGACCAAGCGACGGTCACAGAGCAGACGCGCCTGGAAAAGGGGCTAGAGGTGCAGCGACGGATCTTTGGCAAAGAAAACATTGATGCCATGCGTGCTTTCGCCCCCGAAGAGCTAAAGCATATCCAAGCGTATTTGTCCGCGTATTGCTTCGGGGATTTCTATACACGCAAAACATTGGATCTAAAGATGAGGGAGCTTATCACCTTCTGCGCCATTTGCTGCCTGGGCGGATGCGAGGCCCAGGCAAAGGCGCATGCAGCAGGCAATGTAAGCGTTGGAAATACGAGAGAAACAATGATACAGGCGATCACGCAATGCCTACCTTTCATTGGATTCCCTCGCGCGCTCAATGCCATTGCCTGTATAGATCAGGCTACCCAGCAATAAACACCGAAGAATACAAGAAGAGATGCCTTTGTAGGGTATCTCTTTTTTTCTGAACCTCTGTGTTTTTCACACATCAAATAGGTAGAAAGGGCAGCGTGTCAAGCACCTATATGCAAAAAAGACAACCTTTTAAGGTTGTCTTTTTGGTGGAGCATAGCGGAGTCGAACCGCTGACCTCCTCGATGCGAACGAGGCGCACTACCAACTGTGCCAATGCCCCATATTGTTATGTTGAGTGCTATCCAGTTAAGTTTTCCTCATGGTGTAAAGCACGCAGGAAAGACTACCAACTGTGCCAATGCCCCATGCATATTTATTATAATGAAAAGAAAGATTATGTCAAGAGGAAAATTGGCCATGCTCTAAACAAAGCTGCGCCATCTTTCTTCAAAAGAGAGCCATTGGCCGCCCTGCTCATAGGCTTGGTGAATCTTTGCTTGATGCTGTGGACATACAGTGCGCCCGCCATGTGTTCTGCTGTCTGCAAAATGAATACAAAAATGGCCAGGATACCCGTTGCCCTCTATCCCATTTCCGTGCGGCATACCGTTCATGGAGGCGGCGAAATACCTTCCCGCTAACCCTACTACGATGGCGCGGCGATCCCAACTATACGTGCCGCCATAGAGTGTTGACAGGATCTGGGTATCCTGTTGCTGTTTTGGTACGACGTCCGCATGCAAGGAGCCGTACATACGCTGTACAAAAAAACGCTGTCCTGTCTCTACATCGATCACCTCAACGGTTGTGTTGTGGGGAAAAATCGTATCGACTTGCTCCCAGGACAATAAGCTGATTGGATTTTTCTCCATAATATCCTGATACTGCGCTATGATCGCTTCCATATGTATAGGCAGCTCGGCCAGGGGCGAAGTATCCTTAGCATTGGCTCTTACAGGAAAAGATAGAGCCAGCATTGTTGCAAAACATAAAAGGAAAGCAGTCAATATATGAAAAATAGACTGTCCATGGATTAGTTTTCTCATAGGCACCTCCAAAAGTAATAAAATATTAACATTTATTAAATCTTTTTGCAATAAATTGTCAGACATTGGTAGGTGTGATCCATTTCAAATGACTTGCCATGAGGAAAATCCTCTGAGTTCCTAGGGCGTATATGTTATAATATTATCATAGGAGTGTGAAGGAATGAAAAAGGGAAGAAGCATCAAGGCCCTTGCGCTGGCGGCCATGGTCGCAGCGTTGTATATTGCAGCCACGGGGTTGTTTGCCCCCATTAGCTTTGGAGGCATACAGGTCCGTGTTTCCGAGGCGCTTTGCGCTTTGGCATTATTTAGTCCTTGGATGGTGCCGGGGCTGACGGTGGGCTGTTTGTTGAGCAACCTGTTTTGGAGCCCGTTTGGAATCCTCGATATCACCCTTGGTACGTTGGCAACGTTTTTAGGGGCATTGGGGGTCGCCATCTTTGCAAAGAAAAACAGGGTGCTGGCGCTGTGTATGCCGGTCATCACCAATGCGCTGCTAGTGCCCATCGTGCTATCGATTTTTGCCGAGCAGGCCTATTGGCTTGGGGTCATTTATGTAGGCATCGGCCAGGCAATTGCCTGCGTTGGCCTGGGATATCCGCTGGCAAAGGCGCTGGATAAAGTGAAATTTCTCAACGAAGGAATGTAAATAAAGAGAAAGGGAGTTTTCGCTATGAAATCGGATGTAGAAATCGCAAGGGAGCATGTGGCTCTGCCCCTAGAGGACATTGCGAAAAGAGCAGGCCTTTTGCGAAAAGAGCTTTGCTATTATGGAAAAAACAAAGCCAAGGTAGATCAGGAGGCCATAGAGCGGGTACAGCAGAATGAGCCGGGGAAGCTGGTGCTGGTAACAGCGATCACACCGACCCCTGCCGGGGAAGGCAAAACAACGGTTTCCATCGGTTTGGCGGATGGGCTGAATCTAAAAGGCGTTAAAACAATGTTAGCGCTGCGCGAGCCATCCCTCGGCCCTGTATTTGGCGTCAAAGGCGGGGCCACGGGCGGCGGCATGGCGCAGATTGTGCCGATGGATGAGATCAATCTGCATTTTACCGGCGATCTACACGCCATCGGGGTGGCCAATAACCTATTGGCAGCCATGGTGGACAATCATATTTTCCAAGGGAATGAAAAGCATATCAAGCGTGTGACCTGGAAACGCTGCATGGATATGAACGATAGGCAGCTTCGTGTGATCCAAAGTGGCCTCGGCGGCAGCAAGGACGGCGTGCCCAGAGAGGATGGCTTTGATATTACAGCGGCCAGTGAGGTCATGGCGACGCTTTGCCTGGCCAGCGATTTGGAGGATCTAACGCGGCGGCTGGGCAATTTGATCGTGGGATATGACGAGGAGGATCATCCTGTTACAGCAAGGGATCTACATGCAGAGGGGGCGATGGCTGCGCTTTTGAAAGAGGCAATGCAGCCCAATCTGGTACAAAGCCTGGGCGGTACGCCGGCCCTGGTGCATGGCGGCCCATTTGCCAACATCGCGCATGGCTGCAATACAGTAGCGGCGACAAACCTGGCGCGCAGGCTGGCGGAGGTCACAGTGACGGAGGCGGGCTTTGGCGCGGACCTGGGGGCGGAAAAGTTTTTGGATATCAAATGCCGCAAGGCGGCCATTTGGCCGGATGCCTGCGTCGTTGTTGCTACGGTACGCGCTTTGAAATTCCACGGTGGTGTGGCCAAGGACGATCTCAATATCCCGAATGTACAGGCGCTGCGCCAGGGCCTTTGCAACCTGCAGGCGCATGTAGAAAACATGGCGCAGAAATTCCAGCTGCCTACGGTGGTGGCGCTCAATCGCTTTGTTTCGGATAGCGATGAGGAACTAGAAACCGTGCTGTCCTTCTGTGAAAAGGAACTGGGCGTCAAAGCAGTATTGACAGAGGTATGGGCCAAAGGCGGCCAGGGCGCGCTGGCGCTGGCGGATGCTGTATTGCGGGCGATGGAAACGCCCAACAACGGCCCGCATTTCCTCTATGACCAAACGCAGAGCATAGAGGAGAAAATACGTACGATCGCTACCAAGATCTATGGAGCAAAGGATGTCTCCTTTACTGACCAAGCGAAAGAGCAAATGCGCAGCCTTACGGAAAATGGCTTTGGCAAAACGCCTGTCTGCATGGCCAAGACACAGATGTCGCTTTCCGATGATGCAAAGAAAAAGGGACGGCCGCAGGACTTTGTATTGACCGTGCGCAGCATGAAGGTATCCGCTGGGGCAGGCTTTATCGTCGCCTTGACGGGGCAGATGATGACAATGCCGGGGTTGCCGAAAAAACCGGCAGCGGAAAACATCTGTATCAACGAACAGGGACAGATAGACGGTATCTTTTGATGCAATCAAAAAGCCGTGGCATTGCCACGGCTTTTTTCATTTAAACAAATGCGATTGGGTTTGGCACTGCCGGCATACAGCTCAGCGGCCCACGCGCATATCCCGGATGCTGCGGTGCTCTAAGGAAACATCCTTAAAATGCATAATGCCACCTTCGCCTGCGGGGGATTGCGCCACAAAACCAACCTTGACCGTTTCACGCATCGGTAGATTGAAAAGGCGCATCATATAGAAATGCTCTCCATCCAGCGAATAGTGGATGGCAAAGGTATTTCCCTTACGCGCATATTGCAGGGTAATGGCTTCTTGTTCTATGATGTTTTGCCCATTGGCGTCGTCCGATAAGCCGTTGGTGACCACGCTTACGGCGGTGTGCGACCCGAAATATGTTTGCTCAAAGCATGCCTTGGCCCATAAGGTTGGCGTATCCATGACCATTAATGTACAGGCATCCCCTGCCGCAATGAAATCATGCCACACCGTCGCACGCAGCACAAAATCGCCCGTAACCTCCGTATAAAAGAACGGCGCATTTTCACAGATGAGCTTATCCTCCGTAGGATCTCTGAAAAAATCAGAATGCGGAGGAGCAGCGATGGAAAACCCGTTTTCTTCCGGCGTTAACGTTCCTGGGTTCATCCAGGTAAATTCTTCATTTAAAAACTTTGGCATTTATCACATACCCCCTTCTGGTATTTTTATCAAATAGAGCTTATTCTCCAATTTCAAGACTCAAGGATTCCCAACGCTCCATCGCTTGATCCAGCTGCTGCTTTTGCGCATCTAGCGTATCGGTAATTTCCATCATTTTCTGATAATCCGATGCAAGAGACGGATCAGAAAGCTGCTGCTCACTATGGGCAATTGCCTCTTCCAGCTTGGAGATTTCATCTTCACATTTACGAAGCTGCGCCTTTAGCCTGCGAAGCTGAATGGAGGATTCCCGCTGCTGCTTGCTTTGCGTAACGACCGCGGCCTTCGGCGCTTTCTCCGGGCTCGGCTGTGCTTGTAGGGCCCACTGCTCTGCATTCCGCAGATAATCATTATAATTGCCCAGGCTTTCGCGCAATCCATCCGGCGTAAACGCGAGGATTCTTGTTGCCAATCGGTTGGCCAAATACCGGTCGTGCGTTATGGCAAACAGCGTGCCTTCATAGCCCTCCAGGGCATTTTCCAACGCTTCCCGCGAATCGGCGTCCAGGTGGTTTGTCGGCTCGTCCAAAAGCAAAAAATTCGATTCCGAGAGCATCAGCTTTAATAGCTCGATCCGAGCTTTTTCTCCGCCGGAGAGCGCGGCAATCGGTTTGAAAACGTCATCACCCCGAAATAAAAACATCGCCAGTGCACTGCGCGCCTGGGTATCGTTCATATGTGGGTATGCATTTTGGATCTCCTCCAGGGCCGTTGCCCGGGGGGATAGCCCGCTTTGCGTCTGGTCATAATACCCGGGCCGCACATTGGCGCCATACTGCACCAAGCCAACGTCCGGCTTAATTTTTTTCATCAAAATGCGGAACAGCGTGGTTTTGCCGCAGCCATTTGGCCCCAGCAAAAATACACGCTCTCCTTTCCGGATATGCAGAGATACATCGGTAAACAGTGGTTTGTTGTAGGCTTTGGATAGGTGCTCGGCTATGAGCACATCCTGCCCGCTTATCTGCGCAACGGACAACGAAAAACCAAGCGTTGGGGCAACAGGCGTGGGCGCTTTAACGCTATCCTTCAATTTTGCCAGCTGCTTTTCTTTGCTTTCCGCCGTTCGGATGGATTTTTCACGATTCCAGCGACGCAGCTGGGTGATCATGCTTTCCATGCGCTGGATCTCTCTTTGCGCATTTTTATAATGACGCTCTTCTTCTATGCGTTGCTGCTCGCGTTTTTGGTAAAACTGAGAATAGTTGCCCGCATAGCGCTTCACGCTACCGTGCTCCAGCGACAGGATCGACGTACAGATCTTATCCAAAAAATAACGGTCATGGGAAACGACCAAAAGCGCGCCCGGATAGGTTTGCAAAAAGCTTTCCAGCCATTCTACGCTTTGGATGTCCAAGTGGTTGGTTGGTTCGTCCAAAAGCAGGAGATCTGCGCCAGAGAGCAACAGCTTACACATTTGCACTTTGCTTTGCTGGCCGCCAGAAAGCGCTTTCATTGGCAAAGACAGATCGCTTTGCGAAAATCCCATGCCAAGCAGCATGCTACGGGTGCGGGCCTGATAAGTAAGCCCGCCGTTTTGCTGATAGCGTTCCAGCAAAGCGTTTTGCTTTTTCACAAGCTGATCCAGATCCCCGGTTTGGCGTTCAATTTGATGGTTGAGCTGCTCCAATGCAGCCTCGTCTGCCATCAACGGAGAAAATAAGGACAGCGTTTCCTCATAAACGGATCTTTCCGCTTTAAAAGCTGCATGCTGTTCCATATAGCCGATTTTGGTATTTTTATCCAGAGAAATATGGCCGCTGTCCGCTTGCTCTTGCCCGGCCAACAACCGAAACAGCGTGGTTTTGCCCGTACCATTTGCCCCAACTAGGCCTGTACGGCTTTTGGCCTGCAACTCAAAATTGACAGAGGAAAACAAGACTCTGTCGCCATATGATTTTGAAATGTTGTAAGCTGCCAAAAGCGCCATAAAAGTCCCTCGTTTACGCACAAAATGAACATACCAAGCATACATGATTTTCCAGTTGTTTTCAACTGTACAGCACCTTGGCGGATTTTGCCAGAGACAAAATCCTTATGCTGCGCATACTATCATTGACCACGGATTAGGACGAGGAGGTGCAAAGCATGTTTGAACACAAAACCATCATCGATTGTAGCGTAGACAGCTGTCGTTTCAACGAGCAGTGCAAGGAATGTACGCTGGATAGCATTAGCATTGGCTGCAAACAGGACGGAAGCGCAGAACATACCCTCTGCTGCAGCTATAAAGCAAAATAACCAGCATATCCCCATTGCTTGCAACAGCATACGCTGCAAGCACAACGCGCAGGGCATATGCGCGGCAACCTTGGTATCGGTCATCCAACAGGGGCGCGGAAAAAACAATACCCGATGTCATTCATTTAGCCCCGCGGAAACCGGCCAGGAAAATGCCTGCAGGGCCCGGCATCAAGACCAGCGGATTTCTTCAAAGGAGGATTCGGCCATGAAGGATTTTGTCAGACAGCCGCCCCAGAGAAACAGTCCGGTCAAATGTACGGCAGTGGATTGCAAATACAACGTTTGCTTTCGTTGTCGGTATCCGGCCGCCTTACAATTTCAGCGTGTGATCGGCGCTTGGGAAGCACCGATCTGCAAATGGTATGGTAGCCTGTAAGAAAATGCCCTTCCTCCATCCGGGGGAAGGGTATTTTTTATACGGCACAAAATATGGCGAATGAAGGAAAATAGGGAATGGGGTCAAAAAAACGCGGAAAAACACAAAAAATATTAAAAAAACTTTGCGATTTTGAGTCAAAATTTGACACTTTTGTACCATAGGGCTTATAATTTCTCTACATTCAAATGGGATGGGAGGGCTTAGATGCCTAGGCGCAGACGAAAAAGCCGATTGCGCAAACGAGACTTCATGGTTTTCAGTGGAGAGCAGACATCCTCCATCTTGAAAACGAATAAGGACTTTGGGATGTCTCGGCGCAGAGGGCTTTTGGCAAAGGCAAAGCGAACGATCAGGCGTGCAGCGCATGCGGTTGCGTCTGTTTTGGCGCTGCCTTTTATCGGCGTGTATGCCTTGGCCCAGTGGGTTTGGAAAGCCCTCTGCAAGACGAGGAAGAATAGAGGAAGGGCGGCGACGCCAAAGCCGCCGGTACAAAGCACGAAGGTGGTAAATGCCGGGCCGGCACGGCAGGAGGCAGTGGAAGCTGCGGAACCCTCTGTCGTGATGGCCGATGTAGCGCCACGGCCCAAAAAGCAAGAGCCTTCGGTATATCGGCCGCTGCCGGATCAGCCCGAGCCGAAGTATAAAGGAAAGATCATAGACTTTAACCGAAAAAAGCAAAAGGGGAAGAAAGAGCCGATTGCCGAATCGGTAGTGGAAAAACATAGAAAACAGCAGAAAACCCTCAGTGGGCCAAAGCCGTTAGAAGAAAAAGCGACCGCTTCTGCCAAGACAATGGAAAAACGCAGCGGCTGGAAAAAACGACTGGCAGTGGGCATACTGGGCTGCTTGGTATGCGTAGCACTGGGTTGGGGCGGCTGGTACTATTTTGAAGGCAGGTATGTATACCTGTCCGTAGATGACAATGGTACGATCACACAGATTCGCACTGCCACGCCAAATGTAGAGGAAATGCTGGCAGAAGCGGGCATTGTGCTGGAAGCAGATGACATCATCGATATACCGCTGGAAACAGAGCTGGCAGACGAAATGGCCGTACATATCATTCGGGCTAAAACCATAACCATCGATACCGGGGATGGCAAGCAGGTGCAGACAAAGCTTGCGCAGGGAACCTTGCAGCAAGCCTTGGAAAAGGCGGGCGTATCGCTGGGCACAGATGACTTGATCGATACGCCGCTGGATACCGAGATCACAGAGGATATGTCCGTGGCCATTACCCGGGCCAAGGAGATTCGCATTTTGGCCAAGGCAGGCGATACTACTGTAATGCTGGCCAAGGGTACGGTAAAGGACGCGCTGGATAAATCCGGCTTGGAATATGATACCGAGGACGAAATTTCGCCGTCTTTGGATACTGAGATCAGTGATGGAATGACGGTTTCGCTGGTACGGTTGGCGATCCGTACAGAAACACGCACTGAAAAAATAGCGTTTGAGACGGTGGAGAAAAAGAGCAACCGGGTAGAGCGCGGGGAAACAGAGATTTCACAAAAGGGCGAGCAGGGTGTGCGCACCATCAAAGAAAAGGTCGTGTATAAAGACGGCAAGGAAGTTAAACGCGTGGAGACCTCCAACGAAGTAACAAAAGAGCCCGTCAACAAGGTGGTGCTGATCGGTACCGGGCCGCCGATGAACCCTGCAGTAAAGGGCCTGCCGGAAACGCCGACCAGCAGCATGGTGATCCGGAAGGTAACGGTGGACCAGATCACAGCCTATACCCATACTGGCCACCGCACTGCGACGGGCAAGTGGCCAAAGGTAGGCATGTGTGCTGTGAATCCAAAAATCTTTGGATATGGCACGATGTTTTATGTGCCGGGCTACGGGTATGCTGTGGCCGAGGACACTGGCGCCAATGATTCTTCTTTGGTATCCATTGATCTATTTATGGATACGAAGGAGGACTGCTTGCGCTGGGGGCGCAAACGCAATGTAACGGTGACAATCTGCCGCCGTCCATAGAAAGGGAGACAGCATGGAATTGCAATACGATGGGGCCAGCCGTGCACAGCTGAGAGAGGCGCTGGAGGCATATGGCCTTGCGCCAAACAAAGGGCTGGGCCAAAACTTTTTATGCGATCAGAGGGCGTGCGACGCCATTGTGAGCGCAGCTGGAGACTTATCCCAGTGCCACGTACTGGAAATTGGGCCGGGGCCGGGTGCGCTGACGGTACGGCTGATTCAAAAGGCCAAGCAAGTCACGGCGTTGGAGCTGGATGCGGGCATGTGCCGGCTTTTGGAGGAAAAGATCCATGCGGATACATTTACCCTGGTGCATGGGGATGCGCTCAAGGAAGATTTAGCGGCCTTGGTGCCCTGTGGCCCTGCGGCGGTGGTGGCAAATCTGCCGTACTATGTTACGACCCCCATTCTGATGCGGCTGTTGCAGGAACTGCCCTGTGCGCAAACCATGGTGCTGATGATGCAAAAGGAGGTAGCGCAGCGGCTTTGTGCGGCGCCAGGCAGCAAGACCTATGGCTCGCTGAGCATTGCAGTGCAGTACCATGCAGAGGTGGAGCCGGTGCTAAAAGTATCGCCTGCCAGTTTTTTTCCGCAGCCCGATGTAGAGTCGACGGTGGTAAGGATGCGGCGGCGGCCCTATGCCAAAGCGCCAAAGGACCAAGCGCTGTTTTTTGAGGTGGTGCGCAGCGCGTTTGCAATGCGGCGCAAGACCTTATGCAACAATCTGGCCAATTTTCAAAAGATGGGCAGAGAGCAGGCCCAAAAGGCCATCGAAATGGCCGGGCTGTCTCCAACAGATCGTGGAGAGCGGCTGAGTATCGATGACTATATTTCGCTATCCGATGCTGTGTTGGCGGTTTTGGCAGAGCGTCCATAGCGGCTATGAGAATAAAGATCAGAAAAACAGGCAAATTGCCTGTTTTTTTTTCGCGCGCCGATGCATACACATAATCAGAGCAGCAAAGGAGGAGAATGTCATGAGTATGTGGCGGCAGTACATTGTGCTAAGAGGCCAAAGCGGGCGCACGGCACAGGGGTTTGTCAAATTGTTTTTCACACACCAGGCCTGCAATGTTTCGGCAAGCCTTTCTAGGATACAAAAAGGATCGTATACCCTATATATATGGGATGGAGACAGGCTAAGGCAGTGGGAAATGTGCCACAACGGCAGAGAACTGAGGCTACAGGTAAAAACGGAATTGCAAAATGCCCGTATCGAGGCGGCCATTGTAGACCAGGGCGGTCAGCTGGTAGCGCTGGGTGAATCATGCGATCCCAGAGCGGATTGGATCCATATGCAGGCCAGAATTCGGACACAGCGCCAGCTGGGAGAGGGGAAGGCCAACGAGCAAGCACACACGGCCCCAGCATCCATAACCCAACCAGTGCATTCCCATAAGGAAGAAAAACGGCCGGAAAGCCAGGCAGAAGGCCCATCGGAAGAAATGCACAATACAGGGTACACTTTCCCGCTTTCTCCGGGGGCAGAAGGGAGCGCAACGCTTAGTGCTCAACAGGGGGACAAATGGCAGATGGAAACGTTACAACGGAAAGAAAGAGAGGAAGAACAGGCGGCGCCGCTCATTGAGACGCTGCTGCAACAGGCACAGCCCATGCAGGAGCCGCCAGCGGAATCAGAGGCACAAACCGCGCTGGATGTGGAGGAGATTTCCCGGTTGATTCATCAGGAATTGCAGGGCCAAGATGCGGAGGCGAAAGAGCCGGTCATAATTGTAACAGAACACAATGCCGGCGAAAAGGCAACTGAGCAGCTGGCCCAGCAGATCGCGGAAGCGATCTCCGAGCCGATGCAGCCGGAGGAAGAACCAGTGGCCGAAGAGGAATTAGAAAAAGAGGAAGGCCCAGCTCAGCCATTCTTCGAGAAAGAAGCAAAAGCTGCGCCGGCCCAGGAATCTGTTTTAGAGGCAGGGGCGCTGCGAGGATCGCAAATCAGAGAAACCCCCATGAGCGAAACACAGGAAAACCCTGTAAAAGAGGAGATACAAGGGCCGGCTTTGGGCGGGGAATACGCCGGCCAATGGAAATGGAAACGGGTAGAGGCTCCCAGCAGATATGGGTACTACCTGTTGGGCTGTGTAGAGCGCAAGGGCATCAGCGTTGCCATGGCTGTGGCGGTGCCGGGGGAATATGCGCCCCAGCCGCCGGCCTATTTGCAGGGCTTCAGCATCTATCGAGATGGATATTGGGTTTTGGCACAGGATGGCGAAACGGGGAGAACATTGGCTGTTTAACGAAGCATGCTTTTTTCCTTGGCCAAAGCGCTGCCTGTACCAGGAGCAAAATAGGCTTCAATGATTGCCTTGGCTACGGGGGCGGCATAGCCGCCATGGCCGCCTTGGCCGATGACAACGGCAATGGCAATGCTGGGATTTTCAGCAGGCGCCGCCGCGACAAACCAAGCATACGCGTCTCGGCCCTCACTTTGGGCGGTGCCCGTTTTGCCAGCTACGGACACGGTACAGTCGGAAAAATACTTGGCGGCCGTGCCGCCCGGCTGCGTGACCGCCTGCATGCCGCTTAGGATATCCTGCACATCCTGCGTTTCCATAAAGGGTTCGCAGACCATCTTAGAGGATTGGCGGCCTTGGCTGTCCGGCAGCGAGAGCACCAGTTGAGGCTGATAGCGGCATCCAGCTTGGGTCAGCGCTGCGATGGCGTTGGCCATTTGCAGCGGGGTAACGCTGTCTGCGCCCTGTCCGATGGCGGCTGCCAGGACGCGTGATTCACGCCAACGGTTGTCGTTGATGGTTTGGTATAAAGCAGGAATATCTTCTGGATGAATGCCAAGCGGCGTAAACTGCTCCCGTGCTTTTTGTAAGGAGGGGGCGCTGAGGATCGGGGCCAATGTTTGGCTGAGCGTTTCCTCGTCTACGGTATATCCCATAGATTTTAATTGAGCGGCGACACGCTGGTTGACAAGGCGTGTCGCTGTTTTTTGCCCATCCATCATACCGCTGGCCTCGCCGGACAACCCGATGCCGGTTTGTTGCCCCAGGCCAAACCTTTCTGCGGTGGCTTCAAGCTGTTCCGAGCCTGTGCGTACCCCAACCTCATAAAAATAATAGTTGCAGGAACCTTCCAGCGCATCGTGAAGATCTACATACCCATGGGTGGTATGGCTTTCGTTCCAGGTCCAGCATCCGGGGGCCTCTGTTTCGGAAAAGGCAGTATAACGCCCAAGATCCAAGATGGTCTCCTCTGCGGTAACCTTATCTGCGCCCAATGCGGCGGCAGCGGTGATGGGCTTGAATACGCTGCCGGGCGGGAAGGCGGCGGATACGGCGTTGTTGACCAGCGGCCTCGGCAAGGTAGGGTCACTGTTTACCTTGCCGCTGGCCGTCACATACGAAGGGCTGAGCGTCTGCCACACAGCATCCGGCAGCGTTTCGGTAAAAACATTGGGATCATAGCCTGGCTCGGAAGCCAAGGCCAGCACTTCGCCGGTATGCACATCGATGCATACCGCAGCGCCAATTTCCGCGTTGGGGTATGCTTCCCCCAGCTTACCGGCGCGAATATCTGCCATGGTTTGCCGCAATGCTTTTTCCGCTGCCTGCTGTAGGGTTAGGTCTATGGTAAGAACCACAGTTTCTCCGTCCTCTGCCAAATTGATAGCATTAGAAGAAGTAGATAGGCCCAGGCTATTGACGGAAAGCTGGGTCTGTCCTTTTTTTGTACGCAGCAAGGGTTCCAGCGTTTGCTCCAGCCCGCTCTTGCCTACGATATCGCTGGAAATATCATAGCCCTGTTCCTGATAAGCGTCTGCCTCGTCGGCAGGGATTTTGCCCACACTGCCCAAAACATGACACAAGGTTTCCCCTTGGGGATAGGAACGGGTATAATGGGTTTGGATACGGATACCGGGCTGTTTGTATTCCATGATGCGGGCGCACAGGGAAAAATCCTCGCTTTCGCCAAGACAGATTGGCAGATAGGAACGATAAGACTGAAGGCTAAGCTGGCTGCGCAGCCCCAAAAGGTCTAAAGCAATCTCTCCCGGCACATTTCCTGCCTCATATTTTTCCATCAGCGCCTGGACGGCGTCGGCGGCGCTGGTATCCTCTGGCAATTTATGCTGGGATAAAAAGGCGGCAATCTCTTCTGATGATTGATTGTAGACAAACCCGGATTCATGTAGTTCAATAGGCAGAGGATATTCACATTCGATGCCCGCACTGCGCATCAGCGTTAAAGCAGCGGCAAGGCTGGTGTTCCACTGCTCTTTTTCCGCTTCGGAGGGAAAGAACATTACTTGGTAGGAAATGCGATTGCCGGCCAGCTCTGTCCCATAGCGGTCGGTAATCCGGCCGCGCGCACCCTTGGAAGTCAGAGTGCGCACCTGCAAGGCTTGGGCCTGCTGACGATAGTCGGATCCATGTACGATTTGTAACAAAAAGAGGGAAATAATGAGAACTGAAAAGCAGATTGCAATCAATATGCAAAAATATTTGATTTGTCGGCGAGATATAGGCGATACCATTAAGAAAACCTCCGATTTTACAGCGCATGGTACAGGCGGCCAGTGTTTTTTTAGCAAATTCTGACGAATTGAAACGATTTGCGTCGAAACAACTAAACTCATATAGTATCTTTCCCAAGAAATATGGTAATATGCCGAGCGTAAGGGTGAAACTTGTAATAAGGGAAAACAAATGAGTGGGAAGAATGAGGAGGATGTAACATGGAAAACAGACAACTATTGATGATCGAAGATGAAGAAGAGATTTGCCAACAGGTGGCAGATTACTTCGCGGCGGACGATGGGATTACGCTGATGGATACCGTGCAGGACGGTTGCGTTTCCCAAGAACAGCTCGTCAAGGCAGACGTTTTGGTACTGGATCTGATCGTACCACAGCAGGATGGAATCAGCGTATTGGAGCAGGTAGTGCAGATGCCGCCGCAGCTTAGGCCGGAAGTGATCATCACATCCTGGTTTGCCAGCAAAGAAATCATCCAGCATACGCTTTCTTTGGGAGCTAAGTATTTTATGGTCAAACCTTATTCGATGGACAACCTAAAAAGAAGGGTATTGGAAATCGTAGGCGCAAAGCAGGAGCGCCGGCTCAACCAGAGCATTGCGCCCATTCCGGCGGAGAGATCTTTGGATGAAAAGATCACCAGTATCTTTTTAACCGTTGGCATCCCGGCTCATATCAAGGGGTATCAGTATCTGCGCGCAGCGATTAAAATGGTAATGGAGGATCGCACGCTCATCAATAAAATTACAAAAGAGCTGTATCCCAAAGTGGCGGCTGCCTTTGACACCAGCGATACAAAGGTGGAACGCGCCATCCGCCATGCCATAGAGGTGGCGTGGACCAGAGGCAGGATCGAAAACATCAATCAGCTGTTTGGCTTCCAGGTATATACCAAAAACGATAAGCCGACCAACGGAGAATTCATCGCCTTGGTCGCGGATAAGCTTTCCATGGAACAATCTGCATAAATTGCCGCATACTGGGCATGCTATTTGCAAGAACAAACAGGAGGCGATGGCATGGAACAGTGGCAAGAGATACGAGGCGGCATTGAGAAGAACCTGGGTAGACGGGTTTGGATGCGATCTCATAGAGGCAGAAGCAAGTGTGTGGAAAACGTAGGCATCCTAGAACGCAGTTTTCCCAGCGTATTCACGATCTTGATCGAGGAACACGGACAGGAAAAACGCATCAGCTATGGATACAATGAACTGTTTACCAGGCAGCTTGAAATGGAATACTTGGAGTAATTTCCCCCCTACTCCAGTAGAAAGGCGCTCTTTCAAAGGGCGCCTTTTTTTGCCTTTCAATGCTGGGAGAAAAATGTTTGCAAGAGGGTAAAAGGGCCCATTGGGCGATACAAGCATAAAAAAATACGTATAAAAAGTCATAAACCTCGTTTGTGCCGATTAAGCATAGAAAAGAAAACAACAATGCGAAGCAACGCATAGAACGGGGGCATAAAATGGAAGAACAATGCAGCAGGGAACGTGTATTGCATCATAACAACGGCAGCCTAACACAGGCGTTGATTGAAGGAGAGGTAGCGCTGCCGGTCGGCAAGCCGGAAATGGAGCGTGTCCTCATGGTCCGCGGCCATGCGCAAACCGCGCAGGTAGAGCTTTTGGAGGGCCGCGTAATGACAGATGGCACAGTCACGCTGTGCGTATGCTATGTGTGCGCAGAGGGCAAGGTGCATGCGTTTGAATCCGTCTCTACCTTTAAGCATACGGCCGAGCTGCCGGGCGCACAGCCGGGCATGCGAGGCATGGCGCAGGCATATGTTTGTGAAGTAAACTATGAGATGATAGATTCCAGAAGGCTGAACGTGTCTGCGGTGGTGGATGTGCAGTGTGAAATGGAAGAGGAAAAGGATCTTTGCGCGCTAGAGAAGGAGCATGTGCCGGAGGGCGTTGTGACAAAGACCAAACATCTCCCGCTTCGCCGTAGATGTGCCCGGGGAACCGCTGCTGTGGAGGTGGTAGGGGATATAGAGCTGCCTACCGGAGCGTCTCTCGCTACGCAGGTGCTTTGCTGTCAAGGGCATGCGGAGATTTTGCAGGCCTTTTGCCAAGAGGATGCCATCGGCGTAGAGGGTGCCTTAAAGCTGAATATCGTTGTGGGCACAGAGGATGAGCAGACGCCCATTTTGCAGTGCTTCCCGCAGCTGCCATTTAGCCAGATGATCGCAGCGCCGGGCGCAAGGATGGATCAGCAAGCAATGGTAAGAGCCCAATGGAAAGATCTGTTTGCCAGGGTGAACGAGGAAGGGGACAGCCTCCATATCGAAGCTGTCTGCACGCTGGAGGCGGATACTTCCGCGGAACGCACCATGACGGTGGTAACAGATGCATATGCCCTGGGCCATGATGTGGTGTTGGAAGAGGAGCAGGTAAGCGTATGCGTCGCTAGCGCCAAGGCAAAAGGACAGGTGCCGGTTAGAGAACAGGTTTCCGTACCGCTGGAGGAGCAACCCTCCAAGGTTTTGAGCTGTTTTGCCAATGCCTGCGCCGCAAGGGCTACAGCAGAGCAAGATAAGATCTGCATCGATACCGTGGTACAGTGCGACGTTTTGTTTTTAGACCGCAGTGAAGAGCTGCAAAGCATCCGTTGCGAGATCCCGGTTCACTTAGAAGAGGAAGCGCCGGGCATGACAGCGTGCATGCAGGTATTTGCCCATGTGGTCTGCGAGCAGATTCAAGCGGTAACCAATGGAGATGGGCTGGATATCAGAGTGATGCTGGCCTGGGAAGCAGAAGGCGAACAAGAACAGGAGATTACGCTGGTATGCGGCATAGAGCTGGAGGAGGAGTCGGAAAAGAGGCCGGCGGGCATCATCATCTATTTTGTGGGGATGGGCGAAGATCTCTGGGATGTGGCCAAACGGTACCGCGTGCGGATGGAGGATATTCGCTATAAGGGAAAAGAAGAAAATAAGCCGGTGGAAAAGGGTGACAAACTGATCCTGATTTGCCGATAAAAGAAAAAAGCGGTAAGCACGGCTTACCGCTTTTTTATATTGTCAGCCTATACGAGCGATTGGCAGCAAACACAGTAAGGAACCATAGAATGCAAGGATGCTTGGGCTATATGAGCCTGCTCATAGGAAGGAAAAAGGCCGAATACAGCAGAGCCGCTGCCCGTCATCGCGGCATACAAGGCGCCGCTTTGGTATAGCTTATCCTGAAGATGCGCGATGATGGGAAGATGCTTTTCCGCTGCCGGCTGTAAGTCGTTGCCGCCATAGGCACGCATGGCGGTGCCATCCAGCGCCAAAAGAGCCCGATAAAACGCATCGTTGTCGATGGGAAGGCCGGAGGGAGATTCATCATAACAGGCGTACATCTGCTGGGTAGACAAGCCTTGGGCAGGCTTTGCGATGACAAAGCTAAATGAGCGACGCATATGGAGATGAGTATGCGTTTCTCCGATCCCCGTAACGCGGGCCAGACCTCCCTTGAGGGCAAAGGGGATATCCGCCCCTAGCTGCAGGGCTAGCGCAAAGAGCGCTTCCTCAGAAAAAGGATGGTCAAAGTGTTCGTTCAAGGCCTTCAATACGGCGGCGGCATCGCCGCTGCCCCCGCCAAGGCCAGCTTCCATAGGGATGCGCTTTTCCAGGCGTATTCGGCATCCGCCGGAAATGCCTGCCTGTTGATAAAAGAGCAGCGCTGCCCGCGTGGCAAGGTTGTTTACGATGGGCTGTTCTGGGCTGCATACCGTCGAACATGCGTCTTGGCCGGGCGTAATGGTGAGCTTGTCGTGCAGATCGACGCTGCAAAACAGGGAATCCAAGAGATGGTATCCATCTGGGCGGGTACCGGTGATTTTTAACGTAAGATTCAATTTAGCGGTAGAGCGCGCAGAGATCAAAACACAACCACTCCTTTTCCGGTAGTTTTCGTAGTTTCATTGTATCAGACCCATTTTTTTTGGCAAGGGCGGTTAAAAAATTCCAGATTGGACAAACTTTGGATACATAACATCAAGGGAAAACGAGGCGTTTACAAATGAAACGATGGATAGCATTTCTCATTGCGCTCAGCTTAGCAACTGCGCAAGGCGTACCGCCGGTATTCCGCCTGCACGTCATTGCAGACAGCAACAGCGAAGCGGATCAGGCCGTAAAGCTGGAGGTTCGAGACGCCATCATTCAAGAGTTGGGCGATATGGATGGGGCACAGACGAGCCAGGAAGCGGAGCAGTACGCAGCCCGGCATTTGGAAGAATTGATAGAAACTGCAAACAGCGTATTGGAAGAAGAGGGATTCCCTTACCGGGCAACAGCAGAGATTGGCACCTTTGAATTTCCGGATAAGACATACGGCGACGTGCTATTTCCGGCAGGCGAGTACCGGGCGCTGCGTATCAAGCTAGGGCAGGCAGAGGGACAAAATTGGTGGTGTGTGCTGTTTCCGCCACTATGTTTATTAGAGCCGGTGCAAACAGAAGAAAATTGGCAGCCTTCCGACGGTGTGGAATATGAATCGTTTTTAGCAGGGCTGTTTGAATAAAGGAGGAACGCGGTATGGAGAACACAAAGCATGCACCCGCAAAGCTGCTGGGGTTGGTCGTCGCGCTGAGCACTATGCTGACGCTGATGTTTCCCAACCAACAGGCGGCGTTGGCGGCAACGGTAAATTTAAAAAAAGGGTCGCAGGGCCCGTTGGTAAAGACCGTACAGCAAAAGCTGAAAAATTGGGGCTATTACGACGGTAGCGTAGACGGCATATTTGGCAGCGGTACGGAAAAGGCCGTTAAATATTTCCAGAGTACCAACGGATTGACGTCTGATGGTATTATCGGCCCTGCCACAGCCGCAAAATTAGGTATTCAGCTTGAAAGCAGCGGGGCCAGCGGTAGCAGCTCGCCCTCGCAGAACCAAGCGGACATTACGCTTTTGGCAAGGGCCATTCATGGCGAGGCCAGGGGAGAACCGTATAAAGGGAAGGTGGCAGTGGCTGCTGTGATTTTAAACAGAGTAAAGAGCGCGGAATTCCCCAATTCCATTTCGGGCGTTATCTATCAGCCGGGCGCATTTGACGCAGTCGCGGACGGGCAGTTTAACTTGACACCGGATAACGAAGCGTATCGCGCGGCCAAGGATGCGCTCAACGGATATGACCCGACAAAGGGTTGCCTATATTATTACAATCCTAGAACGGCAACCAATGAATGGATCAAACAGCGCCCGATCATGCTGACCATTGGCCAGCACGTATTTTGCAAATGAGGGAGGATGCTATGCAGACAAAGCATACCTGGACAAAGACAAAAATCTGGCGTTTGATTGCGGTGGCCATGCTGGTGACCGCTGTGGTTTTGGCCATGTTTTTGACACAGAGCCTAGGCCGAAAAAACGCCTATGCTCAGCAGCTGAACAATGCCTATGATCAAGCATTGGGAGAGATCTCCGGCAATGTTTCCAACATGGGGGCAGAGCTGGCCAAGCTGCGCGTCAGCACCTCCCAAGCACAGCAGGCCCTGCTGCTGGGGGGCCTTTGGAGGCTGGCCGGGGAAACACAGGGCGCTCTGTCGACCCTGCCGCTGCCGGAGGATGTGAGCGAGCCGCTGCTTACCTTTGTCAATGAATTGGGAGATTATTGCTATCTACTGTCTCAAAAGATAGAGCAGGGGACGGACATCACCCAGGAAGAATACGATACGCTTAAAACCATGGAGGAGCAGAGCAACGAATTGTCAAAGCTGCTGGATCAGAGACGCGCAGAGGGCATTCACTGGGATATAGACGATCCGTCTAAACAGCTTGACATGCTCAATGGAAGCGGCGAAAACGCCAGCAAAGTCATGGAGAGCATGCAACAGCGTCCAAGGCTGATCTACGATGGCGCCTTTTCAGAAAAGGCAGAGAATATTCAGCCCAAAAATGCACAGGGTCCGGAAGTCAGTGTAGAGCAGGCTTTGGAAACGGCAAAGCGCTTTTTCCCTGGCGATTATGAGCAAACCGGCGAACAGAATGAGGGATTGATTCCAACGTACGAATTTCAATGTACGATGGATGACGGGCTGGTGATAGATATCAGCGTGACCAAGCGAGACGGCTTGCTGTATCAGGCGCTGCCAAACAGCGCAGGCAGCGAGACTGTACGCCCTTCGGACGAGCAGTTGTCTGCGCTGGAGGAAACGGCGGCGCAGTATCTTCAACAAAGAGGGTATCCGGAGATGCGGGGCGCTTACGCGCAATATTACAACGGCATGGCGGTTTTAAATATGCTTCCGGTGCAAAACGAGGTGTATTTGTACCCGGATCTGGTTAAAGTTTGGATCGAGGTAGAATCCGGCCGTATCGTGGGGATGGATGCCAACAATTATATCGTGTACCATACGGATAGGCAGATGGAAAACAAGACCACCATCGACCAGGCAGCCATGGAACAGCGCGTGGCGCAGCGTCTGGATATTCAGGCGTGCAGGCTGGCCTTGATCCCCACCGACGATATGGGGGAGGCATTGTGCTATGAATTTGTCGGCACCAACGGCGGCGATTCGTTCTATGTACACATCAACGCCGAAACGGGCGAGGAAGAGGACATTCTACAAATCATCGATGCGGAGGATGGAACCTTTGTATATTGACGACAAACAAAACAAAGCGGGAATTCCATTTTTAGGGAATTGTATGCTATACTATATAATAACCTAGAAAGGAAAGGGCGTGAAAACATGACATTGGAATGGTTGGCACATTCGTGCTTTTGTTTGGCCAATGAAGAGGGGCATCGGTTGCTGATAGACCCTTATAGGGGCGAGGATACGGGGTATAAGGAGCCCCAGCTGGATAAAGTGGATGTTGTCATCTGTTCTCATGGGCATATGGACCACGCGAATACCGCAGTCATTCAAAATCCCGACTATATGAAGATAGACAAGGCAGGCCATTTTGAAACCAAAGGGTTTGCCATAGACACGGTGCCTACTTATCATGATGATGAAAATGGGACAAAGCGTGGGGAAAACCTTGTTTCCATCGTAGAGACAGACGGCTTGCGCTTTTGTCATTGCGGAGATTTGGGCCATGTGCTGGGCAAAGAACAGGTAAAGGCACTGGGAAAGATCGACGTATTGATGATTCCGGTAGGCGGCTTGTTTACCATAGACGCCAAACAGGCGGCCGAGGTTGTCGAGGCGTTGGATGTAAAGATCGTGATCCCGATGCACTACAAGACAGAGGCATGCCGCTATGATCTAGCGCCGGTAGAGGACTTTTTGGAAGAGATGAAAAAAAGCGAGTATGCCATCAGCATGTACCATGATTCCGTAATGCATTTGGATGGATATACCATTCCGAAACGGGCGAAAGTCTATGTGATGGAATCCAAATATTAAAAGAAAAAGAGCGGAGTTTGACAACGCCAAATAAGGAAATTTTCCATTAGATAGAAAGGCGTAGCACTATTTGGGTGCTACACCTTTTTTATCTTGGGAAACTGTCAATACAGTTTCCCTGCTTGTTACGATATGCGACATTTTGTGATTTTTTCATTCTTGGCGTTCTAATTTTTGCAATAAAGCCACGACTTCACTTGCTTTTAAAACCTTGCCCATAGCAACAACCTTTTCATTGACAACAAGGGCAGGCATACTCATAACGCCATATTCCATTACTTTCTGCATATCGGTAATGTATTCGACCTCTACGGAAAGTCCCATATCCTTTACCGCTTGTTTCGCATTCTCATACTGCTCGTGGCAGGACTTACAACCCGCCCCTAACACCTTGATACAGCAGATTTCGCCCTCTTTTAAATCGGGGCAGCACTCGGTTGCAGAACAGCCACAACTGCAAGCGCAAGCGGGTGCTTTCTTTTCTTCGTCCTTTTTCTTTCCAAAGTTGAACAATGCCATAATGACAACCTCCTAAATTATACGATCAAATATTGTATTGCGTTGAAGAAGTAACCCACAACGATAATACCGACAGAACATATTCCAATGAAAATAGCAAGCAGTTTCGGTTTGACCGCCTTACGAAGCATAATCATCGAGGGAAGCGAGAGCGTTGTAACGCCCATCATAAAGGAAAGGACAACGCCGAGCAAAGCGCCCTTTGCCAGCAGAGCCTCTGCAATCGGGATTGTACCGAAAATATCCGCATACATCGGAATACCGACTATTGTGGCAAGAATTACGCCGAACGGATTGTTGTCGCCAAGTGTTTTGACAATAAATTCTTCGGGAATCCAGTTATGAATGATAGCACCAATGCCCACGCCGATCAAAACATAGGGCGTAACCTTTTTGGCAGTTTCAACGACCTGCTCCCAAGCATATTTCATACGGTCTTTGAAATGCAGTTCTTCCTGCGGAACATCAATAGAATGACCGTTTCGGATATATTCTTCCACTTGATTTTCAAGGTGCAGCTTTTCGATTAAAGTACCGCCGATAACAGCAATCACCAAGCCGAGAATCACATACAAAACAGCGACTTTCCAGCCGAAAATGCTCATCAACAAGACAAGGCTGCCGAGATCAACCATCGGCGAAGAAATCAAAAAGGAAAATGTAACGCCAAGCGGCAAACCTGCGCTTGTAAATCCGATAAACAGCGGAATAGAGGAACACGAGCAAAACGGTGTTACCGTACCGAGCAGGGCGGCGATGATATTCGCCCATATTCCGTGAAATCTGCCGAGTATCTTTTTTGTTCTTTCGGGTGGAAAATAACTTTGAATATACGAGATAATCAAAATCAACACGCCGAGCAATACCATAATTTTTATGGTATCGTAAATGAAGAATTGAATGCTGGCACCGATTTTACTTGTGGTATCCAAGCCGCAAGCGTTCAAAATTGTTGCAATAAGCTGATTCAGCCAGTTCATACCGAGGACTTCGTTTTGAAAAAAGTCCCACGCTGTTTTTAATGCCTCCATAGAAAGCCCCTTTCATATAATCATATTGAAATATATCTATTTATAATTCCAAATATAAGCCGTGCGGAAAAGCGATGTATAAACTTCCTCACTTTTCACAGCACGGTTTGTTTTCACATGGGCCATCAAGTGTTGTCAACTGCCGCAAACATTCTTTTGCTTGTTCTACACCTTTTTCTGAAATGGAATAGTGCGTCCATTTTCCCTCTTTGCGCCCGACAATGATCCCGGCGTCGCACAGTATTTTCATATGGTGGGAAAGGGTGGGCTGTGTGACATTGATTTCTTCCAACAGCTTGCAGGCGCATTTTTCACCTGAACGCAGCAGTTTTATAATTCTAATGCGGTTTTCATCGCAAAACGCTTTGAAAATTATCGCAATTCTTTTTTCGTCCATCTCTCCTAATCACCTCACATAGAAAAATGTCTATGTGTTATTATATGCAACATATAGAAAATTTTCAATATATTTTTTTGATAAATAAAAGACAGTGTAAAAAAGCAATTCTGCCTTCTACACTGCCTTTTCCCCTTTGCAACGCCCATAAGTTGTATTTCGATGTTGTTTCCAAATTACTTCCCTATGTGGCGTTGGCATTCCCGCTCTTTTTTTATTATTTTTTTTCACCGGAAAGCAGCTCTTTTTGTTCATTGGCAATGAATTGGTTTTCGTAGAGCCGCCGGTAATACCCATACTGGGCCATCAGCTCTTTATGCGTCCCCTTTTCAATGAGCGTACCGTGCCGCAAGACCAAAATGATGTCCGCGTGGCGGATGGTACTCAGCCGATGGGCAATGACAAACGCCGTGCGCCCGACAAACGTGCGCTCGATGGCCTGCTGAATGAGCTGCTCTGTCTCGGTATCGATGGAGCTGGTGGCCTCATCCAGCACAAACAACGGCGGGTCGGGCAGCAGGGCGCGTGCAAAGGAAATCAGCTGCTTTTGTCCGGTGGACAGACGGTTGCCGCCCTCACCCACCTGGGTTTGATACCCTTCCGGAAGTTGATCGATAAACGGGGCAGCAGAAACCTGTTCTGCGGCCCAGCGCACTCGTTCCATAGAGGCGGTGGGGTCGCCATAGCGAATATTGTCTGCGATGGTACCGGAGAACAGATGAGGCGCCTGCAATACATATCCCAAGTGCGACTGCAAAAAAGCCTGGGAATGGGCGCGGATATCCACCCCGTCTAAGAGGATGCGGCCGCTGGTCGGCTCATAAAAACGGCAAAGCAGGTTGACTATGGTGCTTTTGCCGCTGCCGGTCTGCCCGACCAGCGCAATGGTCTGCCCCGGGGATACATGCAGGTTAAAATGTTTTAAGACAACGGGGCCGTCGCCATAGCGGAAGGTAACGTCTTCAAAGACGACTTCTCCTTGGACGGGCGCCCAATTTTCTTTTTTCGGGGCAAAGGCATCTCCCTCTGTTTCAAGCGAAGCGGGAGTGTCCACGATCTCGGGCTCGGTATCGAGCAGCGTAAAGACGCGCTCGGCAGAGGCCTGCGCCATCTGCATTTCGCCAAAAATACGCGCCAGCTGCTGCATGGGGTCAAAAAACTGCAGTGAATAGCTGGCAAAGGCGGAGATGGTGCCAAACCAAATGAGCCCTTCGTGTTGCAGGATGCCGCCGCGCCAAAGCGCCAATGCCCCGCCGATGCTGCCCAGCAGCATGACAAGGGGCAGATAGGTAGCGTTGAGATGGGCGGCCTTGCGCGAAACCTTGCGCATGTGCCCGGCCAAGCCGGAAAATTCCTCTAAATTTTTATCCTCGCGCACGAGGGATTTTGTCGTCGCCGCGCCCATGATGGATTCGTTCAGCGCACCGGTGATGCGGGAATTGGCCTTGCGTACCTGGCGTTGGCTTTTGAAAATACGCCGCTGGAAATAGACGGTCACGATGCCAAGCGGAGGGATGACGAGCAATACATAGCCGGTGATGCGCGGGCTGATGGAAAACATAGCAATGAGGGCCCCGCCCATCCGTGCGACGGCCCAAAGGATGTCCACCAGGCTCCAAGCGATGGTTTCGGAAAGCCGAGCTGTGTCGCTGGTCATCCGCGCCATGATATAGCCCACCGGGGTACGGTCATAATAGGAAAAGCTCAGCTGCTGCAAATGATGGAAGCTCTTCTTGCGGATATCGTAGCTGATGCCTTGCTCGATGCGGCCGGCCTGTTTGATAAACAGCCAGACGCAAAAGGCCAACAAAGCCGCCAGAGAAATAGAGGCCGCCAGAAAAGGAACCAGGCCGTCCAGGGTATGCTGGCCTATGGAATGATCAATGGCATAGCGGGTCAGCAGCGGAAAGATGGTCTCGCCAAGGCCCAGGAATATATCCGCAATGCCAAGCTGGATCATCAATCCCCGATAAGGGCGGGCAAAGGCAAACAGGCGTTTCCAAAGCGAAAGGCTGATTTTTTCCGAATAATCCTTTTCTTCCAAATGGCTTTGCATCAGTCTTGCCCCCTCTCTAAGGGCTCCTTGGAGGCCCCTTGCAGACGCCAGAGTTTGGCATATAGGCCGTTTTTTGCCAACAGCTCCTCGTGTGTGCCTCGCTCGGCAATTCGACCCTGCTCTAAAATGAGGATCTGATCTGCCTGCCAGACAGAATTTACACGATGGGAAATGATAAAAGTTGTAGCCTTATGGCGTCGTTTGGCCAGTGCTGCGCGGATGGCGGCATCCGTTTCGGTATCCAGGGCCGAAAGAGAATCGTCAAAGATCATGATGGGCGTATCCTGCAACAGCATCCGAGCGATGGCCACACGCTGTTTCTGTCCGCCGGAAAGCGTGACGCCCCGTTCGCCAACCAGGGTTTGATACCCTTGTTCAAAGGAAAGGATGGAGTCGTGAAGGCTGGCCATCTTGGCGACGGATTGGACGTCTGCTTCCCGGCTGGAGGGGCGCGTGATGGCGATGTTATCGAATACGGAACGCGAATAGAGGAAGGGCTCTTGCAATACGATGCCGACATGCTTTCGCAGCCAGGCACGCTGGATGCCCGTAGAGGGCCGCCCATCAAAAAGAATACGGCCGCTGGTGGGGTCATACAGGCGTTGCAAGAGCAACATGAGGGTGGTTTTGCCACTGCCCGTGGAGCCTAGGATTGCGACGGTCTGCCCGGGCTTTACTGCAAAGCTGATATCGTGCAGCACAGTTTGCCCTTCCTGATAGCCAAAACTGACATGGTCAAACTCAATCGCCCCGGAAATATCCGGGGCAGCGCTGCCCGGCGTGTCTGTTTCTATAGGGGTTTTCAAAATATCGTTGATGCGTTTTAGCGCAACGCTGGTTTTACCAAGATCAGCTAAAATGCGGCCCATTTGGCGAACGGGCCACAGCAGTACCGTTACATAAGAGGAAAAGGTGATGACGGTGCCAACTGTCAGCGTGCCAGCCAATGCCATGGTAGTGCCGATCCAGACCGTTAATACTACCTGGGTATAGATCACAAAATCCGAGATAGACCAATAATAACTCATAATATCGTTTAAGCGCCGGGAAAGGTCGCGGAAGCGGGCGCTGGCCCGGTCAAACTTTTCCTGCTCGGCTTTTTGGGCGGCAAAGGCGCGCACCACGCGGACACCTGTTAAGTTTTCTTGTAAAGCCACGGACATATCGCTTTCCGCTTGTTCGGCTTTTAAAAAATTCTTTTTGGCCAGCACAAAGTAAAAATAGGAATACAGCAAAAGGAAAGGTACGCTGGCCAAAGAGATCAACGTCATGGTATGGCTCATGGGCCACATAATGAAAAACGCACAAGCCAACAGGCAAATGGCACGGCCCATTTCGGCAATCTGTACGGAAATGAATTTACGGATGGTTTCCACATCGGAAGTACAGCGCTGCAATAAATCGCCGGTGCCAAAGGATAGCAGCGTATCATACGGCAGCCGCTGCATATGATCATATAGGCGGCAGCGTAGGCGAAAGGCAATGTTTTCCGCCACATCGGCGGAGAGCTTGCTTCTAAAATAGGTAAACAAGCTGTTGACCAATGCAACCGCGACAGTGGCAAGCGCACAGACCACCAGGCGCCCCAGCACGCTGTTGTGCCCTAAAAAGCGAACAGCAGATTCTAAAAAAGGCGGCAGAAAACTGGGATTGCCAGCTAAAACGACATCCACGGCATAACGAATGATCTGTTGTGGAAGAAAGGTGAACAGGGCAGTTAAGGCCATGCAAAATAAAACGATGCATAAAGTCAGCTTTTGGCCCTTTAACAAAGAAAAGAACAACGAACGGGGCCGTTTCATCTTCACAAAACACTCCTTGATGCAAAGGTGCCTCTTTCCTTTATAGTATAGCCGCAAAAGCAGGGGAAAGCAATGGCATTAAGTTTTTGTAAGATAAGGAGGGAACCGCTTGCGCGGCGCTGAAGAAACTGATAGAGTAAGATACTGAAGTTATATACTCTTATGCATCCAATTTTGGGGAGGAAACAAGGTTTTATGAAGCTGACGATCAAGCAAATCATCATCAATGCAGTCATCACGTTGGCGATTGCGGCGGTCATGTTTTATATCATGCTGCCGCCCGTAACGCTGCATTCCAAGCTGTTTGTAACATACCTGGCCATCGTGCTGGTGATCTTTGCCGTGCTTTGCTATGGCAGGACGCTGCTGCAGGGCAAGCTGCCTTTTGAGGGAGGCTTTAAGGTGGGTCCTGCGGAAATCGCGTTGATCGGTGCCGCTGCGGTGGTGGCGCTGACGGCGGTCATCGGCTGGATCGGCTCTACAAAGATCTTCCATGCTTCAAGGTACCAAAGCATGCTCAACGTAGAGACCGGTGACTTTGCCGAGGAGGTCGAGGAGATCGATTTTGACCAGATCCCGATGCTGGATCTGGAAAGCGCGAAAAAATTGGGCGACCGGAAAATGGGCGAGCTGGTAGACATGGTGTCTCAATTTGAGGTTACAGATTATTATTCCCAGATCAACTATCAGGGGCGCCCGGTACGCGTAACGCCGTTGCAATACGGGGATCTGATCAAATGGTTCAACAATATGAAAAACGGGATTCCTGCTTATATCATGATCGATATGGTGACCCAGGAAGTCACGGTCATTCGTCTGGAGCAGGGCATTATGTTTTCCCCGGCAGACCATTTCGGACGGAATTTGGAGCGCCACCTGCGGTTCCGCTATCCCACCTTTATTTTTGATGACCCAAACTTTGAGGTGGATGAAAACGGGCATCCCTATTGGGTGGTGCCGCGCATTGAATATACCATCGGTTTGTACGGCGGTACGGATATTACCGGCGTTGTGCTCTGCGATGCAGTAACGGGTGAGTCGCAGTATTATCCCATTGGGGAAGTGCCGCAATGGGTGGACCGCGCCGTTTCCCCGGATATTTTGATTGAACAGTTTGATAACTGGGGAACGCTCAAACACGGATTCCTTAATTCCATTTTTGGCCAGAAGGATTCCCTGGTGAGTACAGAGGGATATAATTATCTGGCACTCAACGATGATATTTGGATGTACAGCGGTGTATCCAGTGTGAACAGCGACCAGAGCAACGTGGGCTTTGTGCTGGTCAATCAGCGCACCAAGGAAACCAAGTATTATTCGGTGCCGGGTGCGGACGAAAACTCTGCCATGGCCTCGGCAGAGGGACAGGTGCAGAACTTAAGATATACCGCCACCTTCCCGCTGCTGCTGAATATCGGCGGCCAGCCCACCTACTTTGTTTCGCTCAAGGACGATGCGCAGCTGGTGAAAAAGTATGCCATGGTCAACGTAGGCCAGTATCAGGTGGTTGCCATCGGCGATACCGTGCCGGAATGCGAAAAGGAATATCTGCGGCTGATGAGCCAGCATGGCATCGGCATAGACGCTAACAGCAATACCGGGGTGGAAACGGCCGAGGGCGCCATTACGGAAATCAAGAGCATTGTCAAAGAGGGCAATACCTATTTCTATATTCGTCTGGAAGGCGTGGATGGCAAGATGTTTGTGGTGCCTGCCAGCACCTATGAGACCATTGTAACCTGCAATGTAGGAACGATTGTAAAGATAGAATATGCCAAAACAGATGCGGAGATAGAGACCATCATCTCATTTACAAAACAATAAAGGGAAAAAGCCGGCGATTCGCCGGCTTTTTTTATGCCAAGAATTTAGAGATATTTGCGCAAAACAGCATCCTTTTCAGCCTGGGGGATCGCCTGAATCCCAATGATCGGCCGCGGTGCAGATTCGTAAGGAGATAGGGCCTTTTCAAACCAGGCAACGTCGTGCCAGCGGCCGCATTTATAGCCGGTATTATGATAAGTTCCCAGGCGCTTAAATCCCAGACAGGCATGCAGACGCTCGCTTTTTTCATTGGGCATGGTCACACCGCCGTATACTGTTTTAACGCCCTGGAGCATGAGCAGATCCATTAAGGCAAGATACATTTTTTTCCCCAATCCCTGAGAGGTATGCGCGCGGTCTAAATAGATGGAGAGCTCTGCATTCCATTGATAGGCGGCACGCTCCATTTGGCGGTGGGCATACGCATATCCCAATATACGGCCCGAGTCGTCCTCCCTTACCAGATAGGGATACTCCTGTACAATGCCGTGGATGCGGTCGGCAAAAGCTTGCTCTGTGGGCAGGGCGCATTCAAAGGTAATGGGGGTTTCGATATACTGCGCATAGATCTCAAGCAGCGCAGCGCTGTCTTGTACGGTGGCAAAGCGAAAGATCATCTAGGGCCTCCAAAGTTTTTTTCTATTATATACGTAGCCAAGCGGTGAAATCAATAAAAAAACAGGCGCCTGCAATGGGCGCCTGTTTTGGTAAGATCAATTGCCTATCGTATATGATCACACCTTGATCAGTTCGTACTCCCTGCTGCCCAAGCCAAGCTTTTCAGCATGCTCTACGCAGGATTCCCAGTTGGTATCCGGATGCAGGTTACGGAAGTGGTCATCATGGACATGCTCTTTGTGAGCCAGCTCGCTGTTTTCAAAAACGGGCTGCGCGTTGCACGCGTCTGCACAAGCCATATCCAGTGCGACCGGGTCGAAAGAAGCGAACATACCCACGTTCGGGATGATCGGCACATCGTTTTCGCTGCAGCAGTCACACAGCGGAGAAACATCACATACCAGGCTGATATGGAAGTTCGGGCGGCCATGAAGCACAGCGTAGCTGTATTCTGCAATTTTCTTATTCAGCACGTCATTCGCCTGGTCAAACGGCGGCGTAATGGCGTCTTTGGGACATACCGGGATACAATGCCCGCAGCCTACACAGTTGTCATGGTTGATGGTAGCCTTGCGGTCCGTAATGGTGATGGCTTCGCGTGCACAGTTGCGCTGGCAGGTGCCGCAGCCGATGCAGGCATCCTGATTGATGAACGGCTTACCGCTGGAATGCATTTCCATCTTGCCCGCGCGAGAGCCGCTGCCCATACCGATGTTCTTCAAGCAGCCGCCAAAGCCCGTGGAGCTATGGCCCTTAAAGTGGGTCAGGGTGATGAAAACGTCGGCATCCATGATAGCACGGCCGATTTTGGCCTTTTCTACGAACTCGCCGCCTTCTACCGGCACCTCTGCCTCGTTGTTGCCTTTCAGGCCGTCAGCGATGATGATGTGGCATCCGGTCTGGAAGGGGTTAAAGCCGTTTTCATACGCAGAATCCATATGATCCAGCGCATTTTTACGGCCGCCTACATACAGGGTGTTACAGTCGGTCAAGAAAGCTTTACCGCCGCGTTCCTTTACCATATCGACAACGACCTTGGCATAGTTCGGGCGCAGATACGCCAGGTTGCCAGGTTCACCAAAGTGGATTTTGATGGCAGCAAATTTGTCCTCAAAATCGATGTTGTCGAAACCGGCGCGCTTGATCAAGCGGGCCAGCTTTTTCGGCAGGCTCAGGCCGTCGACGGTGTGGAAGTCGGAGAAGTACACCTTAGATTTTTCCATTTTGTTCCGTCCTTTCCAAAATTGGATTAAAAATCATAGCAGGGAAGGCACAAAGGCTTCCTTGCTAAAATGATCTACAAAAATAAAAATATATGTTAGAAATATTTGCTCATACAATCAACGTGAACCTTTGATACAGCTTGCGTGTCACAATAGAAAGAAATAAGATATAATCATAATATAATAAAACGAGAAAAAAAGAAATATAAAATTTTATTAAATCGAGGGGATTTTTTTGAGGATCGTACACAGCGATGAGATCATTGGCGCCGTTGAGGCGCTTTGCATACAGGCCTGTCGGCAGCTGCCGGGGGATGTGGCCTCTGCCATGCATTGTGCCGCGAACCAAGAGCCGTTTGCACCTGCAAGGATGATTTTATCACAGCTAGTTGAAAATGCAGAGGCGGCTGCGCAAAACCAGATGCCGATCTGCCAGGATACCGGCATGGCCTGGGTGATGGTGGAACTGGGGCAGGAGGTGCATCTTGAAGGGATGCTGCTCAAGGACGCTGTTGATGAGGGCGTGCGGCGCGGCTATACCAAAGGATACCTGAGAAAGAGCGTCGTAGCAGATCCGCTTCGCAGGGTCAATACCTTGGACAATACGCCCGCGCTTTTGCATGTGGAGATGGTGCCGGGCGACGCAGTGACCATCACCCTGGCGCCCAAGGGCTTTGGCAGCGAGAATATGAGCGGGCTGAAAATGCTTACGCCCTCTGCCGGGGCCAAGGGCGTGAAGGATTTTGTCGTGGATACGGTGCGTCGGGCCGGCGGCAATCCCTGTCCGCCCATCGTGGTGGGCGTGGGCATCGGCGGCAGTTTTGACAGGGTGGCGCTTTTGGCGAAAAAAGCGCTGCTGCTGCCGCTGGATCAGCCCAACCCAGATCCTTATTATGCGGAGATGGAACAGGAACTGTTATCGCGTATCAACCAATTGGGCATTGGGCCTCAGGGGTTTGGAGGACGGACCACGGCACTAGCCGTAAAGATACTGGCATACCCCACCCATATTGCGGGGCTGCCTGTGGCGGTGAATATCAACTGCCATGTAGCGCGCCATGTACAGGCTGTGCTGTAAAGGAGAAAACAATGGAGATAAAACAGATACATACGCCTTTGACTGAGGATCAAATAAAGGGTCTAAAAGCCGGAGACCAGGTGCGCATTTCCGGCACCATCTATACCGCTCGGGATGCAGCGCACGCCAAAATGGCAGAGGCGCTGGAAAAAGGGCAGCCGCTGCCGATGGAGCTGGAGGGGGCGTTGATCTATTATGCGGGCCCCACGCCGGCAAAGCCGGGCATGCCGGTGGGCAGCCTGGGCCCTACGACAAGCGGACGCATGGATGCTTTTGCCCCTAGGCTGCTGGCCCAAGGGCTGAAAGGCATGATGGGCAAAGGCCCTCGAAGCCAGGAGGTACAGGAGGCCGTTGTTCGATACGGCGCAGTATATTTTGCGGCGCTGGGCGGCGCGGGTGCGCTGTTGGCCAAGCATGTAAAGCGCAGGGAAGTGGTGGCCTATCCGGAATTGCAAAGCGAGGCGGTGGCGCGTCTGGAGGTAGAGGATTTTCCCGCCATCGTAGCGATGGACTGTCAGGGCGGCGATTATTATAAGCTGGGGCCTTGGCAGTACCAAAGAGAACAGGAGGGACGCGCTTGAACCAGCAGCAATGGCTGCCCTTGACACGGGCGGAAATGGAAGAACGCGGCTGGGACAGGCCGGATTTTTGCTTGGTGACGGGCGATGCCTATATAGATCATCCCAGCTTTGGCGCCGCCATCATCAGCCGCGTACTGGAAAGCCATGGCTATAAAGTAGCCATCATCGCACAGCCGGATTGGCATTCCACTGCGGACTTTCAGCGGTTCGGCAGACCGCGGCTGGGCTTTTTGGTAACGGCCGGCAACATCGACTCCATGGTTTGCCATTATACCGCGGGCAAGCGGCCGCGCAGCGACGATGCCTACACGCCGGGAGGGAAAGCCGGCAAGCGGCCGGATAGGGCTACCATCGTATACTGCAATAAGATCCGGGAGGCCTATGCAAAAATGCCCATTGCCATCGGCGGCATCGAGGCCAGCTTGCGCCGATTTGCTCACTATGATTATTGGGATGATAAAGTAAGGCGTTCCATTCTGGTGGACAGCGGTGCAGATCTTTTGATGTTTGGCATGGGGGAGCGCTCGGTGGTGGAAATTGCAGATGCTATGGACGCTGGCATCCATATCAGGGACATCACGTACGTGCCGGGCACCTGCTATTTAACGCACAGCTTGGAAGAGGTGGCGGATGTAGAGGAAATTCCCTCCTTTGAAACGGTGCGCACGGATAAGGATGCGTATGGACGCGCCTTTTTACGCCAACAGCAGGAGACGGATGGTATCCGTGGTAAGCGGCTGGCACAAAAACATGGCGCAAGCTATGTGGTGGTAAACCCGCCTTCTGCTCCGTTGAATACCAGGGAGATGGACGAGGTATATGCTTTGCCGTATACCAGAAAGCCACACCCTAGCTATACCCAGCATATCCCAGCGATTGACGAGGTCTCCTTTTCCATTACCTCCTGCCGGGGTTGTTTTGGTGCCTGCTCGTTTTGTGCGCTTACCTATCATCAGGGTAGAACCATCCAGGTGCGGAGCCATGATTCCATTTTGGAAGAAGCAGAGGCCATTACGCATCAGGAGGGGTTTAAGGGCTATATTCACGATGTGGGCGGGCCAACGGCCGATTTCCGCCAGCCGTCATGCAAAGATCAGCTAAAGCGCGGCGTTTGCAAAAACCGCCAGTGCCTATCGCCAAAATGCCCGCGGTTAGAGGTGGATCATCGCGATTATCTTGCGCTGCTGCGGAAGGTAAGGCAGGTGCCCCATGTAAAAAAGGTATTTGTGCGCAGCGGCCTTCGCTACGATTATATTATGTATGATAAGGATGGCACTTTTTTCAAAGAACTGGTGCAGCACCATGTCAGCGGCCAGCTCAAGGTGGCACCGGAGCATGTATCGCAGCGGGTCTTGCGGCTGATGGGCAAGCCGCAGCATGAGTTGTACGATCGGTTTGTGGAACGGTATAAAGCCATCAACCGCCGCTTGGGCAAAGAGCAGTACATTGTGCCGTACTTTATGTCCAGCCACCCTGGCAGCAGGATGGAGGACGCCATAGAGCTGGCCTGCTATCTGAAAAAGACGGGGCAGCGGCCGGAGCAGGTGCAGGATTTTTATCCCACGCCGGGCACGCTGTCTACTACGATGTTTTATACGGGCAAGGATCCGCGGACGGGGGAAAAGGTATATATTCCCAAAGACCCGATGGAAAAGCGCATGCAGCGTGCGATGCTTCAGTTTTATCGGCCGGAAAACGCCGATTTGGTGCGCCGGGCGCTGAGAAAGGCACACCGGGAGGACCTGATAGGCTTTGGGCCCCAGTGCCTGGTTCGGCCGGAAAAAAGGCCGGGCGGGAAGCGGCCCCTTGTGCAAGAGGGGAAACGCACGGCCGCGCAGCGCACGGCGAAAAGACAGGCGGCAAAGCCAAAACCACACAGAAAATAAAGAAAAACAGCGCATCTGCCCATCCGGCAGCATAAATGGCGGCATTTCTTCATACCCTGTACAAACTGTGAAAAAGGGTGAGTGGGGAAATGCGCGGATACATCGAACAACGAGTGATGCAGGTAGCCGGATACATCCTGGAAACAGGCGCGACGGTACGGGACGCGGCCAAGCAATTTGGCGTAAGCAAGAGCACCATCCACAAGGATGTTTGCGATCGATTGCAAAGGTTGAATTTGCAGCTATACAGGCAGGTGCGCGTTGTGCTGGAGAAAAACAAGGCGGAAAGGCATTTAAGGGGCGGAGAAGCAACACACCGCAAATACAAAGCCGCGCAGGGCTGAGCCCGCACACTGGTAAAATAAGGAGGACAAGCAAAACAAAGCTCCGAATAACCGGGGCTTTTTTTCTTGCATCGAGGGCCGTGTAGTGGTAGACTGAACAACAAACTTGTCTGATTCTGGCGTTTTGTGAAGTAAAGAGAGTTGAAAAACGGACACAAACAGGGTAAGATAAAGTGAATTTGTTTTGGTATTTTGTACACTTTTTTTGGGAAAAAAGGAAAGAATATAGAAAAACGCAGGAACGAGGGCGATACAATGGCTTTGTTTGGAAAGAGCAAACTATTTGAATATAGCGATATCGGGATTGATTTGGGAACGGCCAGCGTGCTGGTATATGTAAAGGGACAAGGGATCGTATTGCGAGAGCCATCGGTAGTGGCCATCGATCGATTTACGGGAAAAATGCTTGCCATCGGTGATGAAGCGCGCCGGATGATCGGCCGTACCCCTGGCAACATCGTGGCCATTCGTCCGCTGAAGGATGGGGTTATCTCCAACTTTGACGTCACAGAACGCATGCTCCGATATTTTCTAAACAAGGTCATCGG
This sequence comes from uncultured Eubacteriales bacterium, assembly GCA_959600905.1. Lineage (GTDB taxonomy): Bacteria > Bacillota > Clostridia > Christensenellales > QAND01 > UMGS1975. The sequence continues at coordinate 102,151 of CAUGNO010000003.1, read as the reverse complement.
CCGCAAGCTGTTTTTTAAGCCCAGGGTTGTGGTCTGCGTGCCTAGCGGCGTGACGGAAGTGGAAAAAAGGAGCGTAATCGATGCTTCGGATGAGGCGGGTGCGCGTAAGACTTATTTGATTGAAGAGCCCATTGCAGCGGCCATTGGCGCCGGCATCGATATTGGGGCTCCCTATGGCTCTATGGTGTTGGATATCGGTGGCGGTACATCCGATGTAGCGGTCGTATCGTTGGGCGGTTCAGTGGTCAGCGATTCCATCAAGGTGGCCGGGGATAAGTTTGACGAAGCGATCGTGCGCTATATTCGTAAAAAACACAACCTTTTCATCGGGGAAAGAACGGCTGAGGAGCTGAAAATCAACATCGGTACGGCTTACCCTCGTAGCGAAGAGGTATATATGGATGTTACGGGCCGCAACCTAGTGTCTGGGCTGCCGAGAACTGTTCGTGTGGCGGGCAACGAGATTTTAGAGGCGCTGGAGGAGCCGGTGCAGCTCATCTTTGAAGCGGTGCATGGCGTGCTGGAGCGCACCCCGCCGGAATTGTCGGCCGATATTTCAGAAAACGGCATCTGCATGACGGGTGGCGGCTCGCTGCTTAACGGCCTGGATCGGATGCTGACGGAGAAAACCAAGCTGCCGTGTTATGTAGCGGAAGATGCAATCAGTTGTGTAGCCATTGGAACCGGCAAGGCATTGGAGGATATCGATAGTTACAGCGCTGTATACGATTATAAGCGCGGCAATTATTTGGATATTTAACGTACTACATTGTAGAGTCTGCCATGCAAATGGCAGACTTGCAATTTAGGAGGCAACGCATTTGAACAGAAGAAAGTTGATCAAGATTCTTTCCTGTATCCTGGCGGTTTTGATTGTAGGGGCAGGCGGTGTGTTTTTTGCGGCGTATCAGCGGCTGAAAAACATCAGCCCGGACATTCTGCTGGATAACGATGGAGAGCTGGGATCAAGCAAACCTAAAACGTATGTGACGTATAAGGGAGAACGGTATTACTACAACGATAACCTGGTGACGTTGATGCTCATCGGCATCGACCAGTCCGAGGCGGAAGGCCGAGAGGGATTGGGCGCCCGCAGCGATACGATGGTGGTCTGCGCGGTGGATGTTGTGGAAAATACCATCAAAATGATTGTTTGTCCGCGCGATTCCAAGGCTTTGATTCGCCACATCGATACGGACGGCAATGTATATAAGGAAGACTATAATAAGTTGAATTCCTCTTTCCCATACGGCGGCGGAAACCAGGACCGTAACAAAGGGGCGGAAAACGTGGTATATTGCGTTAAACGCCTGCTTTCCTGCGATGGCAAATATGACATCCCGCTGGATAAATACGGCGGCATCAATATGGACGGCGTTGGCCCGCTCAACGATGCGGTGGGCGGCGTGACTGTGACGTTGAAAGAATCGGTAACCGGCGTGGGGAAGGAAGGCGAAACGGTTAAATTGACAGGAGACCAGGCTTTTACCTTCTGCATCCAGCGTAAAATTGAGGGCATGGACGGTTCGGACATTTCGCGCGGCCAGAGACAAATGCAGTTTCTGATGGGCCTGGCCAAGGCGATCAAGGATATGCAGGTTACGCAGATCCCGAGCATATACAGCAGCATGACCAAATACGTGTTCACCAATTTGAGCACGGATGAGATGGTGGCCTATGCCAAGATTTTAAAGAATATCAACCTAGACACCATGCAGCAGACGCAGCTGACAGGTACTTCCGGCTCTGTCGGCGGCGGTTCCGGTTGGATCCTGGATGAGGAGGCGCTGGAACAGACGGTCATCGATACGTTTTATATCAAAGATCCCGATCAGACGGGAGTAACGGTGACGCCGGAACCGTCGGAGACGGCGACGCCGAGCCCGACGGAAACCACCAAAAAGACCACGTCGCCCAAGAAGACGACAAAGAAAACCTCTGCGCCTAGGAAAACAACAAAAAAGACGGCGACTCCGAAGCCTACGCAGAAGAAAACCGCAACGCCTAGGCCCACGACAACACATTCAGCGACCCAGCGGCCGACAGGCACAAACCAAGGCGACGAATAAACAAGAACAAAAAAACAGGGCCTTTCTGGCCCTGTTTTATATTGTAGGTGGCTGTTTGTATTGATCCCAGAGATGATAACCATCCGTATTGGATAAGGCAAAAAACATCATCTCATCCGCACGCTTGAACTGCTTGCGAAGCTCTTTGAGATACTGCTTCATGGTTTCGCGCTTGGTATGCCCGTCAAACGGGCAAAGAGAGGGTACAACAGGCAGGCCGAGCTGCCGTACTGCGCCCTTGATATGCTTTTCTTCCAGATAAAGAAAAGGACGGATAACGGTAAGATCCGCGCGCTGCAAATAGCTTTTGGGAGCCAAGGTATTAAGGCGGCCTTCATAAAACATGCTGAGCAAAAAGGTTTCCAAAGCATCATCGCGATGATGGGCTAAGGCGACCTTATTGCAGCCCAACGCCTTTGCTTTTGCATTGAGCGCTCCGCGCCGCATTTTAGCACAGAGCGAACAAGGGCTTTTGCCCGGCTTTGCCAGGGCATTGGCGGTTTCTACCACCGCGCCCGGCGCAAAATGAAAGGGAATGCTATGCATTTGGCAGTATTGCGCCAACGGCGCGGGATCAAAGCCATATCCAGGATCTACCGTTATGGCGCAAAGCGAGTATTGCTTATGAGAAAACATTTGATAAAGGCGAAGCGCCTCCAAGCAGAGCATGCTGTCCTTACCGCCGGAAACGCCGACAGCAACAGAATCGCCGGGCTGGATCAGGGCAAAATCATCGTCCGCTTTACGGACGCAGCCCAAGGTATATTTCATGATTTATCATCCTTTCAGGGTTCTGTGCTATTGTAGCGTATCGAAAAACGCTATGCAATGGCCCTTGTCAGAAGCATAAAAGGGCAGTATAATAAAACCATGGATTTGCCTTATCCAGAGCGGCGGAGGGAACAGGCCCTATGAAGCCCGGCAACCGGCAAAGAATGCAAGGTGCCAATTCCTGCGGGCAGCGTGCCCGGAAGATGAGGCGCGGATACAAAAATAAGCCCCGCGCCGCGGGGTTCTTTTTATACCCTGCAAACCATGAGGAGGGAAAATAGTGGACAAAAGATACTTTACGTCTGAATCCGTGACAGAGGGACACCCGGACAAGCTTTGCGACCAGGTATCTGATGCGGTGGTGGATGAGATTTTACGGCATGACCCGGCCGCGCGCGTGGCCTGTGAGTGTACAGCTAGCACGGGGCTGCTGAATATTTTCGGGGAGATCACGACCAGCTGCTATGTGGATCTACAAAAAGTAGCGCGGGATACGGTGCGCGACATTGGGTATACGCGGGGCAAATTTGGGTTTGATGCGGATACCTGCGCGGTGGTAGTGAGCATAGACGAGCAATCGCCAGATATCGCGATGGGCGTGGACAGCGCGCTGGAAACTAGAGCCCAGGGCGGTCTGGATATCGGCGCCGGAGACCAGGGGCTGATGTTTGGCTTTGCCTGCAACCAGACCGAACAGTTTATGCCGCTGCCCATCGAATTGGCGCACGCGCTTACGCGTAGAATGAGCCAGGTGCGCAAAAGCGGGGAGGTGCCGTATATGCGCCCGGATGGCAAGAGCCAGGTTACCGTAGAATATGTAGACGGCGTGCCGACACGGGTGGATACAGTCGTTATTTCCACCCAGCACGATCCGGAGGCCATGCATGCCCAGATCGAAAAGGATATGATGGAAAAGGTGATCGCCAAGGTGATTCCGCAGCGCCTTTTGGATGACAAAACAAAATATTATATCAACCCAACAGGGAGATTTGTCATCGGAGGCCCGCATGGGGATGCGGGCTTGACGGGCCGAAAGATCATCGTAGATACCTATGGCGGATACGCGCGCCATGGCGGCGGCGCTTTTTCGGGAAAAGACCCGACCAAGGTGGATCGCAGCGCCAGCTATGCGGCACGGTATGCAGCCAAAAATATCGTAGCAGCGGGCCTGGCAGAGGAATGCGAATTGCAGCTGGCCTATGCCATTGGTGTGGCGCATCCCGTTTCGGTTCGCATCGATACGCGCGGTACGGCCAAAGCAAAGGAAACGGACATTGAAAATGCGCTGTGCCGGGCGATGGATTTCCGGCCGCAGGCCATCATAGAAAGGCTGGGTCTGCGCCGCCCGCTGTATAGACAGATTGCTGCTTATGGCCATTTCGGCCGTCCGGACCTGGATCTGCCTTGGGAGAAATTGGATCTGATGGAGGATTTGAAGAAAAAGCTTTGATGGAATACGGGCAGGAGAAAATCATGCTGGAGGGCATGGTCACGCAGATTGTCTACCGCAACGAGGGCAACGGGTATACCGTCATGGAGCTTATGACAGACGACGGAGAAGAATTGACCGCGGTAGGGTACAGCCCCATGCTGGGCCAGGGAGAACGGGTGCAGCTGGAGGGTGTGTTTACCATGCATAGAGAATACGGCCGCCAATTTCAGGCGGCCGTTTGCCGTCCTATGCTGCCTAAAACAACGGAAGAATTGGAGCGTTTTTTGGCCAGCGGGCTGATAAAGGGCTGTGGGCCCGCCACAGCGCGCGCCATCATCCAGACCTTTGGCGATGAGGCGGGAGATATTTTAACCTTTGCCCCCAACCAACTGGTCAGGGTGCCGGGCATCGGGCCCGTGACAGCGGCTAAAATTGGAACTTCGTATGCGGAAAACATGCAGCTGCGGCAGGTGATTGCAGGGCTTTCGGAATATGGGATCACGGTATCGCAGGCCATTCGCATTGCCGCGGAATACGGAGAGGACGCTGTTTCCAGAGTAAAGGAGAATCCGTACCGGCTGTCGGATGATATTTTCGGCATAGGGTTTAAGACGGCAGACGCCATTGCACAGAAGATGGGCATAGAGGCGGATGCGCCGTTTCGTATGGAGGCGGGGCTGCGGCATACGTTACAACTGGCGTCCGGAGAGGGACATATGTTTTTACCGAGCGAGATTTTGATTCCCTTCACGGCTAAGCAGCTTCACACAGACGTGGAACGGGTACAACGAGCTGCGGTGCGTATGCTGCAAACCGGCGTATTGAAGCTGGGTGAGGGGAAAAACGAGCCGGTATACTTGGCCGGCTATTACCGCGCAGAGCAGGAATGCGCGACGCTGCTCAAACAGCTTTGCCAGGCGGAATTGGCGCCGCTTAGAACAGAGGTGGCAGATAGCATAGAACGCCGGCAAAAAACCAGCGGCATACGACTGGCAACACAGCAAAAGGCAGCGATAGAAACGGCGGTGGCGTCGCCGGTTTCCATCATCACCGGCGGGCCGGGTACGGGAAAAACCACCATTGTTCAGTTTGTTTTGTCTTTATTTGAGCAGGCAGGGCTGGAAGTAGCGCTCTGTGCACCTACGGGCCGTGCGGCCAAACGCATGGAGCAGGCTACGGGCCGTGCGGCGCATACCATACACCGCCTACTGGAATATGGCCGGGGCGAGGAGAACGAAGAGATTTACGGCAAGGATCAGGACCATCCACTGGAGGCAGACGCCGTAATCGTAGACGAGATGTCGATGGTGGATACCTTTTTGCTGATGCATTTGCTGCGGGCGGTCCCGCAAGGGACGCGGGTGGTATTCATTGGAGATGCCGACCAGCTGCCCTCCGTGGGCCCTGGACATGTGCTGCATGACCTTATCCAATGCGGCTGCTTCCCTGTCACGGCGTTGGATACCATCTTTAGACAGGGAGAGGGAAGCGCCATCTCCCTCAATGCCAGGCGCATCAATCGAGGGGAGATGCCGGTCCCGGGGCAGGGGTTTGAACTGTGGCAGGCGGAAAACCCGGGGCAAGTCTGGCATCACTTGCAGCAGCTCTGCGCACAAGGGGATTGGCAGGTGATTACGCCGATGAAAAAAGGGGAGAGCGGTGTGATTTCGCTCAACGGCAAACTGCAGGGGCTTATCAATCCGGCGGGGCGCGGAAAGGCAGAGTTTGCCCGTTTTGGGCAGACCTTCCGTGTGGGCGATCAAGTCATGCAGATCCGCAACGACTACAACCAGCCCTGGACGCGCGACAGGGGGGAGGAGCTGGAACGGGGAAAAGGCGTATTCAATGGAGAACTCGGGTTCATTACCTCCATTCATTTGGAGGCGGAAATGTTTACCGTACAGTTTGATGACGACAGGGTATCGGAATATGATTTTGCCCAGGCGGACGAAGTAACGCTGTCCTATGCCATCAGCATTCATAAATCGCAGGGCAGCGAGTTTGATAGGGTCGCCATTGCGCTTTTGGGCGGTACGCCGATGCTGTATAACCGAAATCTTTTGTATACAGCGGTAACAAGGGCGAAAAAGCATGTCATATTGATTGGGCGAAAAGGTGTGATCCAGCAAATGATTGCCAACAATAAAACAAAGCAGCGATACAGCGGGCTGGCGCTGATGCTGGGGCAGGACGGAACGGCGCTATGAAAATAGTAACGGCAATGGGAAAGGGGCTGAAATCTTTGTTTCTGCCAGAGCTGTGCCGGTGCGCCGTATGCGGCGAGGAACGAGAGATGGTAGAGCATACAGGCTTTTGCCAGCGCTGCTGGGCCGAGCTGCCGCATCGGGAAGAGCCGTTGACGATCAAGGAATCCCTTGCTGTGATTTCTCCGTTTTCTTATACCGGAACAGCGGAGGAAATGGTAAAAGGCCTAAAATTTCACAACCAAAGATACCTGGCCGAGGCACTGGGCTGTGTCATGGCACAGGCATGCCGCCAGAAAGGGCTGGAGGCGGAGGTGTTGGTGCCTGTACCGCTGGGCAAAGCTAGGCTGCGTGAACGCGGCTATAACCAAGCGGCGTTGTTGGCAGAGGGCATGGCAGTTTGGATGGATGCCGCTGTGCAGCCGGATTGGCTGCGGCGTACACGGCATACCGAGCAGCAGGCACTGTTGGGCGCTTTACAGAGAAGGGCCAACGTATATGGTGCGTTTGAAGCAGAAGCGGCAGTGGAAGGAAAGCGTATCTGCCTGGTGGACGATGTGGTTACAACAGGATGTACGGTAAGAGCATGCGCGGATGCATTGGAGGCAAAAGGCGCCAGCGTATGGGTATGCACGGTGTGCCAAGCTTAAAGAAATGAAAAGAATCTCGGCGAAAAATTGATAGGAACAAATAAATTCCTTACAAACAGAGAGGAAATTAAAAATATCTGTTGCTTTTTGGATGGTTCTCCACTACAATGAGGGTACAATAATGGTTGGACGAACTCGGGTCTGTGGTTGAAAATCGATGCCAGCTGCGGGCGAAGCGATCCACGTAAGCCGTTCAAAGAGCGGTGATCATGGGGCAGTTTAGAGGTAAGACCGGCCAGGCACTTGCTTTGTAGGAAAGACAAACTTCGGTTGGGCATCCGTCAAATGTAAGATTCCTGAGAGGGGTAGTAGTGGGGAGGCAAAGGCCTTAGGAGCGAACCCTCCAGCCGGCGGATGTGGGGACAAAGACCAGGTCAGCCGATGCTGTTCGACTGTTGTTAAAAAATCAAAGCGAGGGAAAAAAATGTACCAGGACAAGACGCTTGTGTGCCGCGACTGCGGACAGGAATTTGTATTTACCGCTGGAGAACAAGAATTTTTCGCAGAAAAAGGATTCTTGAATGATCCTGTTCGGTGTCGTGAATGCAGGGCTGCAAAGAAAAATGCGCACCGCGAAAAAGTAAGCTATCGCACCGTTTGCGCAAAATGCGGCGCGGAGACGGAAGTACCCTTTATTCCGAAAAACGACAAACCGGTCTATTGCAGTGAATGCTTTGCACAGATGCGCAATCAATAACCCCTGTACCCAAAGCCCGCAGCATGCGGGCTTTTTTTGTAGGATTTTTCTCTGATTTTGTTGGCCCTTTGCCACAGCAGCGCTGTATTTGCCATGGGTTGCGTGGTATACTATATATGAACGTTATGTGAACGTTGAAAGGAGTGAAATAGATGCGTATTTCGATCAACGGCAAGGGTATGGAAGTCTCGGATTATTTGCGGGACGTGATCACAAAACGTGTGGACAAATTGGATAAGTATTTCCGGAAAGATACGGAAGCCAAGGTGATGCTGTCCATGCTGCGGGGCCGCCAGGTCGTGGAGATCACAGTGATCTTTGGGGGCGGTTTGTTGCGCAGCGAGGAGGCGACCGGCGATGTATATGCTTCGCTGGATAACGCCTGTAAAAAGCTGGAACGCCAAATCGTAAAGCATAGGACGCGGTGGGAACGCCATCTGCGGGATGGGGCGCTCAAGGAGATGGAACCCCAGTTTTTAACGGCAGATGAAACCCTGGCGGCACAAGAGGAGGCGCAGCCCACGATCGTGCGCACCAAGAGCATTCCGATGAAGCCTATGATGAAGGAAGAGGCGGCGCTTCAGATGGATATGCTGGGGCATTCCTTCTTTGTCTTTGAAGATGGAGAGACAGGAGAGATCAATGTGATCTACAAGCGCAAAGATGGCAACTATGGGCTGATTGAAACTTCTAGATAGCCCGATGCTTAAAGAGCCGGCAGCTGCCGGCTCTTTTTATCGGCCGAGGGATATTTCCCGGGCAGAGGCTGGTTCTGGCAGTAAAAAGCGAGAAAAGGGGCTTTTTCCCCGAGAGTTAACGGCAATTTCATTGCTTGGCCGAAAAAATGATGATACAATGAACGATGACCAATTTTAGGAAAATGTAAATAAGGAGGGCTAGGGGTGTCCTTTTTCAAAAAAATATTGGGCAATGACCCAATCAAACCGTTGAATAAGATAGCGGACCAGGTAGAAGCACTGGAGCAAAGCTATGCAAAATTGACGGATGAGGAGCTGCGAGGGAAAACGCAGCAATTCAAAGACAGATTAAAACAGGGAGAAACGTTGGACGATCTTTTGCCGGAAGCGTTTGCCGCTGTGCGGGAAGCCAGTGTGCGGACCACCGGCATGAAGCATTTCCGCGTACAGGTTTTGGGCGGTATTGTGCTACATCAAGGCCGTATTGCTGAAATGCGTACCGGCGAAGGTAAAACGCTGGTTGCAACGCTGCCGGCTTACTTAAACGCGCTGGAAGGCAAGGGTGTACACATTGTTACGGTCAACGATTACCTGGCAAAGCGCGACAGCGAGTGGATGGGGAAGATATACCGCTTTTTGGGCATGAGCGTAGGGCTTATTGTCCATGATATGGACGCCAACGAGCGCAGGGCCAATTATGCGTGCGATATTACCTATGGGACAAACAACGAATATGGATTTGATTACCTGCGGGATAATATGGTGATCTACAAAGAGCAGATGGTGCAGCGCCCCTTGCATTATGCCATCGTCGACGAGGTGGACTCCATTCTCATCGACGAAGCGAGGACGCCGCTGATTATTTCCGGCCGCGGGGATAAATCCACGGAGATGTATACCCGTGCGGACAGATTTGTACAGCGCTTAAAGGCAGAAGACGACTATACCGTGGATGAAAAGATGAAGGCGGTAACGCTGACGGAAGAAGGGGTGCGCAAGGCCGAGCAGGCGTTCCATGTGGACAACCTTTCCGACATAGACAACACGGAGCTCAACCACCATATCAACCAAGCATTGAAGGCCCATGTGCTGTTTAAGCGCGATGTGGACTATGTCGTGCAGGAAGGGCAGGTTATCATCGTAGACGAGTTTACCGGACGATTGATGATCGGGCGCCGGTACAGCGAAGGGCTGCACCAGGCGATTGAGGCCAAAGAAGGCGTGAAGGTGCAAAATGAAAGCAAGACGCTGGCGACCATCACGTTCCAGAACTATTTCCGCATGTATAAAAAGCTTAGCGGTATGACGGGTACGGCCAAAACCGAGGAAGAGGAATTCCAGGGAATCTACGGGCTGGATGTCGTGAGTATTCCGACGCATAAGCCGATGATCCGTAAAGATGAAAACGATGTTGTATTCTCTACCATAGACGGTAAGATGCGGGCTGTGGTGGATGAGATCGTTGAGGTACACGAGAGCGGGCGCCCCATCTTGGTAGGTACCGTTTCGGTGGAAAAGAGCGAGCTGCTTTCCAGCATGCTGAAAAAACGAGGCGTAAAGCATGAGGTGCTGAACGCGAAAAACCATGCAAAGGAAGCAGAAATCGTGGCGCAGGCCGGCAAGTACGGCGCGGTGACGATTGCCACCAACATGGCAGGCCGTGGTACCGACATTATCTTGGGAGGCAATCCGGAATTTTTGGCAAGGAGAGAGATGCGCCGTCTCAAATACGAGGATGAAAGGATAGAGGATGCCGTATCCCATGCAGATACGCAGGATGAAGAAATTTTAAAGGCACGCGCAAAATATCAGGAGCTGTATGATAAATTCAATGCGGTATGCCAAGAGGAGCATGCTAAGGTTGTGGAAGCGGGCGGCCTACACATCATCGGTACAGAACGGCATGAATCCCGCCGGATTGACAACCAGCTGCGCGGCCGCGCCGGGCGTCAGGGCGACCCTGGCTCGTCTCGATTCTATGTGGCGCTGGAAGACGACTTGATGCGCCTATTCGGCTCTGAACGCATACAGGGGCTGATGGAGCGGCTGAATCCTGGCGATGAGGTGGCGATGGATGTAAAGATGCTGTCCAAACAGATCGAATCGGCACAGCGCCGCATTGAATCGCGCAACTTTGAAATTCGTAAGCATGTTTTGCAGTATGACGATGTGATGAATCAGCAGCGTGAAATCATCTATGCGCAGCGGCGCGCCGTGCTCATGGGTGAGGATATGAAGGCCAACATCCAGGAGATGCAGGATACGCTGGTGCAGCGGGCTGTGGATATTTACTGCCAGGAGAACGTGCTGCCGGAAGAATGGGATCTAGACGGCCTGCAGGCCTACTTTGCCAGGCTGTGCCTGCCGCAAGGCGTGCGCATCGTACAAGACGGGGAAAACATTGATCGCTTGACGCGCAAAGACCTGACAAAGCGCATTACCGATTTGGTACACCAGGCGTATGAACAGAGGGAACAGAAAATTGCCGAGTCCAATGTGGATATGCGGGAAATTGAGCGTGTGGTTCTGCTGCGCTGCGTAGATGACCATTGGATGGATCATATCGATGAGATGGATCAGCTGCGGCAAGGCATCGGTTTACGTGCCTATGGCCAAAGGGATCCTGTCGTGGAATATAAATTTGAAGGCTACGATATGTTTGAGAACATGACGCATAGCATTCAAGAGGATACGCTGATGATGCTGTTCCACTTGAATATACAGTCTGCGCCGGAGCGCAAGCAGGTAGCCAAGGAAGCCAATGCTACGGTGGAAAATGCAGATCAATCCTGGAAGGGGAAAAGCAAAGAGCCCGCCAAAGCAAAGCCGCAGGTCGGGCGTAATGACCCTTGTCCGTGCGGAAGCGGCAAAAAATATAAAAACTGTTGTGGAAAAAACGCGTAGGAGGAGAGAATTTTGATTCAACTGGATCAATGCAAATCCCGTCTGGAACAGATGATGGAAGTACTTCAAAAGGCAGGTGAGTCCCTTTGACCTCTCCAAGCTGAGGGAACAGGCCAAGGGATATTCCGAACAGATGGAGGCGCCGGGCTTTTGGGACGACCCGGATGCGGCGCAAAAGGTGAATAAACAGCTCAAGGACGTCAACGATAGAATTCAGCAATATGAGCAGCTGCATGACGGCGTAAGCGATACGCTGGATCTTTGTGAGATGGTTATGGCTGAGTATGACGATGACATGGCCAAGGAGATTGAAAGGGAGACAGAGTCGCTGGATGGCCGCGTAGAACAGCTGAGGCTGGCTACGATGCTAAAGGGCGAGTACGATCACAATGATGCGATTTTGTCGCTGCATGCCGGCGCCGGCGGCACGGAAGCACAGGACTGGACGCAGATGCTGTACCGCATGTATACCCGCTATTGTGAAAAGAAGGGCTACGAGGTAAAGCTGTTGGATCTGCTGGAAGGCGACGAGGCAGGCATCAAGAGCGTTTCGTTTGAGGTAAGCGGACAGGATGTATACGGATACCTAAAAGCAGAAAAAGGCGTGCATCGGCTGGTGCGCATTTCCCCCTTTGATGCGTCCGGACGCCGTCATACATCGTTTGCCTCGCTGGATGTAATGCCGATGATCGAAAATGACGATGAGATAGAGATCAATATGGACGAGCTGAGGGTGGATACCTACCGCAGCAGCGGCGCCGGCGGCCAGCATGTCAACAAGACGGAATCCGCTATCCGCATTACGCATATTCCGACAGGCATTGTGGTACAGTGCCAGAATGAACGAAGCCAGATCCAAAACCGTGAAACAGCGATGCGTATGCTGAAAAGTAAGCTGTTAGAGCTCAAGGAACGTGAGCGTGAGGAAAAGCAGGCAGAGATCGCCGGGGATATGAAAAAGATCGAATGGGGCAGCCAGATCCGCAGTTATGTGTTTCACCCTTATTCCATGGTCAAGGACCATAGGACGGGGGTAGAGACGGGTAACATCCAAAGCGTTATGGATGGCGATCTGGATATGTTTATCACAGAATATCTTGTGAGAAGCTAAAAAATACTTTGTACACATAATGACAACCACATACGCATACCCTCCTTAATGAAGGAGGGTTTTTACTTTGCAGAGAGATATGGAAACAAGGCGGATGGTGGGCAGCCATTCGCTGCAGATGGAAAGCAGACAAAAGGCGATTGTGACCGGGGTAGAGGAGCTGGGCAGCTTTTGCGAAGAAGAGGTCATATTATTTACCGCGGTCGGTATGCTCAGCATCGAGGGAGAGGGCCTGCATATTGATCGGCTGAATCTAGAGGATGGGCAGTTTATTGTGTCTGGGCTGATCGACGGGGTGACCTATCAGGACGACGAAGAGGAATCCAGGCCGCTGCTCGCCCGTATTTTTAGACGTTGATATGGGTGGGATGTTTATACAGCCGGGCCAGTTTATCATGTTTTTTTGTGCAGGCATGGCGGCGGCTGTTTGGTATACTTGCTGTGCTGTTTTCCGTCGTCATTGCACAAAAAAGGGAAAGATAGCAATTTGGGATCTTCTGTTTTGCCTGGGGGCTGCGGGCATTTTTGCGGCATGCCTGTTTTTTGTCGCAAAGGGCGCATTGCGTGCATTTTCCTTTTTGGCTTTTTTCCTAGGGTTTACGATTTTCTATTTGGGGCCGGGCGCCAAGGCTATGCAATGGATAGAACGCGGAAGAAAAGCGTGTTTGGCAAAATGGAAACGAATCTGTGAAAAGCGCAAGGCAAGGGTTGAAAAAAAGACGAAAACAGAGTAATCTATACTAAATAAAAAAATTCCGAAATCCGATGGATTTTAACGAGATGGGAGGGCAATCTGTGAGCGAAACAAAAGCAAAAAAGAGAAAGTTCCGCGTCACACGCCGGTTTTATGCTGTGGTATTGGGCACAGTGCTGGTGTTTGTGGGGATTACCTTCTGGCATCAAGAAGTGGAATTGAACAGGCTGCGCAGCAAACAAACGGATCTCCAGAATCAGCAAGCGGACAACGATCTGGAAAAGGACAAGCTGACGCATGTGTTGGAGGCCGCCAATACCGATGAATACATCGAAAGTATTGCGCGGGAAAAGCTTGGATGGGTCAAGGACGGGGAAACGAGGTTTGTATTGGACAGCATTCCCCAAGAATAATAGAGATATCACTAAGGAGCTGAAATAAGACAATATGGCGGAAACAAGTGAGCTGCTAAACGGGGTAGTAGAGGGCGTAACCACCTTTGGGGCGTTTGTAAAGCTAGAGGATGGAAGAAAGGGCCTAGTACATATCAGCGAAGTAGCCAGAGGATATGTGAAGGACATCAATGAGCATTTGGCAGTGGGGGATGAGGTTACCGTGAAACTGCTGGATGAGGATGAAAATGGGAGGCTTCGCCTTTCCATTCGGCAGGCATTGCCGCCAGAACCGCCAAGGCAAAGCAAAGCAGAATTTGAAGACACGCTGAGCCGCTTCCTAAAGCAATCGGAGGAACGGCAGCTGGATGTAAAGCGCAATATTCGGAAAAAGAGTGGCGGCAAAGGCCGCCGGTAAAAACCGCCCGCCCAACGTGGCGGTTTTTTCATAAGGAGGATTTACGTGGAAAGGGCATGGGCTGCCATTGATATTGGCACAAATTCCGTAAGGCTGTTACTGCGCAGACAAGCAGGACAGGCATGGGAGGAAGAAAAAAGGGTATGTATTACACGGCTTGGGCAGGGCCTTTCGCAGAAAAAGCATCTCTGTGAAGAGGCGATGGCGCGTACAGAGAGTGCCGTAATCGAGTTTGCTAAGTATGCGGCGGCAAAGGGGACCTTGCGGCCTGTTTGGTGCTATGCTACGAGCGCAGCCAGGCAGGCGGACAATGGCATAGCTTTTTTACAGCGATTGACAGACAGCGGCTGGGTCGCCGCTGAGCTGCTTTCTGGAGAGGATGAGGCCAAGGCTGCTTATTATGGATGCCAGGCCAATGGATGGCCTGTTTTGGATGTAGGCGGAGGCTCTACCGAGCTGACAATGGAAGTAGGAGGCGTGCTGAACGGAAAATCCATTCCGTTGGGGTGTGTTACACTAACGGAAGAATTTCTAAAGCATGATCCCATACAAAAGGACGAAGCAGTGGCGTTGCTGGATCATTGCAAAAAACAGACGAGCGTATTGGCATCAGAAATTTTGCAGGGAAAGGCAAAAGAAATGATGGCAGTGGGCGGAACCGCAACGCAGCTAGCGATGCTGGAGCTGGGATTGCCGGTATATCGATCCGACAAGGTGCATGGACTTTTGCTTTCATACGAGATGATACAAACTTGGTATCACAGGCTCACAACGATGCAAAGGGAGGAAAGAAAGCGGTTGCCGGGTATGGAGGCAAAAAGAGCGGATGTGGTTGTGTGTGGGGCGGCTGTGATTGCATCTGTCATGGAAAATGCGCAAACAGAAACGATCGTTGTCAGCGATAAAGATGGCTTAGATGGATATTTGCAAAGCAAACTGGAAACAATACTTGACAAATAAGTAAGAGTGCTTTATACTATCTTAAGTCGTCGCGGGGTAGAGCAGTTTGGTAGCTCGTCGGGCTCATAACCCGGAGGTCGTGAGGTTCAAATCCCACCCCCGCTACCATTCAAAGCCTGTAAACAGTACGTTTACAGGTTTTTTCTTTATGTTATCATGTATACGGGATTCACTTTTCTCAGGCCAAGGAAAGGAACAGAAAGAAAATGCAAAAGATCATCCCGGCATCCTCGTTGAGCATACGCCGTAAGTTTTGGGAACTGTATCGCGGATTACTAGTCATAGGGCCATTTATCTTTCTGATTTTGGTGGGAATGGTTAGCATAAGATATCTGTCTGGAGGTGAAAGGTGGCCGCTGTCATACGGTGTTTCGGTATTGGTGATGGCATGTTGTAGCCTTGTATTGCTAGGCATTGTTTATCTTATGATATTCTTTACGTGGATTCCGGGATTTTTATGGCTGAAGATTCAGGAACGGCAAATGAATGTAAAATTGCGTGAAAACCGCGAAGATTGGATGCATCCGTGCGGAGATATTTATAGGAATAGTCAATGGTTGATCTCAATGTCATCGTCGGCATATTTTTTTGTGATTCATAAAGACTATGTAAAAGAAATTGGAAAGCTAAGAAGAATATACAAGAACAATCCAAACCACGGACATAAAGCGCGGATAAAAACCATACATGGAAGCAGATGGTTAAAATTCGGCACAAAGGTTGCCTATAAGCATACAAGGCAGTGGATCAATGCAAATGTTGAGAATCGATGTAAAGCCTCATCGTGTAGTACTTGTTGTAGTACGGGTAATGTGATAACAGAAGTAGAATAAAGGAGGGATTCCCTCCTTTATTTTACATTTATGAAATTTTTTCCGTTTTCCAAAATAGGAGAAAGCCTGCCAAAAACATAATGGAAAGAACGCCGATTCCAAGGTTGATCTGCCCGGTTAACTGACTGACGAGAGAAACGAGCATCGTACCTAAAAAAGAGGCGCCCTTACCGCAAATATCGTATAGGCCGAAATACTCGCCGGAACGGTTCGGAGGAATGATTTTGGCATAATAGGAACGCGATAAGGACTGAATGGCGCCCTGAAAGATGCCGACGCATACAGCCAAGATCCAAAATTGGTACTGGTGCACCATCCCGATGGCATAAAGGGATATACAAAAGTAAGCGGCTATGCATACGAGCATAAGCTTGGCAGAGGAAAACCGACGGGAAAGGCGGCCAAAAAACAGCGCGGCGGGGAAGGCAACGATTTGAGTTACGAGCAGGGCCAATAGAAGGCCGGTTGTATCCAGGCCTAATGCGGTGCCGTAGGCGGTTGCCATATCGATGACGGTATAAACGCCGTCTATAAAACAGAAAAAGGCAAGCAGGAAGAAAAGTACCTTTTTTTGCTGCTGCAGTTCTTTTAATACCGAAGCAAGACGGCCAAAGCTGGAGCGTATCGGTTTTTCGCAAGATTCTACATAGTGGTTTTGCCGATAGCTTTTCAATAGCGGCAGAGAAAGCAGTACCCACCATACTGCGATCAGAGCGAAAGCAAGCCCCATAGCCAACCCCATGGATAAACCGATGGCATCATAGCAGAGAACCAATACAAGACAGAGCACAAAGGGTAGGCAGCTGCCGATATAGCCCCAAGCATATCCGTGAGAGGATACCTGATCCATGCGGTCTTCTGTGGTCACGTCGATGAGCATGGAATCGTATAATACCAAGCTCAGAGAATAGGCGGATTTAGCAAGGATAAAGAGAAGAAGAAACCAAAACCAAGACTGCAGAATACCAAGCAGAACACAGCCTATGGCGCCGATGAGCAGAGAAATTAAGAAAATTGGCTTTTTCCACCCGCGCAAATCGGAAAAAGTGCCTATAGTTGGGCCGAGAAGGGCTACCAAAATGGTGGAAGCGGAAACTGCATATCCCCAATAGGCCAGGTAGGAAACATCCGAAAGGCCTGCGCTTTCTGCCAAGGCGTTGAAATAAATGGGCATGATGGTAGAAACCAACAATGTAAAAGCGGAATTGCCCACATCATAAAGGATCCACTTTTTTTCCAAAGCATTTAATTTGAATTTCATATGCTTTTCTCCTAACTTTCCAATGAAATATGCTTCCATGAATCCCCGGCGCCAAAGGTAGGCATAAAATGCATGCTCAGCGGCGTGTTTTCCTCTAAACTGTCAAGATACTCTTGGGTGAGGGATTGACATTCATGCAAAGCTTGGCCAAAACGCCGAGATAAGCCATTGTTGCTGAGTTGGCAAGCAGGATTGCTGTTTTTACGCATGAGCAAACCATGCATGTCCGCATAATTGCCGCTGATTTTCAAAATGCTGAGCAGAAAACTGCGCTTAAGCATACCAGGTGCACGGAGCAGCTTATGATAACGGATCATGGAGCAAAGCGCTTGAAAGATTTGCTCTGTGGTCAGCGTAGGGAAAAAATCAGCAATAACACGCGCACGATCCCTGGTAGGATGGATATGCTGTGTAAGGTGTGCACGTAATGGGTCTTTGCCTGCTTGGAGCAAAAGAAAGCGATCAAACTCTGTTTCAATCTCCGCATGGGAAAGACCGGAAACGGACATCATTTTTTCCACATAGCCGTGGCAGCATTGATCCAAAGCATAATGACAGAGAAATCCCAATAAATAGGCGGTGTGTTGTGCACATGAAGAGCGATCGGTGCGAAACTGCTGCCAGACCTCCTTGGCCGGAGCAAAAAAATCAGCCCCGGGCTTATCATGCATTTTGTATCCGACGGCATTGACCTCATTGCTACACAGAGCCTTATAGTAAAAAAGAATGTCCGGGCCATGAAGACCGATATCGTAAAGAGCACGATTCTCTTGAATCAAAGAACGAATCTTAGCGGGAAACAGAGGGAGCATCCTTTCCCCAAAGGTGTAGTGTGCATAAGTGGATGGCATGGCCTCTCCTCCTTTATCACAAAATCATACCAGCCGTGTTTGTTTGTTGCGTCAATCTTGTGTAAAGCTGATGTTAAATGTTTTCCAGATAGGGCAGAAGAGCGCGATAGGCCTCTATCAAGGTTTCCAGCGTGTGAAAACGGCAGTTGGCAGGGCTGGTAGAGGGAAGCGGGATGCTGGGACGCCCGGTGACGGGCAGGCAGTATCGCTTATAGAGCATAGAAGCTTTGGAGCCCGTTGTAAAGATCGCCTGGATAGGCGCTTGGGCAAGCAGAGGCATTAGGTCGTTGGGCTGTGGATCACGGATGGAACCATCATCCGCGCCTTGGATGCGGCAAGCATGAAGAACATCCCATAGAGCGATATGATGACGGTGGCAAAAAGAGGCGCGATCCTGGTTGCCGATGGGCATGGATTCACAGAATACGGCGGCCAACACGCGCCAAAAGCGGTTTTGGGGGTGCGCGTAATAAAACCCGTTCTGCCGAGATTTCGGAGAGGGCATAGTTCCTAAAATCAGTACCCGGCTGTTTGCATCGAATAAAGGGGGAAGAGGATGAATGACGGATTCAGACATAAGGCGCCTCCTTTTTTGGTATTGTAACATGATATGCAAACAAGGTATGATATAAAAAAGGAGGTTTGTGATGAAATCGATTTTTATTTGTTATCCCAAGTGCTCTACTTGTCAGAAGGCAAGAAAATTTTTGGAGGAAAAGGGCATTGAGTTTGAAGAGCGGCATATTGTAGAGCAGAATCCAAAACAGGATGAATTAAAGCGTTGGATTGCCCAGAGCGGACTGCCCATCAAACGGTTTTTCAATACAAGCGGGTTGAAATATAAGGCATTGCAGCTAAAGGATAAGCTGCCGAATATGACTGAGGAAGAGCAAATCGAATTGTTGGCAACGGATGGTATGCTGGTAAAGCGCCCTTTGCTGATTACACAAGACCGGATCTTGGTAGGCTTCAAACCGGCGGAATGGGAAACCTTAGCATGATACAGATTTTCGGCAAGGCAAAATGTTTTGATACCAAAAAGGCGATTCGTTATTTTAAGGAAAGAAAGATCCCTGTGCAGTATATTGATATAAAGCAAAAGCCGATGAGTAAAGGGGAATATCGCTCTGTGAAGGCTGCGATGGGTGGATGGCAGGCACTGGTGGATGACAAGGCAAAGGGATATGAGGACTGCTATCTACCATACTTGGCGATGGAAACGGATATAGATGAGAAGATTCTAGAAAATCAACAGATTTTGAAAACGCCCATCGTTCGCAATGGAAACAAGGCTACAGTGGGAGTTTGCCCCGAAATTTGGAAGCTATGGCAATGATTGCATGAATTGTAGGAGATTTTTTAGGAAAACCTTGACATTATGCGGAATGATTTGTATAATCTAATGGCGTTCTTAAAGAACGGCATTATGGCGGTATAGCTCAGTTGGCTAGAGCACACGGTTCATACCCGTGGTGTCGTAGGTTCAAATCCTACTACCGCTACCAAAGGAACCTGATTTTCAGGTTCCTTTTTTTATTTTTCTTATAGCATGTTAAAAAGATAGGATTTCGGAAAAGATACCCATTTTTACTGAATACGAAGAATCCCCGTGCAAAATACCACAATTTTCGATTGCATTGGCAAGAATTTCGACGATTTTTAACGAAACAGAGAGATTCAACAACATTCGGCAAATTTCGTTAATATTCATATATTTTAATCATTGACATTTTCGCCCCAGTCGGATAATTTGAAATTGTGAAGAAAATTTGTCGTTATAGTTTGGAAATATGCCAAAAAAGACATATTTTTACCCCATTTTGGAGTTTGCCATGAAGCAGAATTCGAGACATTTTATGTTTCTACCGTATGGCGGACAGTGCTCCGTTGGTTTGACCATGGAATTTTTGAGTTTAGCCGCTCTTTTTTAGAGCGGTTTTTTTGTGTAGAAAAATCAACGCAAGGGGAGAGGAAATCATGAAACAACAGAAACACAGAGCAAAGATATTGTCATTCATATTATCCTTGTTGATGCTTTTGGGCGTCCCGCTCCCTGCGTTTGCCCAAGCAGCGGTGGAAAATGCCATAGAAGAGGCACAAAACCAGCCGGTACTGATGACGGACAAGCTGACGGAAACCGAAACCTATTGGCAAAACGCCGATGGGTCGATTACCTATGAGCAGCATCTGGAGCCGATCCGGTATCAAGACGAAGCGGGCAGCTGGCACGATATTGTCAACGACGTGGTGCAGGTGGATAAGAGCGCGGAGAGCACCGATGCTTTCAAAGATGAACCTTACGATTACCGCTCGGAATCCTCTAAAAACTGGGTGCTGTTTAAGAGCAGTATGTTTGAGGAGAACCCCATCAAGGTGCAAAATGGGGAACGCGTTGTATATATCCGTCCGGTACGAACCCTGCCCCTGCCGACGGCAAAACCGGAAGCAACGTTGGAGCCAACCCCGGAAGCCGCGCCATCGCTGCAGCCGACAGAGACGCCGCAGCCTACACTGGACGCAACGAGCGAGCCACAGGAAACGCCGCAGCCCACGGATGAATTGTTAGAGGATGAAGCAGAGGATGCGGTTTCGCAAGGGACCCTGCGCAATGCGCAGCAAACGGCCAATGCCTCCTTGCAGGAAGAACAAGAGGAAAGCAGGCTTACTTTCCACTTAAAAGAGGAGGAGCCAGGAGAGCAGAAGCCAAAGACAAGAAGCAATGTACAGGAGTCCGAATATGATCCCTATGTATACAATCCGGAATTGGAGTACCAAGCGGTAGAGTATTCCAATGTGTTCGGCAACGGGATGGGCCTTTACCTGCGCCCAAACAACAGCGGATTGAAAGAGGACATTGTGCTGCAAAGCCGTCCATCCGTGGACCGGTTTTCCTTTGAAATTAAAATCGATAAAGGAGTGCTGGAAAAACAGGACAACAACGAGATTCTCTGGAAAGACGCAGAAACGGGCGAAGAGTATGGCTATATTCCCACCCCGTATATGATTGATTCCGGCACAAGAGAAGAGTATGAAAACATCAGCACGGACATAGAGGTTTTGTTGGAGGCCAAAGAAGGGGAGGAAGGCGTTTACCTCTATACCCTGGTCCCCAGCGCTGCGTATCTCGACGACGAGAATACCGTGTACCCTGTGCGCATTGACCCTTCCATTCAGCTGCCTAGAGACGGATATGTTTCGGATACCTATGTAAGCTCGGGAGAGCCAAACCGCAATTTTGCTTCCAATCAATACATTCGGGTAGGGCATGATACGGACAATGTTCTTTTTAGGGGAATCATTTATCACAGGATGCCGGATCTCACAACAAGATATGTGGACAGTGCAAATCTAAAACTGTACCAATCCTACGATGGATCTACACGCCCTAGCATCCAAACCTATCGGATGTATGACGACTATAAAAATGTAGATGTGACATGGAACACGCAGCCGCGCTCTGTCAGCGGATACACAAGCGTGACCGTCGGCAACATTGGCTGGTATACATGGGACATTACCCGGATGGAACGGGACTGGCAAAAGGGTGCGTATCCGAACTACGGAATTTTCCTCGTCAGCAACAATGAAGGGAGTCAGTGGTACAAGCGCTTTTATTCGCTGGAAGGTACGAATAAACCTGTCTTTACCATCAATTACCGGGATATAAACCGGAATTTTACCGCGACAGGCAGACCAGGTGCCATCAACTCCTCTTCACAATTCATTGATGTAAGCTGGACCAATACCCCCGGGGTATCCGTGAAAGTGTGTCTCGATGGCAAAGAATATACGCCCTCCGGCTCCACGAGCCATACATTCTCCGTTTCCTCGTATGTATCTCACAAAGTAAAGATCAAATATACCACGGATTACGGCGCTACGTGCTACTCCTCTGAAAAAACAGTGGAGCCTGTAGCGGACCGCACACCGCCCATTTTCAACACCACCAGCGAAGTATCCATTTCTGGCGGAAATTTAAATGTAAACTTTGCACCGGCTTTAAAGCCGAACAGCATCAAGAGCGTTACCTTCCCAGCCTGGGCAAGCCAAGGCGGGCAGGATGACCTTACTTGGTATCCGGGCACAAACAGCGGGAACGGGACCTGGAGCAAAACGATTGATATTGCCAATCATCCGACGACAGATGGCTGGATCTTTTTGGACTGCTATGCAACCACAGCCGACGGAGTCTACGACTATTTCGGCGGACTGAACTTTAATATGCATGGTGATAAGACCGAATGGACAGGGATTGTAAGACAGCATCCCGATTGGGGCGGAAAGACAGGTCGTGGCATTGCAGCAACGATCAAAGTCACAAGATCTTCTCCTACGGCCACGACCTTTACCGTAACCGCCACGGGCGTATCCCAAACCGGCATGATTAGCAAACACGAGCTGTTTTGGTCGGAACTCAATTCTGAAGAACTGCACCCGCTGGATACCATTGAGACGACCGGCTGGGGCGAAGGTGTGATTGCAAAGAGCTATAACATCCGGGAAAAGGAACTGCCCAGCGGCACGACGATCAACGTATACGCAAAGGCAACGGACAAGTATGGGAACTATACCGTTCCGAATCTTTTGCTGGGCACAGTGGACATCCCCAACTATGTATCCCCGCAAGCGCCGCAGCTATCCGTATATAGCGGCGACCAATACTACACGATGGGCCAGGAGCCGCTATTTCCCATCGGGGATACGGCGACCATTCGCTGGAATATCGAAAAGGGCCTGGGCAGCGATTTTGACATTGGGTTTGTCCAATACAGCTTTGATAAACAGACCTGGAACACAGTACCCTCTGATGGTTGGCTGGATAAGGGGGAAGGGAAAACCGCGGCAGTCAACGGCACGGTGATTTCCACAGCAGATTTGCCGGAAGGCGTCAGTGAAGTATATGTGCGCGGTGTGGACAATAACCCGGTACCGGAAGAGGCATTGGCAGGGGAGATTTCTTCCATCAAGGTATTGAAGGATACCAAGGCGCCTGTGCTGCATATTACCTACCCAAATGCCATTGAAGAGGTAGAAGGAATCCCGAAATGGGAGATTTCCGATGTCGTTTCCATTACCAACATCGAAGAAGCTAGACTACAAAGCGTGAAGGTGGAGATTGGCAGCAAATCAAGCTGGCTGCCGACTGAAAATCTCTATTTTTACAAGGCGGTATATGAATGGACGGAAGGTGTCCATGCACCTATTGCTTATCCATTGGAGATAGACCTTACGTCGGTAGCGCCGGACGGGCAATATCAAATCAAAATTACCGTAACAGATAAATCGGGCAACGTGGTGACGGAGGAACGAAAATTCCTGTTGAACTCCACAATGTCTTATTCTAAACCGGACTTCTATTTACGTGCAGACCAGTATGGAGCCTACGAACAGCTCATCCATATTCAGGAAGTGCCGCTGGTATTGGATGTAAGCGATTGCGGTTATGCTCCTGATCTCGACCATACCATGTTCGTACGGGTGGATGGTAAAAAGATCGACTATACCTATGATGCCGAAGCAAAGAAAATCACAATCAACCCTCTGAGCGAGCAAAACCAGAACATTTTCAAGCCAGGTGAATGGCTGCCCATCGTCGTTGCGATTGAACAGCCAGGAGGAGATATGTTGTCCTATTCATGCGCTACTTTTTCGGACTATGAAGATGCAGCGGACACGGAGCACATTTCCAATATGGAGAATTTTGTTGTAGAGAATGGAAAACTGAAGCTTACGGCCAACAGCGGTTCCTTTGTTTTTACCGGCCCACAAATGGGCCCTGCTCCGATTGGGAACATCAAGTTTGATAATTCGGTATTGAACAATACAGAATTGCCGGATGATACCAAAATTGAATTCCTAATTGAGCTGCTAGACCAAGAAGGCAATGATGTAGACTATATATTCCAGGATTTTCGCTCTGGGGAAATGCTGAACACGATCGGATGGAATTACTCGGACGCAACGGATGCGTATCAATACAGGATGACCGTTACGGTTACCCAGCCGGAGGGACAGACGGAGCCTGCAACGATTGACAGCCTGGGATTTATAACCACATACCTGGCAGCGCCTGCGTATGTCAATACGGAGCTCATCGCCCCGGCCAGCAACCTTTCTGCTATGCCGCTTGTCAACTACACGACCTGGCTTCGGTGGACGGGCTCTCCCACCGAAGGAGCGGTGTACGATATTTACCGCAGTGAGTCGGATACATTGGATCTGGAAACGATGCAGCCCATCGCGTCTAATCTGGCTACGACGTATTATTACGACCATGACCTGGTGCCGGGCAAGACGTTCAACTATTGGGTGGTTGCCAAAAAAGAATACCAGGTAGAGGGCGAAACGGTAACGATGTTTGCCCAAAGCCAGCCTTCCCCCAAACAGACAGCCACAATGGTGGATGAAAATGAATTGGACAAGCAGCTGGGGCTTCAGGATTACTGGAGCTATGCTACCGTGCCTGTAGGAGACGCCAACGGATATATCAACGTATCCAGTGGAAATTTGGTGTATCAACAGGTGGATCTGGAGATGGTTACCCCGCTTTTGGCCAGCACAATGCGGCGTACCTACAACAGCCAGGCCAAATCATATACCGCCTTGGGCAAGGGCTGGGATTTTGGCCTGAATACCAACCTATTGCACGAATACGACAAAACAACGGGCGAAGAAGTGGGCTTGATTCTCAAAGACGGGGACGGAACGGTGCACCGCTTTGCAAAGCAGGAGGATGGCAGCTACAAATCGCCGGCCGGCGTATTCATCACGCTTTCTCAGCGCGAAGATGGAAAGTATACGGCGCACCGCTCGGATGATATCGACTATCTGTTCAACGAATCCATGATGATTGAGGAGTTCAGCGAACCGAACGGAAACAAGCTGCTGTTTACCTACGACGAGCGCGGACGTTTGGCGAAGGTGATGCACAACCTGTATACGGAGGAGGCTTTTACAGAGGACGAGCAGCAGTACTTGGCGTTTGAATATGGCGAACAGCCGCATAACCAGGACAAGATCGTCAAAGTCATTGCGCATTACAGCGGAACAGGGGACACGGCAATAGAGGATGTGTACCAATATACCTACGGCAGCGATGAAAACGACCCGTCCACCTATGGGATGCTTATCAACGCAGCAACGGCAGGCGAACAGACCTATACGTATGTGGAAACCAATGCAGATGGAACAGATACCGTTTCTAGCACAACATCTACCAAGACTGTTGAGGAAAGCTATACCTACAAGGACGGAGAAGCCAATGTCTTTACCATTGGGATGCCGGCCAATACCTCCGAAACGGGCGTGCGCCCCCATCGGTTTGATTTGGATGCCGATGGCCGTGTAACAAAGAGCACGGATGCCATCGGAGATTACAGTGAGGTTGCGTATTCAATGGATAACGCGGCTCTCCGTGTTATAGATCCAAGTCATCAGAACACTGTAACAACGATCATTACAAACTATTCAAACGGTCAAAATATCGGGCAAGGGCAGTATGTGACCGATTTGAATAATCATGGAATCCTGGTTAAGACCGTTCAGCCGGGCAACCGTGTCACGGAACTGGGGAACTACGACATGGACGTGCTGCGTCCCGGAACGATTACCTCGTACAAAGATACTGCACATACACAACCGTTGACCTATACGCTGACATATAACGACAATGGATCGGCCCAAACGGTAACCGATCCGGAAGGCATCCGAACGGAATATAGCTATGAGCAAAAACCGGATGGGACGATGACGGATTGGATCACGTCTGAAAAAACGTACCAGGGTTCTACACTGCTGGATCGGACGGACTATACCTACGATGCAAACGGAAATCTGCTCAGTGAAAAGACAGCGGTAAAAAATCCCACCGGATTTACGGACGCAGATACTAAAACAACGACGTATACCTATGACAGCAGAGGGCTGCGCCTGACCCAAACGGATTGGAATGGGAAAACGACGACCTATGCCTACGACAGCTATGGACGTTTGTTGACCATGACGGAGGCAGGATCTGGCATTACGATGGCAACATCGTACACCTATGACGTGCGCAACAACCCTGCATCGGAATCCATTGCCCGTGGCAGCAAAGCGTTGATAACTCAGTATATCTATGACGGGTTCGGCCGTTTGCTGGAAACAGTGGACCCGGATGGGCAACGGGAAATCAGCAACTACAACAAGAACGGCTTGGTGGTATCCAAGGTCAACGTAGGGGCCCCTACCTCGGATGGTGGCAGTACGCAGGCCAAAGTTGAATCGTATACATACAACAACGTAGATATGCTCACCAAAACGGTGGACCCGATGGGGGATACCATCACCAATACCATTGCTTCTACGCCGGAAGCCATTACAACCACAACGAGCTCGGTAGGGCTGGATGGCTTGACGCGCACCACCGTAACGTCTGTAGCCAATGACGGCAGCTACAAAACGGAGATGCAGGGCAGCCAGGGCGAAAAGAGCTATGGGGATTACGGCGGCAATACGTATAAGGTGGTACAGCTATACAAGGACGGCGAAACGATACACGAAACCCGTGCCATGTTGGCGGAATACGACGACGCCAACCGCGTGACGCGCGTGTATGATGAAAACAACCTGACCGAGACGCGCAACGATTACGATGCGCTGGGCAACGTGCGTCGCAGCTGGACGTATGTGGAAACACAAAACAACGTCCGGATGTATGCAGTCAAGCAGTACAGCTATGACCTGGAAGGCCGCGTGACCAGCGTACGGGAAAAAACCACGCTACAGGCATACAACAACGCCGATGTTGGCGTATCGGACGCGGACCTTGTGACAACCTATACCTACGATAACGATGCAGGCAGCGGTTTGACGGTGGACGTGGTAACAGCGGCAGACGGAAGCGTCACCAAGACCTATCAAAACGCCATGGGGCAGACCGTCAAGGAAGAGCAGCTTGGCAAGGACGGCAGTAAAAAGCTGGTCAAAGAATATAGCTATGACCAATACGGCAGACAGACGGCCATCAAGTACGGGCAAAACAGCCTGTCCACCCGACAAAGCTATACCTATGACGACCTGGACCGCGTAACAACACAGACCACAGGCGATACGACGACCACGTTCACCTACGACCATTTCGGCCGCCGTGCGTCGATGACGGATGTAAACAGCGGCAACATCAACATACTGACGACCTGGAAGTACGACAAAAACGACAAGGCCGTGCAGCTGGTGCAGGATGGAAAAGTCGTCAATTATCGCTACAACAGCGCGGGCGATATGATCGCCATGCAGTATGGTGCCATGGGCAATGTGCGCACCACTGGGTATGACTACGACGATACTGGCCGGCTGACCGCTGTTAAGAGCAGCATTCGCCCGGCAGCGGCCGACGGCGCGCCGATGGATACCAGCGAGTTAAAGACCGTTAAGGCATACACCTACGCGGCCAATGGCGATCTGGCTTCAACGACGGAATATCTGGAGTTTGATCGCAAGGAGGATAAACAGGGCCTTACCGTGCAGGGAACGTTTACCTATGATTCCTTGGGTAGGCCACTGAGCTTAACGTACACGCAGAACGGCACGGAAAAAGAAAAGTACACCTTGACCTACGATGGGCAGGGATACATCCTCACGGAAAACTATGTGGATTCGTACAAGGACACCTATACGAAAAATGCCGTTCAGACCACCAACCGCGGATACACCTACGATCCGATTGGACGTATCAAGAAAAACACCGTCACAAAGGGTTCGCAGACCAAGACGATTGCGTATGACTATGACAAGGCAGGCAACCGCGTCAAGGAAACCACGAACCAGACGCTGGAAGACAAGACCACTGTTGCATCCACCAAAACCTATACCTACAATAACCTGAGCCAACTGACGGAGATCAAGGAAAGCAGCACGATCAAAAACGGCGATATATCGCTATCGTATACCGACCAAACGCTGGCCAAATACACCTATGATGATTTTGGGAACCAGACGGGCCAGGAAACGTATGAGGTAAATCTGGATACCCTCAAGAGCGCGAAGACAAAAGACACGCGCAACACCTACGATACGGCCAACCAGCTCATCAAGGTAGAGGAAAAATCCAACGGCGCCAGCAGCTGGACAACGCTGAATACCAGCCTGTACAACGGCGAAGGACAGCGCATCCGTAAAACGGACGGCAGCAGCACCAATGGCGACTACACCATGTATTTCTACATGGGCGGGGCGCTGGCGTTCAGCACGAACAGCGACGCGAACTACATCACGGACGAAAACATCATTGACCCGAACGGCATCATCATCGCGGGCAAACGGCAGGACAACGCGTACAACGCGGACCGGCCGGAGGGGCAGTATTGGATCTACCATTACGACGCCCGAGGAAGCGTAACCAACATCATCGGGACGGACAAGAACGGCGCTTTATACCGGGCGGAAAACAACGTCTATGACGCCTTTGGCAAGGACGACAGCGGAAGTACAACGCCGACAACTTCCATCAAGAACGAAGTGAAGTTCACAGGCGCGGTGCAGGACAATAGTGGATTGTACTATGCGAATGGGTATCACTATAATCCGATAACAGGAACCAATGCCCAGGCAAGTGTAGAGAAAGATAGGGAAATATTGTCGCTATTTGCAAATATAGAGGCGATAAATAAGCCTATTGATCCTGCCCAATTTATGCAAATCTCAATTTATCAATATATTGAAGAAAATGGAAAGTTGAATGATGTAGTGACAAATTTTGTGATGCTGATGTCTAAGAATCGGGGAACAGGAGATATAACGTGGTTGAGGGGATACAAGGACGAAGAACTTAAAGATATGTTGAAGAGAGAGAAAGATTTCAAAAGAAAGCGAGAAATTAGAGAGCAACTAAAAAGAAATGATAAGATTAATGTCCAGAAACGCAAAAATAATGATAAAGGAAATAAGAAACCAAGTGTGAACAAAAAGAAAAAACAGGAGGCAAAGGAAAATAAAATAACAAAGAAAATTTCTGAAAAGAAACAATTGCAGATATCCCCTAGAAAAACAACGCCCGGCTTGAAACCGCAGCCAGGTCCTGCACCGACGCGCCAGCCAGATAGACCGTGGGCAAAGAAGAATAACTCGAAAGGATGGCAGACCGCAGGAGAAGCAACGCTTTGGGGAGTCGGAGGATATCTTTTATACAAAGGGATCAAATGGCTTTTAATTGGAACGGGGAACGTATGGGCCGTTGCGTTACCATGAGGAAGGGAGAAAGGAATGAGCAATCTAAGCGAAAAAAATTTAGAGAAACTCCGAAGGATACAGGAAATAGCAGAAGCAGATGAACTGGATGAGGAAGAATTTGAATTTCTATTGAAATGCGCGGTAGACAGAGTGATTTGCGTCAAAACAGAAGCGATAGAAGCGCTGTATGATGTGGAAGACCCACGGGCGATGGAGGTATTGTTGACGCTCGTAAATGACAAGGATGATTTGGTAAGGACATGTGTATGTGAGTCGCTTGGGAATTACGATGATGAGAAAGTAATAAAGGAGTTGAAGAAAAAGGCAATAGAAGACGAAAGTGATATGGTAAGGGGATATGCAATTACGGCATTG
The DNA here is from genome assembly GCA_959600905.1 of uncultured Eubacteriales bacterium. Lineage (GTDB taxonomy): Bacteria > Bacillota > Clostridia > Christensenellales > QAND01 > UMGS1975. The sequence continues at coordinate 72,623 of CAUGNO010000003.1, read as the reverse complement.
GGAGATATCGGAGTCGCATACCCGGAACACAAAAGAGAATTTATTAAATTTATGGAGGAGAATCTTAAAAATGAATCGGAAGATTGGGGGAAAATACATTACTACACAGAGTTGTGTCGTTTGGGACAATCAAATTACTTAACAATGCTGTTAGAAGGATTGAAAAATACTGATTATTCAGTAAGGCATGCAGCAATAAATTCTCTATATCCGATATTTTGTACTAACAATTATGGAAAGATAAAACAAAAATGTGAGGCAATGCTAGAGACTGAAAAAGAGAGGGCAGTAAGAGGCGCGGCACAGAAACTATTAGAAACAATGAGACGGGAATTGAGCTAGAAAAGAGAGCCTGCAAAGGCTCTTTTTGCGGTACAATAGGGCTGTATGGGTCTCCGTTTAGCAGGATACGGTAAGCGGAGACCCGTACAGCCCGTGGACGCAGAACCTGTACACGTATACGTCGAATAACCCGGTGAACTACATCGACCCGACGGGGCATTTCCTAGGCTCACTGTTTGCGTGGGTAGGGAAAGTCGTGATCGGCGGTGTGGTCAACGCCGTGGTGGATACCGGCGTACGGCTGCTGACCGGGCAAGAGGTATCGCTGAAAACGATAGGCAGTTCGTTTGTAGAGGGCTGTGTAGCTTCGGCGGTAGGGACGGGAACAGCGAAACTGGCAAGCAAGGCGACAAGCGCAGTCGGGAAATACGCGATTAATAAAGCCGGGGGCGCAGCGGCGCGAACGGCTGTTGGCGTGATACGCGGGGATTCAGCCAAGGATATAGCCAAAAGTGTAGGGGTAGGGTTCCTGGCGGATAACGTGCTGGATGGCATATCCTCAAAGATATCCAAGATACGGACACAAAGGGCAAATGCAAAAGCGCTCTCCACAGCCAATGGGCCATCGCACAATTCGGCTAACTATTCTAAGCTGAAAGAGTATTACAGACAAGCTGAAAAATACGGAAAGGGTGGCACTAAATCGATACAAAACAGTAAGTATAGATTCTATGGAAATATTAACCCTGCGAAAGTGAAAGGAGAAATGGCGGGTAGAAGATTGGTAAGGGAGTGGAATTATAAAACAGGAAGGACAAGAACTTGGCACGAAACACTTGACCACGCTGGTAGGATTCGTATTGTAAGACCACAAATAAATGGAGCAACTCATAAAGTTCACTATATATTTGATGCAACTGGCCGGTATCTGGGGAGACGATAGGACAATGCTAAGCTTAAGTAGTTTGATAACAGAACAACTCCTTGATTTATTAAATGGACGAAAAAGCAAAATAGATGTAGTAACGTGGGCAGATAGAAAAGTTGATGAATCAGTACAATATATAGGGGATGAAAAAACGTGGAGGTATTTAGAATTTGTAAGGACGATTGATGAACAGACAAAAGAATCCACGATTATAAATGCAATTTGCACTTTTGATGGAGCGAGTAAATTGTTACCAAGTATAAATCAGTTGACAAAAAAATTGTCGGACATAATTGGAGGAATAAGTAGGGAGGAGATAGCAAGCTGGGCAACAAAATTTATACCATATGCTGAGCCGCTGTATGAGAATGATCAAATAGATGATGAGTATTGGGAACTATTGCAATTTGTAGCGGGAATTGATGACCCTGATAATATCGGAGACTATCTTTTTTCTGATGAACAGATTGATGAGGTGATAAATAAATATAAAAAAGTTTGGAACTGATAAAGGAGCCTACGCAGGCTCCTTTCATTTTAGTATAATGAGCGTGTAAGGACTACATCGACCCGACGGGGCATTTCCTAGGCTCATTGTTTGCGTGGGTAGGGAAAGTTGTGATCGGCGGCGTGGTCAACGCCGTGGTGGATACCGGCGTACGGCTGCTGACAGGGCAAGAGGTATCGCTGAAAACGATCGGCAGCTCATTTGTAGAAGGTTGTGTAGTGTCGGCAACGGGAAGCGCAGCTGCAAAGCTCGTAGGAAAAGCAGTTGGGGCCGTAAAAAATACGAAAACAGCAGCGAAGATAGCGAGCGCAACTACCAAGGTAAAAGATAAGACAGCGGGTTTAGCAAGTAAGGCGATTGAGAAGGTAAAAGCCTCGCGTGCAGCGAGTAAAGCGGCGACAATAAAATATAGCCAAAGAAACGCGGTTTCACAGATCTCAAAAATGAAGAATAAGACTGCCATGATTGGCAAAATGAAGGATTTGAAATGGAAAAAGACGACAAAGAGTAGCTATAAGGTTGCAAATTACCTTGCCCCTTTTAAGGGGAATCCGAAGGTTGCGTGGAAAAATAATTCTGGGATACTAAGAACGGTAATGAAAAATGGCCGACCAATAAAGGATGTCTCCAGAATGCCATACAGGGGTTACGCAGGCTTTTTAGGGATGGAACGAAATCTACTTAAAAATCATGGATGGACATATCGAAATAAGTATTGGTACCCGCCTAAGAGATAGGAGGAAAGATGGAATATAAAAAAATAGTTTGTTATATACAGAAGATATTCAGGCCAGTTGAAGAAAAATATGGCTTTGATATTAAAATAACAAATGATTTAAGTTGTGTAGTCTATTCTAATCAATGCTATAAGGTGATGATTTATATAGGGAGAGAAATTGAGTTTCAAATAAAATGGGTTAAAAACAGACCTCATATAATATTAGATGATTACCAGATAGCAGAATCGATAAAAAAAGAATACAGGGGGATGATTTCCGACGATAAGTCTATTCATTTTGTTGTTGCCCTAATGGTAAAAATAATAACCTCGTTTTTTGTCTCCTACTACGGCGATGAGGATACAATGAGAGCGCTAAAATGCTTTTATGATGAAAAGGAGGTAGTTTTAGAAAAAGAAGAGATTGATGGCAACCTAAGTGTAGAAATGGATTTGCTATGGAAAGAAGGTAGGTACTCAGATTTCCTTGCAGTATATAAAAAGCTAGAAGGAAAACCAACAAAACTATTACAAAAGAAATACGAATATGCGAAAAAACATTTCAAAAATTAATACACATAGAAAGGAGCCTACGCAGGCTCCTTTCATTTTAGTATAATGAGCGTGTAAGGACTACATCGATCCGACAGGGCATTTCCTAGGCTCACTGTTTGCGTGGGTAGGGAAAGTCGTGATCGGCGGCGTGGTCAACGCCGTGGTGGATACCGGCGTACGGCTGCTGACGGGGCAAGAGGTCTCGCTGAAAACGATCGGCAGCTCGTTTGTACAGGGTTGTGTGGAGACTGCGGCGGGGAGCGCCGTCACGAAGCTCGCGAGTAAAGCATGGGGCGTTGTAAAAAATACCAAAACAGCCGCAAAGGTAGTCAATGCGGCGACAAAGGTAAAAGATAAGACGGCAAGCATAACAGGACGGATAACCGACAAAATAAAGAATCTGCGAAGTTCGAGTAAAGCGGCGCAAGTAGCTTGTTTTGTTGCGGGGACATTGGTGCTGTCCGAAGATGGATATGCGGCGATAGAAACCATTGAACCTGGAGATAAAGTGTATGCGGCAGATCCGGAGACGGGAGAAGCGGGCTATAAAGAAGTCGTACGGACGTTTGTAAGTGAAAAGGATGAGGTTGTACACGTCAAAGTAGGGGGAGAAACCATTACTTCGACGACAGAGCATCCCTTCTATGTACCGGAAAAAGGATGGACGGCTGCAATCGATTTGCGGGCGGGCGACATCCTGGTGATGAGCAACGGCGAATACGTTGTTGTGGAGCAAGTACAACATGAATTGCTGGAATCTCCCGTACGTGTTTACAATTTTGAGGTAGAGGATTTCCATACCTATTTTGTAGGCGATTCGAGCGTATTAGTGCACAATACGTGTAGTTTGAAAACAGGTAATGTCAAAAACAAAGTTACTTATAACAGTCGCCGTGCCGCATTTAGAGATACAAAACGAAAGATGGGTATACCGGTTAGCCAACAACCAATTAAGACGAGCAAAGCAACAAATAAATTGGGGAAAAGAATCCCCGGAAGAGACTACATATATTCGGGAGGGAAAGTTATTAGAAATCATACAGCAGGTCATCAAGAGTTCGGCATGGGAGCGCACTTCAATGCGGTAATAAGCAATATAAAGACACATATATTTTATTGGACAGGGAGGAAGTAGTTTGGGCTGGGAGATTGAGCAAGAAATAGATATAAACCTTGTAGAGACACATAAATTTTTCCCATTTAACACTACAATAAATGATCCAAAGATATGTGGATACATAGTGCGTTTTAAGGGAGATGGATATTTCAGTGCATACGAGGAGATAAATGAACAAGCACTCACAATGTGTACTGATATAGTTGAAAATTTAGCATCAAAAAAAGAGGTGGTGCTTTTTTCGGGTATTTGGTATGAAAATGATAGTAGAATAAATCGCTATAAAAAACTATGGAAGCATAAAAAGAATTATGATCAGTTTTGTCGTCTACCCGAAATTGAATTAAAAAGGGATAATAAACTTGGATATTATGGTATGGCCAAGGTTCCAAGAGATAAAGTGAGACTGGCTATAAATGTGGCAGTAGAGAACGCGTTTTCCGACATACTGGTAATTATGAAAGATATGTCGGAGGTGAACATCCAAGAACTGGTTGATAGTGTTGGTATTTCAGATTGTGCAACTTTTGATTTATCAAAAATAGTAGAATGTGTTTGTAGTAAAGGAGGATTCGTATTTTATCCGGCGGACTATGAGACAGAGCAAGAATATATTGTCTTTTTCCATAAGATGATGTATGAGATGATAAAAAGTTTGCAGAAGGCCACTCAAGGAGAGAATTCATCAATTGGTTAAATCAAACAGATAAAAAAGGAGCCTTTAAGGCTCCTTTTATTTTAGTATAATGAGTGTGTAAGGACTACATCGCGATACTGATGTCTAAGAAAAGAACATTAGGAGACATAACATGGTTCATAGGACATGAACCAGACGAATTAAAAGAGAGAAAGATATGAGAAGAAAAGCAGAGATAAGACAGCAGTTAAAAAAGAAAAGGTAAACTCACAGAAACGTTGAAATAATGATAAGGGAAATAAGAAACCAATTGGGGAGTCGGAGGATATCTTTTATACAAAGGGATCAAATGGCTTTTAATTGGAACGGGGAACGTATGGGCCGTTGCGTTACCATGAGGAAGGGAGAAAGGAATGAGCAATCTAAGCGAAAAAAATTTAGAGAAACTCCGAAGGATACAGGAAATAGCAGAAGCAGATGAACTGGATGAGGAAGAATTTGAATTTCTATTGAAATGCGCGGTAGACAGAGTGATTTGCGTCAAAACAGAAGCGATAGAAGCGCTGTATGATGTGGAAGACCCACGGGCGATGGAGGTATTGTTGACGCTCGTAAATGACAAGGATGATTTGGTAAGGACATGTGTATGTGAGTCGCTTGGGAATTACGATGATGAGAAAGTAATAAAGGAGTTGAAGAAAAAGGCAATAGAAGACGAAAGTGATATGGTAAGGGGATATGCAATTACGGCATTGGGAGATATCGGAGTTGCATACCCGGAACACAAAAGAGAATTTATCAAATTTATGGAGGAGAATCTTAAAAATGAATCGGAGGATTGGATAAAGATCTGTTATTATACGGAGTTATGTCGTTTAGGCCATTCAAACTATCTGATAAACTTATTAAGCGGTTTACAGAACACTAACTATTTAGTAAGAAGTGCAACAATAAACTCTTTGTATCCCGTGTTCAATAAGGATAATTATGAAATGATTCGACAACAATGCGAAGCTGTGCTTGTAAATGAACAGGAAAGAGCGGTAAAGATGGAAATGCAGGAACTGTTGGATACAATGGAACGGGAATTGAGCTAGAAAAGAGAGCCTGCAAAGGCTCTTTTTGCGGTACAATAGGGCTGTATGGGTCTCCGTTTAGCAGGATACGGTAAGCGGAGACCCGTACAGCCCGTGGACGCAGAACCTGTACACGTATACCTCCAACAACCCGACAAACTATACAGACCCAACAGGGCATTGGCTGTGTGAAGTGTTGGCGGGATTTGTTAACGGATTGGTAAAGGGTGTAGGAAAAGTCATTTCCAATATATCGACGGGTAGACCGTGGTATGAGCATACATTGGGAGCGGCAGCAGGCGGTTTTGTAGAGGGCGCAATATATATATACGTACCTTTAAGCCGGCTGCGGCGAGCTACGCGGGTGCGGCGACGGAAAGCATTTTGAATGAGGCAGAGGACTACTTATTTCAAAGAAAAGAACTGAATTGGGACAACGTAGCAAAGTCTATCTGGGGAGCAGCGAAAAACACGGCGGTGGAAGGAACGGCTGGATATATCTTGGGAGAAACAAGGATGGGAAAAGACATCTATACCGAGATACATAAGGGGACATTTAAGCCCCAAAGCATTAAGTCGTATTTCTTTGGCGCGTATGGCATAAAGACAACGGCAAACCAAATCCACAGCAACATATTGTCCACAACGCTGGATACAACCAGAGCAAAATTCATGAGCTACGCAGAAAAGCTGCTAACGGCAGCATCCACAAAGCGCACGGAAGGAAAACCAACAAAAGGCGCGGTGCAGGCTGTGACGCAAACAAATGGTGGTATGGTGCATACGCAGCCGGTTGTCCAGGGCGGATTGATATCGGCATTCAGCGGGCTGGCAGTCCTTATCAAAGGATATGCAAAAAGTATAGGCAGATGAGCGGGAATGGAGAGAAGAAATGGAAAACAAAAAGAGCATAAAGGAACGCTGGAAGGAATTTCTATCCAGCACTGCCTGCATATATGTCATCATAGGATGTACATTTTATGGATTGATTGTAGGGTTTCCTTCCCTAGCGTATGTAAGTTATACGCAGGGATCTTCGTGGTGGTGGGCATTGAACTTTTTTGTCCCTGGATTTATCGTAGTTGGATTGCTGCTTGTTGCCAGGCCGAAACAAAAGCCGATGAAGCCGGAGCGGTTTACCACGGTGATGGCGAATGCGGAGGAGGTCACAGCACAGGTCAAGGCGTGGATGGAAGCAGAGCGGTTTAACGAGATGCATACGGAGCAGGAAGGGGAGGTCACGGTATTTTGGGGGCAACGGTATCGGAGAGCGAGCTATACGCTGGTGGAATATGTGGCGGTGCTGAGCTATGCAGGTGCGTACAGTGAAGAGGTAGAAATGGCGATTTTAGAGGGGATCTTTCAAAAGGTATTGGAGCATACCAAGCGAGGGCCACGGGTAAACCTGCAGATCATATCCATCAACTGCATCAAAAACAGGCAATCAGCGCTGACAAAGGTGTTGTATAGGCCGGCGGCAGGGTCGATGGATTTAATGGTGCACTGCGGGTATGTAGAGCAGGAACAGAGCTTCCGGATCCAGGCAATCGACACGATGCTGATCAACAATACAGGGGTGCTGAGGAAGATGAGAAAGCGGATACTAGCGATGTTTGAAGGGAAGCTGACGCCTGTAGAGGAGAAACAAAAGGAGCCTAAATAGGCTCCTTTTTATATTTGTTTACGTTCTACAAACCAGCGCGGGTTTTCGTAAAACAGGTACGTTTCTTTTCCTCGAATACGGCAGGTGTACCGTATCCCTTGTCCTCCTGCCTTTAAGCTGGCAGCGGGACGCACATCCAGGATTCGATCTATATCAAAGATTCGCCCATCTTCCCATTGCACAGAGCGCGGCATCATTTGACCTGTTTCATCAAACAAAACCTCTACCGATACATAGGTTTTTATCTTGTTTTGATACAACGCCAATCACCTTTCTTTACGATACACCATGAGCAAAATACCCTACCGGGTGGATGGTATGGTCGTCTTTTGGATTGACCAGGCCAATGGCAGGGTCTGTCAACAAAACACCGCGTTTGATGACTTCATATCCAAATCTAGACCGTAAATGATCCATGGCTTGTTCCAATCTTTGCTTTTTGTATCGTTGCTGTTCATCCAAAAAAACGGAGATTTGTTCCGGCTCTGTATCCGAAACCAATTCACATCCGCGCACGCCCAAGCTGCGAACGGATCTTTGCCAATCGTAATGACGACAAAAGAGCGCCATTGCGGCATCTGCAATTTCACCGGACAGGTTACTGGAACGGGATAACCGCTGTTGCCGGCTGAACCATCCCAGCCCTGTATCCCGGATGGAGATCTGCACGGTTTGGCAGCGAAATCCATGGCTGCGCAGCCTGGCAGCCACCGATTCCGACAGCATATACAAGGTGAGCTTAACGTCCTCTTCGTTTTCCAAATCATGCGGCGCTGTTATGCTGTTGCCGATGCTCTGGATGGGAACGATGGAATCGGCAGATTGCACGGGAGATTTGTCCCATCCGTTGGCAAAGGTGTGTAGATACAGCCCCCATTTTTTCAGCCAGGCATGCAGCAAATCCGGCGGTGTGTTGGCAATGCCGCCGACCGTCGTAATACCATACCGCGCCAGCTTTTTGCCGGTGGCAGACCCAACATACAAAAGGTCGGAAGCAGGCAGCGGCCATACCAGGGATCGGTAGTTTTCCGGAGTAATCAGCGTAACAGCATCCGGTTTTTGGTAGTCGCTGCCCAGTTTGGCAAAGATTTTGTTCCAGGAGACGCCGATGGAAACGGTAAGCCCGATCTCCTCTTTCACGCGGCGGCGCAGTTCTTCCGCAATGATGCGTCCCTGTTCCAAGGTCATACCGGGTTGAGTGAGATCCAACCAGGCTTCGTCTAGGCCAAAGGATTCTACATGAGGCGTATATTGCAGATAGATGTTTCGCACCAACTGGGAAAACTTCATATACAGAGGAAAGTTGGGAGGAACCACGACCAACCCCGGTGCTTTTTGCCGTGCTTGCCAAATGGCGTCGCCTGTTTTTATACCGCATTGCTTGGCCAGCTGGTTTTTGGCAAGCACGATGCCATGACGCAGCTCCTGATGGCCGCATACGGCAACGGGCTTATGACGAATATCCAGTTGGTGCAGACATTCCACCGACGCATAGAACGCATTGAGGTCAGAATGAAGAATGACACGCAAAAAATCACCCCAAAATAAGAACATTTGTTCCTATATTCTACGGGAAAATCATGCATTTTAGCACTGGGAATAGTTGGAAAGATGCATCTCTATCGGCCAAAATTCCTATGTAGAACGGATGTCTGTGCGTATAGAACGGAGAAATTTGCATTTGCCGCTTAATATTCTTACGGTATAATTCAAATAGGAAACCTGTATCTTACGACAATAACGCTATGGTCGATACCATAGCACAAAGCCTTGAAGAAAGCGGGTATATAGGTAGAAATATCTGTACAATGGGGATAAAAGTCATTGTGTTAAAAAGAGCAGAGATTTGCCACTTTTGCAAGGTGCAAAAGTGTATAGCGAAATAGAAAGATTTGCAGAGAAAGGGCGGCGAAAACCATGTATAACCCTCAACTGGAGACCTTTATCCGGGCAGCGGATGCGGGGAGCTTTAACAAGGCAGCGGAAGAAAGTTATATTACGCCCACTGCGGTGATCAAGCAGATCAATTTGCTGGAAAGCTCCTTGGGCGTAAAACTATTTGAGCGCAGCCATCGCGGTTTAACGCTGACAAATGCTGGACGTTCCCTGTATCAGGATGCAAAGTATATCATTCAGTATTGCCGGGATTCCGTGACACGGGCGAAAAACGCCATGCAGGAAGATGGAAGCATAATCCGCATCGGCTCATCGCCGACCACGCCTGCTCAGCTTCTCATGGAGCTATGGTCGAGGATACAAACTTTGTGTCCGGATATTAAATTTCAAATCGTTCCCTTTGAAAATACCCCGGAAAATGCGAGGGAGATCCTTGCCAATTTAGGGAAAAATATAGATGTAATCGGCGGCATTTTTGACGATACAATGCTGGATCTTCGTTCGTGCGCCGGATTGGAGCTGTCAAGAGAACCATTCTGTTGCGCTGTGTCCATCCATCATCGGCTGGCGGCAAAAGACAAATTGAAACTCTCTGATCTATATGGCGAGAATCTGCTGCTGATGCACAGAGGATGGAGCCACTATGTAGACCAGCTTCGGGATGATTTATGGCAGCACCACCATCAAATCCATATCGTGGATTTTGATTTTTATAGTATGGATGTGTTCAATCGATGCGAGAACACGAACGATGTATTGCTTGCAATTCCCGGATGGGCCCATGTGCATCCGCTGTTAAAGGTAATCCCGGTGGAATGGAATCATAGCATTCCATATGGGCTGCTCCATGCGCCGGAGCCTACGCCGACGGTGCAGCGGTTCCTGGATGCGGCAAAAGCGGTTAACCATGGTTTGTATTGATGCCATATAGATATAACCTTAAGATATAAACTAATGAACAAAACGAGACTTCTGAAAAGGTCTCGTTTTTTTTATAATCGGGACAGCAACGGGGATATAGGTGATGAAATGAAATGGTTTACAAGGATCAGCACTTTTCTCTGCGCCGCGCTTTTGCTTACGGGATGTTCTGGCCCATCGATGAACACGGTGATAAGCGCCACAGAAGCGGGAGAAGCGGAAATGACGGCATATGACCGGGATACACCCATCCAGGAGGTGTTGAGCGATCCTTCCTTTGGAGAGTATGCGCGCTTGCTTTTTCCAATAGAAGAAGGCTATTACAGTGGCGATACGTTGGGCACCCTTCGCTTGGTTTGGTACAACAACATCGACCCAGATAAAACGGTGGAAATCGTCAATTCGTTGAAAGTGCGTGTCAATGCGGGCCAAACCATTTTTTATGATATTTATACGGAAGAGGAAAAGACACAAGATCCGGACAAGCGGAATACGGGCCTATTCTTTTTCAAAGGAACCCCTGGTGCAAAGTTTGCTGAGTGCAACGCAGGCGGTGGGTTTGCATATGTTGGCGCCATGCAGGATAGTTTTCCCCACGCTTTGGAGCTTTCCAAATTGGGCTATAACGCGTTTGCTCTCATTTATCGTCCCAGCGCACAGGATGCTTGCCAAGATTTGGCCAGAGCCATTGACTTTATTTTTGAGCATGCCGAAGAACTGGAAGTGGATACCTCCAACTATTCCCTCTGGGGCGGCTCTGCCGGCGGCCGGATGGCCGCATGGGTAGCGTCTTATGGAACAGCAGCTTTTGGCGGCAATGATCTGCCTCGGCCCGCAGCGGTGATCATGCAATATACAGGATATAGCGAATATAGTGAGCTTGACCCACCCACGTTTGCCTGTGTAGGGGAAAACGATGGCATTGCCTCTTGGCAGCAGATGAAGCGCCGGTTGGAAGTGCTGGACAGCATGGGCATTGATACGGAATTTCATTCGTATCCAGGGCTACAGCATGGTTTTGGCCTTGGAACGGGTACCGTGGCAGAAGGATGGTTGAATGATGCGGTTTCCTTTTGGGAACGACAAATGAATAAGACAGAGATAGTGGAAAATGCTGGCAGATAAATGCCATGGCCTGAGGATCATCGATACAGTTGCTCTGCAAAAAGCAATCAATGGAGGACGACTATGAACAATTTTCTTTATCAGAATAAAACCAAAGTATTCTTTGGCAAAGGAGGCGTGGAAGAATACCTGGGTTGTATCTTAAAAGAATATGGGGATACCGTTATGCTGGCCTATGGAGGCGGCTCTATCAAGCAAAATGGTGTATATGACGAGGTAATGAAAATTTTGGACACCGCACATAAGCGTGTGGTGGAATTTCCCGGCATAATGCCAAACCCCACCTATACAAAAGTGCAGGAGGGAGCCAAGCTAGCACGGGAGAATGATGTGGATCTTATTCTTGCAGTTGGGGGCGGATCTGTATCCGACTGCTGTAAGATTGTGTCTGCACAGGCAAAGCTGGAAGAGGATATTTGGGAGTTGGAAACCACCAAGCATACATATCCTTCAAAATTCATTCCTTTGGGAACCATTGTGACTGTGTTTGGTACTGGCTCTGAAATGAATAACGGGGCTGTTATTACCCATGAAACCAAAAAAATCAAGACGGGTATATGGGGCGCGCAGGCAGAGTTTGCATTCCTTGACCCTATATACTCCATGTCCGTTCCGATAAAACAGGTGGTTTCTGGCGCCTTTGATACGCTAAGCCATGCGATGGAAACCTACTTTGGCAAGCCGGAGCAGAACAATCTCTCCGATGATATAAATGAAGCGGTCATGCGCAGCGTGATCCACAATATCCGAAAGCTGCTGGCTGCCCCCGAAAGCTACAACGCGCGAAGCGAGTTGGCTTGGGCCTCCGCCATGGCAGAGAATGGCATTTTGAAAATCGGAAAAATCACAGATTTTCAAGCGCACCAGATAGAACATCAGCTTGGCGCATACACCAACTGCAATCATGGGGCGGGTTTGGCAGTGATCCATCCGGCGCTCTACCGCTACATTTATAAATCCGGAGTGCCTCGTTTTGCACGATTTGCCAGAACGGTGTGGAACATTGAAAAAGACAGCGATGAGGAGGCCGCGTTGGCTGGCATTGATGCAATGACAGCATTTATCAAAGAGATCGGGCTGCCGACCACCTTTAGGGAATTGGGCGTCCCTGACGATACCGATTTTCGCGCCATTGCAAACTCTACAAACATCACCGCGGGCTGCTGTAAAAAGCTGACCCACGATGAAATATATGAGATTTTGAACAAATGCAAGTGACTTGAAAGGAGAAGGATTATGAAAAAACTGACGGCTTTATTGTTGAGCCTAGCACTTGTGCTCGGCCTTGCCGCTTGTGGCAATGGCGACAGGCCCACCGCTACACAATCGCCCACCGCTGCCGCGTCAGCTGAAAACGATGCGAGTATACAACCGGAAGGCGGGAAAGTATTGGTTGCTTACTATTCCGCTTCGGGCAATACTGAGCGAGTCGCACAAGATATTGCCGATGCTACGGGCGGCGATCTTTTTGAGATCGTTCCTATTGAGGTATACAGCGAAGAGGATTTGGACTGGACGAATAGCAACAGCCGTGTAAGCAGGGAGCATGAGGATGAATCCTTGCGCGATGTGGCCCTGACTACTACCGAGGTATCCAATTGGGATGAATACGATACCGTATTCATCGGGTATCCAATTTGGTGGGGCATTGCAGCATGGCCCGTAGACGGTTTTGTAAAAGCCAATGATTTCACAGGAAAGACTGTCATTCCCTTTGCAACCTCTTCTTCCTCTGGTATGGGGCAGAGTGGCGAGCTTTTGGCGGAAATGGCCGGCACTGGCAACTGGCAGGAGGGCCAAAGATTCTCCTCCGGTGTTTCTGCAGATGGTGTGCGCGAATGGGTCAATGGCTTGGGCGTGCAATGAATAGAAAAAGAATTATCACCCTGTTGATGGCCGCAGCCATGGGTGTGTTATTGGTAGCTTGCGGAGAGGAGCCCGAGAGGGCTCCCAGCGGCAATGTGGAGAATAGTGTAAGCGCAATCGAGGATGCGATGATAACAAAGAATGATTCCATTGACAGAGAAGACAGGGAAGATTTTCGAGACGGCACATCGGAGGATACTGTGGCAACGCCCGACGATTTTCCAGACGAATATGATTTTGGCAGCGGTAAAATTCAGGATTATTCCAGAGACGATATGCTGAGAAAGCTGCCAATGCCAGAGGGCAATGCTACGGTTTTGAATACCGGGGCAGATCCAAGGGGCATTCAGGTGCTCTATCTTTGGGAGGAAAACAACATTCCAGCGAAAACCAGCTTTACACCAAACATGACAGGATACTTTGACAATTGGGATTTTCGCCCTTATATGACGGCCATTCCTGTTCGAAAAGGCATCCGCCCCAAAGGGGCCGTTGTGTTGATGGCCGGCGGTGCTTATCAATTTCGGGGCAATTATACCGATTCTCTTCCCACCGCTGCGGCGCTTCGGGAACTCGGATTCCAAACCTTCATTGTCGATTATCGGCTTTCGCCTTATACGCAAGAGGAAGGGGCCCTGGATGTGGCTAGAGCGGTTCGGTTTATCCGTAAAAATGCCGATGTATACGGCATTGATCCAGAGGATATTGCCGTTATGGGCTTTTCTGCCGGAGGGATCCAGGCCGGGGAATTTTTAATGCACTATGATGAAGACATAAACGGAACTGCCTTGGACAGCGGCTATGTTCCCGATGAACTGGATACAGTATCCGCACACGCTTCCGCTGCCGGTCTTATTTATTCCTTCTATGGCCGGCTCAGCGTAGGGAACATGGACCCGGCATGGCTCGCAGAAGGAGACCTGCCACCTACCTTTTATGTGTACGGTACGGAGGATCCATTCTATGAGCAATTCCGCCAGCAGTATGAGGTGGTCAAGGATATGGGTATACAAACGGGCCGCATCGTTTTAGATGGCTGGCCGCATGGCTTTGGCTCCGATGGCGGCTGGGTGGCGGACTATGCTGCTTGGCTGGAAGCGATTTTCTCAGACTAAAATGCGGATTTATGTGCAAAATATTGCGAATCAAAGGAAGTCCGGAACGTACACAGTCATTGAAAAAACAAAAATAACCATGGGGAGCATGCCGCAAATGTCACAGCGTAGGATATATGTTTTGATAGAGCAGTGTGTATAAGCTGGATATGGAGCAAGGATACATCCGCGATGGCAAGATCTCTGTATGGATGAAAATGTGCAGAAGGAGTGAGGAACATGAACATTTTATTTATCAATGGAAGCCCCAACAAAAATGGCAATACTGCCGCGCTGGCGGAGGAATTGCTGCGGGGAAAGACTTATGAAACGCTGAATCTGACGGATTATGCCATTGGCGCTTACGGCCAGCAGCTGCCAGGTGATGAGCTGGATACTATCATTTCCGCGATGGAAAAGGCCAATGTAATCGTCCTGGGTTCTCCACTGTATTGGCACAATATCTGCGGAAGCTTGCGCAATGTGCTGGATCGGTTCTATGGAAGAGTAGACAGCAATGCCCTTTCCGGACGAACGCTATATTTTCTATTTCAAGGCGCTAGCCCTGAAAAGTGGATGCTGGAAGCTGGAGAATACACCATCAAGCGTTTTGCCTCTTTGTATGGGATGACATATGGCGGGATGGCAACCAATAAAAACGAAGCAGCTAAGCTGTGCGCAACGATTGAATAAAGGAGGAATTTATCATGGAATACACAACATTGAACAACGGCGTAAAGATGCCCATGGCCGGCATTGGCACATTTTTGCTGACCCCTGATGAGGCGGAAAGCTCTGTTCTCGGCGCATTGAAAAACGGCTACCGGCTTGTGGATACTGCCAATGCCTATGTGAATGAAAAGGCCGTTGGCCGCGCCATGAAAAAATCCGGGGTGCCCCGTGAGCAGATTTTTTTGGAAACTAAGCTATGGCCCAGCTTCTATGAGCAAGCCGACGCAGTGGAAAAAACGTTGGAGCGTCTGGATACCGACTATATCGATCTGTTGCTGATCCACCAACCTGCCGGCAATTATACAGCAGGGTATCGCCAAATGGAAGCGGCCTACAAAGCGGGGAAGGTTCGTGCCATTGGCCTTTCCAATTTTAACAAAGCACAAATGGAAGAAATCCTGGGCATTTGTGAGGTCAGGCCTACAGTGCTGCAAACCGAACTACATCCTTATCATCAGGAAAAGGAACTGAAAGCGTTTCTAAAGGAAAACGGCATTGTCGCGCAATCGTGGTATCCGCTGGGGCATGGCGACAAGGCCCTTTTGGAAGAGCCGTTGTTTGCAGAGCTTGGCAAGAAATATGGCAAATCCAGCGCCCAAGTGATTCTTCGCTGGCATATACAGGACGGGAACATAGTCATTCCTGGCTCCAAGAATCCGACGCATATTCAAGCAAACTTTGATCTGTTTGATTTTGCTTTGACGGATGAGGAAATGGATAAAATTGCCGCCATGAATAAGAATGCACGCTACTATACCAGCACGCCGGAAATGCTGAAGTGCTATGCCGAAACAGTTCCCCCGGTGGATGAGCAGAAATAAAAATGCGATGTGATTGCGCTGCGATGGTTGTATAAGAGGTGTTATGAAACGATTTTTTGCA
Organism: uncultured Eubacteriales bacterium; assembly: GCA_959600905.1. Lineage (GTDB taxonomy): Bacteria > Bacillota > Clostridia > Christensenellales > QAND01 > UMGS1975. Next base: position 56,623 of record CAUGNO010000003.1, on the reverse strand, counting down.
GGGTGCATAGCAGCCGTTCTTACCATTTCCCTTATGGGCTGTGGGCAGGGGATGGCGCACCGGCCTGTAGAGGAAATCCCAGCCACTTTGCAGATCCAAACCGGTGTGACTGCGGAACAGATTCTGCCCGGTGACGACGGCGATATCCATTATAGCTATTTTTTGCCCGAAAGCTATGATGGCAGACGCACATATCCTTTGGTGATGGTTATGCCGGGATATGACATGATGTGGTTTGGGGAAGATTCTTCTGGCAGCAACCTGGATTGGAACGGATTTCTATCCTGGACACAGCTGGATACAGAAATGATCGTGGTTTCCGCCCAGCTGACCGATTGGCATGAAAAATCCGCACGGCAAGCCATAGAGCTGACGGAGTATTTTATCAATCACTTTGCTGTGGATACCAGCCGTATATACGCTGCTGGGTATTCGGCAGGCGGCGAGACGATGTCCCAGGTGGTTTCTATGCGTCCCGACCTATATGCGGCTTATCTGCACGGCGCATCCCAATGGGATGGCGGCTACACACCCATAGCTGAAAACGGCGTAGCGGTCTATATTTACATGGCCGTACGGCAGCGCCAAAGCACGATCCGCTTATGATGCGCTTCATGCCGCTTATAAAAATATCGGATGGAGCGAAACTGAGATCCATGATGTGCTCCGTTTAGAGATACCCGAAAATGCCTTTTTCAAAGAGAAGGGGATTTATAACTACCATGGTGGTGCGAATGTGCTCTTTGATAACCCGGAGATTTTGCAATGGATCATCTTGCACCGGAAAGGAGGATGAGATGAAAGCGGCCGCAAAATACAAGCTTGAGATTGACGCTGCAATGATCATCGCTATGCTTTTGTTAATGGCATATGGTTTGGTCGGGGAGAAATCCCACGAGTGGATCGGCGTTGGGATGCTCATCCTTTTTATCGCACATCACATTGCAAACCACAAATGGTATAGAGCGATTGGAAAGGGTAGATATACGTGTTTCCGCATTGTGAAAACAGTGCTTATAGGTCTGATTTTCCTATGCATGATTGGCTCAATGACAAGCGGTATCATCCTGTCCCGTTATGTGTTTGCCGCGCTGCCGGTTCATGCTGGCTACGAGATAGCCGGAAAGCTGCATATTCTCTGCGCTTATTGGGGATTTGTGCTGATGGCGGTTCATTTAGGCTTGCATTGGAATGGGATCTTGTTGATGGCCGGAAAACGATTCAAACCATCCCGTATGCGAAGGAATACTTTACGGATCTTGGCCTTTGTTCTTGCGGGCTATGGCGTCACTGCTTTCATTCGTAGAAATGCAGGCACCTATTTGCTCTTGCTTAGCCACTTTGTATTCTTCGATTATACCGAACCTGTGATCTGTTTTTTGGGCGACTACTTGGCTGTGTTGGGACTGTTTGTCTTGCTGGGATTCTATCTGGCCAAGTTATTAAAAATACGGAGGCGTTCTTTTGCCCCCAATACACAAGCGGGTTTGCGATGAAAAACAATGCAACGGAGCCGCAGGCTTTGAGGCAGGAATCCCATCTGGCCTTCAGGTGGGATTTTTTGTTTAGAGATCAACAGGCTCTTGATATGAAACAAGGGGCTCAGGCCGGCTCTTTGTTAGAATGTTGAAAAGTGTGCCTTTGCAGAAATAGTAACATAGAAAAGCCCCTTTTCAGGGGCTTTTTGTGCATGTTTATTTTTTACAACACTTTTCTTCCGCCATCGGGCCGTATCTTCAGAACGTGGCAGGTATCTTTGCCAAAGACGGTTTCGATGTTTGCTTTGTAACGGGGCACGATTGCATCCGGCACAAAGGCCTGTATGGTGCCGGCAAATCCGCCGCCGTGTACTCGGCAAACGCCCTGCCCTTTTAAAATTTTTTCAGAGACAGCCAATGCTACGGAAATGCTTTGATGCTGGGGCTCATGGCAGGCATACACATTCTGGAGGAACTTATAAGAGCTGTCGCCAGAGGCCTGTACCGCGCGGAGAAAGCCGTCCATGTCTCCGCTCATTAGCGCGGAGGCCTGCTGGGAAACTCGTTTATTTTCCGCAAAGAAATGCAGAGCACGCAGCACAGCGCGATCTTGACAGGCTTGACGCACCTTGGCAATCTGCGAGAAAAACGCTTCCTCGGAAACATCGCGGAGATATTCTTGGCCAAAAAAGCGGGCGACGCGGCGCATCTCTTGAGGAATCGCTGCATATTCACCTGTCAGATCTGCATGACTGCCTTGGGTATCTACGATGCAAAGGCTGTATCCAAAGGCGGAAAAGTCCACAGAGAGCTTTTGTACGCGGGGCTGCCGCAGATCCTGAAAATCGATGTAAGTAAGCCCGCCGACAGCGCTTGCGCATTGATCCATCAACCCACAGGGTTTGCCGAAATACTCATTTTCTGCATATTGGCCCGCCTTGGCAAGGGTGACGGGGTCGATGTGCATTTCGTTGTAAAGGCCGTTGAGAAGCACTCCTATCATCACTTCAAAGGCGGCGGAGGAGGATAACCCGGAGCCTATGAGCACGTCGCTGGTCAAAAACGCATTGAATCCGCCGACCTGGTATCCCAAAGCATGCAAACGGGCGCAGACGCCGCGTACCAAGGCCTCCGAAGCACCGCGCTCTGCTTGGCGTGCGGACAGACTGGTTATTTCGATGGGAGAAAGGGCAAAACCATCGGATTGTATTTGAATTGCCTGAGAGGCCCTGCCGGCGATGGCAATGATGTCCAGGTTGACGGCGGCGGCCAACACGCAGCCGTGCTGGTGGTCGGTATGGTTGCCGCCGATCTCGCTTCGCCCCGGTGCGCTGTAAATCTCAATTTCCCCATCGCCATATAGGCGGATGTATTGCAAAAGGGCCTCGGCATAGCGCGTCCGCTGGTAAGGTACCAAGGCGTTGTCTTGGTATATTTGCCGAAACAACGCATCGTATTGTTGGGCGAGGCAGGCTTCTCTGGCTTTAGAGGCAAGGATCATGATGGAACGACCTCAAAGGTATAGCTGGTGGTTTCATCGTAGACATCGCCCTTTTTCAAAATCGTACTGGGGTCCTTTTCCAGATGAATGGCATCCGGTAGGTTTTGTGTTTCCAGGCAAATGCCAAAGTGTTTTGGGTAGGCGATGCCATATTTGCCGATGCGGCCATCCAGCTGGTTGCCGGTATAGACCTGGGTACCAGGCAGGGTAGAGCTGATGGTCAAACGCCGGCCACTTGCCGGATGGCACAGCACAACCTGATCTTCAGCGCGGTTGAACAGGAAGGGATGGTCTACACCACGGCCCAGAGCAAGCTGCTCATCCTGGCGTGCAAGCGCATCGCCGATGCGTGTGGGGGTATGGAAATCAAACGGCGTGCCCTGGGTATCGCGGAATTCTCCGGTAGGCAGGCCGTCGGCATCAATACAGGCGTATGTATCGCTGTGCACCTGTAAGGTGTGGCTGCAAATATCCTCTTGGCCGCCAGAGAGGTTGAAATAGGAGTGATTGGTGATGTTGATGAGGGTATCCTGATCGGTGGTAGCCTGGTAGCGGAGCGTCAGCGTACCGCCTTTTAACGTATAGGTTGCGGTAAGGCGCAAGTTGCCGGGATATCCCTCCTCACCGTCGGGTGAAAGATAGGTAAGCACGAGGGAATCGCCCTGGATCTTGGCATCAAAGACCTTTTGGGAGAAGCCATGTATCCCGCCATGCAGGCTGTTGGGCCCATCGTTGAGGGGCAGGGTATAGGTTTTCCCGTTGAGAGAAAAGGTCCCTTTGCGCGTACGGTTGGCTGTACGGCCGACAAGCGCCCCCAGATAAGCGTCTTTGGCCTGGTACTCCGCGATGCTGTCATACCCTAGCACCACATCCCCCTTTTGCCCATTTTTATCCGGCATCAACAGGCGGATGATGGTGCCGCCCAAATTGGTCACGAGCACCTCCAGCGCATCGCTTTTCATCTCAAACAGAGAAATATGGTCGTCTACCTTTTTTAGTTCTCGAATCATTTGTTATTCTCCTTTCAATGCTGTTTTTACAAAACATATCAGTCCGCAAAGGCCGTTGTCGTCCATCTTAAAGACGCCTGCATCCTCTAAGACCTGCACATACTTCTCTGCGACCGACTGTTTGATTCGTTTTTGTATGTTTTGCGTTGTAAAGGCAGGCTGGGAAAGCAGCTCTTGATACCAGGTGCGATGCTTTTCCAGCTGCGGATACGCGTCTATGTCCGCGCGGCCCAGCAGACAATTCCCCAGCAGCGATAACTCCTCTTTCAGGCGGGCCGGTAGAATGGCAAGCCCCATGACCTCTATGAGTCCGATGTTTTCCTTTTTGATATGGTGCAGCGATGGGTGCGGATGGAAGATGCCATCAGGATAGGTTTCATCTGTACGGTTGTTGCGCAGCACAAGATCGATTTGATATTTTTGGCCCACACGGCGGGCAATGGGCGTGATGGTATTGTGGGGTGTTGTGCCGGTATGGGAGAAAATGTTGTATGCCGGCGCGTCATAGCTGCGCCAACAATCTAAGATCCGGCAGGATAAGCGGATCAAAGCTTCCTTGCTGGCGGAGGTGAGGCGGATTGTGGATAAGGGCCATTTTACCAGTTCTACCAGCGTATCTTCCTGGGCCAAAGGAAAGGCATAGAGCACCTTCGCCTTTTGGATGGGGAAGATATGGCGCCCTCCTTGATAATGGTCATGGATGAGGATGGAGCCGCCTACGATGGGGAGGTCTGCATTGGAGCCAATCATATAATGAGGAAAGAGATCTAAAAAAGAAAAGAGGTTTTGAAAGGTGCTTTCATCGACCACCATGGGCCGATGCGTTTGATTGAGCACGATGCAGTGCTCATTATAATACACATAGGGGGAGTATTGCAGGTAGTATTTGCCCGTTGCCAGCGCCAGGGGGATGATGCGGTGCGTCTGCCTGGCGGCTCTGGCCGCATCGCCGCTAAACCCTACATTCTCCTTGCACAGAAGGCACTTGGGGTAGCCACTCGGCCGAATGGCCCGCGCCCTGGCAATCTCTTTGGGATCCTTTTCCGGTTTGGATAAGTTGATGGAAATTTCCATATCTCCATAGGGGGTGGGAGAGTTCCAAACAATATTTTTATCCGTTCTGCTCTTTCGGATATAGTTGGAGGCGATGGAAAGGCGATAGAAATAATCGGTGGCGGACTGAGGGGCATCGGCATAGGCTTGCCAAAAGCGCTGGATGACCGTATGCGGGCGAGGCATGACACAGTTCATGAGCCTGGTATCAAATAGATCGCGGCCGGTGCCGTCGTTTTCGATAAGGCCCTTAGAAACAGCCTTATCCAGCAGCGTTTCCAGGATAGGGTCAGCCGTTTCGGGCAGAGACTGCACGGGCTCATACGCAAATGAATCTTCGCCCAGCAGATCCAACAGTAGATTGGCGGCATAATCGTATTCCTCCAGCGGCAATAAGCCCTTTTGCACAGCATACTGGAGCAGTGCATTGATTTCACGATTCATCGAGACCCTTCCTCCTTTTCTATTTTTACTCTAGCCGCTTGCCAGGGAATTGTCAATTGTATTTAGTAAAATTTGGGCAATAATTTTACTAAAAAATTGACTTAAATTGACTTAAAGACTATAATAAAATATATCCAAGGCAGGCCAACGGCAAAAAAGGCCCGCCGTACCGTATAGGAGGAATGAAATGCCCACCATCAAGGACGTGGCAAAGCTGGCGCAGGTTTCCAGCGCAACGGTTTCCAGAATTTTAAACAACGATGCGACTTTATCCGTGCCGGAGGAAACCAGGCGTACTGTATTACACGCGGCAGAGACGCTGCATTATATCAAAAAGAGAAGAGCACCAAAGCATATTTATACAATGGGGATCGTACAATGGTATACTTTGGCACAGGAAATGGAGGATCCTTATTATCTTCAGATCCGGCAGGGCATAGAAACGTTTTGTGAGCAAAATGGGGTTCGTATCCAGCGTATTTTCAAGGCGGACTGGCAGAATACCGATGCTCTGCCTGCCGTGGATGGGCTTTTGTGCGTAGGAAAATTTACCCGGCAGGAGGCAGCGCGGTTCAAGCAGCATACCTCCAAGCTGGTGTTTTTGGATATGGAGGCGCCGCAGCCGGGGGATAGCAGCATTACCTTGGATTTTGAGCAAGCGGTTGGGGCGGCTTTATGTTACCTACAAGGGTTGGGGCATACACGGATCGGGTATCTGGGCGGCCAGGAGTTTTTAGCCGACGGTACGATGTATCCCGATGCTAGGAAAAGGTGGTTTTTGGATTTTTGCAAAAAAAATGGGATAGAAGCGCTGCCATACATCCAAGAGGATGCCTTTACTTCAGAAGCGGGGTATCGGATGATGAAAACAATGCTGGAAAGTGAAGATCGCCCGTCTGCCGTTTTTTGTGGCAGCGACCCCATTGCCATCGGCGCGCTGCGTGCTTTGCAGGAAGCGGGCATTCGCGTACCGGAGGAGATTTCTTTGGTAGGATTTGACGATATCAATGCCGCGCGGTTTACCAATCCACCACTGACAACCATACATGCGCCGGCCCACTGGATGGGGCTATATGGCGCGTCGCTGCTGTATCATGTGCTTAGCCGGCATGAGGATCCTCAGCCTATCAAGGCCATATTGCCCTGCAAGCTGGTAGAGCGGGCATCATGTCAAAAGGCAGACTGAATTCAGTCTGCCTTTTATAGCATAATGGGCAGGGAAGGTGATCTGGCAGAGCATACTATAAGACTCGGGAATTTTTCATCGCCATAGGTATACTTTATGTTATAATCCATACAAAAGGAACCTGATAAGGGGGAGCGGATACCATGCATAGAATCAATTTACGCAGCGACACCGTAACACAGCCTACCCAGGCGATGCGGGAAGCGATGTACCGCGCAGAGGTAGGGGACGATGTAATGGGGGATGATCCTACCATCAATCGGTTGGAAAAAGAGGCCGCCGAGGTGCTGGGGAAAGAAGCCGCGATGTTTGTGCCCAGCGGAACGATGGGAAACCAAGTCAGCTTGATGGCGCATACGCAGCGCGGCGATGCTGTGATCAGCGGAGAAGGATACCATATCGTTTCAAATGAGGCAGGCGGGCATGCGGTGATGAGTGCGGTATGCGCCAATATCCTTCCGACGATAGACGGCCGGATGGTCCCAGAAGATATACAGGCGGCTTTGACGGACGACAGCAATGTGCATATTCCGCAGACTGGCCTGATTAGCCTGGAAAATGCAACCTCGATGGGTACGGTGGTGCCGCTTTCAGAGATGGAGGTGATCTATCGCATCGGCCGGCGCGCGGGCGTGCCGGTACACCTGGATGGTGCGCGTTTGTTCAACGCTGCTACGGCGCTGGGCGTAGATGTCAAGCAGATCACAAAATATTGCGATAGCGTGATGTGCTGCCTTTCCAAAGGGCTTTGCGCACCGGTAGGAAGTATGGTTGCGGGAAGTAAGCAGTTTATCCATAGGGCGCGCAGACATCGCAAAATGTTGGGTGGCGGCATGAGACAGGCCGGTTTTTTGGCGGCGGCGGGGATGATTGCGCTGCATGAAATGCCGAAATATCTAGCTACGGATCATGCCAACGCCAAATATCTTGCCGGGCAGCTGAACCAAATCGAAGGCTTTGAGGTGGAGATGAACCATGTGGACATCGATATGGTATTCTTTACAACGACATTGCCGGGGGCGGTTTTGGATCGATTCCCTAAGGCGTTCGCAGAAAATAACATCAATGCCAAGATAAAAAAAGGCGTAGCCTCCAGATTTGTCACCAATCATGATGTATCCAAAGAGGATATAGATACGGTGATCGATGTAATCAAAAACGTGATACAAAGCGCATAGAAAAAAAGCATCCGAATCGGATGCTTTTTTTCTATGGAATGCTTTTGTTTGGCAGACAAAGACGAGGGCAAAAGGACGAAAAACAGAGAAATCAAAATGCAGGGAAAGAAATGGAAAAGAAGTTGACAAATGAGTTAGTTGATGCTAACCTATAGAAGGTTAGATAATACTAACGATGAGGAATAAGATGTTCCAATGCATTTTTGGGAAGATGGATAAGGAGGATACGATGATGCCGTTGACATTGGCGCCCGTAGGCGAGGAAAGCATGATTCGCCGAGTCGGCGGAAAGGCGGAGGTACGCGCCCATCTGGAAAATCTAGGATTTGTGCCCGGCGGCTTTGTTACTGTGATTGCGGCGATGGGTGGCAATTTGATTGTAAATGTAAAGGAATCCAGAGTAGCAATCAGCAAGGAAATGGCTAGTAAAATCATGGTGTAACATCCATTGATATATTTTAAGGAGGAGATGCAATGAATACGTTGCGGCAAGTGAAGGTCGGAGGCACTGTGTCTGTGGTTAAGCTGCACGGAGAAGGCGCTGTAAAGCGAAGAATCATGGACATGGGCATTACAAAGGGTGTTCAGGTGCATGTGCGCAAGGTGGCACCGTTGGGCGACCCGATCGAGGTTACGGTGAGGGGGTATGAGCTTTCTATCCGCAAAGCCGACGCCGATATGATTGAGGTGGAAGGGGAATAAGGGGCCAAATCCCCTGTTTTTTGCCCTGCTGTTAGTTCCAACTAATCAAATGTGAAAGGAAGAATGGAAAATGCCAAACGTAAGAATTGCGCTTGCAGGCAATCCGAACAGCGGTAAAACGACGCTGTTCAACGCGTTGACGGGCGCAAACCAATTTGTAGGGAACTGGCCCGGCGTTACGGTGGAGAAAAAGGAAGGCAAGCTAAAAAAGCATCATGATGTCACCATCACGGATCTTCCGGGTATTTATTCCCTGTCTCCTTATACGCTGGAAGAGGTTGTTGCGAGAAACTACCTGATCAATGAGCGCCCCGATGCGATTTTAAACATCATTGACGGCACAAACCTGGAGCGTAATCTGTATCTGACCACGCAGCTGACAGAGCTTGGTATTCCGGTGGTTGTGGCGGTCAACATGATGGACGTCGTAAAGAAAAACGGAGATAAGATCAACATTGAAGAATTGTCTCGCCAGCTGGGCTGCAAGGTTGTTGAGATTTCGGCCTTGAAAGGACATGGCACCATGCAGGCAGCAGCAGAAGCCGTCAGGGCAGCACAGGGCGAAACCACGGTACCGCAGCACAGCTTCAGCGGCGTGGTAGAGCATGCGATTGCCCACATCGAAGAAGCGGCTGTGCATACCATGCCGGCAGAGCAGCAACGCTGGTATGCGGTTAAAATCTTTGAACGGGATGAAAAGGTGTTGGAGCAGCTAAAGCTGGATCCTTCGGTATTGTCCCATATCGAGCAGGATATTGCAGCGGCCGAAAAAGAGCTGGATGATGATGCGGAGAGCATCATTACCAACGAACGGTATGTTTATATTTCTTCTATTATTAAAGGCTGCTATAAGAAAAAGAATGCAGGCAAGCTGTCTACTTCCGATAAGATTGATAAAATCGTAACCAATCGCTTTTTGGCCTTGCCGATCTTTGCTGTGGTCATGTTTGTCGTGTACTTCCTGTCCGTTTCGACGGTGGGTACTTGGGCTACGGACTGGGCCAATGACGGCCTGTTTGGAGATGGATGGTTTCTCTTTGGAAATGGGCGTGCTGCGTATGAAGAGGCCGCAGAAGAATATGACGTACCGGCAGCGATCATCGAGGCCTTTGAAGGGGCCGCTGAAGAAGCGGGCGTAGATCCCGCGGAAGCCACCACCCTGACCGCTACGGCAGAGATGTATGATGACGAGGGCAACCTGGAAGAATCCATCCCGGTTACCTATGCCTCTTATCAAGAAGCGGCATCTCTGGAGGAACCGGACCCGGCGGCATACGGAACCTGGGTGCCGGGCATTCCGGTATTGATTGAAAACGGGTTGGAAGCGATTCATTGTGCGCCGTGGCTGCAAGGCCTGATCTTGGATGGTATTGTAGCGGGTGTAGGCGCAGTGCTGGGCTTTGTGCCACAGATGCTGGTATTGTTTTTGCTGCTTGCATTTTTGGAATCCTGCGGATACATGGCGCGTATCGCGTTTGTGATGGATCGTATTTTCCGAAAATTCGGGCTGTCCGGAAAATCCTTTATCCCAATGCTCATCGGCACGGGCTGCGGCGTTCCGGGCGTAATGGCCTCCCGTACAATTGAAAACGACCGCGACCGTAAGATGACGATTATGACGACGACCTTTATCCCCTGTGGGGCGAAGCTGCCGATCATCGCCTTGATAGCAGGCGCTTTGTTTGGAGGGGCATGGTGGGTGGCACCCAGCGCATACTTTGTGGGCATTGCGGCCATTATTATCTCCGGGATCATGCTGAAAAAGACAAAGATGTTTGCGGGTGATCCGGCTCCGTTTGTTATGGAATTGCCGGCTTACCATTGGCCGACGGTGGGCAGCGTGCTCCGTTCGATGTGGGAACGCGGCTGGTCCTTTATCAAAAAGGCCGGAACCATCATCCTGTTGGCCACCATTCTCGTTTGGTTCACCTCTAATTTCGGTTGGGGAGCAGAAGGATTTGGCATGGTCGATATGAACGACAGCATCTTGGCAGCCATCGGCAATGGCATTGCCTGGATCTTTACCCCCTTGGGCTGGGGCAACTGGCAGAGCGCTGTGGCGTCCGTGACCGGTTTGATTGCAAAGGAAAACGTTGTAGGTACCTTTGGTGTACTGTTTGGCGCCGGCGAGGTAGCAGAGAATGGCTGGCAGGTTTGGACCAACATGCAGACAGCCTTCACACCGTTGTCCGCTTATTCCTTCCTCGTATTCAACTTGCTGTGCGCGCCCTGCTTTGCGGCCATCGGCGCCATCAAGCGGGAGATGAACAGCGCAAAGTGGACCTGGTTTGCCATTGGGTATCAATGCGGGTTTGCTTATGCGATGGCCTTGGTGGTATACCAGCTGGGCATGCTTTTTTCCGGACAGGGCAATGTGTTGGGCTCTATCGTAGCGATTGCCATTGTAGCGTTTATCCTGTATATGTTGTTCCGTCCGTATAAAGAAAGCGATACATTGAAGGTTTCTATAAAGGCCAATAAAGCAAACGCTTAACATTGAGAAAAGGAGGGAGCAATGATGGGAAGCTTTTTGCAAGCTTATGGAGGCACGATCCTGGTAGGATTGGCAGTCTTAGCGATTGTGGCAGCGGCAGTGGTAAAGGTGTACAGGGATAGAAGAAAGGGGCAAAGTTCCTGCGGCTGCGGCTGTGATCATTGTGCCTCTTCTGGAATATGCCACAAGCATTGAGTCCATAGTGAAAGACGGATGAGATGGATAGAATGTAAATCAGCGGAGTGTGGAGCATGGCCCCCACTCCGCTTTTGCATGGAAACGAGGACGATATGCAATTGACAACGGCACAAATCAAATATATTTTGGCAATTTACGAGTTACAGCCCCATGGAATCGTGCGGTTAGGGCAAATCGCCAGGCGTTTGCAGGTTAGTAAGCCTAGCGTGCATCGGATGCTGGGGCGGCTGAAAAACAGACAATTGATTGAGTTGGATGAAAAGGGATTGCCCCGGATGACGGAAATCGGTACAGAGATGGCCCAACGCTATGCCAAACAGTACCTTACCATGCGGGATTTTTTCATTGGGATCATGCAGATGAAAAACAGTGCAGCAGAGGAAAGCGCGGCGGTTTTGTTGGGGAGCCAGAGCGAATCTATCCAAGAATTATGCCAATGTATGCAGCAATTTGAAAAGAATGCAAAGCAAAGCCAGCGCGCTGTGGGGCAGTAAATTAAGAGAAAAAAGATGTTGCGAAAAAACCGCTGAAAACTCTCGGCGGTTTTTTACCATGGCAAAGTGCGGCATACAGGGCCGAAGACACTTTCTGACAAAATCGGAGAATATCCCTGAAAAAAACACAGCATAAAAAACATACGGCAAGGGGAGGCGACGAAATCCGCAGTGAGAGAATGCTACGATGCAATCAGTGAAACTGTATTGTATGCTTAAAGGAGATTCTATATGCAGATCAGCCAAACGAGAGCAAAATTTCAAATACAGGGGCTTGGCAACGGACTGCCCGGCCTATTGTGCATCCTATTGGCGCAGGCAGAGATTGTAGGCGCCGTGGCTCCATTTGCGGCAGCGTATTGCGCGGCGCTGTTTTTACAGAGAAAAAATGGATATATTGCAAGCATCGGAAGCATATTGGGCGCATTGATGCAATATCCCACTGTACCGATGCCGGCGGTTTTGATACCGGCGGCGCTGTGTGTGCTGGTGGGGCTGGGGGATATTTACCAGCAAAAGACAAGCAGATCGATGGTTTTTTGGACGATGGCCATTGCAGGCACGGCATGCCTATGGTTTTTCCAACGAGATACGATGTTTGCGCTTATTTCCGGCACGATCAACTTGGTGCTGATCTTTTTATTTGCCATCGTGTTTGAATGGTTTTGTGAAATTCAAAACGATTATCAAAGAAAGGGCACATTGGACGAGGCGCAAAAGCTGGCTTTGGTTGTATTTGCCAGCGGTGTGCTGATGGGCTTTGGCGCCTGGACATTTTGCGGCCTTTCCCTTTTTATGGTGGTTGCGTGTGCTGTATCGCTGTATACTGCGTTGTATATGCTGCCCAGTAATGCGGCCAGCCTAGGGCTTTGGACGGGGTTTTGCGGTATGCTTTGCGGCGCTGTTGATCCGCTGATGCTGGGCAGTCTGGGTCTGGGTGCGCTGGCAGGCGCTTTTGGCAGCCGGGTAAACCGGACATTGGGAACAGCCTGTTATCTATTATGCTTTGGTACATTTATTTTTTTAACGCACAGGCCCCAGCTTGGCATCGTCTGCTTAGAGCTTTTGGCAGGCACTGTATTGGCCTGGAGCATTCCCAAGGAGCTTGGGGAAAAGCTGGCGGTACGCCACAGACAAAAGAAGAGCAGAGAGGAAAAGCCCAGGCTGGAACTGGTGCAACAGGATCTGACAAAACAGCTGGTGTGCCTATCGGAGGCATTGTCTATGACAGCGCAGATGATCAAGGAGACCGATCCGCAAGGGATGGGCAGCTTGGAATTAAGACTTGCGGCCAAGGCGCTGCGGGACAGCGCCAAGCAAGCGCGGCGCGGATGGTTTGACTCAACCGCAGAGCGTATGATTCGCCAGAGACTGACGCAGCGCGGCATGGAGATTGCAGGCGTAGCTGTGCAGCATGGGAAAGGAAAAAGCGTGCGTATCGAAGCGGTTCGCTGCCAGGGCATCAAGAACTGCCGCTCGTCGCTGGAAAGGTTGGTATCCTCCATCTGTCAAGAACCAATGGAATTGGAAAGCCAGGTGTGCGCAGGGCAGGGACGGGGACGCTGCTGCCTGCAGTTTGCCAGGAAAAATGAGATGAATGTAGAGGGCGGCGTAGCCACGGCCAAAAAGAAAGGGCAACAGGTAAACGGCGATGTATTCTCTACTGTCCACCTTGGCAAAGGGCAGGAACTGATTTGCTTATGCGATGGCATGGGGAGCGGCACAGCAGCGGCAGAGACAGCTGCGCTTGCTTCCCGGCTGATTGAATTGTTTTTTGAGGCGGGATTTGATCCCAATCAGGTTATCCCGATGGTAAATCGGATCTTATCTTTCAGAGCAAAGGAGGTGTTTGCAGCGGTAGACCTGTGCTTGATGGATCTGGTGCAGGGACATTGCCAGATGATCAAGACAGGCGCCGCCCCCTCGTGGATCATACGCAACGGAATTGCGGAATCCATTACGGCGCCTGCTTTGCCCATCGGCATAGTTGACAATGTGCGGCCGGGGATCATCGAACGCAGCATAGAACCGGGCGACACCATTGTATTATTGAGCGACGGCATCGCCGATTTGATGACGCCAGAGGAATTACCGCAGTGGCTGGGACAGGTGGAAAGAGCGCCCAGTGCGGCTGTTGCGGCGGAAAAGCTGCTGGCCATGGCACGGGAGCGGGCGGAAGGAAGAGACGATATGACCGCCGTAGTGCTTCGCATGCAGGGAAGATAGCGATAAAAGGGCCCTCGGGCCCTTTTTTTGATGCAAAGGTTGCGTAAAGGCCGAGGGGAAAGGTACAATATGGGCATGGAATTTCAAGCAAGACAAGCTACGGCCGCGCAGGCAGATATTCTGGGGAGGATACATGCAGCGTCCTGGCAAGCAGCCTATGAGGGGATTGTGCCGGAAGCGGAAAGGCAGCGGTTCACGCCGGAGCAGCGCGCTAAAATATGGTCGGATTTTTTGCCGGGCTGCACACAGGAATGCTATTTGTTTTTTTGCGATGGACAGCCTTACGGCCTTGCCATGCTGGCGCATAGCCATGAAGAGGGGGCGCCACAGGACGAAGGAGAGGTCTACGCTTTTTATATGCACCCCAGTGTATGGGGTACGCCTGCTACAAACTGGGCCTTTTTATTTTGTTTGCAGAGATTAAAGAATATGGGATATCGATCTGCTGTCGTTTGGGTGTTGGAAGAAAACAGAAGAGCCAGAAGATTTTATGAGAAATACGGATTTTCTTCCGAGGGCGTATATCAGCAGATTGAGATTGGGACCAAGCTCTGGGAGATGCGTTATGCCAAAACACTATGAAAAAATCGGACTTCCGCAACGATTGTATCAAACACTATGCCGGCTGACAGGCGAGACTGCGCCGCATTTGGTGGTGGCTGTTTCGGGAGGAAAGGATTCCATGGCGCTGTTGTATGCGCTATCTGAGGAAGCTAGGCAAAAAGGATGTACACTGCGTGCTATTCACATCGACCATGGGCTTCGAAAACAGAGCCGGTACGAGGCGATGTTGGTAGAAAAGGCCTGCAGGGCCTGGAAAATTCCCTTGATTGTGGAGCATTTGCAGGTAAATGCAAACAGGATGAAGGGGGAGAGCATTGAAATGGCGGCCAGGCGGCTACGCTACCAGGCGCTGGAGTGGCAGAGAGAGCCGGAGGAATGGATTGTAACCGCCCATCACCAGAACGATGTAGCAGAGACAGTGCTGATGCACGCAATACAGGGGACAGGCCTGCGTGGGCTGCAGGGCATCCCAGCAAAAAATGGGCGTATTGTTCGCCCGATGCTGGCGGTTAGCCATGAGGAGATCCGATGCTATATTGACGCATGCAAAATTGCACATTGTGAAGACCAGAGCAATACGGATCCTGCCTATTTGCGAAACCGTATTCGGAATACGCTGCTTCCGCTTTTGTGCCGTGCATACAATCCGCAAGTAGTACGTGCATTGGCGCGGCTGGCAGAGTATGCGGCCGAAGAGGAAGCGTATTTTGCACCCATAGTGGAAAATTTAGAGAAAAAGGCAAAAATCGGGGAAGAAAAAGAACTGGGCGCGTGGTATGATAAAGACGTTTTGTGCGCGGCGCCGCCGCCGGTGCTAAGCCGTTGGGCGGGGCTAACGCTGGTAAAGCTGGGCATCCGTACAGAGGAACGCATGGTGCGTACGCTTATGAGGCTGACAAGGGAGCGCGGCGTTTGCGAGCTGGCGCAAGGATGGCGCGTAAAAAGCGGGCGGTTTTTAGAGATCTTTCGCAGCAACGTCTGCCGGATGGCCGGCCAGTTTGCGCAGGGCTGTACAAAAATCGGGCCATGGCGTATTGAAGTCATACCTGCGGAGCGGCCAGAGCAATATCCATCGAAGCAGGCACGGATACAGTATTTCGATGAGGATGAAATTCGCTGGCCCTGCACTGCGCGCATGAGGAAGCCGGGCGATAAAATCGCTATGCCGTACGGACAAAAAAGCATTTCGGATTTATTCATAGATGAAAAAACGCCGATGGCTTTGCGCGACCATTTTCCCATCATTGAATGCGATGGGCAGATTTTGTGGGCCGTTGGCGTTGCACGCAGCCGATTGGCAAAGATTACAAACCAGACCAAACGCATGATTGCTATGCGATTCACCTATACTTTAGAGGAGGAACAGCCATGTTGAGGGCGGACATAGAATCCGTATTGGTATCCAAAGAGCAGATTGAACAAAAGATAACACAGCTGGGGAGGCAGATCACCAGCGATTATCATGGGAAGGAGATCATCTTAGCCTGTATTCTGCGCGGTTCGTTTATTTTCGCAGCAGACCTGGCAAGGCATATCGATGTGCCGATGACGATCGAGTTTTTATCTGCCTCCAGCTATGCAAAGGGCACGGAAACCACTGGTAATGTGCAGATCCGACAGGACTTTGAAGTGGATATTTCAGGCAAGCATGTGCTGTTGGTAGAGGATATCATCGATACCGGGCTTACGCTGTCCCGATTGCGGCAGATGCTGGGCGTCAGAAACCCGGCCTCGCTGAAAATTGTTACGCTGCTGGATAAGCCCGAACGGCGTCGCGTAGACATCACGCCGGACTATTGCGGCTTTACCATTCCGGATAAATTTGTCGTCGGCTATGGGCTGGATTATAATAACCTCTACCGTAATTTGCCGGAGGTTTGCATATTGAAGGAAGAATTGTATAAATAGCGATTGCAACATTGAGGTTTACGCCAAATTATGGTATTCTAAATAGTACTATTTGTAAGAATATAGGAGGATTATTCCATTGAAAAAAATGATGCGTGGACCGGGAGCATTTATCCTGGTGCTAGCATGTATCCTGGCGCTAACGATGCTGTTTTCTCCGACGGGCACAATAGGCCAGGAGATCGAATACACTGTATTTATTAAAAAAATAGAACAGGGGCAAATTGGGCGCATACAGATCATGCAAAACGAGGTAAAGGCGCTAAAGCAGGATGCCACACAGGAGCAGATCGAACGTTTCCCAGACCAATATTGGGATTTTGAAACATATTTACCCAGTATCCCGGTGTTCATGGAAGATCTGGAAAAAGCGCTTTCGGTAAACCATCCGGACATTACAAACCCGCAGGATGCCGGTATAACGCTGGATTTTGTGCCAAAACCGGAGCAGAGCTGGCTGGTTTCCATTCTGCCGTACCTACTGACCTCTATTTTGATGATTGGCTTCCTCTGGTATATGATGAACCAGCAGGGCCAGGGCGGCAATAAGGTGATGAACTTTGGACGTTCGCGTGCCAAGGTAAACCTGGATGAGAAGAATAAGAAAACCTTTGAAGATGTGGCGGGCGCGGAAGAGGAAAAGGAAGAGCTGCAAGAGGTTGTTGATTTCCTGAAGAATCCTAAAAAGTTTGCCGATTTGGGGGCTCGGATCCCGAAAGGCGTATTGCTGGTAGGCCCTCCCGGCACGGGGAAAACGCTGCTGGCCAAGGCGGTAGCAGGGGAGGCGGGTGTTCCGTTTTACTCCATCAGCGGGTCTGACTTTGTAGAAATGTTTGTCGGCGTAGGGGCTAGCCGTGTTCGTGATTTGTTTGAAACAGCGAAGAAGAACAGCCCGTGTATGATCTTCATTGATGAGATCGACGCAGTGGGCCGCCATCGCGGCGCTGGTATGGGCGGCGGCCACGATGAAAGGGAGCAGACCTTGAACCAGTTACTGGTGGAGATGGACGGATTTGCGCCCAACGAAGGCATAATCATCATTGCGGCGACCAATCGGCCGGATATTCTGGACCCGGCGCTGCTGCGTCCCGGCCGGTTCGATAGACAGATCACAGTAAACTATCCGGATATCAAGGGCCGTGAAGAGATTTTGGAGGTACACAGCAAGGGCAAACCCATAGCAGGGGATGTAGACCTGCATACAGTAGCCAAGCGCACTCCGTACTTTACAGGGGCAGACTTGGAAAATGTGATGAACGAAGCTGCCATTTTAACAGCGCGCAAAGGAAAATCCGAGATCCATATGCAGGAGATCCTAGAGGCGATCAACCGTGTGACGGTCGGCCCGGAGAAGAAATCCAGCGTGGTGACTGAAAAGGACAAAAAGCTGGTGGCATATCATGAATCCGGCCATGCGCTGGTGGCTCATTTGCTGCCAAACTGCAACCCGGTGCATGAGGTTTCCATCATCCCGCGCGGGCAGGCGGGGGGTTATACCATGACGCTGCCCACAGAGGAAACAAAATATGTGACCAAAAGCTATTTGCTGGATGATATCGCCATGGCGCTGGGCGGCCGGGCAGCTGAGGAAATTATGCTGGGCGAAATTTCGACGGGTGCCTATTCCGATCTAAAGCATGCGACCAGCAATGCGCGTAGAATGGTGCGCGAATATGGTATGAGCGAAAAGATCGGCTCTGTATTCTACGGAGACAGCGACCAGGAAGTGTTCTTGGGCCGTGATTTTGGACATCAAAAATCTTACTCCGAAAAGGTTGCGGCGGACATTGATGAGGAAGTACGCAGTATTTTGGACAATGCTATGGAAACGGCATTGAGCCTGATCCGCACCCACAAGGACAAGATGGAAGAATTGGCAGAACAGCTTATCGTGAAAGAAAAGCTGACCGCTGAGGAATTTGAGCAGATCATGGAAGGGAAACTGCCCGAAGCGGCGGGCGTTGACGAACAAAACCACAAAGCTGCGCTTACGGAAGGGACGGCGCAGGAAGAAGAGAATCAGGACCAGATGCCTGAAGCATAAAGAAAGGCGGCCATTTTAGGATGGCTGCCTTTTTGAATGATGCGAAAAAACGCAGAAATGCGTGTATGTTTGGTTGAATGAAAACCGTTTAGATGTTACAATGTTTATAATGCTAGAGAAGGGCGCTGATGAGAATGCACGCAAACGGAGACGTTAAGATTTTTGCTGGCTCGACAGGAAGACCTTTTGCACGCCGGATGTGCGAATACATTGGATGTGAGTTAGGCGATAGCGAAGTCATTACGTTTTCAGACGGTAATATTTTTGTTCGGATCAAGGAAACGGTACGCGACAAGGATGTATACATTGTACAACCGATCGGCTTGAACCCAAACAACGAGTTTGTAGAGATTTTATTTTGGATGGATGCGATGAAGCGTGCGAGCGCCAATTCGGTCACGGCAGTTATTCCCTATTTTGGGTATGCAAAGGGGGATAAAAAGGACGAGCCCCGTGTCTCCATTCGTGCCAGGGTCTGCGCAGATGCCATTGAGCAGGCAGGGGCGGATCGTGTGGTAACGATGGATCTTCATGCGCCGCAGGTGCAGGGCTTTTTCAAAAAGCCGAGCGATCATCTGTATTCCAAGCCCATGCTGTGTGAATATGTAAAATCGCTGGGTATCACAGACAATTTGGTGGTGGTTTCTCCGGATGCGGGCTTTGCCAAGGATGCCAGAGGCTATGCCGACTATTTGGGCCTGCCGGTGGCCATTGGGGATAAAACGCGCTATGCACATGATGAGAAGGCCAAGGTATTGGATGTTATTGGCCATGTAGAGGGTAAGGATTGCCTGATTGTAGACGACTTTACCATCTCTGGCGGAACGCTGGTAGAGATAGCGGAAGCTCTCAAGAGCAAGGGCGCAAATCATATTTATGCCTGCCTATCGCATGTTTTGATTCGCGAAAAAGGGGTACAGGCCATTGAAAACAGCCCTATTGAAATGCTGATTTCTACGGACAGCGTAGAGAATCCGTTTATTCGGAAATGTAAAAAGATTCATCTGATTTCCGTAGCGCCGCTGTTTGCAGAGACGGTGCTGCGCATCAACAATAGGGAGAGCGTAAGCCCGCTGTTCAGTAAGGTGCCGATGAAAATCATTGAGCATATCGGAGAAGAAGTGTAAGGACGGCAAAGGGCCCTGCAGCGCTGCAGGGCCCTTTTTTGATGCGCCTTATGTGTACATTGGATACATTGCCGTGAACAAATAAAAAGATCAAGGTATCGGTGCATAGCGCAAAAAAAGAGCAAGCTCTGCTTGCTCTTAATATTTTTTAGGATTTATGCGTATCGTCGAATACACGCATACGGGCCAGAGCGCGGGCAATAGAGGCTTTGGCACGCACAAAATCCCGATGACTCTTTTGATGTTGCATCCTGCGTTTGGCACGCTCTAGAGCGTATTCAGCACGCCTTCGATCTATTTCGTCCGGCCATTCTGCCGTTTGTACCAGCATATGCGCGGCGCCTAGAAAGATTTCAATAAACCCGTTGGAGATAAACACTTCGCTCCATTCTCCATGACGGCGTATCCGAAGAGGACCTGCTACGATAGCCGCAGCCAAGTCCGCATGGTGCGGCATGACGCCTACTTCGCCGTCGCTGGTGTTGAAAATGATCATCTCCACCTGATCCTGCATAAAAACGCGTTCCGGCGTTACGATCTCCAACAAAAAGGTATCGGCCATTTACGCCATCTCCTCATCGCGCGCTTTTTTGCGTACATCATCAATATTGCCGGCTTGATAGAAGGCTTGCTCGGGCAGATCATCACACTTGCCGTCCACGATCTGAGCAAAGGATTCAATGGTATCGCCGATTGGCACATATTGGCCGGGCACGCCGGTGAATACCTCTGCCATAAACATCGGTTGAGATAAAAACCGTTGGATACGGCGTGCGCGATGAATGGCGATACGATCCTCTTCAGCGAGCTCATCCATACCGAGAATGGCTAAAATATCCTGCAATTCACGATACCGCTGCAATAACCTTTGCACTTCGCGGGCTACGCGATAGTGTTCCTGGCCGACAATATGAGGATCCAAGATACGTGAGCTGGATTCCAGGGGATCCACAGAAGGATAAATGCCCATTTCTACGATGCGGCGGGATAGCACGGTTGTAGCATCCAGATGGGTAAAGGTAGTGGCAGGGGCCGGGTCTGTCAAGTCGTCTGCCGGCACATAGACGGCCTGTACCGAGGTAATAGAGCCCTGAGTGGTAGAGGTGATGCGCTCCTCCAATTCGCCAAGCTCGGTAGCTAAGGTGGGCTGATAGCCTACCGCAGAGGGAAGACGGCCCAACAGCGCAGAAACCTCAGAGCCGGCCTGCACATAACGGAAGATGTTATCGATAAACAACAGCATATTCTGGTGCTGCACATCGCGGAAATATTCTGCCATAGTAAGCCCGGTCAATGCTACACGCATACGGGCTCCCGGCGGCTCATTCATCTGGCCAAAGGCTAGGGCAGTTTTTTCCAAAACACCGGTACGCTCCATCTCTTGCATCAGGTCGTTGCCTTCGCGAGAACGCTCCCCTACGCCGGCAAAGATGGACATACCGCCATGCGAAGAAGCAACATTATGGATCAGCTCCATAATCAGTACGGTCTTTCCAACACCGGCGCCGCCGAACAGGCCGATTTTGCCGCCTCGGGCATAGGGGGCCAGCAAATCGATGACCTTGATGCCAGTTTCAAACATTTGCGTGGACGGCGTCTGATCTGCCAGCGGTGGAGGGGCCTGATGGATGCTGTGCCGTTCTGCCTGGATGGGCCCTTTGCCGTCAATGGGTTCGCCTAAGGCATTTACGGTACGCCCAAGCACGGCTTCGCCGACCGGAACGCTGATGGGGCTGCCGGTATCTTCTACCGGCTGACCAACGTACATGCCTTCTGTGGCACCCAATGCGATACACCGTACCCTGCCATCCCCCTGATGAGAGACAACCTCAAGGGGTACGGGCTTGTTTTTATCAGACAGTGCATATAGCAATTGATGCTGCGGAGGCGGCGTTTCAAACCATACGTCCGCAACCGGACCTACCACAGATACCAATTTACCAAATTCATTCATGTTATTCTCCTCCTGCTGCCATGCCGCCCATGATTTCAGTGATTTCTTGTGTAATGGCATCTTGGCGTGCACGGTTGTATTGGAGGTTCAGGGTATGCAGCATTTCGTCCGCATTGTTTGTGGCGGCATCCATGGCTGCCATACGGGCACATTGCTCGCTGGCAAAGGCCTGGATCAATGTTGCATACACTTGGCCTACGATGTATTGGGGCACCAGATTTTCCAAAACGGTTTGTGCGTCCGGCTCAAAGATAAACGAGCCGGGATAGAGCTGCTCCGGCAGCTGTATTTCAGGGAAATCAGACTGGCGGAGGGGCAGCAGACGCATAACGCGCGGCTCACAGGTCATGGAATTGATCAGGTGCGTATAAAAGACGAAGATCTGATCCACCTCGCCGCTTAGAAAGAGCCGAAGCAAGTCGAAAGAAAGCTTACGGGCTTCGTACAGCTCAGGATGATCGATGGCACGCAGATAATCGACGCTGTGCTCCACATGCTTATGCGCAAAATACTCATGGGCCACGGCGCCGATGGTATACACACGCTCCATTTGGTAGGTGGACATATACTCTTCAGCAAATTTGAGGATATTGTTGTTATAACCGCCAGCCAAACCACGTTCGCTGGTGATCACCACAAACGCGGCACGGCCACTTTTCGCACGGTCTACAAATCGATGCTCCATCGTAGATACCGTCGTCAGCAGGGAGCGGATGGCGGTTCGGACGGATTGGATATAGTAGTCGTTGGCGGTGGCACGTTTTAGGCCTTGGCGCATTTTCGCGCTGGAAATCATGCGCATGGCCTGCGTAATTTGCCGCGTTTGGGAGATGCTGACAATCCTTTGTCTAATCTCCGCTAAGTTCATTGCTCATTCTCCTGTACAACGGCAGCGGCTTTGGCTTTTGCCAATTCCTCTTTTTGTTTTTGCTCTGTTTTTTGGGTGATAAAATCCTTTACCGCATCCGCAATCCAGGCGCGCACATCATCATTGAGCGTATGATCCTTGCCCAGCTGTGCCAAGATCTGCGGATAGGACTGCTGAATAAAGGCGATCAGGCTTTCTTGCACCCATTTTGTTTGCTCTAAGGAAGAGACCAGCCCCCTTTGCGTCATAGCATACAGGATGACGGCCTGCTCGTCCTCTGGGATAGGCGTATAGCGATCCTGAATCAAAACCTGCGTTAAGCGTTCACCGTAGGACAGCAGATCTCTGGTAGATTCGTCCAGATCCGAGCCAAACTGGGAGAACACTTTCATTTCCCGATACTGAGAAAGATCCAACCGCAGCTGGCCTGCAGATTTGCGTACGGCGGGCGTTTGTGCGGCGCCGCCAACACGGGAAACCGAAAGCCCCACATTCAAAGCCGGACGAATGCCAGAATGGAAAAGGCTTTCCTCCAAAAAGATCTGGCCATCCGTAATGGAAATGACATTGGTCGGGATATAAGCCGAAATATCACCTGCCATTGTTTCAACAATGGGAAGCGCCGTAATGGAACCGCCGCCTTTTTTGGCGGATAGCTGCGCAGCGCGTTCCAACAGACGCGAATGCAGGTAGAAAACATCGCCAGGATACGCCTCACGGCCCGGCGGCCTACGAAGCAATAGAGACATGCTGCGGTAGGCAACAGCGTGCTTGGAAAGATCATCATATACGATGAGCGCGTCGCCGCCCTCTTCCATAACATGCTCTGCCATAGCGCACCCTGCATAGGGTGCAAGATATTGCATCGGCGCAGGATCGGAAGCCCCTGCAAAGACCACCGTCGTATAGGAAAGCGCATCGTGATGTGCTAATTCTTCCATTACGTTTTTTACGGTACTGATCTTTTGGCCGATGGCCACATAAAAGCAACGAACATTGCGGCCGCGCTGGTTGATGATGGTATCGACGGCCAGCGCAGTTTTTCCGGTCTGCCGGTCTCCGATGATGAGTTCACGCTGCCCCTTGCCAATGGGAACCATGGCATCGATGGCCAGCCAGCCGGTTTGCAGCGGACGCTCCACGGCGTCACGATCGATGATGGCGGGCGCTTCACGCTCCACAGGCCGGAATTTTAAGCTTTGTATCGGGCCCTGTGCATCAAGCGGCCGGCCGATCGGATCGACAATGCGGCCCTCCAGCCCCTGTACGGGCACTTGAACAACATGGCCGGTACCGCGCACCTCCATGCCTTCGGTTACCTCATATTCACCATTGAGCAGTGCAATGCCGTTGTAGTTTTCTGCCAACGACAGCGCCATGCCATATATTTCTCCGGGCAGCTCAACCAGCTCGCTGAGCTGCAGCCCCTCCAGCCCATCGGCCCAAAAAATGCCGTCGCCTACCTTAAGAACATGGCCAAAGGAGGAGATTTGAGGCTTATATTCAAACGAATCTACCTTTTCGCGAATTACATCGGTTGATTCATTGTTTGCCATAGGATTTCACCATCCTTGTTACGTAGTCATCAACTGCATGGCATCGATGAGCTGATCCTTTACGTTGTATTCGTAAATGCGGCCGCCGATGGTGACCTCTAGCCCGCAAAGAAGCTCTGGTGCTTGCTCCACTTGAAAATCAATGGGGGTATGCAGTTTGCTGGAAAACACAGCCGTCAGCCTGGCAAGCTGGCTTTCCGTAAGAGGATATGCGGTACGGATAAAACCCTTCATTTCTCCGCTACCTCTTTGATAAAGGCGTCTATCATGCGCTCATGATCCTCTTTTTTGATCTCACGAGAGAGGATACGGCCGGCAAGCTCCACGGAAAGAGATCCGATACGCTCTTCGGAATCCTCCATGGCCTTGATGCGCAGCTGCTCTGCTTCTTCGGTTGCGCGGCGGCGAATCCGGTCTGCCTCTTTTTCTGCCGTTGCAATCACATCCTTGGCAAGCTCTTCCGCCTGCTTTTGAGAACGGGTCAACGTTTCGGCAGAATGGGCGCGAAGCTCCTCTTTTTGAGCCTTGACTTGATTTTGCTGAATGGTAATCTCTTGCTTGACGACTTCCAGCTGTTGGCGGTCTTCCATCACCTTTTTCGCATTGTTGTCCATAAAAGCACGCACTGGTTTGAATAAAAAGTGCTTGAACAGCAACGCCAGGAAGAACACCGACAGCATATGCCAGCCGATACTCCACAGATCGATGTTCATAGATAATCCCTTTCCTTTATCAATGGTTCAGCGAGGATAAGGTTTATGCCTTACCGCCTAAAACAAACATGATCAACAGCGCAACTACAAAACCGTAGATTGCGGTGGATTCTGCCAAAACCAAACCTAACAAAAGCACGGAGTTGATCTTGCCCTGCGCCTCTGGCTGGCGGCCTACAGCCTCTACTGCCTTGCTGGTTGCAATGCCCATGCCCAGCCCGGCACCCAGCCCGGCCAAAACAGCGATACCAGCACCGATTGCGATTAATCCAATTGCACTCATGATGATAATCCTCCTTTTAGGAATGAAATCTTAATCCAACGCTTCGCCTACGTAGGAAAGCGATAGGTAAACAAATATATACACCTGAATCGCCGTGTGGAACACGTTGAAATACAGGGATAGAAGCGGCGGAATTAGGATGGTTGTTACGGAATAGATCAGCTCCATAACGATCATGCCCGCCAGCACATTGCCGTATAAACGGCAGGCCAGCGAAACAGGCACTGCCAAGTCTGAAAGCAACTTGACAGGCGCCACGGCCGCCATCGGCTTTAGGTAGCTTTGGGCCCGATACTTTAGCCCCCTGTGGCGGATGGTGATGTAATTGATCATGATGAACGTACAGATCCCCAGCGCCAAGGTGGTATTGATATCGGCGGTCATCGCCGTAAGACCAAACAACTCGATACAACAGCCAAGGCCAATGTATATGGTCAAGGCAAATAGGTAAGGAGCAATTTCCCGCCCGATGGTTTCGCCCAGGCGGTTGGTCGCCATTTTGTCATAGGTGGTGACAAACAGCTGTAGATAGTTTTGCAGCTTTTTCGGATTTTCTGTCATGCCTTTATAATAAAATAGATTTAGGCATAGCAGAACGACGATACATAGCAAAAGAATGACGCCGCCCACAAAAACAGACCAGCTGACAGCTCCGATACCTGGCAACGTGATGGTGCCGACATCGATGGAAAGCTCCATACCATTGCTTTCCTTGGGGCCGAAGATTAGCATCAACGCGCCATAGATTATGCATAGGATCAGGTATGGCGCGGCGAGCTTTAAAAAGGCTAGCAGCTTTTGCTTGATGGATTTTTTCTTTTTGACACCCTGCTTTTGGGCAGCTTGAGAGGTTGTGTTTTGCTCCATGACTTAGTTAACTCCTCTTTGCCTTGGTGAATATGACGGCAGCCCCTGCGAACAACAGAAATAGCGCTGCACCCGCACAGCCGGCTAGATGGCCTACGGACCATAGCGCCATCAGCAAAAATACCGCCACATAGGCCAGCATTTTGCCGATGAACCAAAGCCAACGATAGGCAGGATTGGAAACCATATGCCATAACGCATACAGCTGAAAACAGCCGAGCGCAATGCCAAACACGATTCCGATGAGCACACCGGATACGGTAATGGACATAGAACTCCTCCTTTTTGCCGGCATAGTTATGGATAACAGAAATAAAAAGGGGCTTACCGGCAACAGACACAACGCCTTGGCAAACACCCTTGTTTTTATCTTGATGTAAAACTACACCCAAAGAAACAGGATGTCAAGACTCTTTTCCGGATAATAGATTATTTTTTCATATTTTTATCTATGTTAGAGAGACTCCCTGAAAATTCTATCTTCGATTTTAGCTTGTATAAATATAATAGGAAAGAGAAAAACTGGAAAATTCATCAAAACTTGACAATGCAAAGGGTGTTTGCATACAATGAACGGAGCATTTTAGCTTATAATATACACATAGAGATCCAACAAAAGGGGGCATTTGTCGGTGGAACCCATCAAAGCAGTGGTCTTGGCGGCGGGCGAAGGCAAAAGAATGAAGAGCAGTACGCCCAAGGTGCTACATAAAGTATGCGGAGTAGAAATGGTGCAGAGGGTACTGAATGCTTGCCCGGCACAGTGCAGCCCCATTGTGGTGGTAGGCCATGGGAAAGAACAGGTGGCCCCGTTTGTGGAAAAGTCCGCGGCAGTGGTGGAGCAAACAGAACAAAAGGGAACAGGGCATGCCGTGCAGATGGCCATGCCTTACCTAAAGGATTATGATGGCAAGACGTTGATTTTGGCGGGCGATATGCCGCTTTTGACACAGCAAACGCTGCAAACGTTGATCGACAAAACCCCCACAGGCGGGGCGGCGCTTTTGAGCAGCATAGCGGAGGACCCCACTGGCTATGGACGCGTGCTGCGGGATGATCATGGCCGTGTGGCCAGGATCGTAGAACATAAAGACGCAACGGATGAGGAGCGGCAGGTAAGAGAGGTCAACGCCTCGGTATACTGTTTTGACAACCGTGCGCTGCTGGAGGGGCTAACACAGCTGACATGCGACAACGCGCAGCAGGAGTATTATCTGACGGACTGCATTGGATTTTTGGTACAGGCGCATCGTCCTGTTGAGGCGGTGGTGACGAGCCAGGCGGAATGCATGGGTGTCAACGACAGGATACAGCTGATGCAGGCGGAGCAATATTTACAAACGCGGATCAAAGAGAATCATATGCGAAATGGCGTTACTATCCTCGATCCGCAGCAGGTATACATTGAAGAGCAGGTGGAGATCGGCCGCGATACCATTTTGTACCCGGGCGTGATGCTCAGGGGCCGTACAAAGATTGGAGCGGATTGTGTGCTGATGGGCTCTTCGCGTATCGAGGACAGCATCCTTGCAGACGGCGTGGAACTGCAAAACAGCGTGGTTGTACAAAGCGAAATCGGCAGCGGTACGACGGTAGGCCCGTTTGCGTATCTGCGGCCGGGCAGCAAGATTGGCAGCGGATGCAAGGTCGGCGATTTTGTAGAAGTTAAAAATTCCAATGTCGGAGATGGAACCAAACTGCCCCATCTGGCTTATATTGGAGATGCCGACATCGGCAGAGACTGTAATATTGCCTGCGGCACGATCTTTGTGAACTATGATGGGAAGATAAAACAGCGATCTACGGTAGAGGATCGCTGCTTTATCGGCTGCAATGTAAACCTGGTAGCGCCCGTAGCGGTGCGGGAAGGCGCGTATGTGGCGGCGGGCACCACGGTAACCGAAGAAGTGGAAGCAGGCTCGATGGCGATCGGTCGCGTTCGTGCCGAGACAAAGCCGGAATGGGCGGACAACCGAAGAAAACAGGGGAAACTCAAATAAGATGAAACTGGTATTTGGCCTGGGGAACCCGGGGGATAAATACGCCAAGACCCGGCATAATGCCGGTTTTTTGGCGTTGGATGAATTGGGGGCGCTGCTCAATGCGACGCCGGAAAAAAAGCAGCGCGGCGCAGTGGTGCGGCAAGTGCAATGCGGATTGGAAAAGGTACTATTGATCAAGCCGCAGACCTTTATGAACAACAGCGGCGAATGTGTGATGGATTTTGCTGCGTACTATAAAGTGTCGTTGGAAGATATTGTGGTGCTATACGACGATATAGACCTGCCGGCTGGCGTAATCCGCGTGCGAGGAAAGGGCGGTGCTGGTACGCACAACGGCATGCGCAGTATTTTATCCCATTTGGGCGAGGGAGGATTCCCGCGTGTGCGCCTAGGCGTAGGCGCCCCACCGGAAAAATGGGATCTGGTTGATTTTGTCTTGGGAGTACCCAAAGGAGAGGACGCGCTTTTGTTTCAGCGCAGTATTGAACACGGCGCCCAAGCGGCAAAGCTTTTGCTTACGGAAGGGGTAGAGGCTGCGCAGAGGGCGTATAACGGCGTATAACGCCGGGGAGGCATTTATGCAACAGCAGCCATGGACCCAGATCAGCCCTTTGCTGAAGCCGCTGATGGAGGGCGGCGCGTATAAAAGATTGATTGGGAGCATGAAGGGGGAGCAGAAAAAACTCTCTCTTTTTGGCATGCCGGAAAACGGAAAGGTGCCCCTGGTTCTGTCTCTGTTTTACCAGCAGAAGAAATCCATCATGATCGTGACATCAGGCGATTTTTCTGCACAAAAGCTCTATGCAGCGCTGGAGCCTACGCTGGGGGACGCGTGCCTGCTGCTGCCGCAGAGGACGGTACAGCTCAGCCGTGCACGGGGACAAAACAAGCAGACGCAGGGCCTGCGGGCCAAGGCGCTGAGCCGGGCTGTTTCGGGCACGCCGTTTGTCATCATTGCAGGGGTAGACGCAGCGCGGGCCCGTTTGGCCCCTCCGGAGGATTTCCAAAAGCATGTGTTTACCCTGCAAAAAGGACAGCGCATCGAGATCAACAGGGTGATGGAAAAGTTGGCGCGGGCAGGCTACCTGCGCAATGAAACGGTACAGGAAACGGGCGAATTTGCCGTGCGAGGCGGTATAGTGGATATCTTTGGCGCGGATGGCAGTGCGGTGCGCGTGGATTTTTTTGGCGATGAGATAGACCAGATCAGAAAGCTGGATGTGTTATCCCAGCGTAGCCAGGAGGAAATACAGCAGTTTGCGCTATCACCAGCTGTGGAAACACCGCTGACGCATAAGCAGGCGCAAAAGGCGCTGCTGGAAATGGATAAGATCCTGAAAAACATTCCGCTGTCTGCGCAAAATGAGCAGAGCGAACGGCTGCGCCAGCTACATGATAGCATTGCCCAAGGTGATTATACGCAAAGCTATGAGGTATTGTCGCTGTTTTTGCCAGCGTATACGGCGGTGGACTATCTGCCGGCAGACAGTATACTGATGCTGGATGAGCCGATACGCCTGTCGGATGCGGCCCATTCCTCAGATTTAGAGATTCAATCTACGGTAGTAGAGCTTAAAGAAAAGGGGATGTCGCCGCTGGGCTGGGAAAACCAGCTGGCGCCCTATGTACATTTGACGGCTCCGCCGGATGTATATACGCTGTCATGCTCTGCTGTACAGCAAACAGGGGACAGCCACGTATTTCAGATTCGCCCGGCGCAAGCCCTGCATGGCAGGTTTGATCTACTGGCAGATGAGCTGACCCTGCGCAACAAGCACGGGTACCGCACGGTATTGGTTCTGCAAAATGAAAAGCGCTGCCAGACGCTTTACCAATCGCTGTTGGACAGAGGCGTTTCCTGTGTGGTGGACAGCGAGATGAAAAACCCGCCGCAAAAGGGGTACACTGTTTTGACGGTGGCGCCGCTGGGCAGCGGATTCGAGATGGGAGAGGAAAATTATCTCGTATTTTCCGAACATGAGATTTTCCGCACCCAAGGGGCGCGTACGCCGGCCAAGCAGAAGAGCTCCTTACAGGCGGCAATGCCGGCTGTTGACTTGAAAGTAGGAGATTATGCCGTACATGATGTGCATGGCATCGGTGTATACAAGGGGCTTACCACTATCACGGTAGAGGGAAAGCCCAAAGATTTTATGCTGATGGAATACCGCGGCGGGGATAAGCTCTACATCCCGGCTGACCAGGCGGACCGTTTGCAAAAATACATTGGCAACGACGATACCCCCAAGGTAAACAAGATGGGCGGTGCCGAGTGGGAAAAGGCGAAGAAAAAGGTTTCCAGCTCAGTGAAAAAGCTGGCGCAGGATCTAGTTTCGATCTATGCGGCCCGGCAGGCGATGACGGGCTATGCGTTCTCGGAGGATACGGCTTGGCAGGCAGAGTTTGAGCAGGCGTTCCCCTTTGAAGAAACGGAGGGGCAGCTGCAAAGCGTAGAAGAGATCAAACGGGACATGGAATCCAATAAAATCATGGATCGTTTGCTGTGCGGTGATGTCGGCTATGGTAAGACGGAGGTGGCGATGCGCGCCATTTTCAAATGCGTGATGGACGCCAAGCAGGCCATGGTGCTGGTGCCGACGACGATTTTGGCCCAGCAGCACTATGCAACGATGGCGGCCCGGTTTGAGGGGTACCCCATCCGGGTGCAGGTGCTGAGCCGGTTCAAGACCGCCAAGGAGCAAAAGCAGATCCTGCAGGAGTTTGCCGACGGCGGCATCGATGTGCTCATCGGTACGCACAGGCTGCTGGCCAAGGATGTAAGGCCGCATGACCTGGGGCTGCTGGTGGTGGATGAAGAGCAGCGGTTTGGCGTAGGGCATAAGGAGACCATCAAGGACATGAAGCGCAGCGTGGATGTATTGACGATGACGGCTACGCCTATCCCACGCACGATGGAAATGTCGCTGGTAGGGATCCGGGATATGTCCGTCATCCATACGCCGCCGGAGCAAAGGATCCCGGTAAATACCTATGTATCGCCGTATGATGCGGGGCTGATCCGCGAAGCGATCCACAGGGAGCTGGCCCGCGACGGGCAGGTGTACATCCTTTATAATAAGGTGCAGAGGATGGAGTGGCTGGTGCATGAGCTGCGCCAACTCGTGCCGGAAGCGCGCTTTGCCATGGCGCATGGGCAGATGACGGAAAACCAGCTGGAAAGCGCGATGCTGCAATTCTATGAACGAGAGGCGGATGTGCTGGTGTGCTCTACCATCGTGGAAAACGGGGTGGATATTCCCTCTGCCAACACCATGATCGTGCTGGATGCCGACCATCTGGGGCTTTCCCAGTTGTATCAGCTAAGGGGGCGTGTCGGACGGAGCACGCGTACGGCGTATTGTTATCTATTGTACGAAACAAATAAGCAGATCAATGAAACGGCGCAAAAGCGGCTGGACGCTATCAAGGAGTTTACCGACCTTGGCAGCGGCTTCCGCATTGCCATGCGCGATTTAGAGATCCGGGGTGCGGGCAACCTGTTGGGGCCGGAGCAGCACGGGCATATGGCAAACGTGGGATACGATACCTACTGCAAGCTGTTAGCGGACGCTGTAAAACAGGCAAGGGGAGAGACGCCGGCGCCGACATTTGAAACCACGGTAGATGCGCCGCTGGCTGCCTATCTGCCCGAAAAATATGTGGGCTCTAAAGAGCAAAAGGTGCAGGTGTACCGCAAGATTGCCAATATCACGGGCGTGCATGACGCGGAGGACTTGGAGAAGGAATTGCAAGACCGATTTGGCCCGGTGCCAGAGGCAACGCGCCAACTGATAGAGATTTCGCTGCTGCGCGCGCTGGCACACGAGGCCGGCGTAGCAAGTGTGACAGTGCGCCAGGGCCAAGCGCGTATGAAGTTTGCTTTGCAGGCGGAGGTGGACCCGCTTCAAATCATGCAGGCAGCAGAGCGGTTTGGGCAGGGTGCACACTTTACAAAAGGGGAAACGCCGGGGCTGCTGTTGAAGCTGCCCCGGGCCTCTGCAGAGGAAATGACAGAGCAGACGATGGCATTTTTCAAGGATCTGACCCAGGCAAGCTGAGATTGAAACCGGACAGCGAGTGCGGTATAATAACAAAAATATGTTTGACAACCGAGCTTTGTACAAGAGAGGATGGACGCCGATGAAAAAGAAATGGGCAGCCGTAGCGCTGGCGATGACAATGTGCGTTGGCCTGCTGACGGGCTGCGTATCGGTCAACCGCGATAAGGATAAGGCGCAGATCGTTGCCAAGGTAGGCGATGAGACGCTGACAAAGGAGCAGCTATACAGCCAGATGCAATCCTATCTATCCGCCTATGGCGTGGAGGATGACCTCTGGGATGAGGGGCTGGACAGCCAGTTGAGAGAATACATGGACGAGCAGGGCGTAACCCTGGCCCAAAGCTGGATGGAGCTGCGTGTAGCGGCTGCTATTTGCGACAGGGATATGCCGCTGACGGAGGAAGAGATCGCAGAAGTAGAAGAGACCTATGCCGATGCGATAGACCAGGTAAAAACGCAGCTGGGATACAATTCGGTATCCCCGGAGAGCTACGAAGGCAATATCGACGAGGATGTAGACGAATTTTTCCGTACCTATTATGCTACGGAAAATGCGGCCAGCTATAAAGAAGACCTTTTGCGCAACCGAAAGTACAACAAGCTGTATGAAAGTACGGTAAAGGATGTAAAGGCCGGGGATAAAGCGTTGGAAAACCGCTATAAAGAAGACCTGGCAGAGCAAAAGGAAACCTATGAGAAAACGCCGAGTGATTTTATGACGGCGATCACCAACGAATCTTCAGGTGATTATTTATTGTATAAGCCGGAAAACTATCTGCTGGTTAAACAGATCCTAATTGAGTATCTGCCGGCTGATAAGAGCAAGGTAGAAGCGCTGTCCGAGGAAAAAACGACGCTGCAAGAAGAAGTGGATACCGCGCAGGAAAGCCTGGATACCAATCAGGAGAGCAGGGAAAGTGAGCAATCCACTTATGACGCTGCCAAGGAGGCATACGATAAGGCGGTTTCGGAGAACGATACCGCTACGGCAGAAGCCAAAAAGCAGGAAATGGACGCCAGCCAGGAAAAGCTGGATGCCTATGATGAGAGCATCGCCCAGGCCCAGAAGGATCTGGATACCAAAAAACCGCAGTTGGAAGCCAAGGAAACAGAACTGAGCAATGCGATCCAGACGGCCCAGGCCAATGTACAGGCTAAGGTAGATGAGGCAATGCAAAAGGCAAAAGACGGAGAGGATTTTGATGCGCTCATCGAACAATACAATACAGACCCGGGTATGCAGGGAGATACGGTCACAGCGAAGATCGGCTATGTCATTGCGCCGGATGATACCACATATGATGAGGATTTTGTGGCCGCGGCCCGTACGCTGACAAAGCAGGGAGAGCTGGCGCAAACCGCAACTGCGTTTGGCGTGCATATCATCCGTTTGCAGATGGATGCTGCGGCCGGGGAGCTGCCGTACGACCAGGGCGGTAAGGAAGTGGTAGCTTCCAAAGAGGATGAGGTAGCAAAGGAAGAGGTTTGGACGGAAAAAATGGAGCAATGGGCCAAGGGGTTGGATGCAAAGGTATATGAGAGCCGCGTGGCCTTTGTCAAATAACGAAGAATAAGAAAGCCAGACAGCTTTTTGCTGCCTGGCTTTTGTTTACAAGAAAGCGTTACGAAAGATACGATGCCAAGGGAGATAGATCCAATTCCCCTTGATAGGCGGAGAGAAACTTCATTAGCTGCTGCGCGATGGTGCGAACCCCGCCCGCCCGTTCGCTTTCGATGTTGATGGCAATGAGCGGCTCGTGGAGGGAAAGGCGGAGGAGAAACCAGCCGTCGCCGTTTTCGGGGGAAAACTGGACGCGGATGCCTTCATGGTTTTCCGGGGCAGGCTGAAAAGAGGGCTGCGTATCGGCATAGGCAAAGAGTGCCTGGATAAGCGACTGGCCGAAATCACGAAACGCATCTGTGCGGATGGCCAAGCGGAATTCACAGCTCTCCGCGGGTTCGGAAAGATCGGCAAGAAGGTCCGCGATGCAAAGCCCTTTCTGATGCAGGCGTGCCACTTCGATGACAAGACGCGTGGCAAGATAAGCACCGTCGTCCAAAAAATAGTTTTCCTTTAAGGCGGCATGACCGCTGGTTTCGATGGCAAGAGGCGTATATTGGCCGGCATGGTTTAAGCGGATCGCCTCATTGATGACGTTTTTGTAGCCGCGCTTAAAGCGGCGATGTATCCCGCCGTGCGCCTTGATGAACTCTGCCAGCCCTGTGGAGGTAATGGAATCCGTCACGATGACAGCGCCCGGCGTTTCACGGAGCAAAACAGCGGAGATGACCGCGATAAGGCGGTTTTTATTCAGCACAACGCCGCCTTTGTCTACGGCGCCTACCCGGTCTACATCGGTATCAAAAATCAAACCAAAATCGGCATTGTGACGGATCACAGCGTCTACAAGGCTTTGCATGGCCTCGGCATTTTCAGGATTAGGAATATGATGGGGGAAATGCCCGTCTGGCTCCAAAAACTGGCTGCCTTGAATATCGGCCCCCAAGGGCTGCAACACCTTTTCAGCATAAAAGCCACCGGCGCCGTTGCCGGCGTCTACAAGAATTTTCAGCCCTTTGAGCGGCTGGGCCTGGCCGGTTTCCTGCTGAATTTTTTGACGCAGCCCCTCTGCATAGATAGAAATGAAGTCAAACGTCTGTACTTGGCCTGCTCGGCCGCTGGGCAAATCCCCTTCGGATAGGCGAAGAAGCGCTGCAATTTCACCGGATTCCAAACCACCCTGACAAGTGAAAAACTTCATTCCGTTACGATCGCTGGGCAGATGGCTGGCGGTCAGCATCACGGCGCCGTCGCAATGTGTTTGAGCGGACACGGTTGTCATAAACATAGCGGGCGTGCTGGCCATCCCGCAATCGAGGACAAAAAGCCCGCAATCCGCTAACGCGGCAATACAGGCCTCTTTCAAGGCGGGGCCGGAAAGCCGAGCGTCCATCCCAACGGCTATGCGGGGGGCTGTGCGCTGGGTGCGCCCAGCCAGCCAAAGGGCAAAGGCACGGCTGAGCGTGTCTACCTCCTTGGCCGTTAAATTGGCCTGCGGGCCCATGGCGACGCCGCGTATATCGCTTCCGTTTTGCAAACTGGATAGCTGCATTATGTCTTGCTCCTAACGACATACAAATGTCTTTTTTATTTGTTTTATTGTACTGGTATTGAGGGGCGGTTGCAAGCGCGGTGCAATACGCAATGAAGCATTTGGAAAAAAATGTTTTTCCCATAAAAAAACTTTCCTGATAAAAACCTGCCAATTAGCAGAAAATATCGGCAACAGAGGTAGAAGTTTGCATAAGGCAGGAGGAACATGTATGAAAGCGACAGGGATCGTACGCAGAATCGACGAATTGGGAAGAGTCGTGGTGCCAAAGGAGATCCGGCGGACGCTGCGCATCCGTGAAGGAGATCCTTTAGAGATATTCACAGACCGAAATGGAGAGATCATTCTAAAAAAATATTCCCCGATGGGAGAGCTGGGCGCCTTTGCTAAGGAATATGTGGAGGCGCTGAATAAGTCCTTGGGGCATATTGCGATGATCTGTGACCGTGACAGCGTCATTGCAACCGCCGGGGTGCAGAAGAAAGAATATCTGGATCACGCAGTCAGCCGTGAGATGGAACAGGCCATGGAGCAAAGAAAACCTATTCTTACCGACCGGCGAAGCGGAGGAAAGCCCATGCCAATTACCGAGCAGGATAATGCCAGCCAGACCATCGCCCAGATCGTTGTACCTGTGATCAGCGAAGGGGAGGCTACGGGTGCTGTGGTACTGTTGTCCAGACAGGAGGACTGCAAGTTTGGAGAAACGGAGCTAAAGGTAACGCAGACAACAGCTGGGTTTTTGGGACGCCAGCTGGAACAATGAATCCGTAAAAAAGGCCGCTGAGAAAGCGGCTTTTTTTCTGGGGTTTTTTGGCGGAAGATGCTATAATAAAGCACATACATAAAAGAGAAACGAGCAGAGAGGAGGGCCATCGGCATGAAAAAAGGGTTTGCGCACGGCGCGGTAAAGCTTGGCAGTGCTGGACTGCTATGCAGCGCCATTGGCTCTCTATTTCGCATTATGCTGGCCGGCTGTATCGGAACTATGGGCATTGCCTACTACCAGCTGGCCTATCCGATCTATGTGCTTTTAACAGTGGTGGCCACCTCTGGCATCCCGGCAGCGATCAGCAAGCGGGTTTCAGAATTTGCTGCTCTTGGCGATTATCGGACCGCACATTATTTTTTTGTAACCTGTTTTCGGACGCTTTTGCTGGCCGGTTTGGGGGGCTCTGTGCTGCTGGCTGCAGGGTCGTTCTGGATTGTGCGGCTGCAGGGTGTCTCAGAGGCGTGGATGACGATCCTATCGTTATCGCCGGCGGTTTTCTTTATGAGCGGCATTGCAGCCTATCGAGGCTATTTTCAGGGCCTGCAGGAGATGGCACCCACGGCCGTTTCGCAGCTGGTAGAGGAAATCGTAAAAACGGTGTTGGGGCTGGGGTTGGCTTACTGGCTGATCCATAGCAGCACATTGTTGGCGTCGGTAGGGGCGCTGGCGGCCATCCCTGCGGCGGAGCTGTGCTCGCTGGTGTATTTGATGATCCGTTATGGACGCGGGAAAAATGCGCTGATGCATGAAGTTAGGACAAGCCCGCATGTACGCACATATCCGGAAAAAAAGAAAATTCGCAAAGATCTGCTGCATTTGGCTTTGCCCATTACCCTGGCGGCTGCCGCGATGAGCCTGGTATCTCTGGTAGATAATTTTATGGTTATCAATTTATTGAAATCCAGTGGATTTTCCCAAGCGATGGCGGAGAGTAGGTTTGGGTTGATGACAGGTTATGTGAGCCCGATTGTCTACGTGCCGGTGAGCATTTCGACAGCGCTGCACATGAGCTTGGTGCCAAGCATCTCTGCGAGCCTTAAACTAAGACGATTTAAGGAATGCACGATAAATACCGGGATCGGATTAAAGCTGACAACGCTGCTGGGGCTGCCGTGTATGGTGGGGCTGATGCTGTTAGGGCCGCTTTTGCTACAGTTGATTTTTCCGGGTACGCTGGCAGAAGGCGACCATGCGTCGGTATCGGCTATGCTGATGCGGGTAATGGCCATCGGGCTATTTTGCTTGATGGCAACGCAAACTTGCACAGGTATTTTGCAGGGCCTGGGCCTGCAGAACATTCCGGTAAGAAATTTGGCGGCCGGGCTTTTGGTTAAAATTGTGGTGTCGCTGGTGTTGCTGAAAATCCCAAGCCTCAATGTTGTAGGGGCCGCCATCGGCACGGTGGCGTGCTATGCTGTCTGTGCGCTGTTGGATCTATGGCGTATTCTGCATGAGCTAAGGGCGCAGTTTTCCGTGATGGAAATTTTGGTAAAGCCGATGCTGGCAACCTTAGGGATGGCCGCGGCGGTAGGGATTGTATGGATGGCGCTGCACAGTGTAAATGGGTGGATCTTATTTTTGAGCGCAACGGCAATTGGCATTGTCGTGTATTTTGCGCTGGTGGTAGGGTTCCATGTTGTTACGACGGAGGATCTTAGAATGCTGCCGGGCGGCATCAAGCTGGATTCTTGGCTGCGTGAAAAGAGAATTTGGAGGGATATCTAATGGGGATACTCATTGTTGGGCTGGGGCCGGGGCCGAAGGGATATACCACAAGCCAGACTGTGCTGGCACTGGAAAAGGCGGAGGTCTGCTATGTGCAGACGGCCTTGCATCCCAGTATCGAGATTGTAAAGCAAGCGGGCATAGGTTTTATTTCGTTGGATGAAGAATATCAAAAGGCGCAGGATTTTGATGCGCTCAACCGGGCCGTAGCGGAAAAAATTGTGGAGGCAGGCCGGGAAAGGCGTATTGTATTTGCCGTTACGGGAGAAGCTAGTCAAGGACAAAGCGCTGTTCAGACGGTTTGGAACAGGGCCAAGGAGCTTGGCATAGAAGTAGGGATTCTGCCGGGACTGAGCACGGCTGCCGCTGCAATGGCCGAGGCGGGCGCACCCTGTGAACAAGGGGTACAGACGCACTATGAAGCGCTGGATCTTTTAAGATTGGATTGTGGAAAAAGCCAGGTGATCTGTGATTTGGATCAGCCGATAAAGGCAAGCCAATACAAGGTTGACCTGATGGAGCTGTATCCGGAGGACTGGCAGGTAGCTCTGGTATGGGCGGATGCCGAACGGATGCACCACCGCTGGTGCCCTCTGTATGAGATGGATCGACAGCCCCATTTTGATGCGACCAGCTGCCTGGTAGTGCCGCCGCTGCCCTTTGAAAAGCGCAAGCGCTACGTATATGCAGATTTGCAAAAAATCGCCGGTATACTGCGCGCACCAGATGGATGCCCCTGGGATGCAGAACAAACGCATTTTTCCTTGAAATCCGCCATGCTGGAAGAGGCTTGCGAGGCGATTGCAGCGGTGGATGAAGGGGATATGGAGCACCTATGCGAGGAGCTGGGCGATGTGCTGCTGCAGGTGGCGATGAATGCGGAAATTGCGCAGGAACAGATGGAGTTTACGCCTGTGGACATATGCAGCGGAATTTGCGAAAAGCTGATCCGCCGCCATCCGCATGTTTTTGGCAGCGTAACGGTCAGCGGGACAGGCGAGGTGTTGGAAAATTGGGAAGAGATCAAGAAAACGGAAAAAGGGCATACACAGGAAGATTCCTTGATGAAGGGCGTAGGAGATGGGCTGCCTGCCCTGATGCGTGCGCAGAAAATCCAAAAGAAGGCCAAGAGCATCGGCTTTGACTGGCATGCGCCAGAGCCGGCAGCCGGCAAGGTAAAAGAAGAACTGGCCGAGCTGTTGGAGGCGCTGCAGGAGGACCCGGTGCGCATCGAGGAAGAAGCGGGCGATTTGCTGTTTGCTGCGGTCAATGTGGTGCGGCTTTGCGGCGTACATGCGGAAACGGCGCTGATGGCGGCTTGTGAGAAGTTTATACGCCGTTTCCGTGCGATGGAACAGGCGGCCGTACGATCAGGAATGATGCTAAGCGGCCAGACACTGGAAACGCTGGATGGGCTGTGGGAAAAGGCAAAGCGCTTGGAAAGGCAAGAAAAAGCTTGACATTCTAGACTGTTTGGTGGAAAATGGTCAAGACATAAAAACGAGAAAAATTTGCGCTTGGCGCAACTATCACTAGGAGGGCACGAATATGAACAAAACTGAATTGATCGGTTGTGTAGCCGAAAAGAGCGGTTTGGCCAAGAAAGACGCAGAAAAAGCGGTAAATGCTGTATTGGATGCAGTGGTAGAAACTCTGAAAGCAGGCGAGAAGGTACAGCTGGTTGGCTTTGGCAACTTCGAAGTGCGTGAACGCGCAGCGCGTAAGGGCATCAACCCGTTGACCAAACAGCCGATGGATTTCCCGGCTACCAAGGTGCCGGCTTTCAAAGCGGGCAAAGCCTTGAAAGATGCTATCAAATAAAAACATATAAAAAAAGAGCCGGATATTCCCGGCTCTTTTTTATATCGGTAGGACCGTGCTCTGTCTTTTATAGGGCGGAGCAGGAAAATATGCTATAATAACAATAGTAGGAGGCCAAAGATGCGAATTGATAAATATTTGAAAGTATCGCGGATCATCAAGCGAAGAACTGTGGCGCAGCAGGCATGCCAGGCGGGAAGGATACAAATCAATGGAAAGGTGGCCAAGCCCTCGGATAAGGTAGAGGTAGGCGATGTGCTGACCATTCAGCTGGGGGAAAAGACATATACATACGAGGTATTGATGGTGACTGAACATGCGACAAAGGAGAATGCGGATATGATGTTCCGCGCCGTATTATGAGAAAGCCGAGAATCAAGACCGGGCTGGGCCTGGACGCGCATGCGTTTGCGGAGAACCGCGCCCTGATCTTGGGCGGCGTACGGATTCCCTATGAAAAAGGATTGATGGGCCATTCCGATGCCGACGTGCTTTGCCATGCCATCAGCGATGCACTGTTGGGCGCAGCGGGATTGGGGGACATTGGACAGCATTTTCCGGATACAGACCCTATCTACTTTGGAGCAAGCAGCATCATGCTGATGCAATGCTGTGTGGAAAAGGTGCGCCAGACAGGATATGCCGTAGGAAATGTGGATGCGGTGGTCATCGCCCAAGAACCAAAGATTGGCCCGCATACCGAGCATATGACGCATCATATTGCTCAGGCGCTGGGCATAGAGCCTGCACAGGTGAATATCAAGGCAACTACGACCGAGCATATGGGCTTTACGGGACGCAAGGAGGGCATTGCGGCCCAGGCGGTATGCTTATTGGAAAGGATCGACTAAATGGCAAGACGAAGGCACAGAAGAGGGGAAAACCTGTTGGATCGCTGGCGTGGATCGGCAGTATACCCATTCTTGATGATCGGGATTGTGGGGGCCATCGTCGCGCTTTGCTGGCTGCTGGTATCCCAAGTGGCGATGCCGTTGGTTCAATCTTGGTTTGGGCCAAAGATTACGGAAGTGCCGCTGCCCACGCAGCAGGCGGAGATTGGAGATTTATCAGATAAGATACGAGAGGTGCTGTTGACCAATAAGTTTAAATATGTGGCTAGGCCGATCCTATTGGGGGATGAAGTGTACTTTTCTTCAGGACAGGACAACTACTACAATCCCTTGATGAAGGAAATTTATGTGGCCAAGCAGGATACGGCAAACTCAGTGACGCCTACGAGGATAGAGGGCATTGAAGCAGAGGGCGATATTCTGGCGCTGGATGTAAGCGCGGATTATATCGTATACATTGATACGAAAAAGGATACTGCTATGGCGGACGGAGGCGTGATACCCGGGCGTGCTACCATGTATTTATATAACCGCAGCACACAACAGACCGAAAAGCTCAAGGATATTCCATACGATTGCCCGGACGTATTTTTAACAGGGCAGTATGTAGTGTGGGCGGAGCGTACGGGCGAAACGCAGGATAAACTGTATATGATGGATCTGACGACCAAAGAGCTCACAACGCTGGCCGTTTATGAGGATTCTGCCATGGGTGTCTCGCCGCCGGGCGTATGCAGCACTGATATTGTCTGGGTAGAGCCGCACCCGGATCAGCCGGACAGCGAACAGTACAATGTGATCAAGACGCTGCCCCTGGGAGAAAATGCCGGAACGGTGACAACCTATGAGCCGGGCATGTATGCGTTTAAGCCGATGACAAATGGCTCTGCCATCATATGGAGCGATAATTTTGCCAGCGCCGACGCCAATCTATATCTATCGCAAAACGGCGCGATGCCGAAAAAACTGGCGGAGAATGTATCGGGGTATGGGATTGCGGATAACTTTGTAGCGTACTGCCAGAACGGACGCATTTATGTGTATTTCCTGGCAACGGGAGAGCTGGCACAGCTTTCCAAACCCACCGAATACGCGATGCTGGCGGATGTATCCGGCCATGGAGTAACGTGGTTTGACATTACAGATAAAAACAGGGAACGCGATATTTTGAAATTCGCAGTGGTGGACTGAAAGACGATGGCAAAAACAAAAACGATTTTTTACTGCACAAGCTGCGGGTATGAATCGCCCAAATGGGTGGGACGTTGCCCCGGCTGTGGGGAATGGAATACCATGGAAGAGCAGCCTGTGATCAAATCTGTAGGCGGGAAAGCAAAACCATGGAAGCCGGCGGCAAAGCCTGTGCCGCTGGCGCAGGTGGATGTGGCGCCGGCAGGGCATATACAGACGGGCATTGAAGAGCTGGATCGCGTTCTGGGCGGCGGCCTGATCGAAGGTGCAGTTGTGCTGGTAGGAGGAGAACCCGGCGTTGGGAAATCCACGCTGCTGCTCCAGGCCTGCGAGAGAATTGCTAGGCAAGGGAAAAAAGTGCTCTATGTTTCAGGGGAGGAATCGGCCCGGCAGATCAAGCTGCGGGCGCTGCGGCTGGGCACGCTGTCTGAGGATCTATTGGTGTTGGCGGAAACAGATATGGAGGCGGTTTGCCAAGCCATGGAGGAGAGCCAGGCGCAGCTTGTCATCATCGATTCCATTCAAACGATGACGCAGCCTGGCATGGCAAGCGCGATGGGCAGTGTATCCCAAATTCGAGAATGTACGGCTTCTGCGCTTAGAATCGCAAAAACAACGGGCGCTACGGTGATTTTGGTGGGGCATGTGACCAAGGAAGGAGCCATCGCCGGCCCGCGCGTATTGGAGCATATGGTGGATACCGTGTTGTATTTTGAAGGAGAGCAGCAATCTACGCTGCGCATTTTGCGGGCTGTGAAAAATCGGTTTGGCTCTACCAATGAAATCGGCGTATTTGCCATGACAGAACACGGTATGGAGGAGATGAAAAACCCTTCGGAGGTGCTGCTCAGCCAGCATACCAAAGGCGTGGCGGGCAGTGCGATTACCTGCTCGATGGAGGGAAGCAGGCCGGTTTTGTGCGAAATACAGTCGCTGGCGGCCACTACATCCTTTGGACAGCCGCGGCGTATGGCCACAGGGGTAGACTACAACCGAATGCTGCTGATGATTGCGATTATGGAGCGGCGTGCAGGCGTTCCGCTGTACAACCGCGATGTATACACAAACGTAGTAGGCGGCATGAAAATTGCAGAGCCTGCCAACGACCTGGCGATGTTGATGGCCATTGCATCCGCGGCCACGGGGCAGCCGCTCAAAGAAGGGGTGGCGGCCATAGGAGAAGTGGGGCTAACAGGCGAGGTGCGCATGGTTTCCCAGCTGGAGCGGCGGGCGTCAGAATGTGCAAAAATGGGTTTTACCACGCTTCTGGTACCCAAAGAAGCCTTGAAAGCCTCTGGAATCAAGGCGGGGGTGCGCTTTGCTGGGGTTGGCAGCGTAGCAGAAGCGCTTTTCCTCGGCCTAGAGCCCAAACGTAAG
Source organism: uncultured Eubacteriales bacterium (assembly GCA_959600905.1). Lineage (GTDB taxonomy): Bacteria > Bacillota > Clostridia > Christensenellales > QAND01 > UMGS1975. Next base: position 13,861 of record CAUGNO010000003.1, on the reverse strand, counting down.
GGGATGGATACGGCAGAGGAAAATTGACAAGGGATGGTTTATGCCGTATCATTAAAAATACACCATTTGATACAAAAAGGGGGGAAAGGCTGTGTTTGAAATTGGCGACCGGGTGGCATATCCGATGCATGGGGCCGGGATTGTTGAGCTGATCGAAGAAAAAGAGATTTTGGGCCAGCTCCAGCGCTATTATGTGCTCAGGTTCGCTTTAGGTGGTATGAAGGTGATGGTGCCTGTTGAAGGCAAAGATATTGGCTTACGCGCCATCATCGGCAAAGAAGAAGGGATGAAAGTCCTGGAATTTTTGTCTCAGCCCTGTGGGGAGGAATGCGATAACTGGAACCGCAGGTACCGGGAAAATTTGGAAAAGATGCGCACAGGCAGTATCTTTGATACGGCAGAGGTGGTGCGCGCTCTGAGCCATCGAGACAAGGAAAAGGGGCTTTCTACCGGGGAAAAGAAGATGCTGAACTCCGCCAAACAGATTTTAGCCAGCGAATTGATCCTCTCTCTGGATATGGAAGAACAGGACGTATTAGCACGCATCGAACAGGCTGTATAGAAGCGGTGCTGTTTGAGATAGATTTCCATGTAGAGAGGAGGTGAATGCGCATGAAAAAACTGCTTCGTTTGGGATTTTCCATTGGACTGGGGGCCTTATGTATCGGTATCCTGACGCTGGTGGCCAGCTTACTGAGCTGGATCAAACTGGTGGATGTGTATACCGTGGTTTCTTCATCGGTCATAGCAGGGGTATACATCGGCGTCGGCGTGCTTGGCATGCTGCTGGGCTTTATTTTCTATCCGAAGATGATGCGCGGCATTGCAGGCGGCATGAAACGCATAGAGGCAAAGCTGACACAAGTGCCCATGCAGGATGTTCTCTCCGGTATACTGGGGCTGATCGTCGGGCTGATACTAGCACTATTACTTTCTACTCTTATTAATCGCATTCCTATTCCCTGGCTCTCAATGCTGCTTTCCGTAATCGTCTATGTGCTGCTTGGCTATTTGGGCGTGGCGGTCGCAGTGCGGAGAAAATCTGAACTAGGCATCGTGGAAAAAATTACGGAATCCAAGGGCGCGGAAGAACATGAAGAAACGGAGGAGGAGCCTGCACCGCGTGGCGCGGTGACGGGCCGCAGCAGAAAAAAGGCGGAAAAGCAAAAGCCGCCTGCGCCAAAGATTCTGGATACTTCCGTGATCATAGATGGACGTGTGCTGGCAGTAGCCAATGCAGGGTTTTTGGAGGGCAAGATCATCGTTCCTTCCTTTGTGCTGCAAGAGCTGCGGCATATTGCGGATTCTGCTGATGCGTTGAGAAGGCAGAGAGGCCGAAGGGGCTTGGATATCTTGCAGCAAATGCAGCAGGATTCCAACCGTGTGGTGGTCATTGAAAAGGAATATGAAAATACAGAAGTAGACGAACAGCTCATTCTGCTTGCCAAAGAGATGAAGGGGAACATCGTAACCAACGATTTCAACCTGAACAAAGTGGCGACGGTGAAGGGTGTAAAGGTACTGAATATCAACGAGTTGGCCAGCTCGTTGAAGCCGGCAGTTATGCCTGGCGAGGATATGCTTTTGCAGATTGTCAGAGAAGGCAAGGAGCCGGGACAGGGCGTAGCGTATCTGGAAGATGGCACGATGGTCGTAGTGGACAGCGGCGCATCGCACATAGGGAGCACCACCTCGGTGTATGTTACCTCCGTGCTGCAAACGGCAGCGGGGCGTATGGTGTTTGCCAAGGCCAATTAAAATTCAATGTACATAAAAAGCCATGTGCCCGCGGAGGGCACATGGCTTTTCGCATTCCCGCGAAAAATGACAAAAAAACGTCAATTGGCAGCGACGCCATTGACGAATAAGACAAGTTATGATATAGTCGTAAATTGCACAAGTATTCCCGCGATACACGGATTTACCATGGAAAAAGGAAATAAAAAATTTCCTTCTTTCCCCGCTATTGTACAGTGCTTTGCGTACAAAATCAAGAGCGAATCTTTTTCCGTGTATGTATGGATAGAAAAGTATAAAAAGGATTGGGAGTGAAGCATCCATGGTTCATGAAATTCTTCTGGGCGGCAGAAAGAAAATGAGCTTTTCGCGCATTGACGAGGTCCTGGAAATGCCCAACCTGATTGAGATCCAAAAAGAATCTTACCGCAAATTTGTGGAAGAAGGACTCAAAGAGGTATTTGCGGATATTTCCCCCATCACGGGTTATGGCGATAACCTAGTGTTGGAGTTTGTGGATTATACGCTGGATAACAACCCGAAATATTCTGTAGAAGAGTGTAAGGAACGCGACGTCAACTATGCAGCGCCGCTGCGGGTGACGGTGCGCCTGATTAACCGTGAGACAGGCGAAGTGAAAGAGCAGGAAGTCTTCATGGGCGATTTCCCCTTGATGACGGAAACCGGCACTTTCATCATCAACGGCGCAGAACGCGTAATCGTGAGCCAGCTGGTGCGTTCTCCCGGTGCCTATTACAATATGGAAACGGACAAGATGGGCAAACAGCTTTTCTCATCCACCATCATTCCGAACCGCGGCGCCTGGCTGGAGTATGAAACGGACGCCAACGACGTGATGTGGGTACGCGTAGACCGTACGCGCAAGCTGCCCGCCACTGTGCTGATGCGCGCGCTTGGCTGTGGGACGGATGAGGAGATCCTGGCAAAGTTTGGGGAAGAGAAGCTCATCATCGATACCATCCGTAAGGACAGCGCCAAGACGGATCCGGAAGGCGTGATCGAGATCTATAAGCGTCTGCGCCCGGGTGAACCGCCGACGGAGGAAAGTGCGCGTTCCCTGTTTAATTCTTTATTGTTTGATCCGCGCCGTTATGACTTGGCGCGTGTGGGCCGCTATAAAATCAATAAAAAGCTAGGCCTTGTGGATCGCTTGGCCGGGCAGACGCTGGCGGCAGACGTCATCAATCCGTATACCGGAGAGGTCATGGCTGTTGCGGGCCAGCAGATAGACCGTGCCGAGGCAGAACGCCTGCAGGCAGCCGGCATCAACGAGGCGGAAGTAGTTGTAGAGGAAGGGACGCTGAAGATTTTCGGCAATAACTTTGTAGACCTGGCGCCCTTTGTAGACTTTGACTTAAAGGAAATCGGCATTACGGAAAAAGCGCATTTCCCGACCTTTATGGAGATCCTCAACAGCAAGGAGAGCTGGGAGGAGGGTGAACTGCGCCGTGAAATGGCCAACCGTGTGCATGACCTGATGCCAAAGCACATCCACCCGGATGATATCATGGCATCGTTGAATTATATGATCTGTCTGTATCACGGTGTAGGGCGTACCGACGATATCGACCATCTGGGCAACCGCCGCCTGCGCTGCGTTGGCGAACTGTTGCAGAACCAGATCCGTGTGGGGCTATCCCGTCTAGAGAGAGTGGTGCGCGAACGCATGAGCATCCAGGATATGGATGTGGCAACGCCGAGCAATCTCATCAATATTCGCCCGGTATCCGCAGCCATCAAGGAGTTTTTTGGAAGCAGCCAGCTGAGCCAGTTCATGGATCAGACCAATCTGCTGGCAGAGCTGACGCATAAGCGCCGCCTGTCTGCGCTGGGCCCTGGCGGCCTGAACCGTGAACGCGCCAGCTTTGAGGTGCGTGACGTACACCATTCGCATTACGGACGCATGTGCCCCATTGAAACGCCGGAAGGCCCGAACATCGGCTTGATCGGCTCTTTGGCCACGTATGCGCGCGTGAACGAATACGGCTTTATCGAAACGCCGTACCGCAAGGTGATCCATGGCGAAGGCAGGGTAACGGACGAAGTGGTATACATCACGGCGGACGAAGAGGACAATTACATCGTAGCGCAGGCCAACGAATCGGTGGATGAAAACGGCCGCTTTACGCATGACCGCGTAACCAGCCGCTTCCGTAATGAGATCAACGAATTCCCGCGGGAACAGATCGATTTGATGGATGTTTCCCCCAAACAGCTGGTATCCGTGGCCACGGCGATGATTCCGTTTTTGGAAAACGACGACGCCAACCGCGCGTTGATGGGCTCCAACATGCAGCGCCAGGCGGTGCCGCTTCTCAATCCTCAGGTGCCGGTGGTAGGAACAGGGATGGAATACAAAGCTGCACATGACTCTGGCATGGTGGTTTTGAGCAAGCGCGACGGTGTAGCGAAGAAAGTGACGGCCGATGAGATCGTCATTGAAGGCGACGACGGCGTAACGGATCGTTTTAAGCTGATTAAATATAAGCGCTCCAACCAAAACACCTGCATCAATCAGCGCCCGCTGATTACGGCGGGGCAGCGCGTGAACAAGGACCAGGCACTGGCGGACGGCCCGTCCACCAGCCAGGGTGAAATCGCGCTAGGAAGAAATATCCTCATCGGCTTTATGCCGTGGGAAGGCTATAACTATGAAGACGCTATGCTGATCAGCGAAAAGATGGTGAAAGAGGATGTGTTTACCTCTATCCACATCGAGGAGCTGGAATGCGAAGCACGCGATACCAAGCTGGGGCCGGAAGAGATCACCCGCGACATTCCGAACGTAGGGCCGGAGGGCCTGAAGGATCTGGATGATGAGGGCATCATCCGCGTAGGCGCGGAGGTACACTCCGGTGATATTCTGGTCGGCAAGGTGACGCCCAAAGGCGAAACCGAGCTGACGGCAGAGGAACGCCTGCTTAGAGCCATCTTTGGCGAAAAGGCGCGCGAGGTGCGCGATACCTCGTTGCGTGTGCCGCATGGTGAAGGCGGCATTGTGGTAGACGTGAAGATCTTTACGCGTGAAAATAAGGATGAGCTGCCGGCTGGCGTCAACGAACTGGTACGTGTATACATTGCGCAGAAGCGCAAAATCAGCGTGGGCGATAAAATGGCGGGCCGCCACGGCAACAAGGGCGTTATCTCCCGTATTTTGCCGGAAGAGGATATGCCGTTTATGCCGGACGGTACGCCGCTGGAAATCGTATTGAATCCGCTGGGCGTGCCGAGCCGTATGAATATCGGCCAGGTATTGGAAACGCACTTGGGTTTGGCAGCCAAGGCACTGGGCTTTGAGGTGGCCACCTCTGTATTTGACGGTGCGACCGAAGAGGAGATCCAGGAGCTGCTGGTGAAAGCCGGCTACCCTGCGGACGGAAAGATCCAGCTGCGCGACGGCCGCAGCGGCGAACCATTTGAAAACCCGGTAACGGTAGGATACATGTATATCTTAAAGCTGCATCACTTGGTAGACGAGAAAATCCATGCCCGCTCTACCGGCCCGTACTCCTTGGTTACCCAGCAGCCGTTGGGCGGCAAGGCCCAGTTCGGCGGCCAGCGCTTTGGGGAAATGGAGGTTTGGGCGTTGGAAGCGTACGGCGCAGCCCATACCCTGCAAGAGATCCTGACGGTAAAGAGCGACGATGTGGTGGGCCGCGTAAAGACGTACGAGGCTATCATCAAGGGCGAAAACACGCCGGAGCCCGGCATTCCGGAATCCTTTAAGGTATTGATCAAGGAATTGCAGAGCTTGGCGCTGGATATTAAGGTGCTCAACGAAAACCATGAGGAGATTAAGATCCGTGATTCGGCGGAGGAAGAGATGGAGCTGATGGATCGCCACGAGCAGGAACGCAGAAATATTCTGCTGCAAAGCGCGGACTACGCACAGGCGGCAGACCAGAGCGTGGACGGCGATCTGGGCGACGAGACGGATATTCAGGATGCCCATGGCGGCGATGCGTTCGATATTGCCGGGGTGCATGAGATCGTGTTGGATGACGATCTGCTGGGATTGGATGACGACGCCTTTGCAGACCTGGATGATGAAGAATAAGCACGCTTGTACTGTTAAGATAGATTTGGAGGTTGGCGCTTCATGGTAGAACTCAACAACTTCGACAGCATACAGATCGGCTTGGCTTCTCCGGAACAGATATTGACCTGGTCCCACGGAGAGGTGAGAAAGCCGGAAACCATCAATTACCGGACGTTGAAGCCTGAAAAGGACGGCCTGTTCTGCGAACGCATTTTTGGACCTACAAAGGACTGGGAATGCCATTGCGGAAAATACAAGCGCGTACGCTATAAAGGCATGGTGTGCGATAAGTGCGGCGTAGAGATCACGCGCGCCAAGGTGCGCCGCGAGCGCATGGGGCATATCACGCTGGCGGCCCCGGTCAGCCATATCTGGTATTTCAAAGGCATCCCCAGCCGCATGGGCCTGCTGCTGGATATGTCGCCGCGCTCACTGGAAAGGGTGCTGTACTTTGCCGCCTATGTGGTATTGGATCCGGGCAACACGAATTTGACCTATAAGCAGGTCATCAACGATAGAGAACTGCGCGAGGCAGAGGAAAAGTACGGCCGTGACGCATTCCGTGTTGGCATGGGTGCAGAAAGCGTAAAAGAGCTGTTAAAGGCAGTGGATTTGGACGCCACAAGCGAACAGCTGAAAAAGGAAGTTAACGATTTTTCCGGGCAAAAACGGCTGCGTGCTATCAAGCGCTTGGAAGTCGTGGAAGCATTTAGAAAATCCAATAACAAGCCGGAATGGATCATCCTGGATGTGATCCCGGTTATCCCCCCGGAGCTGCGCCCGATGGTACAGCTGGACGGCGGCCGGTTTGCTACCAGCGATTTGAACGACCTTTATAGAAGAGTCATCAATCGGAACAACCGCTTAAAACGCCTGTTGGAGCTGAAAGCGCCCGATATCATAGTCCGCAACGAAAAGCGCATGCTGCAAGAGGCGGTAGACGCTTTGATTGATAACGGCCGCAGGGGCCGCCCGGTTACGGGGCCGGGGAACCGCGCGCTTAAATCCTTATCCGATTTGCTGCGCGGTAAACAGGGTCGTTTCCGTCAAAACCTTTTGGGCAAACGTGTAGACTATTCCGGTCGAAGCGTTATCGTGGTAGGGCCGGAGCTGAAAATGTATCAATGCGGCCTGCCAAAGGAAATGGCGCTGGAATTGTTTAAGCCATTTGTATTGAAAAAACTGGTACAGGAAAACCATAGCCACAATGTGCGCCAGGCCAAAAAGCTGGTGGAACGTTCGGATAGCCGGGTTTGGGACGTACTGGAAGATATCATCAAAGAGCATCCGGTGCTGCTGAACCGCGCCCCTACGCTGCATAGACTGGGCATCCAGGCATTTGAGCCGATTTTGGTGGAAGGCCGCGCGCTGAAAATCCATCCGTTGGTGTGTACGGCATACAACGCCGACTTTGACGGCGACCAGATGGCCGTGCATATTCCCCTGTCCGTTGAGGCGCAGGCGGAGGCCAGGTTCCTGATGCTTTCGGTGAACAACATGCTAAAACCCCAGGATGGTAAGCCGGTGGTATCCCCGACGCAGGATATGGTTATGGGAATGTATTACCTGACGATTATCCAGCCGGGCGCCAAGGGAGAAGGCTCGGTATTTGCGGATGAAAACGAGGCCGTAATGGCCTATCAGCTGGGATATGTGGCATTGCAGGCCAAGGTCAAGGTGCGCCGCACGGGCGAGTTTAACGGTAAGAGCATCTCTAAAACCATCGATACCACGGTGGGGCGTATCATCCTCAACCAAAGCATTCCGCAGGATCTGGGGTATGTAGACCGTACCGATGAAGAGCATTGCCTTGATTTGGAAATTGAGTTTACCGTGGATAAAAAGAAGCTGTCCCAAATCATTGAGCGCTGCTTCCAACGGTATGATACGACCAAAACAGCCGCGATGCTGGATGAGATCAAGCGTCTTGGGTTTATGTATTCCACAAAGGGCGCGATCACGGTCAGTGTTTCGGATATGACGGTGCCGGAAGAGAAACCGGCACTGCTGGCCAAGGCAGATGAAAAGGTTTCGCAGATACAGAGCCTATACAATCGAGGCCTACTGAGCAATGCCGAACGCGAAAAAGAGGTCATTGCCGTTTGGGACCGCACCACAAAAGAGGTTACAGACGCCTTGATGAACGGGCTGGATGAATTTAACCCCATCTACATGATGGCAACCTCCGGTGCCCGTGGTTCGACGAACCAGATTCGCCAGCTGGCCGGCATGCGCGGTTTGATGGCGGATCCGTCTGGTAAGATCATCGAGCTGCCAATTCGTGCGAACTTCCGTGACGGCCTGACGGTGCTGGAATTCTTCATCTCTAGCCATGGCGCCCGTAAGGGGTTGGCGGATACGGCGCTGCGTACGGCAGACTCTGGCTATCTAACCCGGCGCTTGGTAGACGTTTCACAGGATGTCATTGTCCGCGAAGAGGATTGCTTTGCCGAGGCAGGAGAGCCGATCCGCGGCATCACGGTCAGCGATATCAAAAACGGCAACGAGATCATCGAGCCGCTGGTGGATCGCCTGGTAGGGCGTACCAGTGTAGAAACATTGGTGCATCCGGAAACGGGCGAGGTACTGGTGGAAAGCAATCAGATGATTACGCAGGATATGGCAAATGCCATTGTAGAGGCCGGCTTTGAGGAAGTGCAGGTTCGCAGTGTGCTCACCTGCCGGGCAAAGCATGGCGTTTGCAGCAAGTGCTATGGAGCGAACCTGGCAAACGGCCAGCCGGTGAATATCGGCGAGGCGGTGGGCATCATCGCGGCGCAGTCCATCGGTGAACCTGGTACACAGCTGACGATGCGTACCTTCCATACAGGCGGCGTTGCAAGCGCTGAGGATATTACGCAAGGTCTGCCGCGCGTAGAGGAGTTGTTTGAAGCGCGTAAGCCCAAAGGCTTGGCAGTCATTACCGAGATTTCCGGGAAGGTCAGCATTCAGGAGAATAAGAAAAAACGCGAGGTCACAGTGACCAACGATGATGGGGAAAGCGAAACCTATCTTATCCCGTTTGGTTCCCGCATGAAGGTCAGAGAAGGAGATATTCTGGAGGCTGGGCAGGAATTAACGGAGGGCCCGGTAAACCCGCACGATATTCTGAAGATCAAGGGCATCAAGGGCGTACAGAACTATCTGGCGCGTGAGGTGCAGGCGGTATACCGTTTGCAGGGCGTAGAGATCAACGATAAGCATATCGAAGTGATTGTGCGCCAGATGCTGCGCAAGGTAAAGATCGAGCAGGCGGGCGATACGGATCTGCTGCCGGGCGAAATGGTGGATGTGCACCGCTTTGAGTCGGAAAATGAACGCGTCATTCAAGAGGGCGGACAGACCGCCAGCGCCAAATATGTGCTGCTTGGGATCACAAAGGCTTCCTTGGCAACAGACAGTTTCTTGTCAGCAGCTTCGTTCCAAGAAACGACCCGCGTACTGACAGAGGCGGCCATCAAAGGCAAGACGGATCCGCTGCTGGGCTTGAAGGAAAATGTCATCATTGGCAAGCTCATCCCGGCCGGAACAGGGCTCAAGCGGTATCGCGATTTAGAGGTAAAGAAGGAGAATACCCGCGATTATTCCGAGGATATCCTATATACCAGCGAAGATGAAACGCCGCTGTTTGTCGATACAACGCCCGATGGATTTATCGATGTTGACATGAACGATTTGTCCCTCTAAAAAACAAGGGAGGCACCATGTATGGCACTGGTTCGTGAACTGGAAGACCACGGATGCGATCTAAAAGCATCCATACTCTGCAAATATACCAAGCAGGAGGTGCAGCGCTGCAACGCCTGTGAGTACAAATCCATGACAGATGAGGAGCGAAAGCAGATCGTTATCGATCACTATTTGAACGAAGGGCTGCTGGATGCATATCCCATTGAGGTGGGCAATGAGGAAGGGGATTGTGCCTTGTGCCGCAAGAAAGCGCGCAAGGCAACGACCCAAACCTATGCAAAAATCACCAACAAGTGCATGGATGTAAGAAAGGATCTGGCAGGCAGCGGAGAAAAGATCAACGGCGGTGAAATTGCCATTGAAATTCCGACCTGCCAAGCATGCAAGCAGAATATCCGCAAGACCAAATGGCTGCGCTCTCTGATGATGGTCGTATGCGTGATTCTGGCGTTTGCAGCCACGGCGATCATCAACATCAGCGTGCCGCAATCGCCAGACCATACCGGCTTTATCCCCCTGGTGGTATTTGCGGGATGCTGTTTGGTGAGCTTTGGGATCTACTACGTGAGTGTAAAGGCAATCTTGAACAAGATCGGGCGGCAGACGAGGATACAGGTATTTGATCTACCAGCCCTTGCGCCGCTTAAGGAAAAGGACTGGTATGTAAGAGGGATGAACTGGCTCAAGGCAACCATCTATGCGGAGATGCCAGAGGATCTTGTGGATACCCGTGTAACATTCTCCCAGATGGTGCACGGCGACCCCAAGAAAAACAAGAGAAACCGCAAGAAAAGAGCGTTGACACGCTAATTTAGTTTTGCTAAAATATTCGAGTGTCCGTCTAGGGGCATTTTTAGGGAGTTTTATGAAAATGCAGCAAATACTAGACACACAAGCATGCGTTATCGGCACAAGACAGGTCATGCGCGCCTTGGAACAGCGCACATTGGCCCGGGCGATGCTGGCCCAGGATGCCGACAAAGCGCTGCAAGATAAATTGACTGCCGCGTTAGAGCAGGCGGGGGTTCCGTTTGAATGGACAGCCTCTATGAAAGAGCTGGGCAAGCAATGCGGGATCAACGTAGGCGCTGCCGTGGTGGGCATATTGAAACCCGCGTAAAATCCCTTCTGGGTTGCTAGGGATTTATAGCTACTTATCACCCCTATGGGGAAGGAGGATCTCAATGCCGACAATCAATCAGTTGGTACGTAAAGGCAGAAAAAAGGTGGAGTATAAATCCAATGCTCCGATCTTGAAACAGTGTCCGCAGCGCCGTGGCGTTTGCACCGCTGTTCGTACCATGACGCCGAAAAAACCGAACTCTGCGTTGCGTAAAATCGCGCGTGTACGCTTGACCAATGGCATGGAAGGTACATGCTATATCCCTGGCATCGGCCATAACCTGCAGGAGCACTCCGCTGTTTTGATCAGGGGCGGCAGGGTAAAGGACCTGCCGGGCGTTCGTTACCACATCGTTCGCGGCGCGTTGGATACGGCGGGCGTAGCAAACCGCAAACAGTCCCGTTCGTTGTATGGCGCAAAACGCGGCAAAAAGTCGTAACGCACCGCCGTTTGGCAAAACAGTGAATAGCGGCCGCAGCAATGCGGCATAAATACGAGGAGGTAAACCCATGGCAAGACGTGGAAATATCCCCAAGCGCGAAGTGCTGGCCGATCCCATTTACAACAGCACGGTGATCACAAAGCTGATCAACCAGGTAATGCTGGACGGGAAACGCGGCGTAGCACAGAAATGTGTATATGATGCGCTGGATATGATTAAAGAAAAAACAGGCCGTGATCCGATGGAAGTGTTCACGGAATGCATGGAAAATATCAAACCCCAATTGGAAGTTAAGGCCCGCCGTGTTGGTGGCGCGACGTACCAGGTTCCGATCGAGATTCGCGCAGAGCGTCGCCAGACGCTGGCGATTCGCTGGCTGGTGCTGTTCTCTCGTCAGAGAGGCGAAAAGACCATGAGGGAGCGCTTGAGCGCAGAAATCATGGATGCAGCCAATGGCGCGGGCGCAACGGTAAAGCGCCGTGAGGATATGCACCGTATGGCGGAAGCAAACAAAGCGTTTGCGCATTATCGCTGGTAAGAACAATACTAAGATTATGTCCCGGATTGCCTATTCCCCCACACTGGGGGAATTGTGGCTATCTGTCAATAATTCCTATGGAAGGAGGGAGAACGCGTGGCTAGACAATATTCTCTAGAAAACACTCGTAACATCGGCATTATGGCACATATCGATGCCGGTAAAACGACGACAACCGAACGCATTCTCTTCTATACTGGTAAAACGCATAAAATTGGCGAAACGCATGAAGGCGCCGCCACTATGGACTTTATGGTCCAAGAGCAGGAGCGCGGCATTACCATCCAATCCGCCGCAACGACTTGCTTTTGGAAGGGCAAACGTATCAATATCATCGACACTCCCGGCCACGTGGACTTTACCGTTGAGGTAGAGCGTTCTCTCCGTGTTTTGGACGGTACGGTGGCTGTATTCTGTGCCAAGGGCGGCGTAGAACCGCAGAGTGAGACGGTATGGCGCCAGGCGGAGACCTATGGCGTTCCGCGTATGGCGTACATCAATAAGATGGACATCCTGGGTGCGGATTTCTATAACGTTATCCAGATGATGAAGGATCGCCTAGGCGCAAACCCTGTTCCCATTCAGCTGCCCATTGGCGCTGAAGCTGATTTTGTCGGCATTGTAGACCTGATTGAAAACAATGCGGTTTATTATGACGACGAAGGGCATCCGACTGTGAAAGAGATCCCGGCAGACATGGCGGATAAGGCGGAAGAATACCGTACGGCTATGATTGAAGCGGTTGCGGAAACTTCTGAAGAACTGTTGGATAAATACCTTGGCGGAGAAGAGCTCTCTCGCGAAGAGATTATTGCTGCGATCCGTAAATCTACCATTGCAGGTGAATTGGTGCCGGTATGCTGCGGTACCAGCTATCGCAATAAAGGCGTACAGGCACTGCTGGATGCTGTTGTTGACTTTATGCCGTCTCCGCTGGACATTCCCGCTGCAAAGGGAACTGATCCGGATGATACGGAAAAAGAGCTGGAACGCGAAGCGGATGACAACGGACCGTTCGCAGCGCTGGCTTTCAAAATTGTTTCCGACCCGTTTGTTGGCAAATTGGCATATGTGCGTGTATATTCTGGTACGCTGAAATCCGGCAGCTATGTGTACAATTCCACAAAGGGCAAACGCGAGCGGGTGGGTCGTATCATGCAGATGCATGCAAACCACCGCGAGGAGATCGACCAGGTATATGCAGGCGACATCGCGGCCATTGTAGGTCTGAAGGATACCTCTACCGGCGATACGCTGTGCGATGAGCACAACCAGATCATGCTGGAGTCCATGGAATTCCCGGAACCGGTTATTCAGGTAGCCATCGAACCGAAGACCAAGGCTGGCCAAGAGAAGATGTCTATGGCGTTGGCCAAGTTGGCGGAAGAAGACCCGACGTTCCGTGCTTATACCGATCAGGAAACGGGGCAGACCATCATCGCAGGCATGGGCGAGCTGCACTTGGATATCATTGTGGACCGCCTGTTGCGCGAATTTAAGGTGGAAGCCAACATCGGTAACCCACAGGTGGCTTACCGCGAAGCCATCACCAAGAAGGTCAAGCAGGACAGCAAATATGCCCGTCAGTCCGGTGGTCGTGGTCAATACGGCCATTGCGTAGTGGAGTTTGAACCGTTGGAACCGGGTTCTGGGTTTGAATTTGTCAATGCGACTGTAGGCGGCAGCGTGCCGAAGGAATATATTCCGGCGGTAGAGCAAGGCATCCGTGAAGCGTCTCAGAGCGGTGTTCTGGCCGGCTACGAAGTAATGGACTTCCGTGCAACGCTTGTTGACGGTTCTTACCATGAAGTTGACTCTTCTGAAATGGCCTTTAAGATTGCAGGCTCTATGGCCTTTAAGGAAGGTATGGCCAAAGCCGGTCCGGTTTTGCTGGAGCCTGTGATGAAGATCGAGGTTGTGATTCCGGAAGAATACATGGGCGATGTAATGGGTAACTTGACGGCACGCCGCGGACGTATCGAGGGTATGGAAGCCCGCGGTAATGGCCAGGTGATCCGTGCAATGGTGCCGCTAAGCGAAATGTTTGGCTATGCAACAGACTTGCGCAGCACTACGCAGGGACGCGGCGTATTCACCATGCAGTTCTCTCATTATGAAGAAGCACCGAAGTTCGTGCTGGAAAAGGTACTGAACAAATAAGCTTCGATCAATACAATAACCAACCAATTTAATGTAAGCAAAGGAGATTTCCAAAAATGGCGAAGGGAAAATTTGAACGTACGAAACCGCATGTAAATATCGGAACGATTG
>CAUGNO010000002.1:0-223858 GCA_959600905.1 uncultured Eubacteriales bacterium | reverse complement strand
GCGCCGACAATACTTGGCTGGCAACGGCCTGGGAAGATAGGTCACTGCCGGATTCAAATTTTAAGGACTTACATATGTAAGTCCTTTTTTATTATGCTGCCAAGGCATTTCTTATCATGGAAAACAAGCATTGGATTTGTCTTCGTATTTCTTTTACAATAGAATTGTAATGATATTATCAGTTCAATTCTATAGAGAAAGGAAGTTTACATCCCATGGCATTGTTTCAAATTCAAAATCTGCGCTCCAATGAAGTGCACCGAAAAGTATCCGTCAATGTATTGCTGCCGGTGGACAGCCATGCACAGCATCCAGCCGGAGAGCGCTTCCGTACGCTGTATCTCTTTCATGGCGTAACAGACAACAATATGGCCTGGCTGCTCAATACACGCCTGTATGAGTTGGCTGAAAAATACAACCTCTGCGTTGTGCTTCCCAGTGGGGAAAACAGCTTTTATATGAACCGCAAAGACCGCTTTGAATGCTGGGAAAACTTTTTCTGCCAAGAGCTGCCCCAGCTGATGCAGCGTGCTTTCCCCCTATCAGACCGCAGGGAAGATACCTTCATCGGAGGCTTTTCCATGGGCGGTTTTGGTGCGCTGCGCAATGGCCTAAAGCATTACGATCGTTACGGTAAGATCTTCTGCTTTGCACCGGCGCTGGAATTGGAATATACCATGGACAGCACCTATGATGCCGAAAACTATTTGATGAACCGCAGCTTTGTCGAGGCCCATTACGGCCCGGACCTGCAAGCTTACCGAAACAGCGACAAAGACCCGCTTTGGCTGATTGACCATCTGACAGCACAGGGCATAGATCTACCCAAAATCTATATGGCAACTGGCCAGGACGATACGCTTGCCGACGTGCATAGAGCCATAGAACAACACCTGGCCGATGCCCAGGCTGATTATACCGCCAAAATCGTTCCAGGCATCCACGATTGGGATTTTATCAACCGCAACTTGGAGCAAGCCCTGCAATGGTTGGCTGAGGAATAAAAGAAAAGGACTGCTTCAGCAGTCCCTTTTCTTTTATAGATTATGCTTTGTGCAGCGTAAACTCCGGCACTGTATACCCCACAAGCTCTTTTTTATGATTGTATATCTTTTTATGGATATACTTCTGCATGCCTTCCCGGTTCTTTTCGATGGGATAGCCCAGCTGCCGCAAAATTTCCACCACGACCATGCTGCGAATGTCCGTGTTGCCGTCATCCGACTTGACAGCAATGCCCAACCCCTTGTCCTTGATGCCGACAATCTCATAGCCATCTGCGCCCGCTTTGCAAAACAGATTGCCTTGGAATTCATCCATCAGCATCGCATCGAACCGCCCCGTACCTGAAACCATCTTAGGATATGCCGTCATGGCGGAAACGATCCTAGCTGCATGGCTGCCTCTATCTCCCAATGTTTCCGGACAGGCCATCCTAGCCGCACCCCAGGCGGCGTGATACAGCGGCAGCGCATGCACCGGCACCCCGCATCCATCCACACCGATAACGATCTTCTCGCGGTCATATTGGCATATATTGGCAATCATCTCTATGATTCGCTGCTGTACCTTGTGATGAGGCTGATAGTAGTCCTCCAGCGTTTCTCCCAAATGCTTGGCTGTAATCAGCATACCGGTATGTTTGCCTGAACAGTTGTTATGGATCTGCCCCGGCGCCTGCCCGCTCTGCTCTAACGCCTTGGCTGCCTGCTCATTGAGCGGCGCATGCACGCCGCATTGCAAGTACTCTTCTCCCAGCCCTGCCTTAGATAAAATGCTACGAATGGCATTTACATGAAATGCCTCTCCGCTGTGCGAACTGCAGATCACAGCCAGCTCCTCCTCGGTTAGCTCATAGGCATCCACTGCGCCGCTTTCCAATACGCACATCGCCTGCATCGGCTTGGCCGAGGATCTCATATACACGGTTTTTTGTGGCTCGCCACAGTAAAACAACAGCTTTCCCTCACTGTTTACCACCGCTGCGCTACCGGAATAGGACAAATCCTTCAACGGCCCACGATAAGAATATACCAAGGTTTCCATCTATCTTTCCTTCCTCCATGCTTTGGCCTCTGCTCTAAAAAAGCTATGGTTAGTTTTAGTATAATGCATCCTCCTGTAAAAAAACACATCCCAGCAAGAGATGTGTTTTTTGATTTCTACCTATTTTTGCCGAGCACAAACCGCTCGATTGTCTGTGCAAACCCCGCATCCTCTACTGCGGGGGCAATATAGTCCGCTACCTGCTTACAGCGTTGGCTAGCGCCGCCCATGGCCACGCCAAACCCTGCCATGCTCAGCATGGGTGCATCGTTGTCCTGGTCTCCCAGCGCCATCACATTTTCCAGCCCTACATTGTACATATCCGCCAGAATGGGCAGCACAGATCCCTTATTGGCGCCCTCCGCCATGACATCTAAATGAATTGTCCAAGACCAGGCGATCTCCACGCTGGGAAGGGCATCCAACTCCCTCATCATATGGGACGGCACATTTTTTGGCTCGGCAATGTACCGTACCATCTCCGCCGACCCTCTGCTGGCCAGATACATCTCCTCTACGCTGGTAAATATGCGAATATTTTCATCTCCCTGCATCTGCGGGCCGTACCGCTCTAAAATTTGTCGTTTTTTCGTTTCGTCCGAGGCCAAAAAGCCGATAAATTCCTGGCAAGAACTTTGCGTGATGATATCGTTGCCCTGATATTTTTCGCCGATGGCCAACAACGGCTCCACAAGATCAGGAGAGATACGGTTGCGATAACGAAGCTCTCCGCTGTCTATTTCTACAATGGATGCGCCGTTATTTACGACGCATAGGTTATCAAACCCAAATCTCTTTACCTGGGCGGCGCTTTGCAGCCATGATCGGCCCGTGCAAGGAAATACCGGAATGCCGGCCTCCCGTGCCGCTTCCATAGCCCGGATATTTTTTTCCAGCGAACCGTCTGTTTCTGAATGGCTTAAAAACGTACCGTCCAGATCCGTCACAATGAGCTTGATTTCCTTCATAGACGTTCCTCCCATTTCCAATCGGCCATACTTTGTAATTGCTTCTATTCTAAATCAATGAGCCCCTATATTTCCATACCCTTTTGGCATTTCTATCTCTTTTTTATCCCGTTCTACAAAAAAGCCCGCCAAAAGACGGGCTTTTTCTCTCATAGCTTTCCTTCTTCCATGAAAACAGCATTGGTACCATGTATTTTTTCAAACATCTCCGTGGCTCGCCGTCCAAGGTCTTGGGCGCGCGTCTGCATTTGCTCCAAATACTGCGTTTCATCCACAGCCAATAGTTTCTGGTGCTCCATGATAACGCGCCCTTCCACCACAGAAACATCCACTTCGCAGCCCCGCGCACTGTATACCAAGTTTGGCACCATGTTGCGCATGGGATGCGTGTAGATCGGCATCATGGACGGCTGCATGGTATCTACGGCAATGAAGTCCGCCCTCTTTCCTTGCTCCAGCGAGCCAATCTCCCGATGCATCCCCAGGGCCTTGGCACCCTCGATGGTGGCCATGCGCAATGCCCGCCAGGCCGGCAGCACTTCCGGATCTTTTTCCTTGATCTTGTTAAACAACGCCACCAGCTTCATCTCGTTGAAGATGTTGTGGCAGTTGTTGCCGCAGGCCTGGTCAGACCCCAGCGCCACAGCGCCGCCGGCACGCTGAAACGCCAAAGACGGTGGTACGATGCCGTCTATGATGCCGATGGAGCCTGGGCAGACGATCATAGAAGCACCGCTGTTTGCCACCATCCGTGCCTCTTTCTCCGTACAGTCCGTCAAATGAACGGCCAGCAGCGTTTCGTTCAGCAATCCCTCTTGTTTCAGCCAGGCCACAGGACGCATGCCATAGCGCATTTCCATCTGCGCGGTTTCCCGATCTCCTTGCTGGGTATGCATGTGTATGCGCGTATTTCTTTCCTTGGCCAGCTGATAAATGCGTTTGAGCAAATCACAGCTAACAAAATCCGCCCCCTGCGGGCCAAACATCACGCGGATGCGCCCGCCGTCATAGCCGTGCCACTTATCATACAGCGCCAGGTTTTCACCTAAGCTCTGCTCTCCCAATTCTTCGGAAAATTCATATAGCTCTCCGGGCTCGTATACGCGCTTTACCGCGTCCCTGATGGTCTGCGTAATGACCCCGCGTGCACCCAGCTTGGCGAGAAATTCGCAGCGGCCCTGCATATCCTTTTGATAATCGCCCAGCGTGGTGGTGCCCGCTTTGATCGCCTCGATCATTGCCACTTTGCTGCCTGCTTCATAATCCTCTATTGTCTGCTGCAGGGAAAAGGGCTGTACCCCATACATCATCCAATACCCGGTATCCTGTGCCAAGCCGCGCAGGATGTGCCGGTATGCATATGCGCATCGATGAGCCCCGGCAGCAGCACATGATGCGGCAGCGCCAGTACCTTTTCCGCCTGATAAGCGCGGAGCGCCTCTTCCTTTTTCATCACGGCCACGATTTTTCCACCGTCCACGACCAAGGCATGGTCCGCTTTATAGCCCACACCCTCTCCCTCCATGGTATACATGTGCGGTGCAAAAGCAATCAAATCAACTGTGTGCATTATGAATCCCCGCCCCCTAAAGAGTATTTATATTGTCATTCTACCTCTTCTTTCATAGCCCATGCAATATGAGGGGCATGCTCTATTCGGCCGTTTTTAAAAGAAACTGGCATTTCGCTTGGAAAAACAGTAGTATAGAAAAAAACAGGAGGGAAGATTTTCATGCAAACGCCCATCGATTCACTCTTGCGCCAGCAAGCCCGGCAGGGAATGATACGCTTCTGCATGCCCGGCCATAAAGGAATGTTGGCCAACAACGATATCACCGAGGCCGGGGCTATGGACAACCTATTGCATCCGGAAGGCGCTCTGTTACAGGCGCAGTCCCTTTTGGCAGATGCCTATGGAGCCGCGCAAGCCTGGTTTGGCACCTGCGGCTCTACGATGGGCAATTATGCGCTCATCCTTTCCTGCGCCAAGCCGGATGATCTAATCCTCCTTGCTTCCGACTGCCATATCAGCGCCGTTCACGCCGCGCTTTTGGCACACTACCGTATAAGCCTCATTTCCTGCGACCAAACAGCGCAAGGCCTGCCCCAGCCGATGTCCTATCAAAAAGCATCTGAGGCTCTGTGCGCCCATCCCGAGGCCAAGGCGCTTGTAATGACCAGCCCCAATTACTACGGCCTTTGTGCGGATATACCCGCCATTGCCGCGCTATGCCATGAAAAAAACGTTGCCCTTTTGGTGGACGCTGCACACGGCGCACATTTTGGGTTTTCTCCGCTGCTGCCTATACAGCCTGTAGATGCAGACGGCTGGGTCGTTTCCGCCCATAAGACACTGTGCGTTTCCAACCAGGGCAGCCTGATTTTTCGTGGAAAAAAAAGCAAGCTTGATGCTTTCCGTCTGGAAAATAATGTGCATCGCTTCCAATCTACCAGCCCCTCCTGGCCCTTGTTGGCACAAATGGACAAAGCCCGCGCCCAGCTGTGTGAACAGGGTGCTGCAGATTATCAACGCCTGCATGCCCTTCTTAATGCTTTTCAAGCGTCGATTTCTGCCTTGCCTGTACGCTGTATTCAGGCCGATCCGCAGCAAAAGGACTTTTCCCGCCTGGTGCTGGATGTTTCCGGCTTGGGAACATCCGGCTTTGCGCTCTGCGAACAGCTTGATGAAATGGGGATTTGGGTAGAAATGGCAGACACTCGCCATCTGGTGTTAATTTGCACCCCCCAAGATACGCCGCAGAGCTTTTCCGCACTTAAAAATGCGCTGTCCTCCTTTTCGGCCAGCAGCGCCAATGCGCCCATACCGCCTTCCATTCCAAAGCGCAGCGGCGAAATCATTGCGCCAGCGTCGGTGGAGTATGATACAATAAGGACAATATCGGTTTCCCAGTCTGTTGGCTGCATCAGCGCCCGGGCCGTTTGCTGTTATCCGCCCGGCACGGCTGTGCTTTGTCCCGGCGAACGCATTACCTCTGAGCAGGCCGCTTATTTAGAGGGCATGCATCGGTTAGGCGCCTCCATCAGCGGCAGCGCACCAACTGAGGATTCTAGTCTTTCGCTCTATGTTGTTGATTTTCGCGAATGCACGTGAAATAAAGTTTTGAAGGGGGATCTCTATGCGCTACTTTTTGTTTGATTTCGACGGCACCCTCATCAATTCCGCACCGGGTTTGATGCAAAGCATCAAGGATGTAGCTGAGAAAAACGGGCTGCCTAAAAAAACGGACGCCGAGATCTTACCGCATCTTGGCCTATCGGAGTTTCATGCCTTTCGGGATCTTTACCATGTCCGCGGACGCGAGGAGGCGCTTTTAAACGACCAAATGCGGCAGCGCTATGATGTGCTGGCCGATGAAATGCAGCGCCCATTCGACGGCATTCCCGCCTGGCTGCAAATGCTTAAGGATGAGGGCGCTACGCTGATTGTATGCTCTGTCCGCCATCCGTATAACAGCGCGCCGCTGCTTGAAAAAATGGGGCTGTTGTCCTATTTTGACGACGTATGGGGCAACAACGAAGGCGCTGGGCGAGATACCAAGGCAAAGGTGCTGCGGTATGAATTGGCCAAGGCCGGCATAGAGCCCCGGCAGGCCGTGATGATCGGCGACAAGGATTTCGACTGTATGGCCGCCAAAGCAAACGGCCTGTTTATGCTGGGATGCGCCTATGGCTTTGGCTCTATTCCAGAACTGCACAGATACAAAGCGGATCTTATCATCAGCAGCCCCAAGCAGGGGCAGCAGGTAACGCGTATATTGAGGAGGCAGGAACACTGATGCTGACAAAATCCATCATTTGGGATATAGACGGTACCGTCATCGATACCAGAAACGCCATGGCCAGCGCATATCGCGTTGCTTGTGAGGAAATGGGGCTGAAAGAGGACAATTACCGGCGCATTTTTGCCTATGTGGGGCAAAAATCCTCCAAGGTATTCGTCGATCAATTCGGCCTGACCGGTGCGGCATACGACGAAGCCATCGACCGATACAACCGCGCGTTTTTAACCCAGGGTGTCCATGACGCAGATCTATATCCCGGCATGCGTACTCTGTTGGCCGATTTAAAACAGGCCGGCTGCCAAATGACGGTAGCTACGGCGCGCAGCAACCGTTCTCTGTTTCCCCTGTTTGAAGCAAACGGCCTTATGGATACCTTTGACCACATTGCCTGCACCTACGACAGCAAGACCAAAGTGGATAAAACCGCCCTGGTTCGCGACTGTATCTCCTTTATGAAAACGCCGGCAGAGCAATGCGTCATGATCGGGGACCGTATTTTCGATATAGAGGGTGGAAAGCAAAACCATACCATGACCATCGGCGTTACCTTTGGCTTTGCCGAGGAAAAAGAGGTGCTCTCCTCCGGTGCTGATTTTATCGCCCATTCGGTAGAAGAGCTTCGCCAGATCCTATGGGGGCGGCAGAAATGACAGGCCGTTTTCTTTCCTTTGAAGGCCCGGATAAGGCGGGCAAAAGCACGCAGATACAGCTGTTTGCCCAGTATTTGCAAGCAAAGGGCATTCCTTTTCTTTTAACGCGTGAGCCGGGCGGCTGCCCGGTTTCGGAAAAGATCCGGGACCTGATCCTCTCCCCTGAAAACGAGATGGGAGATCTATGCGAAGCGCTTTTGTATGCCGCTTCCCGTAGCGAACTGGTACGCACTGTGATCCGTCCTGCGCTGGCGCGCGGCACCTGGGTCATCTGCGACCGCTATGTGGACAGCTCCATTGCATATCAGGGATATGGACGCGGCCTTGGCGAAGAAACCATTCGCCGCATCAACGATCTGGCCACGGGCTGTTTAAGGCCTGATCTTTCCTTTTATTTTCGCATCGATCCCGATACGGCCATGCGGCGTACTGTCGGCGCACAGGATCGTATCGAGCAGGCCGGCGCCGCCTTTCGTCATAAGGTTGCCTCGGGCTACGAAGCCCTTTATCAAAAGGACCCTTCGCAATATTGTTTAATCAACGCCGACGGCACCATAGAACAAGTGCATCAGCGCGTCGTCCAAGGCTTTGAACGGTGGTTTGCCTCATGCGTTTAACAGGAGGACATGCCTTTATTCTTTGCGCCCCGCCGGAAGAGCAGGCAAAGCTTGCGGATACGTTTGCAATCACCGCCATGCGTTCTCAGGATGAGGATGTGCTGCTTCGCATCCGCACCCATAATCATCCCGACGTCATCACCGTACAGCCGGAGGGCGCTACCATTAAAATACGGCAGGCGCGTGCGCTGATAGAGCAGCTTTCCAACCTCGCCTTTGAAGGAAAAAACAGGGTAGTCTGCCTTTTACAGGCAGATTCCATGACTCAGGAAGCGCAAAACTGTCTGCTCAAAACCCTGGAAGAACCGCCGAAAAACACGATTTTCGGCTTATTTTGCGCACAGCCCGGCTTTTTATTGGAAACCGTGCGCTCCCGCTGCGTACAGTTGCGGGAAACCGGGCAAACCCAGTATAATGATAGGGAAGAGGATGTTTCCATCGCGGAATTTTTCAAGGCATTGTCCTTAGAACAAGCAAAGCAGCGTTTTCCGGATAAAAAGGAGGCCGCTCTGGTATGCCTGGCTCAGTGGATGGACATCGTATCCCGGATGCTGCATCAGCCGGCGCGTCCTCATCCCTTTGCAAAGGCCTCCGATACGCAGATCGCTGTTTTATCGGATCTGATTACCCAGGCATATAAAATGGTTTACGCCAATGTCTCGGCCAAAATGGCCGCTGAATGGCTATGGTTAAAATGGAAAGAGGAAATGGAATGAAAACCGTAGTAGGGGTTCAATTTTATAAATCCAATAAAGTCTATTATTTTTCCCCCAACCGCGTTGCCTGCCAAGTGGGCGACGATGTTGTGGTAGAAACCGCCCGGGGGGCGGAAATCGCCCGTGTGGCTCAGGGGCCCATGGAGGTGGAGGAGGATAAGATTGTTCCTCCGCTGAAAAACGTGCTGCGCCTTGTTACACAGAAGGATAGGGCCCAGCAGGAGAAAAACAGAAAACAGGAAGCCGCCGCCTTGGCTGTGTTTGAAAAGAAAATTGCAGACCATGAACTTGTCATGAAACCGGTCAGCGTAGAATATGGTTTTGACGGCAGCAATATCACGTTTTTCTTTACCGCGGACGGTCGGGTGGATTTTCGCGAGCTGGTCAAAGACCTGGCCCATCATTTCCGCACCCGGATTGAGCTGCGCCAGATCGGCGTCAGAGACGAGGCAAAGTTGCTCGGCGGCCTTGGCAAATGCGGATGCCCGGTTTGCTGCCAGCGCTTTTTGCCGGAGTTTTCGCCCGTATCCATCAAAATGGCCAAGGAGCAAAACATTTCTTTGAATCCTACCAAGATCAGCGGCCTATGCGGTCGGCTGATGTGTTGCTTAAATTATGAGCAGCCGTATTACGAAGAAATGCGCAAAAAGCTGCCCCGCAACGGCAGCAATGTAAAAACGCCGGACGGCATCGGCGTTGCAATGGAAAGCAACCCCATTTCTCTATTGGTCAAGGTAAAGATTCAAAAGCCGGACGATACCTTTGAAATACGGGAATATAAGCTCAAAGAGATTAGCTTTGAGCGCACCCGTCCGCCCAAAAAGCAAGAGAGTAAGCCAAAAAAACAAGAAAAGAAACCGCAGGACGGGGAAAAGAAACAAAAAAACAGACGCAAAACGACAAACATTGACGTTCCTACTTGCAAAGAACAAAAAGCGTGGTACAATAAGGTAAGATTTTAATGAGGAGGTGTTTCCAAATGGCATATAAGATCACTGATTCTTGTGTGGCTTGTGGAACCTGCGCTGGCGAATGTCCCGTGGGCGCGATCAAAGAAGGCCCGATTTATGAAATCAATCCTGACGAATGTCTGTCCTGCGGTGCATGTGCAGGCGCTTGCCCGGTAGGTGCGATTCAAGAAGGCTGAGTCCTATATAAAAAAAGAGCCGCGAGGGCTCTTTTTTTGTTTGTGCAGGTTTTATAAATAGGATATGATAGACACACGGGGAGGAAGCGCAATGGAAACCCAAATGCTTTTGTATTTAAAACAAGCGCAGGCCGCTATGCACAATGCCCATACGCCTTATTCTCATTTTCGCGTGGGCGCCTGTCTGGTTTGTGAGGACGGCACTGTATATACCGGATGCAATATAGAAAATGCTTCTTACGGCGTAACGATCTGTGCAGAGCGCGTCGCTCTTTTTAAGGCAGTGTCGGAAGGAAAACGCTCATTTTCCCTGCTAGCCTTGACTTCTGACAGCGAAGGGATTACGTATCCCTGCGGCATTTGCAGGCAAGCGCTCAGCGAGTTTGCCCCGCATCTTACGATTGTATGCGCTTCTAAGCAGCTAACAGATGCCAAAAGCTATTCCCTTGATCAGCTGCTGCCCCATAGTTTTTCCAAAGAGGATTTTTGTGTATGACGACGTTGATTCATCCTGGGGAACGGCTGGATGAGCTTCACCCCTATGGCCTGTTTATTTTACAGCATCCGGATGCGTTTCGTTTTGGCACGGACGCCGTGCTGCTGGCACATTTTGCCAGGGCTAAAAAACAGCACCGTGTTTTGGACCTTGGCACAGGCACCGGCATTCTGCCGTTGCTGATGACCGCTTTGTTTCATCCAAAGCACATTACAGGCATCGAAATACAGCCCAACATGGCGGATATGGCGCAGCGCAGCGTTGCCTACAACGATCTGGCCTCCTCTATCGATATTGTAACTGGTGATTATACCAAGCCGCAGACGCTGCACGCCCTGGGGGTATACGACGCAGTGGTATGCAATCCGCCCTATGGAAAGCTGGGGCATGGCGAATGCAGTGTAGATGCGCCGCATGCCTTGGCACGGTTTGAGATTTGTGCGGATTTTTCAGAGATCTGCCAATCTGCGCAAATGGCGCTGACAAGCATGGGACATTTTTTCTGTATCCACCAAACCATCCGGCTGATGGAGCTGCTGGATACTCTGCACCATAGCCATTTGGAGCCAAAACGTCTGCGTTTTGTGCATGGAAATCCAGAAAAAAATGCCAATCTTGTGCTAATAGAATGCATCAAAGGCGGAAAAAGCGGCCTAAAAGTAGAAAGCCCGTTGTTTTTGACGGATGCCAAGGGCCAAGCCTCTCTGACCATGGAAAGGATTTATCAAGGAGGTTTATTATAATGCCCTCTACACTGTATATCGTGGCAACGCCCATCGGGAATCTGGAAGATATCACCTATCGCGCGGTACGCATATTGCAGCAGGTAGACCTCATTGCCGCAGAGGATACCCGGCATACCCTGCAGCTGCTTCGTGCGTTGGAAATTCAAAAGCCCTTATTAAGCCTGCACGAGCACAATGAGCAAAAACGCATAGAAGAGATTGCCCGTCTTTTGGAAGAGGGGAAGGATATTGCACTCGTTTCCGACGCCGGGACGCCCTGTATTTCCGACCCGGGCGCCAGGCTCGTGCAAGCGCTTGGCAAAAAAAAATATACCATCGTGCCCATTCCCGGCCCCAGTGCCGTTATCACAGCGCTGAGCGCTACGGGATTAACCCAGGGTGGCTTTAGCTTTTATGGGTTTCTGCCGGTAAAGGGAAAGGAAAGAAAACAGATCTTGGCGCGCATTCTTCGGAGAACACAAACCGTAGTGCTGTATGAAAGCCCTCATAAGCTGTTGAAAACGTTGGAGGATCTCTCTTTATATTGTGAGAACCCCCTGCTTTGTATCGGCAGGGAATTGACAAAGGTCTATGAGGAGTTTGTAACGGATACCGCGCAGCATTTGCTGCTGCATTATCAAGCCCACCCTCCGAAAGGGGAATTTGTGCTCATGATCCCTATTGCACAAAAGCAAGAAAGCCAGGCGCCGGATACGCAGCGCATCATGGATTTGATGCAACAGTATAAGGAGGAAGGTCTGCGCCATAAACAGGCAGCAGAACAGGCCGCGCTACAAATGGGCATTTCTAAAAAAACAGCATATGAAATCGGATTGAAAATCTTCCACAGGTAAAAAAACATTTTTTTCACCCCTTTTGCTTGTTTCTCCGTGTACCCGGTGATATAATGCTGATGCGGCCTGAACAAGGCGTGAAAAAGAGGAGAGTTATCCTCTTTTTCCTTATTTTATCCACAATTAAATCATTTAGATTGAATTTTGAAACACTATTATCCACAGTTTTTTCCTTAAATCCACAGGAAGAAATTTTAGATTGTGGATAATTCTATGGAATATATATGGACAAGATACGGATTGTCCGGCTTTGATGAAGGAGGGGCTATTATTGGAAGATTTTACCTTGCTTTGGCAGCAGGTTTGTTTGGATCTAAAAGAGGATCTCAGCGATTTTTCTTTTCATACCTGGGTGGAGCCGCTGCATGCAGTGGCGCTGGAAAACAACCGCCTGATCCTCGTAGCCCCGGCTTCCAACATCAGGGAAAACCTGATGCACCGCTGCTATGAAATGATCGTGCATAAGGTAAGGGAAAAGACCAATCACAGTGATTTTCAGGTGGATATCTTGCTGGAAAGCGAATGGGGACAGCCCCAAACACCCTCTTTTCATCCGATTGAGCAAAAACGCCATGCCTTAAATCCAGCTTATACCTTTGATACCTTTGTGGTGGGTACGGGCAACCAATTTGCGCATGCGGCGGCTGTGGGGGCTTCCATTGCGCCCGGCCAAAAATACAATCCGCTGTTTATCCATGGGGGCACCAGCCTTGGCAAAACGCATTTGATGCATGCCATTGGCAACGCGATTTTGGAGACCAATCCTTCCGCCAATGTCATGTATGTGACCAGTGAACAGTTCTCCAATGCACTGATCAGCGTATTGATGCGCAAGGATCCCATTGATGATTTCCGTAAGCAATACCGCGGTGTGGATGTGCTTTTGCTGGACGATGTCCAGTTTTTGGCTGGCAAGGGGCGTTGTTTGGAGGAATTTTTCCATACCTTTAACGACCTTTACGACGCAGGCAAGCAAATCGTACTTTCTTCGGATAAGCCGCCGCATGAAATCGTGGAATTTGAAGAGCGCGTGCGTTCCCGCTTTGCCTGGGGGCTAACGGTGGACATTGCGCTGCCCGATTACGAAACCAGGATCGCCTTTTTGCGCAAGCGCGCGGAATTGGAGCATCTATTGCAAATCGAAAAAGGAGCGCTGGAATATATCGCCTCGGAAGATGGCCTGAATTTCCGCCAGCTCGATGGCCGTTTTAACCGGGTAACCGCCTATGCCAGCTTGATGGGCCAGCCCATTACGCTGGCCCTAGCCGAGGCCGCGCTGAAAGATTACACCGCTTCGCAACGCAAGCGCGCCTTAACGCCGCGCAACATCATACAGATCGTATGCAATCAATTTGATATTACCTATGATGATATCGTAGGCAAACGCCGCAGCAGGGATATTGCGGTACCCCGCCAGTTTGCAATGTATTTGGTGCGTACCTTGACGGACCATTCTTTCCCAAAAATTGGTGAACTGTTTGGCGGCCGGCACTATTCCACTGTCATGCATGATGTGGAAAAGGTGGCGCAAGAGATCAAAAGCAACGCAGAAACCAAAGAAATGGTAGAGGATCTCATTGCGCAGATTCACGAGTCTTAAAGGAAAACCACAGCCTTTTCCTCAGCTTATGCCTCAGTTTTCCATGAGGGTTATCCATAGAGCCTATGGATAAAAAACAGGGCTGTGGAAATGCGTATATTTTGCCATAGGATTTCCAGAGATTTCCCGCAGGCAATGAGGACAAAAAATGTCGATTTCTACGTTCATTGTAGGGCTTTTCCACAAATCCATAGCCCTTATGATGACGATGACGACTACATAGAGTACAAAACAAATACAAAACGAAACGGGGGTTTTTTCCGATGATCTTACAATGCCCATGCCAAGAACTGAACAGTGCAATGTCTACCGTGCAAAGAGCTATGCCTTCCAAATCGCCCATGCCTGCGCTGGAAGGAGTATTGTTTGTAGCAAAAGACAATGCTGTAAGCCTTACTTGCAGCGATTTGGCACTGAGCATCGAATGCTCGCTGCCCGCCAACATCCAGGAGGAAGGCGCAATGGTGTTGCCGGGCCGCATGTTTGCTGAATTGATTCGCAAGATGCCGCCGGATATGGTTTCTATTTCCACAGAGGGATTGAAGGTAACCATTGAATGCGGCCAAGCAAAATACAATCTCCAGGGGATGGATGCCAGGGAGTATCCGGAAATGCCGCCGATGACGGGGGCCAGGCCGCTGGAATTAAAGCAAAGCGCGCTGAAAAACATGATCCAGCGTACGGCCTTTGCTGTGGCCATGGATGAGACCAAACCGATTTTGACGGGCGAATTGCTGGAAATCGAAAGCGACCGCGTCACGCTGGTGGCGTTGGATGGATACAGACTGGCTCTTTGTAAGGAACCGCTGTTACAGGCAACCACACCAGTGAATTTTGTAGTGCCTGGCCGCTCTCTGTCCGAAATTGCCAAACTGTTTGAGGACAGCGATGCGCCGGCCAGCATCTCCATTGGCGATACGCAGGCCATGGTGGAAATGGGCCATACCAAAATCATAACTCGTTTGCTGGAAGGAGAATACATCAACTACCGCCAGATTTTGCCAGGCGATCATCAAACGCGGGTGCGTATCCAGGCCCAGCAGTTTTTGGAATCGGTAGAGCGCGCTTCGCTGGTGGCCAGGGACAGCCGAAACCATAACTTGATCCGTTTGCAGCTGGATGAGGATACGATGACCATTACAGCCAACGGCGAAATGGGCAATGCAGTGGAAAAGCTGCCCATCTATTTGGAAGGAAAGCCGCTGAGCATTGCGTTCAACGCCAAGTACCTGTTGGATGTGCTGCGCGTCATCAAGGATGAGGAGATCTTATTGGATTTTATCAGCGGACTGTCTCCCTGCGTGGTAAAGCCATTGGAAGGAGATCAATACCTTTATTTGGTGCTGCCTGTGCGCGTATAAAAACAAAGCTCTCTTTTCCAATATGGGAAAGGGAGCTTCTTGTATTATATAAACAAATATGTTAGTATAATAAATACTAAAAAAAGTTTTCTTATATGTTGAGCATTGGTATTTTTTCCATGTATTTAAATTGTTTTTATTAAGGGAGGTTTTTATCATGAACAACTTTGCGTATTGCTCCCCGACAAAATTTATTTTTGGCAAAGGGGAAGAAAACAACGTAGGTCAGTACATGAAAGAGCTTGGCTCGAAAAAGGTTTTGATCGTATATGGCGGCAAGAGCGCGGAAAAATCCGGATTGCTGGGCCGTGTGCGCGAATCGCTGAAAAAAGCGGATGTTGCGTATGTAGAGCTTGGCGGAGTACAGCCTAATCCGCGGTATGAGCTGGCGTTGGAAGGCATGGATATCGTGAAAAAAGAGAATGTGGACATGCTGCTGGCTGTAGGCGGCGGCAGTGTGGCGGATACTGCCAAATGCATTGCTGTGGGCGTATACGACGACGGCGATGCTTGGGAAGATTTCTATGTTGGCAACAAAGAAGTAAAAAAAGCGATGCCTGTTTCCTGCATTCTCACCATCGCAGCGGCAGGGTCGGAGGGCTCTAACAGCTCTGTGATTACCTATAAGGGCATTAAGGGCGATCTGGGCTGTGAATTGATCCGTCCGGTGCTTTCCATCATGAACCCGGAACTGACAATGACGCTGCCGGCGTATCAGACGGCTTGCGGCGTATCGGATATTTTTGCGCATATCATCGAACGATATTTTACCAATACAAAAGATGTAAACTTGACCGATGAACTATGCGAGGGATTGATGCGTAATATCCTCAAATACGGCAAGGTTGCTGTGGAACATCCGGACGACTACAATGCACGCGCGCAGGTGATGTGGACAGGTACGCTGGCCCACAATGACATTTGCGGGTGTGACCGTGACCAGGATTGGGCCAGCCATATGATTCAGCACCGCATCGGCGCGAAGTATGACAGTGCGCATGGCGCAGGCCTTGCCACCATTTATCCGGCTTGGATGAAGTTTGTTTATAAGCATGATGTGCCGCGCTTTGTGCGCTTTGCCACCAAAGTCATGGGTGTGGACAACGATGTGTTCCATCCGGAAGAGGTGGCGCTGGAAGGCATTCGCCGCATCAAGGAGTATATGCACAATATCGGCCTGCCCACTACGTTGGCGGAATTGGGCGTAAAGGAAGAGGATATTGCAGAGCTGGCAGATTTCCATTGCGGCGGCTTTGTGCCACTTGGCCCGGATGAAATCAAGCAGATCTATGAACTGGCAAAATAACGGCAAAGAGAAAAAGGCGCTATATCAGTGCCTTTTTTTCAACTAAAAATTCTCTATGAAGCGAGATGGATGTCGGCTGGTATATTGTAACAAGCGCAAATTTGTGTTAGTATAAATACTACTGACATCCATTTTTTCTGTATAGATATAAATATCATTTGCATAAAAATAAAAAATATTT
This sequence comes from uncultured Eubacteriales bacterium, assembly GCA_959600905.1. Lineage (GTDB taxonomy): Bacteria > Bacillota > Clostridia > Christensenellales > QAND01 > UMGS1975. The sequence continues at coordinate 207,388 of CAUGNO010000002.1, read as the reverse complement.
CCAAACAAAGAGGGAGGAAGAGAAATGAAGAGGATGAAAAAAGGCTTATTGATGATCATGAGCCTGGCGGTGCTCACTGGCGTATTGGCTGGCTGCGGCGGGCAGGATGCCCAGGGAGACGGACAAAACGCCGACAACAGCGGCAAAAAATGGATCATTGCTACGGATACCGTATTCCGTCCGTTTGAGTACAAGGATGAGAATGGGAATATGGTCGGCATTGACGTGGACATTTTGGCGGCCATTGCAGAAGATCAGGGGTTTGACTATGAATTGAGGAGCATGGGCTGGGATGCTTCCATCGCCGCTTGCCAATCCGGCCAGGCGGATGCGATGATTGCGGGCGCTTCCATTACGGAAGAGCGTAAAAACAGCGGTTGGACATTCTCCGATGCATACTACACCGGGCCGCAGTGCATGGTCGTGGCAAAGGATTCTTCCATCTCTTCTTTTGAGGATATGAAAGGCAAAAAGGTAGCGGTAAAGACCGGTACGATGGGCGCGACCTATGCGGAAAGCATTAAGGACCAATATGGCTTTACAACCACCTATTTTGAAGATTCTCCGACGATGTATCAGGCTGTAACGGGCGGACAGATGGACGCTTGCTTTGAAGATAAGCCGGTTATGATCGACTCTATCAAACAGGGTTTGGAGCTTAAGATTGTAGAAGGTACGGACAATGACGGATCCGATTATGGCTTTGCTATTTTCTCTGATAACAGCAAAGAGCTGCTGGATATGTTCAACGCTGGCCTGAAGAACATCAAAGAGAACGGCAAATACGACGAGATCATCAACAAATATCTCGGCTGATTGAAAACGCATAGCAAAACAATCAGTGGGGCGTCATTATGATGCCCCACTGTAATTAGAAGGAGTTTACTGGATGGGACAGATCATTTCGGTTTATGGCGATTTGCTGTTGACTGCAATGGGCCAAACCCTGTTGTTGGCATTATGCGGCTTGCTTTTTGCCTGTATCCTGGGCTTAATTTTTGGCATGATGAGCGTATTAAAGAGCCGTGTATGCAATATCATCGCAGCTGTTTTTGTAGATATCATTCGCGGTGTGCCTATGATCGTTTTGGCATTTTTTGTATATTTTGGCGTACCGATGGTGATCAATGATCTATTGAATTCAGGGTTTACGCTGTCTCCTCTGCAAGCAGGTACCATTTGTTTGGCGCTCAACTGCGGCGCTTATATGGCAGAAATCATCCGCGGCGGTATCCAGTCTGTGGACAAGGGACAGATGGAAGCAGCACGCAGCCTGGGGATGCCCTATTGGCGCGCCATGCGGCGCGTGGTATTGCCGCAGGCAATCCGCACGATGATTCCAAGCATAATCAACCAATTTATCATTACGTTGAAAGATACCTCCATTTTGTCCGTCATTGGATTCCCGGAGTTGGTAAATACTGCAAAAAATGTAGTGGCAATTACATATAAATCAGCACAGGTATGGTTTATTGTAGGTGTGATGTATCTCATTATCATCACCATTTTATCCAGGGTGGCAAAGCTGGTTGAGAGGAGATTGAACCGTGGCCGTTAACAAAGACAATGTGAAGATCCATGTATCTCACCTCAAAAAGAATTTTGATAAATTGGAAGTGCTCAAGGATATCTCTGTTGATATCTATGAGGGCGAAGTGGTGGTCATTTTAGGGCCTTCTGGCAGCGGAAAATCTACATTTCTGCGCTGTTTAAACCGTTTGGAGGATATTACAGATGGCCAAGTGGTGGTAGACGGCCACCATATGGATGCCAAGGATGTGGATCTGAACAAGGTAAGGGAAAACATCGGGATGGTGTTCCAGCATTTTAATTTATTCAACAATCTCAATGTATTGGATAATTTGACGCTGGCGCCGGTGGAACTGAAAAAGGCGGATAAAAACTCAGCCAAAGCACAGGCCATGCAGATGCTGGAAAAGGTGGGGCTTTCGGACAAAGCACAAGCATATCCTTCCCAGCTTTCCGGCGGGCAAAAGCAGCGTGTGGCCATTGCCAGGGCGCTTTGCATGAATCCTGACATCATGCTGTTTGATGAGCCGACCTCTGCATTGGACCCTGAAATGGTTGGCGAAGTATTGCAGGTGATGAAGCAGCTGGCGGCTGAGGGAATGACAATGGTCATCGTATCCCATGAAATTGGGTTTGCCAGAGAGGTGGCGGACCGGGCGATCTTTATGGACGGCGGCTATATTGTAGAGCAAGGAGCGCCGCGCGATGTCATTGATCATCCAAAAGAACAGCGTGCCATCGACTTTTTCAACAAAGTATTGTAAAAAACCAAGAAGCGGTTTGTCTTTCTAAAGATGAATCGCTTTTGTTTTAATACAGATTGTAATAAACATATTTTCAGATCTTTTTTGGACAAAATGAATGCATGCATAGTTGATCTGTTTTCTAACCTTTGATATGGTTTGTCTGCTTTACAGTAACATTGGAAGCATAGAAAACCATTTTTTGAATTGTACTAAAAAAATGAATATGATATTATATTGATAAGGTATATAAAAGTTTCTTTTAGAATCATTTTGTTTTTTTATTCCCATTTTTATATTGTTTTTTATGTGTGAAATGTTGTATGTAAACGCAGAGCGTTTAATTTATTTGGAGGTGTATCCTATGAACAATTTTTGCTACTATTCTCCTACCAAATATGTATTTGGCAAAGGGGAAGAAAACAACGTTGGTACCTATTTGACTGCCTATGCGCCTAAAAAGGTATTGGTAGTGTATGGGGGCCAGAGCGCGGAAAAATCCGGATTGCTGGGCCGTGTACGCGAGTCCTTAAAGGGAGCCGGCATCGAATTTGTGGAATTGGGCGGCGTAAAGCCCAACCCGCGGTATGAATTGGCGCTGGAAGGGATGGAACTTAGCAAAAAAGAGGGCGTTGACTTTGTATTGGCTGTAGGCGGCGGCAGCGTCATTGATACGGCCAAGTGCATTGCCATCGGTGTAGTCAATGAAGGAGATGTATGGGATACCTATTATGCCGGCGACGGTGTAGTGACAAAAGCGCTGCCGGTAGCGAGTATCCTGACCATTGCGGCGGCAGGGTCGGAGGGCTCTAACGGCACGGTTATTACGTACAAAGGACATAAATTCTCGACAGGTTCGGATGCGCTGCGTCCTGTATTGGCGATTTTGAACCCGGAACTGACGATGACATTGCCTGCCTACCAGACGGCTTGCGGCGTATCGGACATTTTTACCCATTTGATTGAACGGTATTTTACCAACACGCCGGACGTTAGCTTGACAGACGAGATGTGCGAAGGATTGATGCGCAATATTTTCAAATACGGCAAGGTTGCAGTGGAACATCCGGACGACTACAATGCACGTGCGCAGGTGATGTGGACGGGTACGCTGGCTCATAATGATATTTGCGGGTGTGACCGTGACCAGGATTGGGCCAGCCATCAGATTCAGCATGAGATAGGCGCCAAATACGACAGCGCGCATGGCGCAGGGCTGGCAACGGTATTTCCGGCCTGGGCCAAGTATGTGTATAAGCATGACATTCCGCGCTTTGTACGCTTTGCTACCAAGGTGATGGGGGTGGACAACGATGTGTTCCATCCGGAAGAAGTGGTGCTGGAAGGCATCGCGAGGGTAAAGGCTTATATGTCCAGCATTGGGCTGCCGACGACAAAGGAAGAGCTTGGCGTAAAGGAAGAGGATATTCCGCAGCTGGCCAATATCCAATGCGGCGGGTTTGTGCCGCTGGGCCAAAAAGAAATCATGGAGATTTATCAGTTGATGGTATAAAAAAGGGAGCCTATGGGCTCCTTTTTTTATCAATACAGCAAATATGCAAAGGAATCCTTTGCGGAAATCTTGGCCGGCTTTGAAGAGATATAAAAAAGGCATCTGTAAAGATGACTTTTTTATTCAACCAAACAACGGTGGGAAAAGTACGCCGAACAGCTGGCATACCAGGACAAACACACCCATACAAGCTACATAGATGGCAAATCCGTACAGCTTATGATTGCGGACCAGGCGAAGCATAAAGCGGATGGACATCAGCCCCACTAGAGCGGAAACCAGCACGCTGAAGATGATGGCAACGGTGCTGACATCGCCAGGCCCCTGGGTGATCATATCCTTAAATTTAAACACCACAGAGCCCAGGATGGCGGGGATGGACATCAAGAAGGAAAAGCGCACAGCCAGATTTCGATCCAACCCACGGAACAGGCCGCCTACCAGCGTACTGCCGCTGCGTGAAACGCCGGGGAACATTGCAGCGGCCTGCATACCACCCATGGCAAGGGCATCCCAGTTGTTCATTTGGCGATATTTTCTGGGATGGCGCACCTGTTTTCGTTCCGCTACGCACAGTAAGACGGCAGTGATAAGAAAACCAAAGGAAAGAAACCGGCCGCCAAATGCTTCCTCGATGAGATTATCCAAAAGCAGGGTGGCGATGACTGCGGGTATGGTGGCGATGACCAAAAGCCGCATGGTTTTGCCCAACGGATGGCGGAACAGCGCGATGATATCCTTATAAAAGACCAGCAGCACGGCGATCAAGGTGCCGAGATGTAAGATGACCTCCATGATCAAAGGCTCGGTTTGGATGCCCAAGAGCGTACGGGCCAGCACAAGATGACCGGAACTGGAAACGGGCAAAAATTCGGTAAGTCCCTGAACAATCCCTAAAAAGATCGCTTGCAAAAAAGTCATGGCGTCACCCCTTCTAAAAATAAAAACTCACTATTCATACTATAACAAAAAAATTGTCGAATGTTTATAGGAATCTCTTTTTTGCCATGGGGGCAAACTGGCAAAAATGAAGAAAAAGAGGTATAATAATACGATTTCAGGCACATAGGAGGAACGAGGATGAAGCTCGGGATTGCAGGGTTGCCGAATGTAGGAAAGTCAACTCTATTCAACGCATTGACCAAGGCGGGGGCGCAGGCGGCCAATTACCCGTTTTGCACCATAGACCCCAACGTAGGCATTGTACCGGTGCCAGATCATCGGCTGGATGTGCTGGCAGAGATGTATCAACCGGAAAAAATTACACCTGCTACGATTGAATTTGTTGATATTGCCGGCCTGGTAAGGGGCGCCAGCAAAGGCGAAGGCCTGGGCAACCGGTTTTTGGCGCACATCCGCGAGGTGGACGCCATCGTGCATGTGGTGCGCTGTTTTGAAGATGATAACATCACGCATGTGGACGGCTCGGTAGCGCCGGTGCGGGATATGGAAACGATACAGATGGAATTCGTGCTGGCAGATCTGGAAGTGTTGCAAAAGCGGTATGATAAGGCCAGCAAGCTCATCAAAACGGGCGAGAAAAAATACAAGGAAGAATGTGCTGTGCTGGAAAGGCTGCTAAAGCACATGGAGGATGGCGCGCCGGCACGCACATTGGAATTGTCTGAAGAAGAAAAAGAATTGGTAAGGGGATTTTCCCTGCTCTCGATGAAGCCGATGATCTACGCGGCCAATGTAGAGGAAGACGCTTTATCGGGCGTGGAAAACAATGCATTGGTGGCGCAGGTTAGGCAGGCAGCGCAAAAGGAAGGCGCAGAGATCGTTGTGGTATCCGCCAAGGTGGAAGAGGAATTGGCCCAGCTGGAGGATGAAGAAAGAACGATGTTCCTAAACGAGCTGGGGCTGGAAAGCGCCGGGCTGGATCGTTTGGTGGAAGCCAGTTACCGCTTGTTGGGGCTGATCAGTTATTTGACGGCAGGACCGAAAGAGGTACGCGCCTGGACGATTGAAAAGGGTACAAAGGCGCCTCAGGCAGCGGGTAAGATCCACTCGGATTTTGAGAAGGGATTTATCCGCGCGGAGATCGTAACATATGAGGATCTGGTGGCCTGTGGATCGATTGCAGCGGCCAGGGAAAAGGGCCTGTACCGTTCAGAAGGAAAGGAATATGTGATCCAGGACGGCGACGTGGTGCTCTTCCGTTTTAATGTATAAGAAAATAATAAGGAGTAGAGATTTCTCTACTCTTTTTTTTATGAAAAATCGTATCAATGGGGCAGAAATGACGATATTGTTTGACAATCTGTTATAGAGACAATACAATGATGAAACAATCTTAAAAGAAAGGATTGGGCTGATTTGGTAGAGACCTTTAAGCGATTTAGCCAACGATATTGCCAATGCAATGTGCTGGATGCATTTTTGATCTGCTTGCTGACAGCTTCGCTATTCTGCCCTCCTTTTGTATGCGTAGGACCGGCAGTAGCCGTACTCGTACGCTTTTTTTGTACAAAAAAAATCTTTCAAGGTGCGCTTCGCCTGCCCGGCGCGGTAGCACTGATGGCCTTTGGCCTTTTGATGCTGCTTGTGACCTGTGTAAGAGGCGAAGGATTCAATATCATTGTGGCGCTGGGCATTGTAGCGTCGCTGGTGGTAGGCTTGTATTTCAGGCAAGTCATGACGCTTCCAATGTTTCATACATGCTTGGATATTTTTTGTATCGGCGGCGCGGCTACCGGCCTGTATGGGCTTATTGAAAAGCTGATGCATTGGGGCGTGCCTGGCTTCCGGGGCCCTTCGATGTTTTTAAACCCAAATTATTTTGCGCTTATGATGGTATTTGTTTGCATTTGTGCCGTGGTTCAGCTGGTGCAAAGCGACCATTGGTATTTGTATGCCACCGTGCTTGTGCTGGGCCTGACGGGCATTGTCATGGCGGATGGCCGGGCTGCGCTGATCACGGGCGCCGTATGCATTTTGCTGGCGCTGGTGCTGCTAAAGCAATGGCGGCTGACCATCATTCTTTTGATGATTGCCATTGTGGTGATTCCGTTGCTTTTAACGCTGTTCCCCAATTTGTTTATCCGGCTGGAGGGGGTCAGCGTTTCGGCAGATCTTCAGCATCGCATCATGATTTGGAAGGCCGCCATCAAGGGCTTTTTACAGTCGCCAGTGTTTGGCCAGGGGGCCTGGATGTTTGAAAAGGTGTGTACGCCATTGTATGCGGGGCTGTATGAGGTACATGCGCACAATCTATTTTTTGAGATATTGCTGATGAGCGGTGTGGTGGGCACATCTCTGATTGGCGGATATGTATTGACGATGGTACGCGATTTGACCCGTATGTATCGCCTAAAGCACGTGGCGCTGTTTGCCGTGCCCGGCATCTGCACGCTGTGTGCAGTAACGCTGCACGGGCTTTTGGATGTGGCCATTGTGTTTCCGCAGACGGGCATTGCGATGTTTTTACTGGTTTCCTGCATCGGGATCTACGACAAGCTATCCGAAGAGGAAAAGCAGGGATTTTTGCAAAGGCATCTCAAAATCATAGACAAGGTGGAAATTCCACGATGAAAAAGCGGCTATTGGCCGCTTTTTTCTTTGGGAGGACCGGTCCGTTTTGTCTGCGTTTTCATACCATACTATGAGGAGGAAATGCAAATGAAAAGACATCTGCGGACGATTCGAGGGCCCCAGGGCCTAAAGGGAGAAAAGGGTCTGTCTGCGTATGGTGTATGGCTGAAAGCAGGACATACCGGAACAAAGGACGATTTTTTTTCGTTCTTACGGCCGAAGCCTTACGTATACACAGCCAAGACGGGACAGACCGTGCCTGTTGGCAAGGAAATAGAGTTGGAATGTTTGACATCACCGTTGACCAAGGGACGGTATTTGGTACAAATTTCCGGCGGGCCGGAGGATGCTGTCTTGGGCCTTTGCTATGGCAAAGTGCCGGTAGACGGCGGAATCTGCGTGATCCATCATGGGCATGGGCAGGGCGTATGCCAATGGCCCTGCACAAGCCACCCCATCCAAGTGCTGAATTATTCGGAGGAACCGTTGTGTTTTTCCAAAAAAAACCAAACTTTTTTGCTGGTATTCACTGCCATTGATTGACCTTTCACAAGCATTTTGCTATCGTAAAACATAGAGCGGAAAAAGGAGGCATTCTATGTTTGATACGATCATCATCGGTGCGGGCATTACAGGCACGGCTGTCGCGCACTTTATATCTAAGACAGCCTTGTCTGTTTTGGTCGTAGAGGCCAAAGAGGATGTGGCTGAGGGGTCTACCAAGGCAAACAGCGCCATTGTGCATGCAGGCTATGATGCTAAGCCGGGTACGCTGAAGGCCAAATACAACGTGGAAGGCAATCTCATGTATCCTGCGCTGGCAAAGCAGCTGGGATTTCCCTTTCTCAACAATGGATCACTGATCCTATGCTTTGATGAAAAGGATCGGCCGGATCTGGAAGCGTTGTATCAAAGAGGTATACAAAACGGCGTAAAAGGGCTGGAAATTTTAGAGCGCGACCAGGTATTGGCCATGGAGCCGCACATCAATCCCCAGGTCGTAGCGGCGCTGCATGCGCCGACGGGCGGGATTACCTGCCCGTATGAAGCATGTATTGCGCTGAGCGAGAGCGCGGCGCAAAACGGCGTAAAATTTATGTTTGAATCTCCTGTGACGGCGATAGAGAAAATGGAAAACGGGTTTCGGGTCACGGCGGGCAATCAGACAATAGAAACCAGGACCATCGTCAATGCAGCTGGTCTGTATGCAGACGAAATCGCCAAAATGGCGGGCGGCATTGAGCGGACGATACGGCCGAGAAAGGGCGAATATATGCTCTTTGACAAGGCGGCGGGCACTTTGGCGACCAAAACGCTGTTTCAGCTGCCAACAAAAATGGGCAAGGGTATTTTGGTGACGCCTACGGTGGACGGCAACCTTTTGATGGGCCCCACGGCAGAGGATATTGAAGACAAGGCGGATACAGCGACCACCCAAGAAGGACTGGATGATGTGTTGTCTGCCGCTGCGCTGACCATGCCAGACATCCCGCGCCGGCAGCTGATTACACAGTTCAGCGGGCTGCGCGCGCATGATTTGGCAGGGGATTTCTTCGTGGGAGAGGACCCCGAGGTGAAGGGGCTGTACCATGCGCTGGGCATTGAAAGCCCAGGGTTGACGGGTGCGCCTGCCATCGGGAAAGAGCTGGCCGAGCGCATCCAAAAGGATTTGGGCGCGCCAGACAAGGTAGACTGGATTGCGGAAAGAAAGCCTATTGCACGCTTTGCACACATGACGGACGAGCAGCGCGCCAAAGCCGCGGCGGAAAACCCCGCTTACGGCAAAATCATCTGCCGCTGTGAGACGGTGACGCAGGCCGAAGTAGAGCAGGCCATAGACAGAACGTTGGGCCGTGTGACCATTGACGGGGTAAAGCGCCGGACGCGCTGCGGTATGGGACGCTGCCAAGGCGGTTTTTGCATGATGCGCGTAGCGGAGATCATCCATAAAAAAACAGGGATGCCGATGGAAAGCATCACCAAAAAAGGCGCAGGCTCGGCGCTTTGTGTAGAGGAGGATACGCTATGCAGATAAAACACGTGGATGTGGCGATCATCGGTGGCGGCCCGGCCGGGCTGGCGGCGGCGGTTTCCGCCAAGGAACAGGGTGCGGACAAGGTATTGGTGCTGGAACGCGATACCGTGTTGGGCGGCATTTTGAATCAATGCATCCATGCAGGATTTGGCCTGCATACCTTTGGCAAGGAATTGACGGGGCCGGAATACGCGCTGCAATACATAGAAATGCTGCAAAAGACAGATGTGGAGGTTTGGCTGGATACCATGGTGCTGTCCATTGGACAGGATCGTTCCATTACGATGGTTTCCAGCGAACAGGGATTTTGCAAGGTACAGGCCAAGGCCATCGTATTGGCGATGGGATGCAGGGAAAGGCCGCGTGGCGCGCTAGCCATCCCGGGCACGCGCCCGGCCGGCGTATATGCGGCGGGCACGGCGCAGAGAATGGTAAACTTGGAGGGCTTGCTGCCTGGCAAGGATGTCGTGATTTTAGGGTCTGGCGATATTGGGCTGATCATGGCGCGCAGAATGACCTTTGAAGGGGCTAAGGTGCACGCAGTTTGCGAACTGATGAGCTATTCCGGCGGGCTTCAGCGGAATATTGTACAATGCCTGGAAGATCTGGATATTCCCCTGCTCTTGAGCCATACGGCCGTGAAAATACACGGCGACCAGCGCGTAGAAGCAGTGACCATCGCCGAGGTGGATGATAAGACCAAAAAGCCCATCCCGGGAACAGAACGGACCATCCCCTGCGATACGCTGCTTTTGAGCGTAGGCCTGCTGCCGGAAAATGAATTGAGCCAGGCGCTGGGCGTAGCGCTTTCGCCCGTCACTGGCGGCCCGGAGGTGGACGATTCGTTTATGACGTGCGTAGAGGGCGTGTTTGCGTGCGGCAATGTGTTGCACGTGCATGATCTTGTGGACTTTGTAAGCCAAGAAGCACAGCAGGCAGGCGCCAACGCTGCACAATTTGCGATGACAGGCCGAAAAGAAAACGCCGATGTTCAGATGCAGGCGGGTGCCAACGCTGCACAATTTGCGATGACAGGCCGAAAAGAAAACGCCGATATTCAGATGCAGGCGGGTGCCAACGTGCGTTATACTGTGCCTCAACGCGTAACAGCAGGGCATAAGGTGAAGATTCGATTCCGGGTAGGCGCGCCGCAGAAAAAGGTGGCCATTGTGGCAAGGCAAAACGGAAGCGTATTGAAAACGCAGCGCCGCCCTGTGGTAGCACCTGGCGAGATGGAAACGCTGGCGCTAGATCTGAGCGGCGTAGCGGCGGAAAACGGGCCGATTACGGTGTCGATTGAGGAGGCATAGCCATGGAAAGAAAACTCATTTGCGTACAATGCCCCATCGGCTGCCATTTAACGGTTACCTATGATGGGGTGCATGAGCCTGTGGTAACGGGCAATACCTGCAAAAATGGAGAGATCTACGGAAAGAGTGAGGTGACGGACCCGCGCCGCACGCTGACGACTTCTGTGCGGGTAAAAGGGGGAACGATCCCTGTTTCGGTGCGCAGCGCGCAGCCCATTCCCAAAGCGGTACTGCCGCAGTGCTTGGAGATACTGCACAAGACAATGCTGGAAAAGGGAAGCAAAGCAGGAACGGTGGTCGTGCCCAATATCCTGGATACCGGGATCGACATTGTGACAACGCGGGATGATTGGAATTAAAAGAGAAAGAAAAAAGCAGGCATTTGCCTGCTTTTTTGTTTTGTTATTTGGCCAGCTCAAAAATCTTTTCCATATCGGCCGGCGTTAATTTTACAAAGAAACCGTCGTTGAAATTTGCCAGCTCTTTGATGTCCTCATCCTTCACGCCGAGCTCGGACAGGGAGGTGGGCATGCCGAGCGAAGCAAAGTAGGCTTTGATGCGGCGAATGCCTTCCAGCGCCACTTCTTCGGGATGGAACACGTCGTTGTCTACGCCCATGACCTTGGTGGCAAAGCGCACAAAGCGGGGCACATTATGCTTATAGACGTACTGGGCCCAGGCGGGGAAGATGGTGGCCAGGCCTGCGCCGTGGGCGCTGTCGTATTTGGCGCCGATGCGGTGCTGGATATGATGGCTGGCCCAATCCTGCTCGCGGTCTACGCCGCAGATGTTGTTGTGGGCGAGCATACCGGCCCACATGATCTGTGCACGGGCGTTGTAGTTATCCGGCTCTTTGACGCAGACGATGCCGTATTTGAGGATGGTGCGCATCAAGCCTTCGATCATTTCATCCGTCAAGCTGACATCCGGCGTATTGGTAAAGTAGCGCTCGGTCAGATGGATAAACATATCTGTAACGCCGCAGGCTGTCTGGTAGGCGGGCAGCGTCATGGTAAGCTCGGGATTCAAAATGCTGAGCACAGGACGCAGAAGATCGTTGGTACGGATGCCTTCTTTGATACCCACTTCTCGGTTGGAAATCACGCTGCCCGCGCTGCCTTCCGAGCCGGCGGCTGCGATGGTGAGGATACAGGCAACAGGCAAAACCTTGGTATAGGGTTTTTTCTCGATATATAGATCCTGCCAGACATCGCCGTCGTACAGGGTGCCGGCGGCAATGCACTTCGCGCTGTCCACCACGCTGCCACCGCCTACGGCCAGGATTAGATCGACATTCTCCTTGCGGGCCAATTCCATTCCCTCTACGGCCAGAGAATACCGCGGGTTGGGGTGTACGCCGCCCAATTCGACAAACTCGATGCCAGCGCCCTTCAGCGAGGTACGGACACGGCCCAGCAGGCCGGATTTTTCCGCGCTCTGGCCGCCGTAATGCAGCAGCACCTTTTTAGCACCGCGCTGGGAAAGCAGCTGGCCGATGTTGTTTTCTTCGCCCTTGCCAAAGACGAACTTCGTGGGAGAGTAGAAAGAAAAATTCAGCATGATAACCTCCTACACGCAAGCCGAAACGGCTGTTGATTGATTGGGAATCTCCCAAACATAAAAAAGCAATACATAGACAGTATAGCTAGATACAATTAGGATTTCAAGATACCCATTTGTAACCATTTTTACCTACCAATAAAAAAAGCAGGCATTTGCCTGCTTTTTTGCTTTTTACCGAGCGAGTTCATAGATCTTTTTGATATCGGCTGGGGTGAGCTCTACAAATTTGCCGTCATACATATTTGCCAGCTCTTTGATGTCCTCATCCTTCACGCCGAGCTCGGACAGCGTGGTGGGCATGCCGAGCGAAGCAAAGTAAGCTTTGATGCGGCGGATGCCTTCCAGCGCCACTTCTTCGGGATGGAACACGTCGTTGTCTACGCCCATGACCTTGGTGGCAAAGCGCACAAAGCGGGGCACATTATGCTTATAGACGTACTGGGCCCAGGCGGGGAAGATGGTGGCCAGGCCTGCGCCGTGGGCGCTGTCGTATTTGGCGCCGATGCGGTGCTGGATATGATGGCTGGCCCAATCCTGCTCGCGGCCTACACCGCATAGATCGTTGTGGGCGAGGGTGCCGGCCCACATGATCTGTGCACGGGCATTGTAGTTATCCGGCTCTTTGACGCAGACAATGCCGTATTTGAGGATGGTGCGCATCAACCCTTCGGTGAGCTCATCGGTGATGTTTACATCTTTTGTGTTGGTAAAGTAACGCTCGGTCAGGTGGATGAACATATCCGTGACGCCGCAGGCTGTCTGGTAGGCGGGCAGTGTCATGGTCAATTCCGGATTCATCACGGCCAGCACAGGACGGATGAGATCGGAGCGAATGCCTTCTTTAATGCCGGCTTCTTCGTTGGTGATAACAGAGCTATAGCTGCCCTCTGACCCGGCGGCTGCGATGGTGAGAATGCACGCTACGGGCAAAGCTTGGGTAACCGGCTGTTTATCGATGTACTTATCCTGCCAAACATCGCCATCGTGCAGCGCACCGACAGCAATGCATTTGGAACTATCCAACGTGCTACCGCCGCCGACGGCCAAAATTAGATCCACATTTTCTTTGCGAACGAGTTCAATGCCCTTTTGCGCCAAAGAATACCGCGGGTTGGGGTGTACGCCGCCCAATTCGACAAACTCGATGCCAGCGCCCTTCAGCGAGGTACGGACACGGCCCAGCAGGCCGGATTTTTCCGCGCTCTGGCCGCCGTAATGCAGCAGCACCTTTTTAGCACCGCGCTGGGAAAGCAGCTGGCCGATGTTGTTTTCTTCGCCCTTGCCAAAGACGAACTTGGTGGGAGAGTAGAAAGTGAAGTTTAACATGAGTAACCTCCTACACATGAGCCGAAACGGCCGTATTAAGAGGGGCGCAAAAACACCCCTGAAACATATCTATGAAATACACCGCTAGTGTACACGCATGAAACGGGATTTGCAACAGACAAGCAAAAGAAAGAGAAAAAAGCAGGCCTATTGCCTGCTTTTCTTTGGGAAATGGTCAGCGTGCTAAATCATAGATTTTGACGATGTCATCACGAGACAGAGGCACATAAACGCCATCGGCTGTATCGGCCAATGCTTGGATATCTTCCTCTTTCACGCCGAGCTCGGACAGCGTGGTGGGCATGCCGAGCGAAGCAAAGTAGGCTTTGATGCGGCGGATGCCTTCCAGCGCCACTTCTTCGGGATGGAACACGTCGTTGTCTACGCCCATGACCTTGGTGGCAAAGCGCACAAAGCGGGGCACATTATGCTTATAGACGTACTGGGCCCAGGCGGGGAAGATGGTGGCCAGGCCTGCGCCGTGGGCGCTGTCGTATTTGGCGCCGATGCGGCGCTGGATATGGTGGCTGGTCCAATCCTGCTCGCGGCCTACACCGCACAGATCGTTATGCGCCAGCGTGCCGGCCCACATGATCTGTGCGCGGGCATTGTAGTTATCCGGCTCTTTGACGCAGAGGATGCCGTATTTGAGGATGGTACGCATCAGTGCTTCTGCCAATTCATCGGTGATATCTACATCCCTTGTATTGGTAAAATAGCGCTCTGTGATATGCACGAACATATCCGTGACCCCGCAGGCCGTTTGATAGGCAGGCAGCGACATGGTAAGCTCAGGATTCAAAATGCTGAGCACAGGGCGGATGGCCTCTGAACGCATCATTTCCTTTAACCCCTGCGCTTCATGGGTGATGACGGCATCCCAGCTGCCTTCAGAGCCTGCCGCTGCAATGGTGAGGATGCATGCCACAGGCAGGGCGGCCTGGGCAGTCTTTTTATCGATGAAAAAATCTTGCCAGGGATCGCCATCATACAGGGCGCCGGCGGCAATGCATTTTGCGGTATCTATGACGCTGCCGCCGCCAATGGCCAAAACAAAATCCACCTGCTCGCGTTTGCAAAGGGCTATGCCCTCCTGTGCCAGCTCATACCGCGGATTGGGCTGCACGCCGCTGAGGCTGACATAGGGTAGGCCCGCTTGCTTGAGCGAAGCATAAACCCGGCCGAGAAGCCCAGATCTCTCTGCGCTCCGGCCGCCATAGACAACCAATACTTTTTGGGGCGTATAAGGATGCAGATACGATCCGACATTGTTTTCTTCGCCTTTGCCAAAGACGAACTTGGTGGGAGAATGAAAGACAAAATTCAGCATAGAAAAACCTCCTAAATGAAGTAGCCCTTTCGGCTTTTTGGGTTGCAAAAAAACGTTATAAAACAAAAGGCAAACGAAAATACAATGGAGATATCGACCAGGAAATGAAAAAAGAAAAAGAAAATAATGAAAAAGGATTTTGAAATTGCTATTAGTGTAGCATATAGAAAATAAAATGCAACTGTCTATATTGGGTTTGGGATATGGTATAATAAAGAACCAAACGAAACTGAGAAAGGGGTAGGGGAAAGCGATGGTCATTACAGAGCTGAGGCTACAAGATTTTCGAAACTATACCAGGCTTTCCCTTTCCTTGGAAACCGGCCTTTCGGTATTTTGGGGCGGCAACGCGCAGGGAAAGACCAATTTGCTGGAGGCGGTGCATGTTTGCTGCTTGGGCAAAAGCCATAGGACGGTGCAGAGCGCTGAAATGGTATCCTATGGCAAAAAGGATGCGCGCATCGGTCTGCGTGTGGCGCGTGCAGACGGCCCCCGGCATATTCAGGTGATGCTGGAAGCCAACCGCCATAAGCGGATCTCGGTATCCGGCGTGCCGATTCGCAGGATGAGCGAATTGATGGGGCATGTGCAATGCGTTTTATTCGCGCCGGAGGACCTTCAGCTCATCAAGGGCGGGCCGAGCCTGAGAAGACGGTATTTAGACACAGCGCTGTGCCAGATGAGCCCTGCGTATTTTTCGGCGCTGACAAGATATAACGCGGCGCTCTCCCAGCGCAATGCAATGCTGAAAAAGGGCATAGAGGAGGCTGCGATATATGAGGCCTATGAGCAGACCATGGCCCAGGCAGGGGCGGAGGTATTGTGGCATAGGCAGCAATTCTGCCGGGAAATACAGCCGCTGGCGGCGCAGCTGTATGCGGACATTGCAGAGGGAGAGCAGATGCAAGCCTGCTATCGTTCCCAGGTGGCGGAGGGAGAGCGGGCGGAGATAGAAGCAGAGCTATCTTCCCTCTTGGCAAATGCAAGGGAGACGGACCGGCGGCGGTATATGACAAGCGTAGGGCCGCACAGGGATGATGTGGAGGTATCCATTGCGGACAAGCCGGCCCGCAGCTATGCTTCCCAGGGGCAGCAGAGGACCGCGGTGCTGGCGCTGAAGCTGGCGGAGGTGGAGCGCATGCGCGCACGCACAGGGCACCGGCCGGTACTGATGCTGGATGACGTGCTGTCGGAATTGGATCTAAAGCGCCAGCAGGCCTTGACAGAACAGGTGGAAGGGCAGGTGCTGCTTACCACGGCGACAAAGCCGCCAAAGCATTTGAAGGCAAGCTGTGTGTACAGGGTATTCCAAGGAGAAATTATGGAATAAAAGCGCTGGGAAGGCTGCAATAATCATGAGCGGAAAAACACCCTTTTTGAAGGAAATGCCCGGCGGCGCAGCACCAGAAAAAACGGGGAAAAGACTTTCTTTATAATATAATATAGTATATAATAATAACATAAATACAAAACACTTGAGGTAGGATGGTGAAAGCAATGATTCTTCATCTAGGTGGAGAATTTTGCTGTTTTTTTGAGGATGTGCTGTTTGTATTGAGGGCCGACGGCTGCGAAAAAAATGCGCAGACGCAGCGCTTTTTGCAGGCCGCTGAGGACAACGGGACGCTGATCGTGATCGACCCCACGCTGGTTAAGAGCTATGTTGTCACGTCTACACCTCAGGGAAATGAGCGCGTCTATGCATCCCCAATCTCTGCCGCTACGCTGCAAAAGCGGGCGGAGAAAGCAGCCGAGAGGTGAAATGAACTTTATGAACGAGATGGAAAACCAGGAAAACAAAATTTTGGAAGAACAGGAAAGCCAGGCCTATGAGCCTGTGGAATTTGAAGAGGGCACGATGGATGCATCCGTAGAGGGGGAATACCGGGCGGACGAGATCCAGGTGCTGGAAGGGCTGGAAGCGGTGCGTGTCCGCCCCGGGATGTACATCGGCTCTACCGATTCCCGCGGGATGCACCATCTGGTGCAGGAAATCGTGGACAACAGCATCGACGAGGCGATGGCGGGCTACTGCGATGAGATCACCGTACAGCTTTATCATGACGGCAGCTGCAGCGTGACGGACAACGGGCGTGGCATCCCGGTGGATATTCATCCTAAGGTGGGGAAAAGCGCACTGGAGGTAGCGCTGACCATGCTGCATGCCGGCGGCAAATTCGGCGGCGGCGGATACAAGGTATCCGGCGGCCTGCACGGGGTAGGCGTCAGCGTTGTCAACGCGCTGTCCGAGTGGCTGACGGCGGACGTATACCGGGACGGCTACCACTACCATCAGGACTATGTGCGCGGTGAGCCGGTATCATACGTGGAAAAGATGGAGCCGGTGGAGATCACCGGCACCGTGATTCGGTTTTTGCCGGACAAGGAGATTTTCGACAAGGGTACGCACCTGGAATACGACGTACTGAAGGGGCGGCTGCGCGAGTTGGCGCACCTGAACAGCGGCATCAAAATCGTGCTGCGCGACGTAAGCGACGGCAAGGAGGACGTATTCCATTTTGAAGGCGGCATCCCGAGCTTTGTGGAGTATCTGAACCGCAGCAAGACGGTATTGCATGAGCCGCCGGTGTATATTTCCGCCAAAAAAGAGGATGCATCGGTGGAGATTGGTTTGCAGTATACCGATGGCTTTGTGGAAAACACCTACACCTTTGCCAACAACATCGCGACCCATGAGGGCGGTGTACACCTGACAGGCTTTAAGAACGGGATGACGCGCGCGGTCAACGATTATGCCAGAAAGTTTGGTTTATTAAAGCAAAACGATGCCAATCTATCGGGTGAGGATGTACGCGAGGGGCTGACCAGCGTCATCAGCGTAAAGCTGACGGACCCGCAGTTTGAAGGGCAGACCAAGACCAAGCTGGGTAATGCGGACATCCGCGGCCTGGTGGAGGGCGCTTTGTTTGACGGGCTGAGCACGTTTTTTGAAGAGAACCCGCAGGTGGCAAAGACGGTGATCCAAAAATGCCTGGTGGCGCGCCGGGCGCGGGAAGAAGCGCGCAAGGCCCGGGAAATGACACTGCGCAAAGGCGCGCTGGAATCCAACGCATTGCCCGGGAAATTGGCGGACTGCTCGGAAAAGGATCCCAGCGTATGCGAAATTTTCATCGTAGAGGGGGATTCCGCAGGCGGCAGCGCCAAACAGGGGCGGGATAGAACCTTCCAAGCGATCTTACCGCTGCGCGGCAAGATCTTAAACGTAGAAAAGACCAGGCTGGACCGCATGCTGGCCAACGCGGAGATCAAGGCGATGATCACGGCGTTCGGCGCGGGCATCGGCGAGGATTTTGACATAGAAAAGCTGCGGTATGACCGCATCATCTGCATGACGGATGCCGACGTGGACGGCAGCCATATCCGCATTTTGCTTTTGACCTTTTTCTTCCGCTATATGCGCCCGTTGGTGGAGCAGGGGCATGTATACATTGCCCAGCCGCCGCTGTTTAAGGTAAAGCGCGGGAAAAAGGAAACTTATTGCTATGAGGACGAGGAATTGGAGCGCGAGCTCAGCGAAGGCGGGCGCCAGGGCGTAGAGATCCAGCGGTATAAGGGTTTGGGCGAAATGAACCCGGAGCAGCTGTGGGAGACGACGATGGACCCGGAGACGCGCACCATTCTCCGGGTTTCCCTGGAGGACGCGATGGCAGCCGACCAGATCTTCTCTGTCTTGATGGGGGACCAGGTAGAGCCACGGCGCGAATTTATCGAAGAGAACTGTAAATTGGTTGCCAATTTGGACGTGTAAAGGCAACGCAGACGGAGGAGGAAAAGAGATGGAAGGACTTTTTGCATCCGGAAGCCCGCTGTGGCTGATTCTGGGCATTGCGTGCTTTGTCTTTGGCGGCTATGGCTACTACAAATCCCGCAAGGGGAAAACCAAGGAACAGTACAAGGCGGAGCAGCGTGCGGTATCCAAAAAATTTGAAGAGCGCATCTCTCATATGAACGAAACGCCGTATGAACGCATACAGCGCCGGGATAGGATCAAAGACCAAAGACGCAGCAGCGACCCGATGACGGATGCGGCCGAGGTATTGGCAGAGCGCCAGGCAAACGCAAAGCGCAAGAAAAAATAAGGCGTTTTGCATAGCCGGGAAGGAAAAGAGGGAACAACGTGGAAGAACAGCGAACCTCAATCGGCAAGGTACGCCCGATTGACATAGAGCATGAGATGAAGACCAGCTTTATCTCGTATGCGATGGCGGTCATCGTGAGCCGTGCGCTGCCGGATGTGCGCGACGGGCTAAAGCCCGTACATAGGCGCATCCTATACAGCATGCACGAGCTGGGGCTGACAAACGAAAAGCCCTATCGAAAGAGCGCCACTATCGTAGGCGATGTGCTGGGTAAATATCATCCGCACGGCGATTTGGCGGTATACGACAGTTTGGTGCGTTTGGCACAGGATTTTTCTTCACGCTATCCATTTGTGGACGGCCATGGAAACTTTGGCAGCGTAGACGGCGACGGCGCCGCGGCCATGCGGTATACCGAAAGCAAGATGACCAAGTTTGCCGAGGAAATGCTGGCAGACCTGGACAAGGACACAGTGGACTTCATCCCCAACTACGACGAAAGGCTGTTGCAGCCTTCGGTGCTGCCCAGCAGGGTGCCTAATTTGCTGATCAACGGCAGCGGCGGCATTGCCGTCGGCATGGCGACCAACATCCCGCCGCATAACTTAACGGAGGTATGCGACGCGTGTGTGGCGCTGATCGACGACCCGGAGATGGATTTTGAGGGCCTGATGCAATGCATCAAAGGTCCGGACTTTCCCACAGGCGCGCTGGTGATGGGCCTGAGCGGTATCCGCCAGGCGTATGCCACAGGCCGCGGCCGCATCATTGTACGCGCGCGGGCAGAAATTGAGGAGTTTGGGCATAACCGGCAGCGCATCATCGTGTCTGAGATCCCTTACCAGGTCAACAAGGCGCGCCTTGTGAAAAACATTGCCGACCTGGTGCGGGATAAACGGCTGGAGGGCATCTCTGATCTTCGGGATGAATCCGACCGCAGCGGCATGCGCATTGTCATCGAAATCAAGCGCGACGCCAATGCCAATGTTGTGCTGAATAACCTATATAAGCATACGCAGATGCAGGACACCTTTGGCGTGATCAACATTGCGCTGGTGGACGGGCAGCCCCGCGTTTTGAGCTTAAAGCAGATGCTGGTGCATTACCTAGAGCACCGCAAGGATGTTGTGACAAGGCGCACCAGATTCGAGCTGGAGCGCGCCCAGGCGCGGGCCCATATTTTAGAGGGACTGCTCATTGCGCTGGACAACATTGATGAAGTCATCGCCATCATTCGCTCCTCTGCCAACGACGGCGAGGCCAAGGCGAGGTTGATGGAGCGGTTTGGGTTATCCGATAAACAATCCCAGGCGATCCTGGATATGCGCCTGCGCCGTTTGACAGCGCTGGAGGTAGGCAAGATCCAGGCGGAATTGGATGAACTATCCAAGCGCATTGCCTATTATCTGGATCTTTTGGCTCACGAGGAAAAGATTCTGGGCGTGATCCGGGAAGAGCTGATTACGGTGCGCGATAAATATGGCGACGGGCGGCGCACCGAGATTTTGCCCATTGAGGGCGAAGTGGATATGGAGGACCTGATTGCAGAGGAGGATATGTGTCTGACGCTGACGCATTTTGGCTATATCAAGCGTTTGCCGGCGGATACCTATCGGGCCCAGCACCGCGGCGGCAGGGGCGTATCCGGCTTGACAACGCGCGAGGAGGACTTTGTGGAGACACTGTTCTTTGCGTCTACGCATACGCCGATTTTGTTCTTTACCAACAAGGGCCGCGTATTCAGGCTGAAATGCTATGAGGTGCCGATGGCGGGCCGTACGGCAAAGGGCATGGCGATTGTCAACCTCTTGCAGCTGCAGGCGGGCGAAAAGGTAGCGGCGGCGTTCCCGATTCCCAAGGATGTGGAGGCCAAGTACCTGGTCATTGCGACAAGGAAGGGCATGATCAAAAAAACGCCGGTGCAGGAATTCCAGCACATCCGCCAAAACGGGCTGATCGCGATGGGCCTGCGGGAGGACGACGAGCTGGCCTCGGTATTCATTACGTCCGGCGAGGATACCATCATTGTGGGCACGCATGGCGGCATGAGCGTAAGCTTCCATGAAAACGACATCCGGCCGATGGGGCGCACGGCGCATGGAGTACGCGCGATTCGCCTGGGCGACGAGGATTTCGTGGTGGATGCGCAGCCCGTTTACAAGCCGTATGTGCTGACCATCAGCGAAAACGGGTACGGAAAGCGGACACCCTTTGAGGAGTACAACGTACAGAACCGCGGCGGCAAGGGCATCAAGACCATGCAGGTCACGGAAAAGACAGGCAAGGTAGCGGGCCTGAAGGTTTCGGACGGTACGGAGGACATTGTGCTGATGGACAACAACGGCACCATCATCCGCTTTGCCTGCGAGCAGGTTTCCGTCATTGGGCGAAGCACGCAGGGTGTGCGGCTGATGAAGCTGAGCCAAGGCGCTAAGGTAGCGGCTGTGGAAGTGGTCGCGCATGAGGAGCCGGAAGAGGAAGAAGCTTTGCAAGATGAAAAGGCTGTGCAGACGGAGCCGACGCCGGCAGAATAAGACATAAACGCAAAAAGAGCGGAGCATCCGCTCTTTTTTCATTTGAGAAAAGCCACTTTGTTTAAGATTGGAAGGATATGGTATACTAAACAAACAAACGATTCTAAAAAGGGGAACGGCATGGAAGTATATATCCCTCCGAAAAAGACATATCACAAAGCGGGCAGCCAGGGGGAGCTATCCCCGGGCGGACGAAAAATAAACGGTAAACAGCTGGCCGTAGCGGCTGCGGCGCTGGCGGTGCTGGTGGCATTGGTATTTATCATCGGTTCCTGCTTTGGCAAAAAGACGGCCAAGGTGATGACGACGCAGGCGATGGCGGACAGCGCGCTGTTTGCCAAGCTGGCAAATGCGTACAAAGAGGAAACCGGGCGGACGGCCAAAGCGCAGGCGGCCACGGAGGAAGAGCTGCAGGCAGCGGTCGGTGAAGGAAAGGCAGGCTGTATTTTGGCCCCCTTTACGCCAGATATCAACGATACCTTGGACACAGGCACCTATCATGGCGCGGCGGTGTTTTACGATACCTATCTGATTGTGGGCCCCAAAGAGGACCCGGCGCGGGTAAAGCATCTTGGCAAGTATAAGGCCCAGGATGTATTAAAACACCTCAGCTTGCTAGAGCAGCCCTTTGTGCACCCGGCCAGTGGTACCGAGCTGCAAACCAAGATCAACGGGCTTTTGCAGCAAGCAGGCCTCACGGTGGGCGATTGGTATGTAGAAGCGGCGGATGACGGGCAGCAAATGCTGCAAACAGCGCAGGAGAAAAAGGGGTATGCGTTTGTGAGCAGGGAAAACTGGGCCCTATATGGTGCCGAGACGCCGGAACTAGAAGTGCTCAATCAGCGGCTGGTGGGCATGGTAGATCAGTATTACCTACTGGCAAAGCCCAGCGAAAAGGAGGGCGCGCAAAGCCCGGACGACGCATTTTTGGAATGGATGAAAGGCGATACGGCGCGCGGCCTTATCCAGGCCTACCAGGAGGAAGGGAGGCAAACGCCTACCTTTGAGGTCAATGAAAAGGATGAAGTGATCGAAAAGCCCAAAGAAGTATAGGGTAGAGCAGACATAAAGAGAATAAGGCTGATGAAAAGGGGCGGAAAGCTCCTTTTTGCATACGGCCGAAACCATTGCGGGGAGGAGAAAAGATGAAAAGGCTGAGCAAAATCGGTATGGTAATTTTATCGATCTGCATTTTGATGCTGGGCGGATGTACCGTGCAGGAGCCGGAGCCAACGCCGGGACAGACAGGGGACAAAGCGACACCGGTTGAAAAAGAGCCAGTGCTCCAAGAGATGGAATGGGCCTCTCAATTTGGGGGGCTGGAAGGGGCAGCGGTATTGTACATACCGGAGGAAGAGCGCTATTTGGTGTATAATCTTCCGATTGCGCAGAGAAGGCGGCCCCCCTGCTCTACCTTTAAAATCATTGCGGCTGCGACGGCACTGGAAAACGGGAGCCTTGTGCCGGAAGACTCGACGCGTAAATGGAGCGGCGAAACGTTTTGGAACCAAGCGTGGAATCGGGATATTGACTTTGGCCAGGCATTTCAGACTTCATGCGTTTGGTATTTTAGGCAGATGATCGATGAGCTTGGGGCGCAGCAGATACAGGCAGAGCTGGATAGGCTGCAGTACGGAAACCGGGATATTTCCGACTGGGAAGGGCGTTTGAATACAAACAACGACAACAGAGCACTGACAGGGTTTTGGATTGAATCATCGCTGAAAATATCTCCCATAGAGCAGGCAGAGGTTATGGAACGAATTTTTGGGGAGCATTCGCTCTATTCAAAGGATACGCAGGATGCGTTAAGGCAGGTAATGCTGGCACAGACGCAAGAGAAAACGGATATGCGTATCTATGGAAAAACAGGAATGGGCAAAAGCGACGGCGTTGTGGTAGACGCGTGGTACACGGGCTTTGCGGAAATGCAAGAGGGGCATGTGTATTTCTGCGTGTATTTGGGAGAGTCAGAGAAAGGCGATGTTTCGTCCCAAAGGGCAAAGGAGATTGCTTTTGACATTTTATCCGCTTATCAAGAGGGAGCGGAGTCATAAGATGCGATGGGCAATGAAAAGGCCGCAAAGCTGCGGCCTTTGAAATTTGTCTTGCGTTTACGGCAGTATTATCCCTTGGAGCCCTTGGTGCGCCGGCCGGCAAAGATGATAAGCAGTACGATGATGAGCAGCAGCACATAGGGCAATACGGTGGCAAACGAAGCTTCGGAAGAAGTATCCTGTTTGGTTCCCTGGATGACAAAGGTACCCATGCTCTGTGTCTGCGCAGTGAGGGTTACCGTGTCGTCGGAATTGTTTTGGGTCTGGGTTTCCAGGGCAATGAGATCGCCGGAAGCATCCATTTGGCAGATCTGGAACGTTTGCTTTTTATCGTTGGTAGCAAAGGTGAAATGCACGGTCAAGGGGCTGGTGACCATGCCGGGCGGCAGGGTGGATTCGGATTGCCTGACGCCGTCTTGCACATAAGCCTGCTTGAGCTGAAGATCCACTGCCATCAGCGATTGAGTGAGATCATCCTTGGCGGTTTGCGCTTTTTCGGGGAGGGGTATGTCGTTGGCAACGGCATACAGCTGTACCGTGCCGTTTTCGCCGGGAGAAAGCATGGAGGGCATCACGCTTTCCAACCCATCCAGGGACAGGGTGCATTGGCCGCTCTGGGTTGTATTCACGCGGTCGATGGAAGGCATGGTAACGATGCGTCCGCTGGCCATGGCCGTGGTTTCCAAGAGGCTGTAATTATGGCTGTCTGCCCCCTGAAGCTGAAGATTGGTGACAAAGGCTGCGACATTTTCGCCCCGGTCCGGGCTGATGAACGCCGCCTTGGCATTGAGGTAATCCACCGAGACGGATTCACCTTCCAGCACGCCGACCAAGTCGATGTTGGAGACGTTGGCGGCGGCGGTACCATCGTAGCCCTTATCTGCAATGGCAACATTTTGCAGCGTCAGCGGGCGGCGCACGATGTCCGCGGTAAAAATAGGGGTAATAAGCGTATAATACTCCGCATCTGCGCCGACCAGAGAAAGACCCTGCACCGAAACCACCTTGCCGGTGCCGGCGTCCTTATCCAAAAACCGGCCGTAGGGGGCGCCATCGACATGAATATCGTCTCCCTCGGTGATGGCCCCCATCAAAGAGGGAGTGCCTTGGAGCGCAATGGTGGTGGTGCCGTCGTATTCCCGGGAGGCAGCGCTAAGGGACAGGCCGGTGATGGTTAGAGGCTGAACGGCCTGGATCTGAAGGCGCAGCGTTGCAGGCTCGGACTGCGTACCGTCCGCCGCCTTGGCCGTGGCTTCTATGACGAGCTCTGTGCCGGGCGCATACGCAGCCAGAGACAGGCTTTCTCCACTGAATAGCGTCTGCGGATCGGATGTTTCGGTTTTGTCGTCTGCGGTCATGGTGATACGATAGGTGATCTCTGCGCCTGCGGTGGAAGAGAGCACCAAAGGATAGGTGTGCTTGACGACAGCCTCGTCCTTCACGCTGGCAGAGGGGGCAAGCAGCTCTGTAAGAAAGGCAAAGACAGCTTCTCCTTTGTCCGAGAATGACCAGACGCTGCGCCCGCCGTTGAGGAGCGTGAGAAGCGCATCGCTGCGGAATTCATCCTCCGACAGCTCTGTAACGCCATCTACGGCGCCGGCATCTGTGATCTGTTTCCCGGCAGGCGAAGCACAGTGATCGAACACGGCGCCCTCCGCCTGCATGGCCCCTGCCATCGTTCCGACAGAGGTTTTGGCCAACACATTGCCCTTATGATAGCTGGTTTGAATCAGCGCGGTGTTTTCCGCACAGCGGATACGCGGCAGCGTACCCACCAAGCCGCCTACCTGGCTTTCGCCCTCGATCTGGCCGAGATTCATGCTGTCCGCCACCAAGGACTGCGCTGTGGCGGTGCGGTCTGCGAGGGTGAACTGGCCGACAAGCCCGCCGACGGATCGCGTTCCGTTCACGCTGCCAAAATTGGCGCCCTGCGCCAGCACACGGGAGATGCTGCGGGTTTGGCTGTCTACGGATAGAGCAAGACAGCCGAACAGGCCGCCGGTGTTGGCTTGTCCGGATACGGCGCCCTGATTTTCCAGCTGATAAAAGGCGTCCGCCTCCTGTGGCAAAAAATTCGCTGTGCCGAACAGGCCGCCGGTATTGGCTTGCCCAGCCACAGTGCCTTGGTTGCGCGCTTTTTCAACGGCACCGGTGGTAAATACCCCGAACAAGCCGCCAGACGCGCTTTGGCTGTGGGTGGAAACGCTTTTGACGCTGCCGGTATTGCAAACATTGGAAATTTTACCGCCTGCGCTGCCTGCCAGGCCGCCCAAAAGCACTTTGTCGGAGGACTTGGCAGAGGCAGAGACAGCGCCGCTGTTGGTACAGCCCTCCATGGCGGCCAGCGTGGCGCTGCCCACAAGGCCGCCCGCTTCGCCTTGGGTACCCACCAAGGAAACGTCTGCAAAATTCAGCCCATACGTAAAAGCAATTTGCTGGGCCGTACCCACCAAGCCGCCGGCTGTTTGGCCGGCGGAAACTTTGCCGCGATTGATACAGGCGGTCAGCTGTGCCGTTTCGCTCTGTTCCGCGAGGCTTTGCGCGGCCAGGCCGCCGGCGATTTTTTCCGCTGAAACCTGCGCTGAGTTTTCACAATGGGAAAGGGAGGCGTTGCCGAGAAGGTGGACAACCAGCCCTCCGGCTACCGGCGCGGATACGGAGCCGCCGGAAACCGTACAGTTGTGGATGGTGGCCCCGCTTTGCACCAAAATGGCCAACGCAGCCGCCTGTGCATCGCCCTGCAAAGATACATCGGAAAAGGTGAGGTTTTGCACGGTGGCGGTATTGGTTAGCGTATCAAACAGCGCCGGCCGCGCACCGGTTTGGGAGAAATGAACCAAGGCATGGCCTTTGCCATCTAAAAAGCCGCTGAAAACGCCCGCGGTAGGCAAAGCGACGCCCTGCAGATCAATGTCGTTGATCAGCTGCAGGGATTGGTTTTGAAAGGTGACGCCCCGGCTGATTAGCGAGAGAAACCCTAAAAAGTCCGCCTGATCCTCCAGGGAAAAGAATACGCCATCTGCTTTGTACCAGCTGGTGTCTATGGCGGGGTCGCTTTGCTCTTCAGCGTGCGCGACGCCCAAGGGGAGCCAGGCGCACAGCAGCAAAAGGACGGCCAAAAGAAGACAGAGCCGGCTGCTGATTTTTTTACAGACCATTTGGCATCCTGCTTTCTGAAAATCAAGGATAGGGCACCGTATCAGGTTGATACGATGCAATACCAATTCAATTTATCATACAACAAGTTGGCAAACGCTTCAAGAAAACGGAGCGGAAACAGGGGGAAGAGGGCGATATTTTGGCATAAATCCGGCAAAAGCCATGACAAAACCCTACCCAAACAGGGGATTTTGCGGTAAACTTACAAATATATGACCTCAACAAAGGGGAGTCGAACAGGTGGAGCAACAAAACAATACGATGATCCGTATCGAGGCGCTGACAAAGACGTACGCAGTGCCGGGCGGTACGGTAGACGCGTTAAAAGGCATAGATCTTGAGATTCGCCAGGGAGAGATCTTTGGCATCATTGGCATGAGCGGAGCGGGGAAAAGCACGCTGATCCGCTGCATGAACCTGCTGGAGCGCCCGACGAGCGGCACAATACAGATTGACGGCCAGGATGTAACGGGCTTGTCCAAAAAGGCGCTGCGGCAGATGCGGCACAGCGTTGGGATGATTTTTCAGCAGTTTAATTTGCTGATGCAGACGACGGTGGAAAAGAACATTGCCTTTCCGCTGGAGATCACAGGGGTGGATAAGGCCCAGTGCGCAAAGCGCGTAAAAGAGCTTTTAGAGATTGTAGGGCTATCCGACAAGGCAGACGCTTATCCGGCCCAGCTTTCCGGCGGGCAAAAGCAGCGCGTGGCCATTGCCAGGGCGCTGGCGGCCAACCCAAAGGTATTGCTGTGCGACGAGGCAACCAGCGCACTGGATCCGATGACGACGGATTCCATTTTGGAGCTGCTAAAGCGCATCAATCAGCAGATGGGGATCACGATTGTTGTCATCACGCATGAGATGGAGGTAATCCGAAAGATCTGCCATCGGGTGGCAATTATAGATGGCGGCGTGATTGCAGAGCAAGGCGAAGTAACGGAGATATTCACAGCGCCCAAGACGGCGGCGGCGAA
This sequence comes from uncultured Eubacteriales bacterium, assembly GCA_959600905.1. Lineage (GTDB taxonomy): Bacteria > Bacillota > Clostridia > Christensenellales > QAND01 > UMGS1975. The sequence continues at coordinate 179,680 of CAUGNO010000002.1, read as the reverse complement.
AAAGCTGTTTCATGTACTGCCGGAGGGCGAAAGCGGTAAGGGCGGCGCGGTGCTGCGGCTGGTCTTTGACGGCAAGCAGCTGTATCAGCCGGTGGTAGCCGGCATGATTTTGGCCTGCGGCGTGCCGGTGTCCATACTATCCGCAGAGATCCGCACCATCGGCCAGGGGCAGTATGGGCAGCTGACCATACAGCTGCCGGACGATTTGGAAGCGTGCCTGCGTGCAAGGCAGTACCTGAAAGAGCAGGGCGTACAGGCTGAGGAGGTGGAAACAGAATGAGCGGCATGAGTTTTGCACAGCTTTCCCAGCTGCTCTTGCAGGGCACGCTGGATACGCTGTATATGACGCTGGTATCCACGGCCATTGCGTATCTGATCGGCATTCCGCTGGGGGTGATCCTGGTAATTACGCGCAGAGACGGCATCTGCCCGGCGCCCAAGACCAATGCGGTGCTGGGAACGATTGTCAACATCATGCGATCGGTGCCGTTTTTGATTTTGATCATCGTACTCATTCCATTTACCCGCCTGGTAGCGGGGACGAGCATCGGCGCCACGGCCACGATTGTGCCGCTTATTGTGGGGGCTGCGCCGTTTATTGCGCGCATGGTGGAATCCTCGCTTTTGGAGGTGGACGCCGGCGTGGTGGAGGCGGCCCAGGCCATGGGCGCCAGCCCGTGGCAGATTGTGACCAAGGTGCTTCTCAAAGAGTCCGTGCCCAGTTTGGTGACGGGGGCGGCGATTGCGCTGACCACGATCTTGGGCTATTCGGCCATGGCAGGCGCTGTGGGCGGCGGCGGTTTGGGCGACTTGGCCATCAAATACGGCTACCACAGGTATCAGACCGATGTGCTGCTATTGACGCTGATAATCTTGGTGCTTCTGGTACAGGTGATCCAGGCGTTGGGCAACGCCGTAGCAAAGAGGATAGATCACAGAAAATAGTGATTTATATAATATTTTAACGAAAGGGAGAGGGTAACAATGAAAAAAATCGCAATGTTTTTGGCGATGGCAACCTTGCTGGTATTCCCGCTGGCGGGCTGTGGCGGTAAAAAAACGCTGAAGGTAGGCGCTACGCCTGCGCCGCATGCGGAGATTTTGCAATCCATCCAGGAGGAGATGGCAAACCGCGGCGTGGAAATGGAGATTGTGGAGTTTACCGACTATCCGCTGATCAACCAAGCGCTGGCCAATGGGGACATTGACGCCAACTATTTTCAGCATGAGCCGTACTTGATAGACTTTAATGAAAAGAACGGTACGGACTTAAAGACGGCCGCCTATATCCACTATGAGCCGCTGGCACTGTTTCCGGGCAAGACAAAGGCCATTGCGGACCTGAAGGAAGGGGCGCAGATCGGCGTGCCCAACGACGCGACCAACGAGGCGCGCGCTTTGCTGCTGTTGCAGGACCAGGGGCTGATCAAGCTCAAGGAGGGCGCAGACCTGAACGCGACCAAGCTGGACATTGTGGAAAACCCGAAGAATCTGGAGATTATGGAGATCGATGCGGCGCAGCTGGCGCGTTCTTTGCAGGATCTGGACATGGCGGTAATCAATGGCAACTATGCCTTGCAGGCCGGCCTGAACGCCAAAACAGACGGCTTGGCGATGGAAACGGAGGATTCTCTGGCTGGCAAAACGTATGCAAACATCGTGGCGGTACGCAACGGGGATGAAAACCGGGAAGAGATCAAGACCCTGATTGAGGTGCTTTCCAGCGACCAGGTAAAGAACTTTATGGAGGAAAAATACCAAGGCTCTGTGGTGCCGGTATTCTAAAAAGAAGAGAAAAGGAGCGGATTTCCCGCTCTTTTTTCTTTTTTAGGCAGTTTTGCAGACAAGGCGCATAGGATGACAGAGGAGGGAAACATGAAACAGACATGGAAAAGAATAACGATGGGCCTGGCGGCGGTATGCACGCTGGCGGCGGCCACGGTGCATTTTGCCGTGGGCCATGCGGCGGAAGCGCAAAAGGAAGGCGTTTTGGTGCCTATATTGATGTACCACAGCATTTTGAAGGACCCACAGCGCGCCGGTATGCATGTGCTATCGCCCGATACGCTGGAGCAGGACCTTCGGTATCTGAAGGATCATGGATATACAACGGTTTCCATGCAGCAGCTCATCGACGCTGTATACCAGGATGCACCGCTGCCGGATAAGCCGGTGGTATTGACGTTTGACGATGGGTATTTGAACAACCTGACCTATGTGCTGCCGCTGCTGGAAAAATACGATATGAAGGCCACGATTTCCATTGTGGGCGCGTATACTGAGCAGGCGGAGCGGGAAGATGACGAAAATCCGAACTATGCTTACCTGAAAAAACAGCGCATTGCGGAAATGGCGCAATCAGGCCGATTCGAGATTGGTGTGCACAGCTATGATATGCACGGGCAGAAGACGAGGAAGGGATCGGCGAAGAACAAGGGAGAATCCACCGGGCAATACCAGGCGGTGTTTCGGGCGGATACAGAGCAGTGCTTGGCGCTGTTGGCGGAATGCGGGGTGGACGCCAATGTGTATGCCTATCCGTACGGCGCCATATCAGCAGAATCTGAGCCGGTGCTCAAAGATCTGGGGTTTTATGCGTCGCTATCCTGCCGCGAGAAGCCGAACTACATCACAAAGGATCCGGATTGCCTATGGCAGCTGGGGCGGTATAACCGGCCGAGCGGGATTAGCACAGAAACCTTTATGCAAAGGGCATTGGGAGAGGATACAAAATAAAAAAAGGGGCCAATGCCCCTTTTTTATTTTATGCTCATTTGCTGCCCATGCACAAAAACGCCATCACAGCCCCCGCAACATCGCAGAGGATGGTCAAGATGCTGCCAAAGCCAAAATTGAGAAGCGCGCCGTATTCACCGGCCAGGATGGATTTGGAGATCAAGACCAGGATGAGGCCAAGGATGAACAGGATCATATGGATCAGATAGTTTTTCTTTTCCTTGGTGACGATGGAAAACACCAGGCCGCCCACTGGCACCAAAAACAGCACGATGGCGCCAAAGCTGGCCTCAAAAAGCACGGTAAACGCGCTGACACCAAAACCAAATGCGCTATAGGCCGGCAAAAGCAGGCAAACGATGGTAACCGCATACAGGGCGATACAGATCATGTTCCATTTTTCCTTGATGACATTCATATGGAAACCCTCCTTAAAAAAGTATGACAAAATTATGGCATTCTTGCCGTATTTACGTAAGAATACCATTTTATTCAAAGATATGCAAGGGAAAATGGGTAAAGAAAAAACGCCTGTATAGGCGTTTTTAAGGGCATATGAGTTGATCCAGCGAGGCAAAAGAATAGCCTTGGCTTTTCCAGGTCTGGATGAGCTCGTTTAAGATGGCGGCGTTGGTGCTGCTGGTATTATGCAGCAGGATGACCGCGCCACAATGCGTGCGCGGCAGAAGCTTATCTAAGGCCTGCTCACGGGTTGGCTGATCATCTTGCAGCCAATCCACATAGGCCAGCGACCAAAACATGGTCTTATACCCCAGCGCCTTGGCATTTTGTAGGTTTTCGATGCTGTATTTGCCGGCAGGCGGCCGGTAATATTTTGGCATGGGCTGGCCGGTGATCTCTTGGTACAGGGCCTCGTTTTTCTCCAATTCCTTTTGCAGGGTTTCCTTGGTAGAGATTTTAGACATATTCGGATGGCTGTAGGTATGGTTGCCAACGATATGCCCTTCCTGAACCATACGGGCGATCAGATCCGGGCTTTGCTCTAAATAATGGCCGGTTACAAAGAAGGCAGCCGGAACCTGCTGAGATTTCAAGGTATCCAAAATGGCGGCGGTATTGCCGTTTTCATAGCCGCAGTCAAAGGTGAGATACAAGACCTTTTGATCGGCACTGCCCATAAAAAAGGCGTCATACTGCGCCAGATCCTCCGGGGCGGCATTGCCGCGCGGCTGCGCGCCCTCCTCCGGAAAGCTGAGCCCCCAATCGCTGCCGCCTGCCATGGTCGTGGTTACCTTGGGAATGAGCAGGCCGATCTGTACGATCAGCGCCAAGGCCAGCGCGAGGATGCCATAATCGATGAAACGACGGAAATCGTGTTTTTTCATGCAGTTCCCCCTCTCTCTTTCATTGTAAGCAGAAGAATGGGAAATATGTCTTTACGCGCCGGCGAAGAGCATAGCGAAGAAATTGTCGAAAAAATGGCGAAAATAAATTGAAAATCGGCGAAATATAGTGTACCCTTATTAAATCAGGGAGTTTTATTATTTTTTGGATGGGCGGTGGATGGACAAGCAATGGAGGAGCTCAAGCAACGCATTGTAAAGGATGGCAGGCTCAAGGAAGGCAACATCCTAAAGGTAGACAGTTTTTTGAATCATCAAATGGATATAGACCTGTTTAACAAAATGGGCCAGGAATTTTACAGATTGTTTGAGAAAGACCATGTCAACAAGATCCTGACCATCGAGGCCTCTGGCATTGGCATTGCCTGTGTGGCGGCGCAGTATTTTCATGTGCCGGTGGTATTTGCCAAAAAATCCCAAAGCGCCAACATTGACGGCGACGTATATACCACCAAAGTGGAATCCTTTACGCATAAGCGTGTGTATGACATCATAGTTTCCAAAAAATTTCTCAATGAAAACGACAGGGTTTTGATCATCGATGATTTTTTGGCCAAGGGCAGCGCGCTCAACGGCCTGTGCCATTTGATCCATTCCTCCGGGGCGACGCTGGTGGGGGCCGGCATTGCCATAGAAAAGGGGTTTCAAGAGGGCGGCCACCTGATCCGTTCGCAGGGCGTGCGGGTGGAATCGCTGGCTATCATTGACAGCATGGATGTAAACACCGGCATCGTATTCAGGGATTAAAGCAAGAAGAGAGCTTGCTACAATCAAAACTACAAAAAAGGAAAAGAGGAGAGGAAATCATGAAGAGGACAAAACGGCTGCTGGCAGCAATTCTGTCTTGTGCCATGGTCTTTGCGCTGACCGCTTGCGGCGGCTCGGACGGCGCCGGCAGCGCGAACAGCGGAAGCCTGAAGGCGATCCCGAAGGAGGACCTGAAGATCGGCTTTGTATATGTAGGGCCGGTAGGGGACGAAGGGTACTCCTTTGCGCATGACCAAGGACGCAAGAAGATGATCGAAAACCTGGGCCTGAGCGAGGATCAGGTGATCATCAAGGAGAGCGTACCGGAAAACGCGGACTGCGAAAAGGCGCTCAACGATATGGTGGACCAGGGCTGCAACGTGATCTTTTCCACCAGCTATGGATTTATGGATTTCACGCTGAACGTAGCCAAGCAGCATCCGGACGTATACTTCTTCCATTGCTCCGGCTACAAGACGGCGGACAACATGTCTGCGTATTTCGGGCGCATGTATGAGATGCGGTATCTATCCGGCATCGCGGCGGGCCTGAAGACCAAGAGCAACAAGATCGGCTATGTGGCTGCTATGCCGCTGCCTGAAGTGACCCGCGGCATCAACGCGTTTACGCTGGGCGTACGCTCGGTAAACCCGGATGCGACGGTAGAGGTAAAATGGACGAACTCCTGGTTTGATCCTACCGGCGAAAAGCAGGCGGCAGTTGAGCTGCTCAATTCCGGCTGCGATGTGCTGGGCCAGCACTGCGACAGCGCGGGCCCGGTGGTAGCGGCGCAGGAAAAGGGCGCATGGGCGGTAGGCTACAATGCCGATGCGCTGTCCAAGGGCCCGGATGCATACCTGACCGCACCGCTGTGGGATTGGGGCATTTATTACACCGAACAGGTGCAGAAGATCATCGATGGCACCTGGAAATCTGAAAACTACTGGGGCCACGGCCATAGGGACGAGGGCATCGTAAAGCTGGATAAGCTGTCGGCAAACTGCGCAGAGGGCACCGAGGAAGCCATCCAAAAGGCCCAGGAAGAGATCGACAACGGCAAGCATGTCTTTGCCGGCCCGCTCAAAGATAACGAGGGCAATGTAAGGGTACAGGAGGGCGCTACCATGACGGACGACGAGATGCTGTCCATGGATTGGTTTGTAGAAGGCGTAATCGGCTCTGTACCCAAGACCGAATCGTAATACGGCGAGGTAAGGAGCAGGAGAGCATTCCCCGGGACGGGAGTGCTCTTCCTTCCTTTTCTCGGCATTTCAGGATAGGAGGCAGGCAATGGCGGACCATCCGGCATACATCGAGTTAAGAGGCATTTGTAAATCGTTTGGCCCGGTAGTGGCAAACCACAACATCAACCTTTCGGTGGAAAAGGGAGAGATCCATGCGCTTTTGGGGGAAAACGGTTCCGGCAAAAGCACATTGATGAATATGCTGTCCGGCATCTATTCGCCGGATGCGGGCGAGATCTACTTAGACGGCAAGGCCGTTTCGTTTTCCGAGCCGGCGGAGGCCATCCGCGCGGGCATCGGCATGGTACATCAGCACTTTAAATTGGTGGATGTGCTCACTGCAAAGGAGAATATTGTAGCCGGAAAGGAAAAGGCCGGCTTTTTCATAAAGCAAAAAGAACTGACAAAGGAAATTCAACAGATTGAAGAAAAATATGGGCTGATCGTGGATCCGGATAAGAAGATCTACAATATGTCCGTGAGCGAAAAGCAGACGGTGGAGATTCTAAAGGTGCTGTACCGCGGGGCGAATATCCTGATTTTGGACGAGCCGACGGCGGTGCTGACGCCGCAGGAGATTACAAAGCTGTTTGATATTCTGCGCAATATGAAGCAGGAAGGATGCAGCATTATCATCATCACGCACAAGATGAACGAGGTAATGGAGATCAGTGACCGGGTGACGGTGCTGCGCAAAGGCGAGACCATCGGCACCGTAAAAACCAGCGAGACCGACCCGCGGCAGCTGACGGAGATGATGGTAGGACGGGCCGTGAGCCTGGACATCGAGCGTGTGCCGGTGGATAAAGAAAACCAGCGGCCGCTGCTGGAAGTAAAGAACCTAACGGCCCAAAATGCCGAAGGGCGAGAGGTGATCCGCCAGATGTCCTTCACGCTGAATACCGGCGAGATCTTGGGCGTGGCCGGCATTGCGGGCAGCGGGCAGAAAGAACTGTGTGAACTGATCGCGGGGCTGTATAAGGCGCAGGCCGGCGAGGTGATTTTTAAGGGGGAATCCATCCTGGGGATGACGCCTGCCAAGATCATCCAAAAGGGCATCAGCATGAGTTTTATCCCGGAGGACCGGCTGGGCATGGGTCTGGTGGCCGGGATGGATATTGTGGACAACGTGCTGCTCAAAACCTTCCACGAGGGGAAATCGCCGTTTGTGGACAGAAAGGCGGGCAAAGAGCGCGCTGAGCAAATTGTGGAAAAATTCCAGATCGATACGCCGTCGGTACACCACATTGTGAAAAAGCTTTCCGGCGGAAACATCCAAAAGGTGCTTTTGGGGCGTGAGATCGATATGAACCCGCAGCTGATCATCACGGCGTACCCGGTGCGCGGGCTGGATATCGGTGCTTCGTACAACATCTATGATATTTTGAACCAACAGAAGCAAAAGGGCGTAGGCATCCTGTTTATCGGTGAGGATCTGGATGTGCTGCTGGGCTTGTGCGACCGGCTGATGGTGATCCATGACGGAGAACTGATGGGCATTGTAGACCCCAAAGAGGTGACCAAGGAGGATGTGGGCCTGTTGATGCTGGGCCATCCGATGGAAGAGGTGAAGGCATGCTGAACATCGTAAAAAAAGAGGAGCCGTCCAAAAAGCGGGAGCTGGCGACCCGACTGCTGGCTGTTGTGGCGGCGCTGGGCGCAACGGCAATTATCATGGCGTTTTTGGGTCTGAATCCCTTTGAAGTGTATGCCAAGATGATCGAAGGAGCGACGGGCACGGCCTATCGCTTCCAGGAGACAATCAACAAGACCATCCCGCTGGTGATCCTCTCGCTGGGCATCGCGGTAGCCTTTAAGATGAAGTTTTGGAACATCGGCGCAGAGGGGCAGTTTTACATGGGCGCGTTTGGGGCAGCCTGGGTGGCGTTCAGCTTTCCGGAGGCGCCGGCGCCTTTGCTGATCCCCATGATGCTGCTGGCAGGCTTTTTATGCGGCGGCCTGTGGGCGATGATCCCGGCGCTGCTCAAAGCAAAATGGCACACGAGCGAAACGCTGGTAACGCTGATGATGAACTACATTGCGACCACCTGGATCACCTATCTGCAATACGGGCCATGGAAGGACCCAAAGGGGGGCGGGTTCCCCCGCATGCCGTATTTTTCGGACAACGCCGTGCTGCCGGAGGTATTCGGCATCCATATCGGATGGATCCTTGCGCTGCTGCTGGTGGGCGTGGTCTATGTGATGTTTAAGCAGAGCAAGCTGGGGTATGAGATTGCCGTGGTGGGCGAAAGTGACACGACGGCGCGCTATGCAGGGATGAGCCCCACCAAGGTAATGCTGATCGCCATTTTGATTTCTGGCGGCCTATGCGGCATTGCGGGCACGGTGCAGGCTTCCGGCATCGAGCACTCGCTGACCAACCAGCTTTCCGGCGGACTGGGCTTTACCGCCATCATCACCACATGGCTGAGCAAGCTGTCTGCGCCGGCGATTGTCATCGTATCGCTGCTGTTTGCCATTTTGCTGCAGGGCGGCGATTATATTCAGACGGCCTTGCAGGTTTCCTCTTCGCTGGCAGACTTGATACAGGGCACCATTCTGTTCTTTGTGCTGGGAAGCGAGTTTTTCCTAAACTATCGGTTTGTGCGCAAGCACAAGGCGCAGCAGGAGGTGTAAGAAGATGGGTTGGATAACGGCAACGGCCTTATTTTTGCAGATTTCCGTGCAGATGGGTACGCCCATCCTTTTTGGTACGCTGGGCGGTATCCTAGGAGAGAAAACAGGCAACCTGAACCTGGGCGTAGAGGGCATGATGATCATGGGCGCCGCGGTGGGGTTCAAAGTGGCGCTGGTGACGGCAAACCCCTGGCTGGCTGTGCTGGCTGCCGGCATTGCGGGCGCGCTGGGCGCACTGATCTATTGCATCGTCACGGTAACATTTAAGGGAAACCAGACGGTTACGGGCCTGGCGCTGACGATTTTTGGCACCGGGTTTGCGGGCATGCTGGGCAAATCCATGTCCGGGGTAAGCCTGCCGCAGCCGGTGCTGGATACGTTTGCCGCCTACGATGTGCCAGGCCTGAGCAAGATCCCGATTTTGGGAGAAGCATTTTTTCAGCAGAGCATCTATGTGCAGATTGCGCCTATATTGGCGGTGCTGATCTATTTCTTCATCAAAAAGACGAGGATCGGGCTGAATATGCGCGCCGTAGGCGAAAACCCGGCGGCGGCGGATGCGTCCGGCATCAACGTAAATCGGTATAAATACCTGAGCCTGCTGGCGGGCGGCTTTTTGTGCGGGGTAGGCGGCGCATACCTGTCGCTGGTGTTTGTGCCGAGCTGGCAGGACAATATCACGAACGGCCTGGGCTGGATTGCGGTGGCGCTGGTCATATTCTCCACCTGGAACCCGGCCAAGGCGATCTTCGGTGCGTATTTGTTCGGCGCGCTGCGCGGGCTGGGCTACAAGCTGCAAAACGTAGCGATCTCGCTGTTTGGGCTGCAGTTTACCATTCCTTCCCAGCTGCTGGATATGGTGCCGTATGCGGCGACGATCCTGGTGCTGGTCATCATCACGATGCGGAAAAAGCGGGAAAACCAGCCGCCGGCTTCGCTGAGTACCTCGTATTTCAGAGAGGAACGATAACGGATATACAAAAAGGCATCCATTTTGGATGCCTTTTGTTTACGACCGACAAAAAACGCGTTGGAAATGCGTTATTCCTCGGCCTTTAAGCGTTCGTTTTCCTGTTTTTTGATTTCGATTTCCGCATGGAGCGCGTCCAGCTGTTCACAGATTTGCCGCACTTCATCGGAATTGGGGTTGCCTTGCTTGTATGCTTCGTAATACTTATTGCCAAGCTCCATCAACAGAGATTTTTTTTGGTCCTCCAATTTCATGACGGAGGCTTTGATTTTGCCTCTTTCCACGAGTTTGCCGCTTTCACCGGCCACGGTATTGGCGCCTTTTACGATGGTATCCTTCATTTTCGAAAAAAAATCATTGGCCATGACAAGATCCTCCTCTATGCTGATTCCAAACATGTCAAGTATAGCATTTGGGCGCCGGCAGAGACAAGGGGATTTCGGGCATGCTATACTAAAAAAGAAAGGGGGAGAGAAGATGAAAAAGCAGAGCGTCACATTTGCTTCCAGCAATGGGAAGGACCCCATTTGCGGTTATTGGTATGAGCCGGAGGGGCCGGTGCGCGCGGTATTGCAGATCTCCCATGGGATGTGTGAATACATCGAACGATATGAGCCGTTTATCGAGTATATGACAGAGCGGGGGTTTGCCGTATGCGGCAACGACCACCTAGGGCATGGCAAGGGTGCGCGGGCGCTTGGGCATTTTGCTGAAAAAGACGGACGGGTGTATTTGGTTCGCGATCTATACAGCATGACCGAACGAACCAAAGAGCGCTGGGCCGGTGCGCCGTATTTTTTGCTGGGGCACAGCATGGGTTCCTTTGTGGCGCGGCAGTACACAGCTAAATACGGATGGGCGCTGGACGGTGCAATTTACATGGGAACCAGCGGCAAAAACCCACTGGACTGGGCCGGCATTGCGCTGACGAATATGCTGGGCGTATGCAAAGGGAAAAAAGCGCGGAGCCGGCTGATCGACAAGCTGGCCTTTGGCAGCTATAACAAGCGCATCGAAAAACCGATGGGAGAGGACGACTGGCTTTCCAGGGATACGGAGGTGGTACGGGCCTATGGCAAAGACCCTTTGTGCAAATTCACCTTTACCATTGGCGCGTATCATGAGCTGTTTAAGCTGCTGCGCGGCGTTTCCGGCAAAGAGTGGGCGCAGCAGGTGCCGCAGACGCTGCCGATTCTGCTGATCAGCGGCGAAGAGGACCCGGTGGGCCAATATGGCAAGGGGGTAAGGCAGGCAGCAGAATGGCTGCGCCAAACGGGGCATGAGGATGTGTCGCTTGTTCTTTACCCAGGCGCGCGGCATGAGGTGCTGAATGAAACGAACAGGGCACAGGCCTATCAAGACGTAGCCGCCTGGATGGAGGATCGGGTGCAGTAAACGAGAAAAAGGACCGGCAAAGCCGGCCCTTTTTTGGTAGAGGGGGGTTAGATGCTGTCTTGGCGAATGGTTTCCACAATGCTTTGCTTTCTCATTTTGCGTGTGGCATACCACATGGTGGCAAAGATGAGGAGGAATACCCCCAACACCGCGCCGAGATACTGCATCCAGGGCAGGGTAAAGGGGAAAGCAAAGCTCTTGGAAAACATGCGGTACATCAGATAGCTGATGCCGATGCTGACGGGCACCGCATACAACAAGGCCTTGACGCCGTAGAAAAAGCTTTCAAAGCGGAGCATGCGGCCCATGGCGCGCTTTGTCATCCCTACGGATTGCAGCATGGCAAACTCCTTTTTGCGGAGCTGCATATTGGTGGAGATGGTATTGAGCACCGAGGTGACGGAGATTAGCATCATCAGCGTGATAAAACCATAGCAGAAGATGGAGATGATGAACAGCACCCGCTCGTTTTCCGCTACCATGGCGGCAAGGCTGTATACGTTAAGACCGCTGCGCTCCTTCCCCAAAACGGGATGCTCTGCCATCCAGGCGTCAAAAGCTTCTGTATCGTTGGCGGTAAGATAGAGCGAGAAGGGGAGGGGGTCGCTTTTGAGCGATTGGCAAAGCGAACGGTACTCGCTTTCCGAACAGAGGGCAGAGATGCTGGTTGAGGAGGGGAAAACGGCAGAGGGCAGCGTTTGCAGCGCACCAATGACATTGACATCTGCGGAAACATAGCCATCGGCAACATAGATGTCTTCCCCGTTTTCCACAGTATGGATCTCGTTCCAGCTGAATAGGGTCAGCGGCCGGGGCAGAGCAGAGGGGTTGACGCCGTTAAACTGGTGCATCTTGCCCTCTTCATCGCGAAACTCGAAGGGGCTGACAAGCACCAGGCCGCTGCGATCCGGAGAGGAAAGGCCTTGGCTGGCCAGCAACGCATCATACTCTGTATCGGGAAGCACATACAGGCTCATATACCAAGCCTCACACCCCAGATCCGGATTATAGCCGATATACTGATTTTCCCGGAAGAGGGAAAGCGTCTGCGGGGTGAACAGCGCTTCATCCAGCTGAAAGGAAAAATCGTCGGTTGCGCGCAGCGCGGCGCTGTCCAGATAGGCGTTGGACTGCACCTCATCGTAGACCTCCAATAGCGCTTGGGCGGATCGCTCGGTGCCGTTGGAGGAGATGATATAGTCATAATCCGCAGTTTTCAGCTGCATATTGGCCGCCACATTCATATAGTCTACAAAGCTGGAAAAGCTGAGAAACATCACAAGGCTGATAAACAGCGAAAAGATGGTAGTACGGTAACGCTTGCGGTTGCGCTGCATCTGCTTGAGCGCCAAGTTGGCCTCGAAGCCAAAGACACGCTGTGTAAGCCGGTTGGCGTGTACATGGCCGGCGGATTTGATGTCCTGCGTGGTGCGTATGGCCTCGATGGGGGAGGTTTTGGAGGCGCGCTTGGCCGGCAGATAGACGGACAATGCAATGGTAACCGCGGCGATAACGGCAGCCAGCAGTGTTAGCGTGGGGGATACGTGCAGCGTCAGCGCGAGCTGGCCGGGGGTATTGAATAGATCCAGCAGCAGGGACTGGACAAGCTTCAGCGTGATCCCGATGCCGCCGATGCCAAGGCCGATGCCAAGGGGAATGCCGATGGCGCCGACGGTGAGCCCTTCGAGCCAGATAGATTTGCGGATCTGCTTTTGCGTGGCCCCCACAGAGGCCAAAAGGCCAAACTGCGCTTTTCGCTCGGTGGCAGAGATCGCAAAGGCGTTGTAGATCACGGAGACGGAGCCAAGCATAATCAGCGCGATGACGATCACGGCCAGAGAGGTAAAGGTCAGATCGGTATCGTTGCTGGCAAAGCTGCCGTAATAGGCGAGAAGGCTGGCGTTATAGTTGGTATGCTCTTCGGTTATGCCCAAGGACTGCGCCAGACCAGGAATCAGATGATAGGCGTTGGAAGGGTGCGCCAAGGAAAGATAGGCATTGACGGGGGTATCCTGCGCAAGGGCGGCAGAATTTAGCGCCGTAATGCCAATGTAGCTGGCGGAATTGTACGATTCTGTGCCCATGCGCTCTATCACGCCTACCACCGTATAGGTTTTATTGACCGGAGAGGCGATGCTTTCGCCTTCTACATAGCGCATATTGGCGGATAAAGGCTCGCCATCCAGCGTGCGCTGGCCGAGGGAGAGCGTGATAGTCTGCCCGACGGAAACGGATACGCCGCCATTGGCAATCAGGTGTTGTGGAAGGGCGATCTCATTGGGGGTTTGCGGCAGACGGCCCTCTACGAGGTGGACGGGCAAAAGAGCCTCGGCGGCCTCATCTAGGGCCATGACATAGATATAGGGTTTCTCTGGGTTTTCGGTTTTGATGTTATTGCAAACCCCCATGGCATACGAAGTGCCCACGGAAGAAACCTCGGCGTTGGCTTGCAGCTGAGGCACCTTTTCATAGGGCATAGCGGAAAAGTTGACATGATAGGCGCCGGAGGAATATTCATCGCACTCCATCAGATAATTGCGAAAGCTGCCGATCAGCGTGGAGACGGCGCAGATCATCGCTGTGCACAGCATGACGCCGATGATGGTGACCCAGGTACGGCGTTTGTTGCTCCACAGATGCTTTTGCGTTAAGCGGGAGATGATGCTCATGGACGATTCACCTCATCGCTGACGATGCGCCCGTCCTCGATGCGCAGGATACGGTCTGCCTTTAGGGCGATGTTGGTATCGTGCGTGATGATGATAACGGTCTGCTGATACATGCTGTTCGAGATTTTCAATAGGTCGATGATTTCCTGGGAATTTTTGCTGTCCAGGTTGCCGGTGGGCTCATCTGCCAGCACAATGGCTGGGTTGGCAATAAGTGCCCGGCCGATGGAAACGCGCTGCTGTTGGCCGCCGGATAGTTGGTTGGGTAGATGGTTTAGGCGGTTTTCCAGGCCCAGCGTATGCATCAGCTGGCTGAGCTGGGTTTTGTCCGGCGTTTGGCCATCCAGCAGCAGAGGCAGCGTAATGTTTTCCTCTACATTCAGCACGGGCAGCAGGTTGTAGAACTGATAGATCAGCCCTACCTGGCGCCGGCGGAATACGGCCAGGTTGCTTTCATTGAGGGCATAGATGTCCTCGCCGTCAATCAGTACGCGGCCGGAGGTGGGGCGGTCCACGCCGCCCAAAAGATGGAGCAGCGTGCTCTTTCCCGAACCGGAGGGCCCCACGATGGCCAAGAACTGCCCCTTTGGGACCTCAAAGCTTACGTTGTCCAATGCGGTGACCTGGGCGCTGCCCTTGCCGTAGACCTTGGTCAAATTTTCCACTTTTACGATGCTCATACGTTTTGATCGCTCCTTCCAAGGTCTACCATACCCAATGGGGGTGTCTGGCAAGTGACGGAGAAGATGACAGTTTTGTCATGTTATACAACGCCATGGTACAGGCGAATGGAAAACCGGCTGCCGCACCCCGGCTGGCTTTTGACATCGACGATGCCGCCATTTTTTTCAATGATGGATTTGGACAGCGCTAAGCCGATGCCGACGCTGTCTGGCGATGCGTTTTTGCCGCGGTAAAAGCGTTCAAACAGATGGGGGAGGTCTTCAGGATCTATGCCTTCCCCGGTATCCTCGATACAAAGCTCGGTATATAGGGGGTTGCCTTCGGCGGACACGGTAACGGCACCGCCGGGCGGGGTATGCTCAACACAGTTTTTCAGGATGTTGCCCACAGCCTCTGTCATCCAAAAGAGATCGCCGGTAAAGCAGACGTTGAACTGGCCTTTGGCCCGGTAGCGTATTTGTCGCTGCTGCATCAGCGGATAGAGCGGCAGAAGGCAGTGCTCCATCAGGGATTGGCAGCTGACGGCCTTACGTTCCATCGCAATGGTGCCGCTGTCTAGCTTGGAGAGCTTTAACAGCGCATCTACCAGCCATTTGATGCGGCTGATCTGCGCGGTGAGGCGTTGGAGAAATACCGTGCGCTGGGCTTCGTCTAAGGGCTGTTCCAGCAGAAGATCCGTCAGCATTGTCATAGAGGTAATAGGGGTTTTGATTTGATGGGAAATATCCGAGATGGCGCGGGAGAGCGCTGCGCGCTCGTTTCGCGAGCGTTCGGCGTCGTGATACAGGGTGCGGGCGACTTTGACGGACTCATTGGAGAGATAGCCAAGATCCCCCTCCTGGCAATCCAGCAGCGCGGCGGCGGGCTCATCGCGGGCGGCCTTTTGCAGGTACCAGGTGATATGGCGGATCTTGCGGAAGATCTTGGCAAGGCAGACTAGGCCGGCTGTGCAGAACAGCACAAAACAGCCGCCGGCATACAGCCAAAAGGAAACGGGCATGGACAGCGGCTGTGCGGAGGTGTAGTTGTATTTGGCCAGCACGGCACGCCCGGCTTCCAACGCAGCAGGGGCCGGCTGCTTGGTAAACTGGCGCACAATGGAAAGCTCCTGCTCCGGATAGGCCTGCACCAGTGCACCTACGGCTGCGGCGTCATGATCGGCCAAAATGGCTTGGGTGTGGCGTTGGATCTGCCAGCTAAAAAACAAGCCCATGACACACAAGAGGCATAGGCTTGCTAGCATCCATAGCAGATAGGACCTGATTTCAGGATTTTTGAAAAAGCGCATGATTTTTTATCCTTCCATTCGATAGCCTAGGCCGCGAACCGTGGCAATCAGCGGCTGGGCAGCATCGGTATCGCCGATCTTTTCGCGCAGGCGGCGCACATAGACGGAGAGGGTATTATCCTCCACAAAAGCGCCGTCCACATCCCAAAGCGCTTCCATCAGGCGGCTGCGGGTAAGCACCTGGCCGGGGTGACGCATAAAGGCGAGCAGCAGACGGTATTCCATAGCGGTGAGAAAGAGCTCCTCTTCCTGGCGGTATACCTTTGCTTGGTCTGGATACAGGCGCAGAGGCCCTACCTGCAGCATGTTGGTGGCCAGCGATTGGCCGCGGCGCAGCACTGCCTTGACACGGGCCAGCAGCTCGCGCAGGCGAAACGGCTTTGTGATATAGTCGTCAGCGCCCAGCTCCAAGCCCATGACGGCGCTCATTTCCTCTTCATGCACGGTGAGAAAGATGATGGAGGTTGCGGGCGAAGCTTGCTTGATCTGCTTGCAGAGCGCATAGCCATCGCCATCCGGCAGGTTGATATCCAAAATCGCGAGATGGAATGCATGGGAAGAAAGCGCCTGCCGGGCCTCTGAGATGCGTGCGCAGGCGGTAACGGTATATCCTTCCTGGCATAGGGCAAATTCCAGCCCCATGGAAATGGTTTGGTCATCCTCGACCAATAGGATCTTGGCAGAGTCCATAGGAGTTTCCCCTCCTTTTGAGAAAACGAAGCAAAAAGGCGTACCGCACAGGTACGCCTGACAAGCTGTAAAAAGGCAAAGCGGCTGCGCTGCCTGACAAGCATTTTATCATAAACAGAGAGCGTCCACAAGCAAGACTAGCGAAGGGAAAAGGGGCATCCGCAGTAGCGCTGCCGGTAGAGCCCGTATTGGCGGGATAAGGCAAGCGAACGCTGGTAGCCGCCGCGCTTTTTGAAATCCGCAAATAAAAAGCGGCAGGATTCCGTTTGCAGGGCCGCGCCGATCTCGTTGATGAGCACGGCGTTTTTGTGCGGGCTGACGGACAGGGTTGTGGTAAAAAAATCAAAGCCATGGGCGGCCGCTGTTTCGGCGGTGCGCTGTAAGCGGAGAGAAAAACAGGCCGTACATCGGCGGCCTCCCTCCGGCTCGTTTGCCAGACCCTGGGCCTGATCGAAAAAGGCATCCGGCTCATACGGCCTTTCCCATAGCGCGATGGGCCGGGGCAGCACCATGTGGCGGAGCAGGCGGCGCTGTTCGCGCAGGCGGTGCTGATACTCCTCTTGAGGCAGAATGTTGGGATTGTAGAAAAAAACGGTGATGTCAAAATGCGGCGCCAACCGCTCTAGCACGGCAGAGCTGCAGGGGCCGCAGCAGCTATGCAAAAGCAGGGTGGGGCGGGATCCGCTGGGCAGCGATCCGATCTGCGCTTGCATTTGCCGATCATAATTGATTTGGTTCATGATGCCACATCCTTTTGCCCATAGTGTAAAACGCCCAGCTGGTTTTGTACAGAAAAAAAGGGCCAAAAGGCCCTTTAGAATGCGAAAGGATCAGCTGTGATGGCCTCCGCAGTGCTCATGGCCGTGCGCGCCATGGCTGCCGCAATCGCAGTTGTGCTCATGCTCGTGCTCGCCGTGATGATGGGTACACGTGGGCAGGACACTATCCTTCAAGGTGCCGTCCAAAAACGCCTGCACGGCGGCGCCAATATCGCCGGAGGCGCCGGAGACGACCTGGATGCCCTGATCCAAAAGCATTTGCTTGGCCGGGGCGCCGATGCCACCGCAGATCACGGTATCCACGCCGTTGTTTTTCAAAAAGCCGGCCATGGCGGCATGGCCGCTGCCGGTAGCATCGAGCAATACAGGATCGGAGGCGGCTTTGCCCTCTACGGTAAACACTGCAAAGGACGGGCATTTGCCAAAGTGCTGAAACACCTGGCCATTTTGTGCGGTAACTGCAAGTTTCATATGTAGCACTCCTTTCAAACCTTTTCCACGGCTTCTACCGCGTTTTTCAACAGATCGCCGCCGTATAGCTCCAGGGTACCCTGGTCGCAGGCGCGGGCCAGCTGGGGATCGATGGGCAGGCGATCCAAAATGCGCAGATTGTACTGTAGGGCGGTTTCTTCCAGATGGCTTTCGCCAAAGAGCTGGATATGCTTGCCGCAATCCGGACATTCCACATAGCTCATGTTTTCCACGATGCCAAGGATGGGCACCTCCATCAGGGCGGCCATGTTGACGGCCTTGCCGACGATCATGGAGACCAACTCCTGCGGGGAGGTGACGATGATGATGCCATCCAGCGGCAGAGACTGGTACACGGTAAGCGGCACGTCGCCGGTGCCGGGCGGCATATCGATGAACATGACGTTGACATCCTTCCACAGCACATCCGACCAGAACTGTTTGACGGTCTCGCCGATGATGGGGCCGCGCCAAACAACGGGATCGTTTTCACGATCCAGCAAAAGGTTGATGCTCATCACCTGGATGCCGGTGCTGGTCGTGACGGGATAGATGGCGTTTTCCGTACCCACCGCCTTTTCCTTGAGGCCAAAGGTGCGGGGGATGGAAGGGCCGGTAATGTCGGCGTCCAAAATGGCGGTGGTGTGCCCGGCTTTGTTGGCGGCGATGGCCAGCAGCGACGTGACCATGGATTTGCCCACGCCCCCCTTACCGGATACGACGCCGATGACCTTATCCACGCGGCTGGCGGGATTCAAATCGGCACGGAACTGTGCTTTGGTGTTTTGCGGATTGCTCTGGCAGCTGCCTGCGGAAGGGCAGCCTTCGCAGACGTGGTTGCATTCTTCACTCATGTTGGGATCCCTCGTTTTCTTGATTTTCGCTGGTATGCGGCAGCCTGCAATGCTGGCAGGCTGCCTGGCAGGCACAGCCCGGATGGTGCAGCTGGTAATGCCCGCCCTCAATGCGGATGCCTTTGCCATGAACCAGGGCATCGGCCATCTGGCGGCGCGCGCTGTATAAAATACGCTGCAGGGTGCCGCGGGAAATCATCATCTGCTCGGCGGCCTTATCCTGGTCAAACCCCTCTAAATCGCAAAGGCGCAGGGCCTCTACCTGCTCTACGGTGAGCACGACGAAAGCGCAGGGCGTTTGCTGCGGGGTAAATACCGCGTTGGGCGGCAGCGCACAGACGCGCCGGCATTTGCTGGTACGGGGCATACCAATCACCTCCTATATTGGGCATATGCACAAATTATAGAACCAAGAACGCAAAAAGTCAAATGAACGCAGCAAAAAACCGGGAAAAGAGCAGATTACTCCTTTCCCGGCTAAAACAGGAAGATCGGCTAGTCCTCATCCTGCAAGGCGGCGGGGCCTTCTTCTCCGGTACGAATCTTTACGACGTTTTCCACATCATAGACGAAGATCTTACCATCGCCGATATGGCCGGTGAACAGGGCGTTTTTCGCGGTCTGTATCACTGTTTCCACAGGAACGGTGGAGACGACCACCTCTACCTTGATCTTGGGAAGCAGCGCCATTTCCACCTCTACGCCGCGGTAAAATTCGCCGTGCCCTTTCTGTACGCCGCAGCCCATGACCTGGGTGACCGTCATGCCTGTGACGCCGATGGCATTTAGCGCGCTGTTGAGCGCCTCAAACTTGTTTCGATTGGCGACGATGGCGACCTTGGTCATCTTAAGCCCAGGATCGACGTGGCCGGAGGCGGTGTGAACCTCGACGGGTATGGCGGTGTCTACCGATGCGCTCTGGCCGACAAAGCCGTTGGTGGGCATAAAATCGGCATAGCTGCTGGCCAGGCCGTGCTCGGTAACGTCTAGGCCGGCGATCTCCTCGGCCGGGGACACGCGCAGGCCGATGGTTTTTTTGATGAGGGTATAGATGATGACCATCATCACTGTGACCCAAGCGATGACGGATACGACGCCCAGCGCCTGTACACCGAGGAACGAGAAGCCGCCGCCGTAGAACACGCCGCCGTCTACGGCAAACAGGCCGGTGAGCAGCGTACCCGTTGCGCCGCAAAGGCCGTGTACGCCGATGGCGCCGACGGGATCGTCGATCTTCAGCTTTTTATCGATGAACTCAATGCCGAAAACAACGACGAACCCGGCAATGAGGCCGATGCAGGCAGCGCCGAAGGGATTGACCATGTCGCATCCTGCCGTAACGGCAACGAGGCCAGCCAAAGAGCCATTTAGAGTCATAGAAACATCGGGCTTTTTGTAGCGTACCCAGGTGATGATCATCACGGCCACGGTAGCTACGGCAGCCGAAAGGTTGGTGGTTACAAAAATGTTGGACATGGACAGCAGCGATTCATCGCCGGTGGCGGAGACGGTGGAGCATCCGTTAAAGCCGAACCAGCAGAACCATAGGATGAACACGCCGAGCGCGCCCAGGGTAAGGCTGTGGCCGAGAATGGCTTTGGGCTTGCCGTCTTTGCCGTATTTGCCGATACGCGGGCCGACCATTTTCGCGCCGATGAGGGCAGCGACGCCGCCTACCATGTGTACGGCGGTGGAGCCTGCAAAGTCGTGGAAGCCAAGCTGGCTGAGCCAGCCGCCGCCCCAGATCCAGTGCCCGGAGATGGGATAGACAACGGCGCTGATGGCAAGGCTGTATAGGCAGTAGGCTGAAAACTTTGTACGCTCTGCCATAGCGCCGGATACGATGGTGGCTGCTGTGGCACAGAATACAGTCTGAAAGATCAGGAAGGCCATGGTAGGGAAGGTAGAATCATAATTGCCCTGCACAAACAGATCCGGGAGCCCGATAAAGCCGCCAAGATCGGTGCCGAACATGATGCCAAAGCCCAGGATCCAGAAAACGGGGGTGCCGATGCAAAAATCCATGAGGTTTTTCATGACGATGTTGCCGGCGTTTTTGGCGCGGGTAAAGCCGGTTTCCACCATGGCAAAGCCTGCCTGCATGAAAAAGACCAGCGCCGCGCCGATGAGCACCCACATGGTGTCGACGGAAGAGAACATAGTACATACCTCCTAAAGAAAAAGATGAAAATATAAAAAGGCGTGCGGCGGATACGTTTGGGGGAGAGAAGGGATGTATCCGTCACACGCCTTTGTGCAAAAATAAGGAAAATGCTTAATTTACGCTGAACAGCAGATCGCTGTATGTGGGGAAGGGCCAAAGGGCCTTATCGACAAGCGGCTCCAGCTGGTCTGCGGCGCTGCGCAGCGCCGTCATGGCAGGGATCACCTTGTCGCGGTAATATTCCGCCTGGGCCAGCGCGCCGTCTGCGGGTGTCTGGGCCAGCGCACTTTCCAGCGCCTCTGCCTGCCGGCTGACAGCATCCAGCAGCAAGGAAAGCCGGTGGATCAAGGCCCGTTCCGTTTCACAGGGCAGGGAGGAGGAAATTGTCAGCTTGGCCGCGGCAGTTTCGGTCAGCTGCTTGATATATGAGACAACGGCCGGCACGATCTTTTTGCGCGCCATATCCAGCATGGTAAGCGATTCGATGTTGAGAACCTTGACATAGTTTTCCAGCAGAATCTCATAGCGCGAATGCATTTCCGGCTCGGTGAAGATCTGGTGCCGGGTAAACAGATCGACGTTTTTTTGGCTGATGTAATGCGGCAGCGCATCCACGGTGGTGCGCAGATTGTAAAGCCCGCGGGCCGCCGCTTCCTCCACCCATTCGTCCGCATAGTTGTTGCCGTTGAAGATGATGCGCTTATGTGCGGTATAATTCTGCACGATGAGATCATGCAGCGCAGATTCAAAGTCCTCGCTCTGCTCCAGCTGATCGGCAAACTGGCGCAGGGCCTCGGCGACGATGGTATTCAAAATGTAGTTGGGGCAGGCGATATTCAGCGACGAGCCCAGCATGCGGAACTCAAACTTATTGCCGGTAAAGGCAAAGGGGGAGGTTCGGTTGCGGTCTGTGGTGTCCTTGGTAAAGCTGGGCAGCACATCCACCCCTACGCTCATCTTGCTCTTGCTCTTTTCGCTGTAGGCGCGCCCTGCCTCCAAAGCGTCCAAAAGCTCTGTCAGCTCATCGCCCAAAAACATCGAGATGATGGCCGGCGGGGCCTCGTTGGCGCCCAGGCGGTGGTCGTTGCCCGCGGAGGCCACGGAGATGCGCAGAAGATCGGCATATTCATCCACCGCTTTGATGACGGCGCTTAAAAACAGCAGGAACTGCGCGTTTTTGGAGGGCGTGGTTCCGGGCTCCAAAAGATTTTCGCCGGTGTCGGTGGAGAGGGACCAGTTGTTGTGCTTGCCGCTGCCGTTGACGCCGTCAAACGGCTTTTCATGCAGAAGGCACACCAAGCCGTGCTGGGAGGCCACTTTTTTTAAGATCTCCATGGTCAGCTGGTTATGGTCGGAGGCAATGTTGCTGGTGGTGAAAATGGGCGCCAGCTCGTGCTGGGCCGGGGCCACCTCGTTGTGCTCTGTTTTGGCGAGCACGCCCAGCTTCCACAATTCGTCGTTGAGATCCTCCATAAAGGCCTTGACGCGGGGCTTGATGGCGCCAAAGTAATGGTCCTCCAGCTCCTGTCCTTTGGGACTGCGTGCACCATAGAGCGTACGCCCTGTGAGGATGAGGTCTTCTCGCTGGCTGTACAGCGCTTGGTCTACCAAAAAATATTCCTGTTCCGGGCCGACGGTGGTTAAAACCCGCGTGGCCTCGGTGTTGCCGAACAGGCGCAAAACGCGCAGTGCCTGGCGGCTCAGTGCTTCCATGGAACGAAGCAGCGGCGTTTTTTTATCCAGTACCTCTCCGCCATAAGAGCAGAACGCAGTGGGGATGCACAGCGTCTTATCCTTGATAAAGGCATAGCTGGTGGGGTCCCAGGCGGTATAGCCGCGGGCCTCAAAGGTGGCGCGCAGCCCACCGGAGGGAAAGCTGGAGGCGTCCGGCTCGCCTTGGATCAGGTTTTTGCCGGAAAACTCCATGATGACTTTTCCGCTGCCGCAGGGGGAGATAAAGCTGTCATGCTTTTCCGCCGTGACGCCCGTCATGGGCTGGAACCAATGGGTAAAATGCGTGGCCCCTTTTTCAAGGGCCCAATCCTTCATGGCATTGGCGACGATGTTGGCCACATCAGGATCCAGCCGGCTTCCTTTTTGGATGGTTTCCTGAAGGGCCCGGTAGGTCGCTTTGGGCAGGCGGGCCTGCATGACGGTATCGTTGAAAACCAGGCTGCCAAACACATCGGAAATTGTTTTCATGCTGATCTGTCCTCCTTAACTGATCGTTGCCATACAGGGCCGGCGCTAGGGGATGGTGGCCGCCGTGTGGACGTTGAAAAATAAAAAAGGCGCCGTGGCATACACCACAGCGCCTTTGCTGATGGTGGAAGTATACGCCGAAAAAAAGAACCTGTCAACCCCTTTTTTTGAAAAAAATACAAGGGATGCTTTGCGGAGAAGTAAAGAATGCAATATGGCCGCTTTTTCAATATAGTGCACAATGAAAAGGAATAAAAAATAATTATATATAATAAAACGTAATTATTGATGAAATTTTTTCTTCAAAATTTTATTTTTCTATTGACGCTGCGGACTTGGATTGTGTATAATGCATCCACTAACGGTAAACAAAGGCGTTTACCAAGAATACAGCAAGGTTCTGTATTTTTGGTAGGCGCCTTTTTTATTTTCTGTAAAGGAGGCAGGCAAATGCTGCGCGAAGGACAAACCAGAATCCCATCGGGGTGCGCCATCTCCGGGATTTTTTCCAAGCAGGGAAAAGCGATGAACGGGGCGGATATTGTGAGATCCATGGCAACGATGCATGACCGTTCCAACGGCCTGGGCGGCGGATTTGCCGGATACGGCATCTATCCGCAATATAAGGATTATTATGCGTTCCATGTTTTTTATGAGGACAACGAAGCGAAAAAAACGTGCGAGGCGTTTTTAGAAAGGCATTTTGAGATCATCAACCTTTCTAAGATCCCGGTGCGGAAGACTCCGGCCATTACGGATGCGCCGCTGATCTGGCGCTATTTTGTGCAGCCTCTGCCCACAAAGCTGGCGGACAGCCAGCTGGATGAAAAGGAATTTGTTGTAAAATGCGTGATCCGCATCAACGTGACCATCGACGGGGCGTACGTATTCTCCTCTGGTAAAAACATGGGGGTATTCAAAGCCGTAGGGTTTCCGGAGGATGTAGGGGCATTTTACCGGCTGGAGGAGTATGAGGGCTATTGCTGGACGGCCCATGGCCGGTATCCGACCAATACGCCGGGCTGGTGGGGCGGCGCGCATCCGTTTGCGCTTCTGGATCTATCGGTGGTGCACAACGGAGAGATCTCCTCTTACGATGCCAACCGTCGGTACATCGAGATGTTTGGCTATCAATGCACGCTGCTGACGGATACCGAAGTGATCACCTATATCATTGACTATTTGCTGCGCAAAAAAGGACTGACGCTGGGCGAGATGGCAGAGATCATCGCCGCGCCGTTCTGGTCTACCATTGAAACAAAGCAGGAGGCGGAGAAAAAACGGCTTACCTATTTGAGAAACCTGTACAGCAGCTTGCTGATCACAGGGCCGTTTTCCATTCTGCTGGGCTTTGAGGGCGGCATGATGGCGCTCAACGATAGGCTTAAGCTGCGCAGCATGGTGGTAGGCGAAAAGGACGATAAGGTATACATTGCCAGCGAGGAGTGCGCCATCCGCGTGGTAGAGCCCAATGTGGACCGCGTATGGGCGCCGCGCGGCGGGGAACCTGTGATCGTAACGCTGGAAGGAGGGAACCGATAATGGCGATGGATTTTTTGTATCCGGACTATGAAGTGCAGCGAAACTATACAAAATGCATCGGCTGCCGCATCTGCGAAAAGCAGTGCGCCAACCAAGTGCATTGGCTGGATGAAAAGGACGGCCTGATGAAAAGCGACGATCAAAATTGCGTGAACTGCCATCGGTGCGTGTGCCTATGCCCCACGCATGCGTTGAAAATCGTAAAGACAGACCATACCTTCAAGGCCAACGCAAACTGGACGGGCGAGACCATAGAGGAAATCTACCGCCAGGCAGGGACAGGCGGCGTATTGCTCTCATCGATGGGCAATCCCAAGCCGCTTCCGGTGTACTGGGATAAGATGCTCATCAATGCCTCGCAGGTAACCAACCCTTCCATCGACCCTTTGCGCGAGCCGATGGAAACCAAGGTGTTTTTAGGCAAAAAGGACGCCGAGATCCGCCGCGATGAAAACGGGCGCATCCTGCCGGATATGGCGCCCCAGCTGGAGCTGGCGATGCCTGTTATGTTTTCTGCGATGAGCTATGGCTCTATCAGCTATAATGCACACGCAAGCCTAGCCAAAGCGGCCAGCGAGCTTGGCATCTATTACAATACCGGCGAAGGCGGGCTGCATGAGGATTTCTACCAATACGGGCCGCATACCATCGTGCAGGTCGCTTCCGGACGGTTTGGCGTATACAAAGAATACTTGGAGGCCGGCGCGGCCATTGAAATCAAGATGGGCCAAGGGGCCAAGCCGGGCATCGGCGGCCATCTGCCGGGCGAAAAAATCGTAGGGGATATTGCCAAAACACGCATGATTCCGGAGGGATCGGACGCCATTTCCCCTGCGCCACACCATGACATTTACTCCATCGAGGATCTCAGGCAGCTGGTATTTTCGCTCAAAGAGGCTACGGAGTATCAAAAGCCGGTGATTGTTAAGGTTGCGGCTGTGCACAACATAGCGGCGATTGCCAGCGGCATTGCACGCAGCGGGGCAGACATCATCGCCATCGACGGCTTTCGCGGGGGCACAGGCGCGGCGCCTACCCGCATCCGGGACAACGTAGGCATCCCCATTGAGCTGGCCCTGGCCAGCGTGGATCAAAGGCTGCGCGAAGAGGGGATCCGCCACCATGTATCGCTGGTGGTAGGCGGCAGCATCCGCAACAGCGCCGACGTGGTTAAGGCCATTGCGCTGGGCGCGGACGCGGTGTATATTGCCACGAGCGCGCTGCTGGCGCTGGGCTGCCATCTGTGCCGCAGCTGCCACGCGGGCAAATGCAACTGGGGCATTGCCACGCAGCGTCCGGAGCTGGTCAAGCGCCTGGACCCGGAAGTGGGGAGCCAAAGGCTGGTGAATTTGCTGACCGCCTGGAACCACGAAATCAAAGAGATGATGGGCGGCATGGGCATCAATTCCATTGAAGCGCTCAAGGGCAACCGCCTGATGCTGCGCGGCGTAGGGCTGACGGATCGTGAGCTCAGCATTTTGGGCATCAAGCATGCGGGCGAATAAACGGAGGGCGGACGATGAGACAGACTTTACTGCCATCAAAACAAGGCGCTGGCAGCAGGCGTATACGCATGGATCAGCGGGCGCGGACGACGTATTTTGCCAAGGTAGCGAATGCGCAGCAAGGAGGGGTAGAACGATGAAAATCGATGCAACAGATTTGCATTTCCGCACGCTGAATGAAAAGGTGCGGGAAAGCGGAGATAGGGAGATCATCATTGAAAACTGTATGGGGCATCGCTATATCGGCAGCGGGATGGACGGGGTGCATATCATGGTGCACGGGATGCCGGGCAATGCGCTGGGCGCCTATCTCAATGGGGCGGATATCACCGTGATGGGCAATGCCCAGGATGCGACAGGCGATACTATGAACGAGGGGCGCATCATCATCCATGGCAGTTGCGGGGACGCTACCGGGTATGCCATGCGCGGCGGATGCATCTATGTGGAAAAGGATGCAGGATACCGCGCAGGCATCCATATGAAGGCCTATCAGAACAAGCTGCCTGTGCTGGTGATTGGAGGCTGCGCAGGCAGTTTTTTGGGAGAGTACCAGGCAGGCGGGCTGATTGTTGTCCTGGGCCTGGGACGCGAGCCAGGCCAGCCGCTGGTAGGAAATTTCTGCGCTACAGGCATGCATGGCGGCAAGATCTTGCTGCGCGGAGACGCGCCAAAGGATCTTTCGCCACAGGTGCTGAGCGCACCGGCCACCGAAGCCGATATGGCGCAGATCGAGCCGCATTTGGAGACCTATGCCGCGCATTTTGGCATTTCGGTAGAGCGTATCAAACAGGAGGCGTTTACCGTGCTGGCGCCGGATACAAAAAATCCGTACAAACAGCTGTATACGCATAACTAAATGAAACATTTCCTGATATAATAAAAAGACATATAAGCATAACAAAGCAAAAGGAGGGCCAAGATGAGAGAGGATACCGTCAATGAAGTGCTTCAGTTTGTAGAAGAAAACGATGTGAAATTTGTACGGCTGGCTTTTTGTGATCTATTTGGCACCTTGAAAAATATATCTATCATGGCGGAGGAGCTACCCGCTGCCTTTGCGCACGGCGTTTCCTTTGATGCGTCGGCGGTGGATGGGTTTATGAATATAGAGGAATCGGACTTGCTGCTGTTTCCCGATCCGGGGACGGTAGCGGTGCTCCCTTGGCGGCCGCAGCAGGGCCGGGTCATTCGCTTTTACTGCGATATCCGGCACCCGGACGGCACACCGTTTATGGGGGATGGCAGGCACATCCTGCAAGGCGCCATCCACAAGGCTGCAGACATGGGCTATGTCTGCAAGGTAGGGGCGGAATGCGAGTTTTATCTCTTTGAGCTCGACGAAAACGGAGAGCCCACCGAAACGCCGCAGGATAAGGCGGGCTATCTGGATGTGGCCCCGCTGGATAAGGGGGAAAACATCCGCCGGGAGATCTGCCTGAATATGGAGCAGATGGGGCTGGCGCCGGAAAGCTCGCACCATGAAAAAGGGCCGGGGCAAAACGAGATCGTATTCAAATACCATGATGCGCTGGAAACGGCGGACAACTTGATTACCTTCAAATCGGTGGTCAAGACAGCGGCCAACCGAAACGGGCTGCACGCCAGCTTTATGCCCAAGCCCATGCAAAACCAGAGCGGGAGCGGGCTGCATCTGCACCTTTCGCTGTTCAAACAGGGGCAAAATATCTTTAAAAACGAAAAGGATGTGCATTCTCCCCAGGCGGAAGGGTTTATCCAAGGCATTTTGGAGCGCATTTCAGAGATCACGGCGTTTTCCAACCCGCTGGTCAATTCCTATGTCCGTTTTGGCGAGGATGAAGCACCGAAATACATTACCTGGTCGCATGAAAACCGCTCGCAGCTGATCCGCATCCCGCCGGCCACGGGCCAGCATGCGCGGATGGAGCTGCGTTCGCCGGACCCGGCCTGCAACCCGTATGTGACGCTGGCGCTGCTAATTTATGCAGGGCTGGAAGGCATAGAGGAGCAGAAAAAGCTCTGCCCGCCCACAAACCTAAACCTGCGGCATGCCGACGCTGCGACGCTGCGCGCTTTCGAGCACCTGCCGGATACGCTGGAGCAGGCGATTCTGCTGGCGAGAAACAGCGAGTTTATTGCGCGGGTGATGCCGGCGGCGTATGTGGAAAAATTTGCCGGCAAAAAGCTGGAGGAATGCCGTACCTGCCAAGAGGCAGGCAACGCAGTGCGGTGCGAAAAAGAGCTGTATTTTGAAAGCATCTGACAACGCTGTGTAAACCATGGAAGGAGGGGAGACGATGGAGGGCATACTGCTGGTTTGCAGTTCGGAAAAAGGCCGCGCGTATTTAGCGGAACTGCTGCGCCAAATGGCGGTTCCACAGATCCATATGGCAAAAAGCGGCAGCCAGGCGCGGCGCTTTTTGATCCAGGGCCAAGCGCCGGTGGTCATCGTCAATACCCCTCTGACCGATGAATTCGGCAAGGAATTTGCGCTGTTTGCTGCCGAACAGACCTCTGCCAGCGTGGTGATGCTTGTGAAAAGCGAGCTGGCCGATGAAATTTCGCATCAGGTGGAAGAGGAAGGCATTTTGATCGTAGAAAAGCCGATGAGCAAGGCGCTGTTTTTGCAAGCGGTGAAGCTGTCGATGGCGGCGCAGCGCAGAATGCGGGGCCTGCAGCATGAAAACGACAGGCTTCAGCAGAAAATTCAAGAGATCCGCCTGGTGGACCGCGCCAAGTGTTTGTTGATCGAGCATGAAAATATGGCAGAGGGCCAGGCCCACAGATACATCGAAAAGCAGGCGATGGATCAGCGTAAAACGCGCGGCGAGGTAGCGCGAGACGTACTCCGGCGCTATGACCTGGAGACGTAAGCAGCGCCAGGCGGCAAGATAGGGAGGGAACAGATGAAGCGTTCGTTTGTTAAAATGCACGGATGCGGCAATGATTATATTTATTTTGACTGTATGGAGCAGCCGCTGGAGCATCCTGAAGCATGGGCTGTACGGCTGAGCGACCGGCACAAGGGCATTGGCGGAGACGGGTTGGTGATGATTTTGCCCGCAGAAGGGGCGGATGGCCGGATGCGGATGTTCAACGCGGACGGAAGCGAAGGCAAAATGTGCGGCAATGCGATTCGGTGCGTGGGCAAATACCTCTATGATAAGGGCTATGCAAAAAAAGAGCAGCTCTGTATCCAAACGCTAAGCGGGCCCAAGACCTTGCATATGACGGTGGAAAACGGGCAGGCCGTAGCTGCCAAGGTGGATATGGGGCCGGCGGAGTTTTCGGCCAAAAGGATCCCTGTGGCGCTGCCGATGGATCGGGTGATAGACCAAGCAGTTACCATTGGAGGAAAGCAGACCCGCATTACCTGCGTATCCATGGGCAATCCGCACTGTGTGGTGTTTGTGGAGGATGTGGAGACGTTGCCGATAACGAAAATCGGCCCGAAATTTGAACAATCTCCCTTGTTTCCCGAAAGGGTCAATACCGAGTTTATCCAGGTGCTGGGCCCGCGGGAGCTGAAAATGAGGGTATGGGAGCGCGGCAGCGGCGAAACTATGGCCTGCGGTACGGGCGCATGCGCGGCAGTGGCGGCAGCGGTAAAGACCGGGCGCAGCCCTCAAGGGGAGACGGTGACGGTACACCTAAAGGGCGGGGAGCTCAGCGTGGTGTATACCGAACGCACCGTGACCATGGAAGGCGGGGCAGAGCTGGCGTTTACCGGCGAAGTGGAGATGGAAGGGACTGGTGAACAGCAATGAAAATCAACGAGCATTATCAAAACTTGGCGGAAAGCTATCTGTTTTCCACCATTGCTGAGAAGGTAGAGGCGTATACAAAGGCGCATCCGGAGCAGGAGATCATCCGCATGGGCATCGGGGATGTGACCCAGCCGCTGTGCCCGGCGGTGATCCGTGCCATGCAGCTGGCGGTGGCGGAGATGGGGGCGCAAGAGACGTTCCGCGGCTATGGGCCGGAGCAGGGCTATGCGTTTTTACAGCAGGCGATACAGGGATACTACCAAGAAAAGGGCGTGGATCTGGCGCTGGATGAGATCTTTATCAGCGATGGCGCCAAGAGCGATCTTGGCAACATCCTGGATCTGTTTTCCGCGGACAATACGGTATGCGTGCCGGACCCGGTCTACCCGGTGTATGTGGATACAAACGTAATGGCGGGCCGGCGCATCGTATATGTAGACGCCAAGGAGAGCAATGGGTTTGCGCCGCTGCCGCACAAGGGGCTGGAGGCGGATCTCATCTACCTGTGCTCGCCGAACAACCCGACCGGCGCGGTGTACACAAAGACACAGCTGAAAGCGTGGGTGGAGTATGCGCTGGAACGGGAGGCAGTGCTGCTGTTTGATGCGGCATACGAAGCGTTTATTGAGGATGCAGCGCTGCCGCGCAGCATCTATGAGATCGAGGGTGCAGAGCGCTGTGCCATAGAGTTTTGCTCTTTTTCTAAAACCGCGGGCTTTACCGGCACGCGATGCGGCTATACGGTGGTGCCGCTGGCCCTGGAACGGCAGGGTGCAAAGCTCAACCGCATGTGGCTGCGGCGGCAGACGACAAAGTTCAACGGCGTTCCCTACATCGTGCAAAAAGGCGCGGCGGCTGTGTTTACCGAGGAAGGCCGGCGCCAGGCACGCCGCACCATCGGCTATTATAAGGAAAATGCCAGGGTGATGGCGGAGGCTCTGCAAGCACTGGGCGTTTGGTTTGTGGGCGGCAAGAACTCGCCGTATCTATGGATGAAATGCCCCAATGAGATGGATTCCTGGTCGTTTTTTGACGCGCTGCTAACAAAAGCCCAAGTGGTGGGCACGCCGGGCATTGGGTTTGGCCGCAACGGGGCAGGATATTTCCGGCTGACGGCCTTTGGCGATCAGGCAAAGACAAAAGAGGCGATGCAGCGCATGACGGCATTCTATAAGCGCCTATAAAAAAAGCGCCCCGATCGGGGCGCTTTTTTTAGTGCGCACACAGGCCGAAAAAGGGGCGCTGGATGGCAGGGTATTTCTTGACAAATATACCCCCCTTCCCTACAATGAAACTATGTATTTGTGTTTGATACTATTTGTTTGATTTGGTTTGTTTTTGATTGTGAGCAGCATTTTTGGATGGCAAAGAGATTAAAACGATGTGTTTTAACAATATATCTTTAGGAGAGGTGTCTTTTGATGGAAAATTTCCAGTACCACATGTATACCGACATTGTCTTTGGCAAAGGGGCTGAAAAGCAGGTTGCCAAAAAGGTAAAAGAGTATGGTGGCACCAAGGTTATGCTGGTGTACGGCGGCGGCAGCGTAAAGCGCTCCGGCCTGTATGATATCGTGGTGGCAGAGCTCAACGATGCGGGCATTCCCTTTATTGAGCTTGGCGGCGTACAGCCCAATCCTCGCTTGTCTCTGGTGAAAAAGGGCCTGGAACAGGCAAAGGCAGAGGGTGCGGACTTCTTCCTGGCTGTGGGCGGCGGCAGCGTCATCGATACGGCCAAGGCCATTGCGCTGGGCATGGTATACGGGGATGATTTCTGGAAGATCTTCCAGAAAAAGCTGGTGCCGACCCAGATGGCGCCTGTGGGCACGATCCACACCATTTCCGCCACGGGCAGCGAGACCAGCCGTTCCAGCGTGATCAAGGACGACCTGGATACGCAGCATAAGTTTGGCTTTATGCTGGAACCCTGCCGCCCTGTCTTTGCGCTGATGAACCCGGAATGGACGATGACACTGCCTGCTTACCAGACGGCGGCCGGCGCGTCGGACATTTTCGCGCATACCGTAGAGCGGTATTTTGCAGAGGGCGACTGCTATCTCGGCGATAAGTTCTGCGAAGGGCTGCTGCGCTCTGTGGTCAAGTATGCGCCCATTGCCATCAAGGACCCGAAAAACTATGATGCGCATGCGGAACTGATGCTGGCCGGCTCTTTCAGCCACAACGACACCACCGGCCTCGGCCGTTTGGGCATGGATGGCAGCTGCCACGGGCTGGAAACGCAGGTGAGCGGCTTGTTTGATACGGCGCACGGCGCGGGCCTGGCAGTGATCATGCCGGCCTGGATGGAATTTATGATCGATACCCAGGAGGATATCCACCAGTTCGTGAAGTTTGCAACCAACGTATTCGATGTGGAATACGACATGCAAGACCCCAAAGGCGTGGCGCTGGAGGGCGTAAAACGCTTCCGTGCCTGGCTCAAGGAAATCGGGATGCCGCTGACCTTCAAGGAACTGGGCGTGAAAAAAGAAGATATGCAAAAGCTGCTTGACCATACCTGCAAAAAGGATGGCTCGGTGGGCCACCATATCCCGCTGTACTATGACGATGTAAAGAGGATTTTCGATTCCGTCGTTGAATGATTTTTCGTATATTTTATGCTGTAAGGCATAACAGATAGAGGAGGAAAAACTATGTATTTCCGCAAATTGGGAAAAAGCGACCTGAACATGTCCGTCATTACCCTGGGCACTTGGGGCATGGGCGGCGACTTTTGGGGCAAAGTAGACGATGCGCAGAGCATTGCAACCATCCAGGCTGCGCTGGATGCAGGCATTACCACCATTGATACGGCGCCGTGCTATGGTAGCGGCCATTCCGAAGAGGTGGTAGGCAAGGCCATCAAGGGCCGTAAGCGCGAGGATATCATCTTGGCCACCAAAGTGGGCCTGGATATCTACAATGACAATGCGCGTAACAGCAAAGCCTCCAAGATCAGAGAGGAGATCGAGGAATCCCTGCAGCGCTTGGGCACCGATTACATCGACCTGTACCAGGTACACTGGCCGGATCTGGACACGCCGTTTGAAGAGACCTTTACGGAGCTGAATAAGCTGCGCGAAGAAGGCAAAGCCCGTTATATCGGCGTTTCCAACTTCAGCCCGGAGCAGATGGACGAAGCGGCGAAATACTGCCCCATCGTCAGCGCACAGCCGCCGTACTCGCTGCTAAAGCGCGAGATCGAAAAGGATGTACTGCCCTACTGCATCGAGCATGATATGGGTGTGCTGAGCTACGGCTCCATCGGCGCGGGCGCATTGACCGGGAAATTTAAGGAACGCCCGACCTTTGAGGATGGAGACAAGCGCGGGGAATTCTACGAATTCTTCAACGAACAGAACTGGCCCAAGACCAAGGCCATGATCGATACGCTGGAAGAGATTGCCTCCAGCCATGGCAAACCGACGGTGCATGCGGCGATCAACTGGGTCTTGAAGCAAAAAGGCATCACGGTGGCGCTGGTAGGCGCACGCACGCCGGAGCAGGTCATCATGAATGCGCAGGCTGCGGAATGGGAGCTGACCGACGAAGAGAACGCCAAGATCGAAGCCGCTTACGCCAAGATCTTCGAATAAGAACAAGCATGGCAAAAGAACCCTTTTTTAGGGTTCTTTTCTGCCATTTGTTAGGATGGACCATCTAAGAGAGGAGTCAATGGGATGAAGTTTCGTAAACTGGGAAAAAGCGATCTGAACATGTCCGTCATTACCCTGGGCACCTGGGGCATGGGCGGCGACTTTTGGGGCAAAGTAGACGATGCGCAGAGCATTGCAACCATCCAGGCTGCGCTGGATGCAGGCATTACCACCATTGATACGGCGCCGTGCTATGGTAGCGGCCATTCCGAAGAGGTGGTAGGCAAGGCCATCAAGGGCCGTAAGCGCGAGGATATCATCTTGGCCACCAAAGTGGGCCTGGATATCTACAATGACAATGCGCGTAACAGCAAAGCCTCCAAGATCAGAGAGGAGATCGAGGAATCCCTGCAGCGCTTGGGCACCGATTACATCGACCTGTACCAGGTACACTGGCCGGATCTGGACACGCCGTTTGAAGAGACCTTTACGGAGCTGAATAAGCTGCGCGAAGAAGGCAAAGCCCGTTATATCGGCGTTTCCAACTTCAGCCCGGAGCAGATGGACGAAGCGGCGAAATACTGCCCCATCGTCAGCGCACAGCCGCCGTACTCGCTGCTAAAGCGCGAGATCGAAAAGGATGTACTGCCCTACTGCATCGAGCATGATATGGGTGTGCTGAGCTACGGCTCCATCGGCGCGGGCGCATTGACCGGGAAATTTAAGGAACGCCCGACCTTTGAGGATGGAGACAAGCGCGGGGAATTCTACGAATTCTTCAACGAACAGAACTGGCCCAAGACCAAGGCCATGATCGATACGCTGGAAGAGATTGCCTCCAGCCATGGCAAACCGACGGTGCATGCGGCGATCAACTGGGTCTTGAAGCAAAAAGGCATCACGGTGGCGCTGGTAGGCGCACGCACGCCGGAGCAGGTCATCATGAATGCGCAGGCTGCGGAATGGGAGCTGACCGACGAAGAGAACGCCAAGATCGAAGCCGCTTACGCCAAGATCTTTGCCTAAGAGTAGGCGATAGGGACGTTTGGCACGCTTTTTTTGGCGAGTACAATCAGTGATAAGGGAGGAAACCAAGGGATGAAGTTTCGTAAACTGGGACAAAGTGATCTGAACTGCTCAGTGATAGGGCTGGGTACTTGGGGCATGGCTGGCAGCTTTTGGGGCAAGGTAGATGACGATCAAAGCATTGCGACCATCCGAGCCGGTTTGGAAGCGGGCATCAACCTGATCGACACCGCGCCAGTCTATGGCGATGGCCATTCCGAAGAAGTTGTAGGCAAAGCGCTGGAAGGCCTAAAGCGAGAGGACATCGTTTTGGCTACAAAGTGCGGACGGTTTACCTGCGAGACGGAAAAGATCCGTCAAGAGTTGGAAACCTCTCTAAAACGGCTGAAAACGGATTATATTGACCTATATCAGGTGCATTGGCCGGATGATAAGGTGCCGTTTGAGGAAACCTTTGGCGAACTGGAAAACATGCGTAAGCAAGGGAAGATCCGGTATATCGGGGTTTCCAATTTTAGCGTAGAACAGACGGAGGAGGCTTCCAAATATTGCCAAATCGTCAGTACGCAGCCGCAGTATTCGTTGCTGGTCAGGGATATTGAAAAGGATATTTTGCCCTACTGTGTGGAAAAGAACATCGGCATCCTCAGCTATGGCTCCATCGGCGCCGGGGCATTGACCGGGAAATTTAAGGAAAAGCCAGTATTCAAAGAGGATGACGAGCGCGCATCGTTCTACACCTTCTTCCAAGAGCAGAATTGGCCGAAGACCAAGCAGATGATCGATACGCTGGAGGAGATTGCGGCCAGCCACGGCAAGCCGACGGTGCATGCCGCCATCAATTGGGTCTTGAAGCAAAAAGGCATTTCGGTGGCGTTGGTAGGCGCGCGTACACCGGAGCAGGTGCGTATGAATGCCCAGGCAGCTGATTGGGAACTGACAGACGAAGAAAACGCCAAGATCCTGCAAGCGTATGATAGGATTTTTGAATAAAAAAGAGCCCTCGGGCTCTTTTTTTATAGAATGCTTTTATTTTCGATCAAAATATGGGGATTTGCCGGAAACGGAGAGAGGGATTCCCACCACCATCTGACATTTTTCACTGGGCAGGCCAAGGCTGGCAGCTGCCTTGCCCACAGAAAACATGACGCGGCTGTCCACCCGGCAGTCGGCGGCCATGCCGACGGCTGAGCCGATGGCAATGCCGAGATCGATGGGATCATATACGCAGACGCCCTTTTGCGCTGCGCACTCAGCGCAGTTGGTATGGCGGCACAGGGCACAGCCCTCATTCAGCCCGCGCTGGTAGTATCCCGTGCCGACGAGCACGACGGCTTGGCTGGCACGGACG
This sequence comes from uncultured Eubacteriales bacterium, assembly GCA_959600905.1. Lineage (GTDB taxonomy): Bacteria > Bacillota > Clostridia > Christensenellales > QAND01 > UMGS1975. The sequence goes on along the minus strand of CAUGNO010000002.1, from coordinate 144,014 downwards.
TTTTTGGCATCGCGGAGGAAGAAAGCATAGTCGTAATCACGGCCCAGCGTTTCCATTTGGCTGGCAAGCGTTTCAAGGTCTTCCCCCGTTAATACGCAGGTTTCCAAATGGTCGATGCCGCGGGTTTTGGGTGCGGTGCGCACGGCCGCACAGATCTGGCGAGCGGTCTGAAGGACGGCTTCCTGTTCCAAGGTTTGACTGTTGTATTTCATACAATACGCTTCCTTTCTAGCGGTTTTAAAATCAAAAATGCAAGGCAAACGCTCAGATTGCGCTTATATCGATGAGAAGCGAATTGAGCACATCCAACCGCTGCTCATCGATGATAGCGCTGGTTTGCTGTTGAATTTGCTGCCAGAGGGGATGGGCCTGCGCCAAAAGCGCGTGGCCGTCGGCGGTCAGCCTAAGCTGACAGTTGCGCGCCCCGGGCGCACGGGCATCCTCCACCCACCCTTTTTTCAATAGCTGCCTAAGATTGCGGGCCAGTGTGGAACGATCTAACCCGGTTGCATCTGACAAAACACGAATGCTGCTTTTTGGCAGACTGCGAATATGGCAGAGCAAGGAATATTGGCTGATGGTAATTTGACAGGGCGCAAGCGCGTTGTCGTATAGGCGAGTGAGCGCAGAGGCGATTCGCCGAATTTTGATACAAAAACAGGAGGGAACCTGCATAGAAGAATCCATTTTTGTACTCCCAACCGCAATTTGATGTATATACATCATAAGTGAGAAGAAAAAAGATGTCAAGCAAAAACACCCCGCTTACCGTAAGCGGGGTGCAGGATGGGGGAAATTACCGGCGCATCAGGGTAAGCATAACGGCCTTTTGCGCATGAAGGCGGTTTTCCGCCTCATCAAAGATTTCTTGGGCGTGCTGCTCAAAGATTTCTGTGGTGATCTCCTCTTCCCGATGGGCGGGCAGGCAGTGCTGTACCATGGCGTCCGGCTTTGCCACCGCCATAACAGCGCGGTTGACCTGGTATTTGCCCTCGAATTGTTTGCGGCGTTCCTCCGCTTCCCCTTCCTTGCCCATGGAGGCCCAAACGTCGGTAAAGATGACGTCAGCGTCAGCGGCAGCTTCCAGGGGGTCTTCCGTCCATAGAAACTGGCCGGGATAGGATTTGGCAAAGGAAAGCACAGCTTCATCCGGCTGATGGTTGGCGGGGGTGGCGACGGCCACGGACATGCCGGTTTTTAGGCCGCCGACGGTAAGCGAATTGGCCATGTTATTGCCGTCGCCGATAAAGCAGAGCTTAAGCCCCTGAAGGCGGCCCTTGTATTCGCGTACGGTCATCAGATCGGCCAGGACCTGGCAGGGATGGCAAAAATCCGTCAGCCCGTTGATGATGGGGATGGAACCGTACTGAGCCAGATCCTCCACCTCTTGCTGGGCATAGGTGCGGATCATGATGCCATCCAGATAACGGGACAGAACGCGCGCGGTATCCTGCACGGGCTCGCCGCGGCCGATTTGCAGATCGTTGCTGCTTAAAAACAGCGCCTGGCCGCCGAGCTGATACATGCCGACCTCAAAGGAAACGCGGGTACGGGTCGAGGATTTTTGGAAGATCATCCCCAACGACTGTCCTTTAAGGTGCGGATGGGGAATATGGTGCTTTTGTTCGTATTTCAGCTGGTCTGCCATATTCAGTAGGTTCAAAATCTCTTCTCCGGACAGATCCAGCATTTTCAGTAGATGTTGCAAGGTATCAGCCCTCCCATTGCGTCAATACCGTTTCCAGCACAGACAGGCCCTGTTCAATTTCGTCCTTGGTGATGGTCAACGGCGGAAGCATGCGCAGCTTGGTTTTTGCGGTCAGGAACAAAACGCCGTTTTCCAAGCATTTATCCACGACCTGTTTGCCGGTAATGCCGTCGTCAAAGCTGACGCCAATCATCAGACCTAGCCCGGTAACGGATTGCACATGCGGGAATTTGGCGACTTTTTCAAAGATAAAAGCGCTCTTTTCCTTGACGCCGGAGAGGAAATCGTCATCCAGGCTGTCGACAACGACATTGGCGCCGGCACAGACGATGGGGTTGGCGCCAAAGGTGCTGCCGTGTGTTCCGGCGTCCATGGTATCCATGGTTTTTTCACCAAACAGGACAGCGCCGATGGGCAGCCCGCCGCCCAGGCCTTTGGCGGCTGAGACAATATCCGGCTGTACGCCAAACTGCTGATAGCTGAAGAACGAGCCGGTACGCCCGAGGCCGGTCTGCACTTCGTCGATGATGAGCAGCAGATCCTTTTCCTGGCACAGGGCTGCCACAGCCTGCACAAATTCCTTTTCCAGCGGAACAACGCCGCCTTCGCCCTGGATGCATTCCAGCATAACCGCGCAGGTCTTTTCACTGACCAAGGCCTTGACGGATTCGATGTTGTTGGCCTCGGCAAAGACAAAGCCTTCGGTAAAGGGATTGAACTTGGTGTGGAACACTGCCTGGCCGGTGGCAGCCAAGGTGGTGATGGTGCGCCCATGGAACGAATTGTGGAGCGAGATGATTTCGTACCGGCCCTCGCCATACGCATCAAAGCTGTATTTGCGGGCGGCCTTGATGGCGCCTTCATTGGCTTCGGCGCCGGAATTGCTGAAAAAGACGCGCTTCATGCCGGATTTTTCACAGAGCTTTTGCGCCAAAACAATGCCGGGCTCCGTATAGTACAGGTTGGAAGTATGGTTTAGGGTGGCGGCCTGCTTGGAAACGGCCTCTACCCACTGAGGGCTGCAAAAGCCAAGGGAGTTTACGCCGATGCCGGCGGTAAAATCGAGGTATTGTTTGCCGCTGCTATCCGTGCACACGGCGCCGCTGCCCTGTTTGATGGCAACGGGAAACCGGCCGTAGGTATGGGCCACATAGGTATTGTCTAGTGTTTGAAGCGTAGAAAAATCCATGATGGAAAACCTCCTTATCTATTAGCGGAACAGAGTGCCGATGCCTTCATCGGACAGGATTTCGATGAGGATGGAGTGAGGGATGCGGCCATCGATGATGACAGCAGAGCCCACGCCTCTTCGCACGGCCTCCACACAGCAGTCGACCTTGGGGATCATGCCCCCGGATATGACGCCTTGTTTTTTGAGGTAAGGCACATCGCTGACCTGCACATAGGGAATAAGGGTGGATTCATCCTCCTTTTTTTCCAAAAGGCCGCGGATGTCTGTCATGAGGATGATGTTTTCCGCGCCAAGCTCCGAGGCGATGCGAGCTGCGGCGGTATCGGCGTTGATGTTGTATACCTGCCCGGTTTCATCTGTGCCCACCGTAGCGATGACGGGGATATAGCCGTTGTGCAAGGCGTGGAGGATGGGGGCGGTATCCACGCTGACAATAGTGCCGACATAGCCCAAATCTACCTCGCCGGCCAGCTTTTGCACGCGGAGCATATGGCCGTCGATGCCGCACAGGCCGAGCGCCCTGCCGTTGTTTTGATGGATGAGGGAGACTAAGTCCTTATTGACCTTGCCGCACAGCACCATCTGCACGATCTCGGCCGTTTCGGCGTCGGTGACGCGCAGACCGCCGACAAACTTGGATTCCTTGCCCATCCTTTGCAGCGTTTGGCTGATTTCCGGCCCGCCGCCGTGGACAAGCACAACCTTGATGCCGACGAGCGAAAGCAGCACAAGATCGCTCATCACCGCCTGCTTTAAGGCGTCGTCGATCATGGCGTTGCCGCCGTACTTGATGACGACGATCTTATCGGTATATTTTTGGATATAGGGCAGCGCCTGGATGAGGACGCCGGCCTTATCGGTGGTGGAAAGTGTCATCTTGTTTCTCCTTTAGGTGCGGTAATCGCCGTTGATTTTGACATAGTCATACGTCAGATCACAGCCCCAGGCAGTGGCGCAGGCGCTGCCATCGTTTAGATCGATATCCACATGAATTTCTTCTTCGGACAATACGATTTTGGCGGTTTCTTCGCTGAACGGCACGCCGGCGCCGTTTTCGCAGACGTGGATGCATCCCGCGTTCGAGGAAAGATCCACGGCGATTTTGGAAATATCAAACGCTGCGTCGGTATACCCAATGGCACAGAGGATACGGCCCCAGTTGGCGTCTGCCCCGAACATGGCAGCTTTGAACAGACTGGAGCAGATCACCGATTTGGCGATTTTTTTGGCGGTTGTCTTATCCGGCGCATGGCGGACGGTGCATTCCAACAGCTTGGTGGCCCCTTCGCCGTCGCCTGCCAATTTTTTCGACACGTTTTCACAGACGGCAAACAGCGCTTGCTTGAAATCCTCATAAGCCGGGGTTTCTTCCGTAATCACAGGGTTGCCGGCCAGGCCGTTGGCCAGGACGGAGAGCATATCGTTGGTGGAGGTGTCGCCGTCTACGCTGACCATGTTGAAGGTATCGTCCACGACCTCGGAGACCGCCTTTTGCAAAAGCGCCGGCGCAATGGCTGCATCGGTGGTGACAAATGCGAGCATGGTGGCCATGTTGGGATGGATCATGCCGGAGCCTTTGGCGATGGCGCCGATATGGCACTCTACGCCCTCCAAGGAAAAGGCATAGGCGCATTCCTTGGGATAGGTGTCGGTGGTCATGATGCCTTCGCAGGCATCTGTGCTGCCCTGAACGCTGAGCTGAGAAACCAGCATGGGCAGGCCGGCTGCGATGGGCTCAATGGAAAGAGGCTGGCCGATGACGCCGGTGGAAGCAACGACCACGTCCTCTTTAGAGATGCCCAGCGCCTCGGCGGTAAGCGCGCAGGTTTTTTCTGCGATTTCTACGCCGTTGGCGTTGCAGGTATTGGCGTTGCCGCTGTTGCAGATGATGGCCTTGGCCTTGCCGTCCGCCACATGCTTTCGGGTGACGGTGATGGGGGCGCCGAACACTTTATTCTGCGTATAGGTGCAGGCAACGGCGCATTCGGTTTGGCTGTAAATGAGCGCCAGATCCTTTTTGCTGCGGTTTTTACGGATGCCGCAGTGTACGCCTGCGGCTTGGAACCCTTTGGCAGCGCACACGCCGCCTTCGATGGGGATAAGATTCATAACTAGCTCCCTCGCTTTCTTAGAATGCGGGCGGGACCAGGGCAAGGCCGGCAGTCTCGGGGAACCCGCATACGAGATTCATATTTTGAATGGCCTGCCCGGCGGCCCCTTTCACCATATTGTCGATGGCGGAAACCACGATCAACCGATGGGTGCGGGGGTCCAGGTGCAGGGAAATATCACAAAAGTTTGAGCATCTGACATGCTTGAGGTTAGCGATGCCGCCCAGCGGCAGGATGCGTACAAACGGCTCGTTTTGATAAAAACCGCGGTACGCCTGATGGATTGCTTCCAGCGGTACCTCTTGGCAGAGCGAGGCGTACATGGTGGAAACAATGCCGCGGTTGACGGGCAGCAAATGCGGGACAAAGGTGACCTTGACAGCAGCGCCGGCTATATCTGACAGCGTTTGCTCGATTTCCGGCGTATGCCTGTGCCCGGCAATTTTGTAGGGGGCAAAGGCCTCGTTGCAGTCCGGATAATGGGTATTCTGCGAAAGCCCGCGGCCGGCGCCTGTGACGCCGGACTTGCTATCCAGCACCAGGGTATTGGCATCGATGAATCGCCGTTTGAGCGCCGGGGCCAGGCCGAGCGCGATGGAGGTGGGGTAGCAGCCGGGGTTGCCGAGCAGACGGGCGTTTTTGATCTTCTCCCGGTACAGCTCCGGCAGGGCGTATACGGCTTTTTGATGCAGGGCGGGGTCCGCGTAGCAAAGGCCGTACCAATCGCGGTAATCCTGCTCATTGTACAGGCGGAAATCTGCGCCTAAATCAATGAAAACCTTGCCCTGCTCCATGCAAGCCTTGGCGTACGGCTCGCTGTGGCCGTGCGGCAGGGAGGCAAAGACCACGTCGCTTGTTTGCAGCACGGCTTGGTCGTTGGTCAAAAGCGCATCACAGCAGCCGGCAAGCGACGGATAGATTTCGCTGAGGGGCTTTCCCTCGTAGCTGACAGAGCTGACGGCGCCGAGCTCTACATGGGGATGGGAGAGCAAAAGGCGAACCAGCTCTGCCCCGGCATACCCGGTGGCGCCGATGACGCCCACTTTGAGTTTGGACATGCTCAGCACCCCTTCCGATAGGCCTTGACGGCGTCGATCTGCCTTTGCACGGCCTCCGGCGACGGGCCGCCCTCTACCCTGCGCTCGCTTACGCAGGTTTCCAGCGCAATGGCCTGGTACACATCCTCGTCAAAGACCGGGCTGGCGGCCTGGTAATCGGCCAGCGGCAGCGTTTCCAGCGTAAGCTGTTTTTCAATGCACTGGGCCACAAGCCGACCGGTGATTTTATACGCATCCCGGAAGGGCATGCCCTTTTTGACAAGGTAATCGGCGCAGTCCGTGGCGTTGATAAAGCCTTTGGCGGCCGCCGCACGCATGTTTTCCTTGTTGACCCGCATGGTCTGTAAGAGGGGAATCAAGGTGGAAAGGCACAATTTGACGGTGTCTACCGCGTCAAAGACGGCTTCCTTATCCTCCTGCATATCCTTGTTGTATGCCAGCGGCAGGCCCTTCATCATGGTAAGAAGCGTGATAAGGTCGCCGTATACGCGCCCGGCCTTGCCGCGGATGAGCTCGGTTACGTCGGGGTTTTTCTTCTGCGGCATGATGGAAGAGCCGGTGGCAAAGGCATCGTCCAGCTCGATAAACTTAAACTCCCAGGAGCACCAGAGGATGATCTCTTCGCTGAGCCGGGACAAGTGCATCATGATGAGCGCAATATCCCCGGCCAGCTCGATGCAAAAATCGCGGTCGCTGACGCCGTCCAGGCTGTTGGCGGATACGGCGTCAAAGGCGAGCAGGGTTTTGACCAGCTGGCGGTCGATGGGGTAGGTGGTACCGGCCAGCGCGCCGCTGCCCAGCGGCATGACGTTCATGCGCGCCTGGGTCTGCTCGATGCGCTGAAGATCGCGCAGCGCCATCTGCGAATACGCCATCAAATGATGGGCAAAGGTGATGGGCTGGGCGCGCTGCAGATGCGTGTAGCCCGGCATCACGGTATCAAGGTGCTGGGCGGCCTGGTCTGTCAGCGCATCGAGGTAGCGGAGCAGGAGCGCATGGATCTCCTGGCACTGGTCCCGCAGGTACAGGCGGATATCCAGGGCGACCTGGTCGTTGCGGCTTCGGGCTGTATGCAGCCGCTTGCCGGTATCGCCGAGGCGGCTGGTCAATTCTGCCTCCACGAACATGTGGATGTCCTCGGCTGTGGGGTCGATGGCGAGCGCGCCGGTCTGCAAATCGCGGGCGATGCTCTCCAAGCCCTGCACGATGAGCTCGGCCTCGGCCGGCTCGATGATGCCCTGGCGGCCCAGCATGGTGGCGTGGGCGATGCTGCCCTGGATATCCTGCTGCGCCATGCGGGCGTCAAAGGAAATGGAGGAATTGAAATCATTGACACGCTCATCCTCTTGCTTGGAAAAGCGTCCGGCCCAAAGTTTATTCACGGGAATGCTCCTTTGCTATCGTGGGAATGAGGAAGGCAGCAGCGCGGGGCTGCTGCCGGTGATGCGGGGGAAAAATCAGTGCTTGCGCTTTTCATCCAGCAGGGCTTTGACCTTGATGGGCAGGCCGAACAGGTTGATAAAGCCTTGGGAATCGGTCTGGTCGTAGACATTGTCTTCGCCAAAGGTTGCGATCTCTTCGGAATACAGCGAGTAGGGGCTGGTGATTCCGGCATTGATGATGTTGCCCTTATACAGCTTGAGCTTGACATCGCCGGTCACGGTTTGCTGGGTGGTATCGACAAAGGCGGTGAGCGCCTGGCGCAGCGGCGTGTACCACTGGCCGTAGTACACGAGCTCTGCAAACTTGATGGCGACTTGCTGCTTGTAATGCTGCGTATCGCGGTCCAGGCAGAGGGTTTCCAGCGCCTCGTGCGCATGGTACAGGATGGTGCCGCCGGGGGTTTCGTATACGCCGCGGCTCTTCATGCCGACCAAGCGGTTTTCCACAAGATCCACCAAGCCGATGCCGTTGGCGCCGCCCAGTTCGTTGAGCTTGAGGATGATTTCCTTGGCGGACAGCTTCTGCCCATCCAGCGCGACCGGCACGCCCTTTTCAAACGAAAGGGTGAGGTAGGTGGGTTTGTCCGGCGCCTGCTCCGGGCTTACACCCATTTCCAAGATTTCATCGTATTTGGGTTCGTTGGCAGGGTCTTCCAGATCCAGGCCTTCGTGGGAAAGGTGCCAGAGGTTTTTGTCCTTGGAATAGTTTGTCTCGCGCGAAATGGCAAGCGGGATATTTTTGGCAATGGCGTAGTCGATTTCCTCATCGCGGCTCTTGATATCCCACTCCCGCCAGGGAGCGATGATGGGCATTTCCGGCGCAAAGGCTTTGACGGCCAATTCAAACCGTACCTGGTCATTGCCCTTGCCGGTGCAGCCGTGGGCAATGGCGTCCGCGCCTTCCTTTTTGGCGATCTCTACCAGCCGCTTGCCGATGATGGGACGCGCAAAGGAGGTGCCCAGCAGGTATTTGCCTTCGTAGACCGCGCCCGCCTGCATGGTGGGGAGGATGTATTCGTTGACAAATTCATCCGTCAGATCCTCGATATACAATTTGGAGGCGCCGGTTTTGAGGGCCTTTTCCTCCAGCCCGCTGAGCTCTGCGCCCTGGCCCACATCCGCGGCCATGGCAATGACTTCGCAGCCGTAGTTTTCCTTGAGCCACGGGATGATGATGGAGGTATCCAGCCCGCCGGAATAGGCGAGAACGACTTTGTTATACTTTTTCATGATGTCTTAAACAGCCCTTTCTATGGATGCCGCAAGCGGCGGAATTGCTGAAAGTGTCTATAATTATACATACTATTTGGAAAAATACAAGGGGTTTTGCATAAATATTGCAAAAATCCTTGGAAAAATTCAAATTTAATGTATAATGGATGCGTAAAAATATACAGGGGCCTGTTTGGGGCAAAACAGGGAGGTAAGTTGCAGGCTTGGGGTTTCAATGCGGAACGATACCGCTTATAATATAAGGAATACAACGCAAAGGAACAGGAGAGAGAACGGTGAGAGTGCTTGCCGCGGAGAACATATCCAAACGCTATGGGGAGCGTGCGCTGTTAAGCGATGTGACCCTGCAAATCAACCAAGGAGATAAGATCGGGCTCATCGGCGTCAACGGCACGGGCAAGAGTACGCTGCTCCGCTTATTGGCAGGCGAGGAGTTGCCGGACGGCGGCAGCGTATTCTGCCAGCCGGGGCAACGGGTAGCCTATTTGCCGCAAAACCCGGCGTTTGCGCCGGAGGATACCGTGCTGGAGCATGTGCTGCGCTATGCAGGGCGCGATGTACAGCGGGAAAGCTACCGGGCCAAGGTGATTTTGACCAAGCTGGGCGTAACGGACTTTGGCGAAAAGACAGGGCATCTTTCCGGCGGGCAGCGCAAACGGCTGGCCATGGCGGCCGCGCTGGTGCAGCCCAGCGAAATATTGATCTTGGACGAGCCTACCAACCACCTGGATTATGAAATGGTGGAATGGCTGGAAGGCCAGCTCAAAAGCTATAAGGGCTCGCTTGTCATGGTGACGCACGACCGATATTTTTTGGACAGGGTATGCAACTGTATTGCAGAAATTGATCATGGGAAGCTATACAGGTACCAGGCCAATTACGAGGGATTTTTACAGCTGAAAAGCGAACGCGAGGAGAGCGCGTGGGCCAGTGAACGGAAGCGGCAGAGCCTGCTTAAGCGTGAGCTGGCCTGGCTGCAGCGCGGCGCGCGGGCCAGAGGCACCAAGAGCCGGGAGCGTATCCAGCGCATCGAAGCGCTGAAAAACCAAAGCGGCCCGGCCCGGGAGGAAATGCTGGCGGTAGAGTCGCTGAAAACCAGGCTGGGCAGAAAGACGCTGGAGGCTAGGCACATTGCCAAGGCCTATGGGGATAGAGTGCTGATCGGAGATTTTTCCTATATCGTATTGCCGCGCGACCGCATCGGCATCGTAGGCAAAAACGGCAGCGGAAAAAGCACGCTGGTAAAGCTGCTCTGTGGCTTGGTGCCGCCGGACAGCGGCGAGGTGATCCGGGGGGAGACGGTAAAGATCGGATATTTTTCCCAGGAGAGCGAGGAGCTGGACCCGCACAAGCGTGTCATAGACATCGTGCGCGATATTGCAGAGGATGTGCATACCAAGCAAGGGGTCATCACCGCCAGCCAAATGCTGGAACGGTTTTTGTTTCCGGGAGAGCTGCAATACCGGCGGGTGGAAAGCCTAAGCGGCGGGGAAAGGCGGCGGCTGTTGCTGCTGTGCGTGCTGATGGGCAGCCCAAATCTTTTGTTTTTGGACGAGCCCACCAACGATTTGGACATTCAGACCTTGCAGGTGCTGGAGGAGTATTTGGAAAATTTTGCAGGCGCCGTCATTGCCGTTTCGCACGACAGGTATTTTCTGGACCGTGTGACGGAAAAGGGCTTTGCGCTGATGGGCGATGGAAATATCCGGCCCTTTTTGGGCGGCTATTCCGCCTATTTGGAGGCGCGGCAGCAGGACGAGGCGCAGAGACAAGGCGGTCGGCCGGCAAAGCCTGCGCCGCAGAGAGAAAAGGTAAAGACAAAATTCAGCTATCATGAGCAGCGGGAATATGACACGATGGAACAGGAGATCGAAGCGCTGGAACAAACGCTGGATGAAATCAAGACACAGATGGCGCAGGCGGGCAGCGATTACGTGGCCTTGCAGCGCTTGACGGAAGAGCAGCAGGCATTGGAAGCCAAGATAGAACAAAAGATGGACCGGTGGGCAGAGCTGGAGGAGATGGCCCGGCGCATGCGGTCGTAGGGAGGCAATGATGGATAAGCAGGCATATTTGATTTTGCAAAACGGCATGGCCTTTGCCGGCGCCCACTTTGGCGCGGAAGGCGAGATCGCGGGGGAGGTCGTGTTTACCACGGGGATGACGGGGTATTTAGAAGCGTTGACGGACCCCAGCTATCACGGGCAGATTTTGGTGCAGACCTTTCCGCTGATCGGCAATTACGGCGTGATCCCGGAGGATTTTGAAAGCCAAGGGCCCAAGGTGCGCGCGTATATCGTACGGGAATGCTGCCAGGCGCCGTCGAACTTTCGCTGCCAGGGTACGCTGGAAGCGTATTTGAAAGAGCAAAAGGTCATCGGCCTTTGTGGGGTGGATACACGGGCGCTGACGCGGGCGATTCGTGAAAACGGGGTGATGAACGGCATCATCACGGACAGCAAGACGCTGACGCCGGCGCAGCAGGCGCTGCTGGACAGCTATGAGATCCGCGGCGCGGTACAGGCGGTGACAACGCCGGAGGTACGGCAGTATGAGGCGGAAGGCGAGCAAAAGCACCGTGTGGCGCTGTGGGATTTTGGCACCAAGCGCAGCCTGATCCAGGCGCTGCGGCAAAGGGGCTGCCAGGTCACGGTATGGCCGGCGGGCAGCACGGCGGCAGAGATTTTGGCGGATGAGCCGGAGGGCATTGTGCTTTCTGAAGGGCCGGGCGACCCGGCGGAGAATGCGGCGCTGATAGAGCAGATTGCGCAGCTTTGCCAGGCAAAGCGGCCGGTGCTGGGCGTTGGGCTGGGGCATGAGCTGCTGGCGCTCTCCCAAGGGGCAAAGACCTACCGGCTAAAGCACGGGCACCGCGGCGCCAACCAGCCGGTGAAGGATTTGGCGACGGGCCGCGTATGCGCCACCAGCCAAAACCACGGGTACGCGGTGGACAGCGGGAGCGTCCAGGCGCCGGCCCGGGTATGTAGGGTGAACGTGAACGATGGGACCTGCGCGGGCATTGCTTACGGCGACTGGGGCTATTCGGTACAGTTCGGCGCAACAGACGATATATTGGATACATGGATGGCGAAGATAGGAGGAAACGGACATGCCGCTTTCTAAAGGGATACATAAGGTAATGGTGATCGGCTCGGGGCCGATCGTCATCGGCCAGGCTGCGGAGTTTGACTATGCAGGCACGCAGGCCTGCCGGGCGCTGAAGGAGGACGGGCTGGAGGTAGTGCTGGTCAATTCCAACCCGGCAACGATCATGACGGACAACGCCATGGCGGATAGGATCTACATTGAGCCGCTGACGCTGGAAACCATTGAGCGCATCATTGAAAAGGAGAGGCCGGACAGCCTATTGTCTACCCTGGGCGGGCAGACGGGGCTGACGCTGTCCATGCAGCTGGCAAAGAGCGGGTTTTTGGATAGATATAATGTAAAGCTGCTGGGCGCCAAGCCGGACACCATCGACAAAGCGGAGGACAGGCAGCGCTTCAAGGATACGATGGAGGAGATCGGCCAGCCCGTGATCCCGTCCAAGGTGGTAACAAACATAGACGATGCACTGGCCTTTGCCGAAAGCATTGGATACCCGGTCATCGTGCGGCCCGCGTTTACGCTGGGGGGCACGGGCGGCGGCATTGCCGATACGCCGGCGGCGCTGCGCGAAATCGGGGGCAACGGGCTTAGGCTCTCGCCCATCACGCAGATATTGGTAGAAAAATGTATTTCCGGCTGGAAGGAAATCGAGTTTGAGGTGATGCGCGACAGCGCGGGCAACGTCATTACCATTTGCAGCATGGAAAACTTTGACCCGGTGGGCGTGCATACCGGCGACAGCATCGTGGCGGCGCCGGCGCTGACGCTTTCGGATAAGGAATGCGGCATGCTGCGCCAGGCGGCGCTGGATATTGTGTCTGCGCTGGAGGTGGAGGGCGGCTGCAACTGCCAGTTTGCGCTAAAGCCGGACAGCTTTGAATACGCGGTCATCGAGGTCAACCCGCGGGTCAGCCGTTCGTCGGCGCTGGCCAGCAAGGCGACGGGATATCCGATTGCCAAGGTGGCGACCAAGATTGCCATCGGATATACGCTGGACGAAATCAAAAACGCCGTGACCGGGCAGACGTACGCCTGTGTGGAGCCGGCGGTGGACTATGTGGTGGTCAAGTTCCCAAAATGGCCGTTTGATAAGTTTGTGTACGCCAAGCGCACGCTGGGTACGCAAATGAAGGCGACGGGCGAGGTCATGGCCATCGGCGCCAGCTTTGAGCAGGCGCTGATGAAGGCGGTGCGCGGCTGTGAAATCGGGCTGGACAGCCTGAACCATGAAAAGATGATGGCGCTGACGGATGACGAGGTGCGAGCCAAAATCGACGATTGCGACGACGAGCGGCTGTTTGCGGTGTTTGAGGCCATCAAGCGGGGCATGCCGCTGTCCTATCTCTATGACAGGACGAAAATTGACCTTTGGTTCCTGTCCAAGCTGGAAAACCTGGTGAAGATGGAGCGGCGGCTGCAAAATGAGCCCTTGACGCAGGCGCTGTACAAGCAGGCCAAGCGCATGGGGTATCCCGACCATACGATAGAGCGCCTGTCCGGGCAGAAGATCCAGGAAAAGGCCAGGCCTGTGTATAAGATGGTGGATACCTGCGCTGCGGAATTTCCAGCCGAAACGCCGTATTTTTACGCGACCTATGACGAGGAAAACGAAGCGGCACACTTTATAGAGGCGCAGCCCAAGGAGAAAAAGACGGTGCTGGTCTTTGGCTCCGGCCCCATCCGCATCGGGCAGGGCATTGAGTTTGACTATTCGTCGGTACACTGCGTATGGGCGCTGAAAAAAGCCGGGTACGAGGTTGTCATTGTCAACAACAACCCGGAGACCGTCTCCACCGACTTTGATACGGCGGACCGGCTGTATTTTGAGCCGCTGACGCCGGAGGATGTGCAGGGCATCATCGACACGGAAAAACCGTATGCGGCCGTGGTGGCGTTTGGCGGGCAGACGGCCATCAAGCTGACCAAATACATCCAGAAAATCGGGCTGAAGATTTTAGGGACCCAAGCGGACAGCATCGACATGGCGGAGGACCGCGAGCGCTTTGATGAGCTGCTGGAGCGCCTGCACATCAAGCGCCCGGAGGGTACGACGGTGATGACGACGGACGAGGCGCTGGCGGCAGCGGAGCGCATCGGGTACCCGGTTTTGATGCGCCCGTCGTATGTGCTGGGCGGCCAGAATATGATCATTGCGTTCAACGAACAGGACATCCGGGAGTATATGGCGATTATCTTGGCCCAGCACATCGAAAACCCGGTGCTGATCGACAAGTACCTGATGGGCATCGAAATCGAGCTGGATGCCATCTGCGACGGGGAGGATATTCTGATTCCCGGCATCATGCAGCATGTAGAGCGCGCGGGCATCCATTCGGGGGACTCCATTGCTGTTTACCCGGCCTGGAAGCTGGAGGATTCGATGATCCGCCGTGTGGTGGATTGCAGCAAGCGCCTGGCGGTGGAGATGAAAACGCTGGGCCTGGTCAACATCCAATATTTGATTTACGAGGATGAATTGTATGTCATCGAGGTAAACCCGCGGTCCTCGCGCACGATTCCGTATATCAGCAAGGTGACGGGCGTGCCGATGGTGGATCTGGCCACGCGCGCCATGCTGGGCGAAAAGCTGCGCGAAATGGGCTACGGCACGGATCTGGCCTCCATTTCGCCGTATGTGGCGGTGAAGGTGCCGGTCTTTTCTTCGGAAAAGCTGGTGGATGTGGACACGCACCTGGGGCCGGAAATGAAGTCCACCGGCGAGGTGCTGGGCATTGCCAATACCATGGAAGAAGCGCTGTATAAGGGGCTGATCGCGGCGGGCTATCAGATGAAAAAGACCGGCGGCGTTTTGATGACCATCCGCGATACCGACAAGCCGGAGATCGCAGAGATCGCCAAGCGATTCCAAGAGCTTGGGTTTACACTGTACGCCACGCGCGGCACGGCAAAGGTGATCCGCGAGGCCGGGATGGAGGTCGAGGTGGTAGAGAAGATCCACGAATCCGACCAAAATCCCTTGACGCTGCTGGAAAGCGGCAAGATCCAATATGTGATCTCCACCTCCAGCAAGGGGCGCATCCCCACCCGGGACAGCGTAAGGATCCGCCGCAAAGCCGTAGAGCGCGATATTCCCTGCCTTACGGCGATGGATACGGCCAGCGCCCTTTTGGACTGCCTGAAGAGCCGGTATTCCGAGGAAAGCACAGAATTGGTGGACATCAACCATCTGCGCAGCCAAAAAGAGACGCTGGAATTTGTGAAAATGCAGGGCTGCCGCAACGACTATATCTATTTCAACTGCTTTCACCAGACCATCAGCAACCCGGCGGGGCTGAGCGTGGAGCTGGCGGACCGCCACATCGGCATTGGCGGAGATGGTGTGGTGCTGATCTGCCCATCCGAAAGAGCGGATGCGAAGATGCGCATGTTTAACCGGGACGGCAGCGAGGGGAAAATGTGCGGAAATGCCATCCGGTGCGTAGCCAAATACCTGCATGACGAGGGCATTGTCAATAAACTGGAAATGACGATCGAGACGCTCAGCGGCATCAAGACCGTGCGGCTGCTGCAGTACAACGGGCAGGTAAAACGCGCACGGGTGGATATGGGCCCGGCCTGCTTGGAGAGCAAGCAGGTGCCGGTGGATTTGCCGGAAGAACGCGTGGTCGGTAGGCAAACCGAGGTGGCGGGCGGCGTCTATGAGATCACCTGCGTTTCCATGGGCAACCCGCACTGCGTGGTATTTTGCAGCCAGGTGGATACGCTGGATGTAGAGGAGCTCGGCCCGAAATTTGAGTTTGACCCGCTGTTCCCCGAGCGCGTGAATGTGGAGTTTGTCAAGGTCTTGGCCCCCAACGTATTGAAGATGCGGGTATGGGAGCGCGGCAGCGGCGAAACCATGGCCTGCGGCACCGGCGCCTGTGCGGCGGCCGTGGCGGCTGTGGAGAATGGATATTGCGATAAGGATACGGATATTACGGTAAAGCTGCTGGGCGGCGAACTTATCATTCGCTATACGGAACAAACCGTATACCTGACAGGCAACGCGGCGTTGATTTATAAGGGAACCGTACAGCCATAACAGAGGGTGCCCAAGGCAAGGGCCCAAAGGAAATGCTTGTGTTTAAGGCGGCTTACTGTTATAATATATACAGTTTTTGTATATCTTCTTTATGTAAGGTGTCTTACACAACCAAGATGAATTGTTTGATTTTTTTGAACCCTATAACATTTATATAAGGAGTGATTGTCATGCTAGTGACCATGAAAGAAATCCTTGAACGCGCAAGCGCTGAAAATTACGGCGTTGCGGCCCCGAACGTCAACACCGAGCTGGATGCGCGCTGCGCTCTGGAAGCGGCGGAAGAGCTGAATGCTCCCATCATCTTGGATGTGGGCGGCACGGCCAACCCGGACATCGTATTCTACGGCAGCTTCTTGACCCGCTTGGCGGATGCTTCCTCCGTGCCGGTTGCGATCAACCTGGATCATGGCGGCAGCTATGAAGAAGTTATGTCTGCGCTGCGCGCCGGCTTTACCTCTGTCATGGTAGACCGTTCTGTTCTGCCCTATGAGGAAAACGTAAAGGAAGTCAGCGAAATTGTTAAGATTGCGCACGCCATGGGCGTCAGCGTAGAGGCCGAATTGGGTCATGTTGGCCAGGGCGACAACTATGCCGTAGACGGCAAGACCGCTTTGACCGATCCTGAAGAAGCAAAAAAATACATCGAAGAGACCGGCGTTGATATGCTGGCTGTTGCCATCGGCACGGCGCACGGCGCCTATGTTGGCACGCCGAAAATCCACTTTGATCGTTTGCAAGAGATCAAAAAGGTAACCGGCAACTTCCCGCTGGTTCTGCACGGCGGCTCCGGCTCTGGCGATGAGAACCTGCGCAAAGCCTGCCAGATGGGCATCAACAAGGTCAACGTTTGCAACGACCTGATGCGTGCTGCCTGCGATACCGTTACCGCAGCTGATTTGAGCGGCAACGGCGCATATGGCCTGTGGGGCCTGATCCAGAAGGGCTGGAAAGCTCGTCTGAAAGAGCTCATCGAGGTATTCGGCGGCGTTGGCAAAGCCTGGAAGGTAGAGCCCAAAGGCATGCCCAAGACCGGCGAAACCAACCTGGAAGAGAAATAAGCCAGCCAAAGCGGCAAACAACCGGCGTAGGAATTTCCTATGCCGGTTTTTATTTACGACTGTGCCGGACGGGGCTATAATAGGCAGCAGAAACATAGGAAAGGGCGGGAAACGGCATGCAGATCGCACTGTGCTGCATCAACTCCAAATATGTGCACTCCTCTTTGGCGCCATGGTATTTGGCTGCGGCCATGGAGGGGGTAGAGACATGCGAGGTATCGGTGGTAGAAGGAACGATCAATCAAAGCGTAGAGGAGATCGCTCAAAAGATTTTGCATGACCCACCCGAAGTGGCTGCATTTTGCTGTTATATTTGGAACATAGATATGGTGCATCAGGTGATACGCTGCTTAAAGGCGCAGCGGCCCGGTTTGACCGTGGTGCTGGGCGGGCCGGAGGTAACATTCCGGCCGGCAGAGATCCTTTCCCAATGGCCGGAAGTGTCCTATGTGCTTTGCGGAGAAGGGGAGCAGAGCTTTCCGGCGCTGATGCAGGCCCTGGCGGAAAAGCGGGCGCCGGCAGACATTCCTGGCCTGGCGTCCAGGGATGAACGGGGCGCTGTTTTGCTTACGCCGCCCCAGCCCCTAAACACAACGCCGCCAGACCCATACAGCCACACCTATATGCAGCGGCTCAAGGGGCGCATTGCCTACCTGGAAACCTCGCGGGGCTGCCCGTTTTCCTGCTCGTTTTGCTTATCTGGCGTGAAGGAAAAGGTGCGGTTTTTTGAAATGGAGCGTGCCAAGGAAAACCTGGTGCGGCTGGCCAACAGCGGCGCTAAGACCATCAAATTTATCGACCGCACCTTCAACTGCCATCCGGACAGGGCCTACGAGCTGCTCTCTTTCATTTTGAACCAGCGCGGGCGGGCCTTTCCGGAGGACGTGTGCTTTCATTTTGAGGTAGGCGCCGATTTGTTTCAGCCGCGCTTTTTGGCGCTTTTGGCCACGGCGCCGCCGGGATTGATCCAGATAGAGGCGGGGCTGCAAAGCTTTTGCGAGAAAACGCTGGAGGCAGTGGATCGAAAAACCGATCTTGCCGTGCTGACGGAAAACCTGCGGCAATGCATTCGGCCGCAGAATGTGCATGTGCATATCGATTTGATTGCAGGGCTGCCGTACGAAGATTATGATACCTTTGCTGCGTCCTTCAACAGTGCGTTTGCGCTGCGGCCGCATATGTTGCAGCTGGGTTTTTTGAAGCTGCTGCACGGCTCTAAGCTTAGACGCCAGGCAGAAACGCGGGCGGAGTTTGGGTACAGGTTTTCGGAGCTGGCGCCCTATGAGGTGCAGCAGACGCGATGGCTTTCGCCGGGCGATCTGGCAAAGCTGCACGAAGTGGAAGATGCGTTGGAGCGCATGTATAACAGCGGGCGGTTTTTGCAGACGATAGACTATCTTTTGCAAGCCACGGGGTGGTCGCCGTTTGCGCTGTTTGAAGCGTTTGGCGCCTATGCGGCGGCACGGGGGACGGCGGGCGTTTCGCTGGATCTCTACACCGAGTGGATCTGGCGTTTTTTTGCCGGCCAGGAGGGCGTACAGGCAGAGCGGCTGCGCGATTGTCTGGTGATAGACCGGCTAAGCTGCGACAACACGGGACGCATCCCCCCCTTGCTGCGCAGAGAGGATAAACGCCTAAAGCATGCAAAAGCCGAGGCCAGGCAGAAAAGGCTGGGGCGGGGAAAATTGGGGGTCGCCCTGCTGTATCGGCCGTTTCGCATTGCCGTGTTTGACTATACCAAGCGGGATGCTATGACAGGCCGGTACGCTGTTGAGGTATTTTGCGATGAAGAAATAGAAAGGATGGGGAGATACGCATGAATCAGCTAGAACAAGCAAGGATAGAGATCAACAAAATCGATGAACAGATGGCGGCGCTGTTTGAGCGCCGCATGCAGGCAACAGAACAGGTGGCGGCCTACAAAAAACAGCAGGGCCTGCCCATTTTTGATAAAGAAAGGGAGCAGGCGGTAATCGAAAAAAACCTGGCGCGCATCCATAACCAGGCATACGGCCCTTATTACCAGGCGTTTTTGCAGCATTTGATGGATCTTTCCAAGGAATACCAGGTGAAGCTTTTGGATGCATAATGGAATGAGAAGCTGATGGACGCGCGGCAGCGGACAGCGGTGAATAAAAAAGCCCGGAATTTTCCGGGCTTTTTTGGTATCGTATTCAGGCCGCATTCACGTCGGATGTCTCGCTGGGGGAAGGCGTGGGAGATTCCGAAGGGGAAGGCGTCGGCTTTTCGGTGGGGGTTGGGGTGGGCTTTTCCGTCGGCGTGGGCGTCGGCTTTTCCGTGGGCGCCGGTGTAGCGGTCGGCTTTTCCGTCGGCGCCGGCGTCGGTACCGGCGTGGGCTCTACGTAGCCATGGTACGGGTTGTTGGGATCGGGGTCCGTCGGGTCCCAGCCGCGGTACTGGGCGCCGCTGGCCAAGGCGGGCTTAGAGCCGCGCGGGCCGCTGTCGTTTACGATTTCCACAGTGGAGCCGCTGGCGACGTTGGAATAGATCCACTGCGCATCACGGCAAAGCAGACGGATGCAGCCGTGGGAGGCCTTGCGCCCCAATTTGCTGTAAGAAACCTCATTCATGCTGGCGGGGTTCTTGTTGACATTATAAGGCACCGAATGGAACAGGATGCTGCCGGTGATGCGGCTGCAATACTGCCCGTATACGCCGCCCATCAGCGAATGCCAGCGGTACTTGCCCTGAAGCTTGAACGTGCCGCGCGGCGTGGCGTTGCCGGTGCCGGTAGAGCAGATCATGGTACGAACCAGCTGATCGTAGGCGGTGCCGGCGTCGTTCAAGGCATAGACGCAGACGCTCTGGCTGCCGATGTATACGCGCACCAGATACCTTTTGGAAGCGTCGGCCACAGGCTGGCCGGAAGGGTTGGTGGCATCCGGCGAAGCGCTGGCGAGCGCAGGGTCGATTTCCTCCGGCGTTTCGTCCGGCGCATCGGTAATCTCCGGCGCTATCTCGTCCGTGGCGGAGGCAGAAGGCTCTGTTTCAGAGACGGGCGCGGCCGGAGTGTCTGAGAAGGCATACGCCAGCCCGCCGATGAGCGCTACGACCAAAACACAGCACAAGACGACGGCGGCGGTATGCGTTTTCAAAAATTGCATTGGTTTCCCCCCAGTATGAATGATAAAGATGATAAAAGTATTATACCGTTGTTGGGAAGAAAGAATCAATAAATGTTTTGGCTTTTTTAAGGATTTTATGAATTTGTTTTCATGGGAAAAGCAGGGGCCGCCAGAAGGGCACCGTGCCCCTCGTTTTGCCCCTTTATTTTGGAAAAATATCTGAAAAAGTTGTTGACAAGGCGAACCTTCGGGCATATACTTGTAAAAAAACAAAAACGAAATTGACAAAGGAAGGACGGAATAAAAGCATGGCTCAGCTGAATACGGCAATGAACTATACCTTTTATTTTTACTTCCGGGGCTTTACCTTTAGCGCTGGCTATTTTACTTGCGCAAACCATAGCGATTCAATGAGTTTTTGTATGGATAGGGCGGCCTAGGAAAGAAAAAGAGGCCGCATAGCAAAGTACAGCAGAGGAGAGCTCATTGATGAGCTCTCCTTTTTTGATTTTAGGTTAGGAGGAACCAAACATGATCGTCATTATGAAACCCATGACAGAGCAGAAGGAGATCGACAAGCTGGCGGAAAGCCTGACGGCGCAGGGCGTGGAGGTAAACCCGGTATACGGCACGGACCTGACCATTTTGGGCCTGGTGGGCGATACCAGCAAAATAGACCCCAGCCGCATCGAAGCCAACCGCAACGTAGAGCGCGTGGTGCATGTGGCGGAGCCGTTCAAAAAGGCGAACCGGATGTTCCACCCGGACAACACAGTGCTGGACATTGCCGGCCGTACGGTGGGCGGCAAAAAGCTGATGATGGTAGCCGGCCCCTGCTCGGTGGAATCGGAGGAGCAGATCACGGAGATCGCCAAGGAGGTGCAAAAGGCGGGCGCAGGCTTTTTGCGCGGCGGCGCGTTCAAGCCGCGTACCTCACCGTACGCGTTTCAGGGCCTAAAATACGAAGGGCTGGAATTGTTGAAGCTGGCCCGCAAGGAAACGGGGCTGCCCATTGTGACCGAGCTGATGGCGCCGCATGATATTGAACGCTTTGTAGAGGATGTGGACGTGATCCAGGTAGGGGCGCGCAACATGCAGAACTTTGATTTGCTGCGCGAGCTGGGGCACACGAGAAAGCCCATCCTGCTAAAGCGCGGCCTGTCCGCTACGATTGAGGAATGGCTGATGAGCGCAGAGTACATTCTGGCAGGCGGCAATGAAAACGTCATCCTGTGCGAACGCGGCATCCGCACCTTTGAGACGTACACCCGAAACACGCAGGACTTGAGCGCCATTCCGGCGGTGAAAAAGTTGAGCCATCTGCCGGTCATCGTGGATCCCAGCCATGCGGCGGGCAAATGGTGGATGGTAGAACCGCTGGCTAAGGCGGCTGTGGCGGTAGGGGCCGACGGGCTCATCATCGAGGTGCACAACAACCCGGCCTGCGCACTGTGCGATGGGCAGCAATCCATCAAACCGAGCCGGTACGCTGCACTGGTGGAGGAATTGAAGGTCATTGCCAACGCCGTAGGACGCGAATTGTAAGCGAGGCGCAGCATGGAAACCAAGCTACATGTAAACCTGGGGCAAAACAGCTATGACATCCGCATTGCGCCGGGGCTGCTGGCGGACATTGCACAGGGCATAAAGCCCGTATACCCGGAGGGCCGCGTCTTTGTGGTGACGGATGAGCATGTGGATGCGCTGTATGGAGCCAAGGTGATGGGGTCTCTGGAAAGCGCGGGGTACCAGCCTAAAAAGCTGGTGCTGCCGCCCGGCGAAAAGACAAAGGCGTATGCGACGATGGCCCGGGTATACCGGGCCATGGCGGATGCTAAACTGACACGCAAGGACCTGGTTTTGACCCTGGGCGGCGGCGTGATCGGCGATCTGGGCGGCTTTGCCGCAGCGACCTACCTAAGGGGCCTTCCCTTTGTGCAAGTGCCGACCTCGCTTTTAGCGCAGGTGGACAGCTCCGTAGGCGGCAAGGTAGGGGTGGACCTGCCGGAAGGGAAAAACCTGGTCGGCGCCTTTTACCAGCCCAAGGCAGTGCTCATTGACCCGGAGAGCCTCCAGACCCTGCCAGACCGCTTTTTCCGCGACGGCATGGCGGAGGTCATCAAATACGGGTGCATCCAGGATGCGGCGTTTTTTGAGGAGCTGGCGGGCTTTTCCTCCAGGCAGGAGGCCGAGGCCAGGATGCAGTATATCATCGCGGTGTGCTGCGATAGCAAGCGCCGGTTGGTGGAGCAGGACGAGCGCGATATGGGCCTGCGCATGCTGCTGAATTTCGGGCATACCATCGGCCACGCCATTGAAAAATGCCATGGCTATGAGGACTATACCCACGGGGAAGCGGTAGCCATCGGCATGGTGGAGATGACAAAGCGCACCGAGCGGCGCGGGTTAACGCAGCCGGGGACGGCGTTGCGCATCGAAAGCCTCTGCCGGCAGTACGGTCTGCCGGTGCGCGATGAAAAAGCGGACTTTACGCGCATAGCATCCGCGATTACAATGGATAAGAAGAATTTAGGCAAGACGCTGAAGATCGTGGCACTGGAACAGCTGGGCAAAGGCGTTCTGGTGGATACCGATCCGTCTTTTTTGGAGTGGTAGACCCATGGGGCAGAAAACAATACAGCCGGCGCTGCTTTCCGGCCGGGTGAAGGTGCCGCCGTCTAAGAGCATGGCGCACCGCGCCATCATCTGCGCGGCGCTGGCGGAAGGGCGCAGCATAGTGGAAAACGTTGCGTTTTCCGATGATATTTTGGCGACGATGGAGGGCATGCGGCGCTTGGGCGCGCGCATTGAGGACCTGGGCGGCGGCACGCTGGCTGTCGACGGCATTGGGCAGGGACAGGCGATATGTGGCCTGCCGGAGATAGATTGTAAGGAATCCGGGTCTACGCTGCGGTTTTTGATCCCGGTGGCGCTGGGCCTGGCGCGCGGTGCGCGCTTTACGGGACAGGGCAATTTGGGCAAGCGGCCGCTGGATGTATACACCAAGATATTTGACGAGCAGGGGATTGAGACCCAAGCGCAGGGCCCGCTGCTGGATCTTCAAGTATCCGGGCAGCTGCGCGCGGGCACATTTTCCATGCGGGGGGATGTGAGCTCACAATTCATCACGGGGCTGCTGTTTATCCTGCCTTTGATGGCGGAGGATTCCGAGCTGGTCATCACCACCCACATGGAGTCCAAAAGCTATGTGGATATGACGCTGTCGGTGCTGGCGGATTTCGGCATCCGCGTGAAAAACGAGGCATATAGGCGCTTTGCCATTCCGGGCGGCCAGAAATACAGGGCAGGCCGGTACCGGGTGGAAGGGGATTTTTCCCAAGCGGCCTTTTTCCTGTGCGCCGGCGCCATGGGCTCTGCGGTGCAGGTGGAGGACGTAAAGCGCGATTCGCTGCAGGGAGACAGCGCGGTGCTGGATATTTTACAGCGCATGGGCGCTAAGGTATGCTGGGAGGACGGCGCGGTGCGCTGCCGGGCCGAGGCGCTGTGCGCAGTGGACATCGACGCTTCGCAGTGCCCGGACATCATTCCGGTGGTGTCGGCGGCGGCGGCGCTGTGCAAGGGCAAAACGACGATCCGCAATGCCGGGCGGCTGCGCATCAAGGAGTGCGACCGGCTGCACGCCATCTTTGCAGAGCTGACCAAGCTGGGCGCGCGCATCAAAGAGCGGGAGGACAGCCTGGAGATCGAAGGCGTAGAGCGCTTTGCCGGCGGCACGGTCTGGAGCCATAAAGACCACCGCATCGCCATGATGCTGGCCATTGCCGCTACAAGGGCGGAAGGCCCGGTGGTCATTGAAGACTGGGAATGCGTATCCAAATCCTACCCGAATTTTTTTGAGGACTATAGCATGCTGGGAGGGAACTGCCAATGAGCGGGCAATGGGGCCAAAATCTTCGCGTATCCATCTTTGGAGAATCGCACGGCGCAGGCATCGGCATTGTCATAGACGGCCTGCCCAGCGGGCTGGCGGTGGACTGGGACGAGGTGGCGCGCGAGCTGAAGCGGCGCGCGCCGGGGCAAAACGCGATGTCTACCACGAGGAAAGAGGCGGATGCGCCCAAGATCCTCAGCGGGGTATTCAACGGCTATACGACGGGTACGCCGCTTTGCGCGGTGATCGAGAACACAAACACGCGCAGCGGGGATTATGCAGACCTCAACGACACGGTGCGTCCCGGCCATGCAGATTATCCGGGCGCTGTGCGCTATGGAGGATACAACGATTACAGAGGCGGCGGGCATTTTTCCGGGCGCATCACGGCGCCGCTGGTATTTTGCGGCGCTGTCTGCAAGCAGATGCTGGCGCAAAAGGGCGTTTATGTGGGGGCGCATATCCAGCGCATCCACGATGTGACGGATGCAGAGATGACAGCGCAGCACCTGACAAAAGCGCAGTTTGAAGCTTGGAAAGCTCAGACGCTGCCGCTGATCGATGAGAGGAAAGCGGAGGCTATGCAGCTTGCGGTGGCCAAGGCGAAAGCCGCATGCGATTCTGTGGGCGGCATTGTGGAATGCGCGGCCATCGGGCTGCCAGCCGGCGTAGGGGAGCCGTTTTTCGATTCGGTGGAATCCACGCTGGCGCATCTATTCTTTTCGGTGCCCGCCGTCAAGGGCGTGGAATTTGGCCTGGGCTTTGCCATGGCGGCGCGGTATGGCTCCGAATGCAACGACCCGTACATCTGGAAAGACGGACGGGTGGAGACCACGACCAACCGCAACGGCGGCGTGCTGGGCGGGCTGACAAACGGCATGCCGGTGGTGTGCCGTGCCGTCATCAAGCCGACGGCCTCCATTGCCAAAGAGCAGCACACCGTTTCGCTAAAGCGGAAAACCGAGGAAACACTGGTGGTAAAGGGGCGGCATGACCCCTGCATTGTACAGCGCGCCGTGCCGGTGCTGGAAAGCGTGATGGCGTTGGGCCTGGCAGACCTGCTGCTGGGACATTGCCAGAGAAAGGGCTGGAACGGGCGATGAAAAAATACGCATTGATCGGCGAAAAGCTGTCGCACAGCCTTTCGCCCTGTATCCATGAGGCGGTTTTCGGCGAACTGGACCTGGAGGCTGGCTATACGCTGATGGAGATCCCGGCGCGGTTCAAAGGGCACATTGTGCAAAAGCTGTGGTATGAGGGTTATAAGGGCGCCAACGTCACCATCCCTTACAAGCAGACGGTGCTGCGCCAGCTGGATGTGCTGTCTCCGGCGGCGGAAAAGATCGGCGCGGTCAACACCATTACCTTAAGAGACGGCGTGCTGTATGGAGATAACACCGATTACGATGGGTTCGGCAAGATGCTGTCCATCCACGGGATAGAGACAGAGGGCAAAACCGCAGCCGTGCTGGGCACGGGCGGCGCGGCCAAGGCGGTGGTGGCGTATTTGCTGGATCACGGCGTGAAAAGGCTGTGCCTTGTCAGCCGCCGGGCACAGAAAAAACCCGGGTTTGAGCACCCTGGCATCGAATGGATGGACTATGCGGCGCTGCCGTCGCTAGAGGGGGACATTCTTATCAACTGCACGCCGGTAGGGATGTATCCCAATACGGGCGTTTCGCCGGTGGACAGGACAGTGGTGGAACACTTTGAGGCGCTGGTAGACCTGATCTATAACCCGCGGCAGACGGAATTTCTGCGGCTGGGGCAGCTGTGCGGCAAGACGGTATGCGACGGGCTGTATATGCTGGTGGCGCAGGCGGTGCGCTCGGAGGAGATCTGGCAGCAGCGCGTGCTGGGGGATACGCTGATCCGACGCATTTACGAGGCTTTGGATGAGCGGCTCAGCGGCCCGCAGAAGAGCAATATCGTTTTGATCGGGATGCCGGGCAGCGGCAAGACCACCATGGGGCGGCGCATTGCCAAGCAGCTGAACTATGAGTTTTACGATATGGATGATACGGTGGTATCGCTGGCAGGCAAGAGCATCCCCGCCCTGTTTGAGGAGGGGGAGCAGGTCTTCCGCGACTGGGAGACGGAGGCCTGCCGCCATCTGGCGCAAAAGCAGCATGCCGTGATCGCCTGCGGCGGCGGCGCGGTGCTGCGGGAACAGAATATGGAGCTGCTAAAGCAGAGCGGCGTGGTGTATTATCTGGACCGGCCGGTGGAGCGCATCGCGGGAGACATCCGCCTTTCGACGCGCCCGCTGCTAAAGCAGGGCAAAGAGCGGCTGTATCAGCTGTACCGCGAGCGGGCGGAGCTGTATGAAAATGCGGCGGATGAGATCGTTTCCAATGAAGGAGCGGCCAAACAGACGCTGCAACGGCTGATGGATAGGATCAAAAGAAGGGAAGCGCTGCTATGAAACTTAGGGTGATCAACGGGCCCAACCTAAACTTTTTGGGCATCCGGGAAAAGAACATATACGGCACGATGCAGTATGAGGACCTCTGCCGGTATATCACAGAAGAGGCGCAGAAAAGGGGGCATACCGTTTCTGTGCTGCAAAGCAACAGCGAAGGGACGCTCATTGATTTTTTGCAGCAGGCTTATCAGGAGCATGTGGAAGGCATCATCATCAACCCGGGGGCCTATACGCATTACAGCTATGCCCTGCATGACGCCATCAAGGGCAACGAGATCCCGACGGTGGAGGTGCACCTGTCCAACGTGCACCAAAGGGAGGCGTTCCGCCATGTGTCGGTGACGGCGCCGGCCTGTATCGGGCAGCTCTGCGGCTTTGGTGCGTTTGGCTATGTGATGGCGATGGAGGCGCTGGAGGCGTACCGGGAAGGGAACAAAGCATGAACATTGTCATCGTGGGCCTGGGCGTAATCGGCGGCTCGTTTGCGCTGGCCCTAAAGCAGGCGGGATACGGCGGCGTATATGGCGTAGATACCAACGCAGAGACGCTGGAAAAGGCGGAGAAAATGGGGATTATCCGAAAGGGGTGCACGGAGGGAAAGGCGTTTTTCCCGAAGGCAGATCTCATCATCCTGGCGATCTATCCCACGCTGATCCGCGCGTTTGTGGAGCAAAACCAGGCGCTGTTCAAAAAAGGGTGCATTGTGACGGATACCACCGGCATCAAGCGCCCGTTTATCCGTGAGATCACAGAGGCGCTGCCGGAGGGCGTGGATTTTGTGTTTGGGCACCCCATGGCGGGGCGCGAGAAAAAGGGCATTGATTTTGCCAGCGCAGAGGTATTCAAGGGCGCCAACTACCTGATTACCCCGACAGAGCGCAACAAAGAGAGCAGCCTGGCTTTGGTAGAGTCATTGGTAAAGCAGATGGGATTCGGACGGGTGCGCCGCATCACGCCAGAGCTGCACGATGAGATGATCGGCTATACCTCCCAGCTGCCGCACGCCATGGCAGTCGCGCTGATCAATAGCGACGAGGAGGGGCGGGACACCGGCAGCTTTATCGGAGACAGCTACCGGGACCTAACGCGCATAGCAAACATCAACGAGACGCTGTGGAGCGAGCTGTTTTTGGGCAACAAGGAAAACCTGCTGGCGGCTATCGGCCGTTTTGAGGCACAGCTGGACGAGATCAAAGACGCCATCCAAGCGGACGACGCGGGCGCGCTGTGTCGGATGTTTCAAGCGTCTACCCGCCGGCGCGAGCTTCTGGAGAAATAAAAAAGGACGAAGGCGTCCTTTTTTCTTTTGTTTGCGGCGGATCGGCGGTATACTAAAAACAGGAGGCGGTCGCATGCAAGAGATCCAAACGCTGCAATCCTGGATCAGGGATTCTAAGAACATCGTATTTTTCGGCGGGGCCGGGGTATCGACGGAAAGCAATATCCCGGATTTCCGAAGCCAGGACGGGTTGTATCATCTATCCTACCAATATCCGCCTGAGACCATTTTAAGCCATCGGTTTTTCTTGCAGAAGCCGGAGGAGTTTTTCCGTTTTTACCGGGAGAAGATGCTGTATTTGGAGGCGCAGCCGAACCAGGCGCACTTGCAGCTGGCAAAATGGGAGCGCGAAGGCAGGCTAAAAGGCGTGATCACGCAGAACATCGACGGGCTGCACCAAAAGGCGGGCAGCCGCCATGTGGTGGAGTTGCACGGTTCTGTGCTGCGCAACCATTGTATGCAATGCGGCAAAGCGTATACGGCGGAGGAGATGGCCCAAAGCCAGGGCGTGCCGCGCTGTACGTGCGGCGGCGTTATCAAGCCGGACGTTGTGCTGTACGAGGAATCGCTCAACGGCGCGGACATCGAAGAGGCCGTGCGGCTGATAGAACAGGCCGAGGTGCTGATCGTGGGCGGCACGTCGCTGGCGGTATATCCGGCGGCAGGGCTGATCGACTATTACAAGGGGGATCGGCTGGTGCTGATCAACCGTGACGCAACGCCGTATGACAGAAAGGCAAACCTGTTGATCCAGGAGAAGATCGGCTGGGTGCTGGGGCAAATCGACGCATAAAAAGCGCCCGAAAGGGCGCTTTTTTGATGGAGCTATTGCTCTAAAACAGGCGCAAGCTGCTCCCGAAGATGTGCCTCGTCTTCGCTTTTGCAGAGAAAGGTGAGGGTATCGCCAGGCAAAAGCACGAGATCGCCGTGGGGAATCAGGGTCTCGCGCCCACGCTCTACATTGGTGATCAGGCAGTCCTTGGGCCAATGCACCTGGGCAATGCATTTTTGGCTGACAAAGCTGCCGTAGTGCACGGGCAGATCCAGGAAAATGCGCTCGCCGGGCTGCGCGGCGCTCTGCCCGCTGGGATGGAGGTTTTCCAGCAATGATTCGTATACCGGCTTGCTGCGGCAGAGGTCGGCAACAAGATACGCACAGATGGAAACCAGCGACAGGCTGAGCAGCTGGGTCAAAGAGCCGGACATTTCCACGATAAGGATGATGCCGGTAAGCGGGGCGCGCACGATGGCGGTAAACATCCCCGCCATGCCCAGCAGCATGAAATTGACGGCGTAGGCGCTTGGCACAACGCTGAGATGGATGGCCAGCTGCCCAAACAGCGCGCCGGAGAGCGAGCCCAGCACCAGCAGCGGGAAAAAGATGCCGCCCGGCGCGCCGCTGCCGTAGCTGATCATGGAAAAGATGAATTTGCCGACGAGCAAAATGACGATGAGCCCCAGCGCGTATTCGCCGTGCAGAAGCGATTCGATCATGCTGTGGCCGCCGCCCAGCACCTGCGGCAAAAACAGCCCGAACAGGCCGGCAAAGGCGAACGGGATCATCATTTTTACAGGCTGCGAAAGGGGCAGCTTTGCATAGAGGCGCTGGCTGAAGAGCAGCGTTTTGTTGTAAAAAGCGCCGAATAGGCCTAGCGCCGCGCCAAAGGCGACGAGAAGCAGGTAGTAAGAAAGGGGCAAAAGCTGTACGGGCGCGGCGGCAAAGGTGCTGCCCATGCCGAAAAACAGCTTGGACACCACATCGGCGGTAATGGCGGCCGCCATGGCGCTGAGCAGCACCTTGGGGTTAAAGTTGCGGTGCACCTCCTCCAAGGCAAACAATACGCCGGCCAGCGGCGCGTTGAAAGCGGCGGCCAGGCCGGCGCAGGCGCCGCAGGTGATGAGGTATTTCTCCTCCGTACGGTTGCGGCCCTGGAGCTGCGCGGCGCCTTTGCCGCAGCAGGCCCCGAGGAGGATAGAGGGGCCTTCGCGCCCCAGGGACAGGCCGCCCAGGATGGATAGGCAGCCGCCAAGGAATTTTTGCACGAGCACTTTCCACCAGCTGAAATCAAAATACCCCAACAGCTGGCCTTCGACCTGCGGGATGCCGCTGCCCTTGATCATGGGTTCTTTTTTCGTCATGCAGCCGACAACAAAGCCCAGCCCCAGCAGGCCGGCAAACAAAACAATCACCTGCCAGGGGCTCTGTGCCCAGCCGAAAAAGAGCCGGCAGATCGATTCCCCGTAGGACAGCGCAAAGCGGTAGGCCACGGAGACAAGCCCGGCCACAGCGCCGACGGCGATGGCCTGAAGAACAAGCCGGTAACGGTATTTTTGCGCCAAAAGCGCCCGAAGCGGTTGACGAGATCTCATACAAAAGCGCCCTTTCCAGCAGAAGTTTTACGGTTTAGTATAGCGCCGCATCGGTGGGCGGCGCAATGGGCAGGCATACAAAAAGGAGCGGTTGACCGCTCCTTTTTGAGAAAGACTGCCGTTGGTTAGTCGCGATGGCTCAGCTTCATATCCACAAACGAGAGAATAAGGTCGGTGCAAGCCTCTAGGCCGATGCTGTCGCTGTATACGGATAGGTCATAGTTTTCCGCGCGGCCCCATTTTTTCTCCGAATAGTAGCGGTAATAGGTGGCGCGCTGCTTATCGATTTTATTGATCTCGTCTCCCGCTTTGACGGGGGAAAGTCCGTATTGCTCGGTGGCGCGCTTGATGCGGCTGGCCAAATCGGAATGGATAAAGACGTTGACACAGTCTTTTCGATCGCGCAGCACATAATCGGCGCAGCGCCCGACGATCACGCAGCTGCCCTCGTCTGCAACCTTGCGGATGACGCTGGCCTGCGCCAAAAAGATCTTATCGTTCAAGGGCAGATCCTGCATGGCGGTGCTGTTGCCAAACAGGGAAAGGTTATAGAACCAATTGCTGTTGTGCTGTTCGCCGAGATTTTCAAACAGCTCGGCCTCATAGCCGCTTTCCTTGGCAGCCATCTCGATGAGCGCGCGGTCGTAAAACGGAACGCCCAGCTTTTCCGAAAGCCGCTGCGCGATCAAACGCCCGCCGCTGCCATACTGCCTGGAAATGGTGATGATTTTTTTGCTCATGATGAGAGAATCCCTCGCTTTCATACGCCTGCGATTGCAAAGCTTTTCCCTACTTTATTTACATTATGAATCGTTTATGATAACATGTCAAATAACCATATCGGACAAAAGCATACAAACCCCGCGTCTAAAAAACGGCGGGGAACGGGCTGATTGTAAACTCCCCCTGTCCTTGGAATTCCAGGTGTACAAGAGGGGTTTATTCAATTTTGTTTTGAAAACGGCGGCGTAAACAGGCGCGGCCGGCGGATCGAAACGGGCAAAGGGAGGAAAGAGTTTGGAAGGAACGAGAAAAGAAAACAAAATGGGCGTGATGCCCGTAGGCAAGCTATTGGTGAATATGTCGCTGCCCATCATGATCTCGATGTTTGTACAGGCCTTGTACAACGTGGTGGACAGCATCTTTGTGGCGCAGGTCGGCGAGCAGGCGCTGGCGGCGGTATCGCTGGCGTTCCCGGTGCAGACGCTGATGATCGCGGTATCGGTGGGCACGGGCGTTGGCATCAACTCGCTTTTGAGCCGCCGGCTGGGCGAAAAGCGGTATGAGGACGCCAACGCAGCGGCCACCAACGGCGTATTTTTATGCGTGGTAAGCTCTTTGGTATTTGCGCTGTTTGGCCTGTTTTTTTCGGAGATGTTTTTCCGCGCGTTTACCGCGGATGAAACCATCATCGAAATGGGCAGGCAATACCTGGGCATCTGTACGGTTTTCAGCATCGGCGTATTCGTGCAGGTGGCGATGGAGCGCATTTTGCAGGCCACGGGCGTTACCATTTACAACATGCTGATGCAGGGCGCAGGCGCCATTACCAACATCATCCTGGACCCCATTTTCATTTTCGGATGGTTTGGCCTGCCGGCCATGGGCGTAGCGGGCGCGGCGATTGCAACCGTTGTCGGCCAGATCGTGGCGATGGGCCTGGGCATCTATTTCAACCATAAGAAAAACCATGAGGTATCCATGAGCTTTAAGGGATTTCGGCTCAACGGGCGCATCATCGGCGAAATTTATAAGGTGGGCGTGCCGTCCATCGTGATGCAGGCCATCGGCTCTGCGATGAATATCGGTATGAACAAGATCCTGATGTCGTTTACGGCGGTGGCGGTCAACGTATTCGGCGTATACTTTAAGCTGCAAAGCTTTATCTTTATGCCGGTCTTTGGCCTGACAAACGGCATGATTCCCATTGTAGGCTACAATTTTGGCGCCAGAAAGCCCAAGCGCATCAAGGGCACCATCCGCTATGCCATCCTGTTTGCGCTGGCCATCATGGCGGTGGGCATGCTGCTGTTCCAGCTGTTTCCGGATGTGTTTTTGCGGATGTTTAACGCATCGCCGGATATGATGAGCATGGGCTGCATTGCGCTGCGCGCCATCAGCGTCAGCTTCCTGTTTGCGGCGGTGGGCATTGTGATGTCGTCGGTATTCCAGGCGGTAGGCAACGGTGTGCTGAGCATGATCCTTTCCATTGCGCGCCAGGTGGGCGTGCTGCTGCCGGTGGCGTACCTGTTTGCGCATACCATCGGCGTGAATGCGGTATGGTGGGCGTTTCCCATTGCAGAGGTCGTGGCGTTTGTCGTGTGCTTGATCATGTACCGATTTGTGGATCGCAAGTATTTCAAAAACCTGGAAAAGGGACAGGTGTTGGAAAATTTGGAAGGCATGAACCCTGTAGAGCCGGCGGTATAAATAGGAGGATGCGATGCAAAAGCTGATTTCTTGGAACGTCAATGGGCTAAGAGCCTGTATGACAAAAGGATTTTTGGAGTTTTTCCGCGACCAGCAGGCGGACGTGTTCTGCATACAGGAAACCAAAATGCAGCAAGGCCAGGCAGAGGTACCGCTGGAGGGCTATCATCAATACTGGAACAGCGCGGAGAAAAAGGGATATTCCGGCACGGCGGTATTTTGCAAACAAGAGCCGCTTTCCGTATCCTATGACCTGCATACGCCGGCGCATACCGGCGAGGGGCGGGCCATCACGCTGGAGTTTGATGCGTATTACCTGGTAAACGTCTATGTGCCCAATGCGCAAAACGAATTAAAGCGCATTGAGTACCGCATGCAGTGGGAGGATGATTTCCGGGCCTATGTATCCATGCTGGATGAGAAAAAGCCGGTGGTCATCTGCGGGGATATGAATGTGGCGCATGAGGAGATCGATTTGAAAAACCCCAAGACAAACCGCGGCAACGCTGGCTTTTCCGACCAGGAGCGGGGCAAGATGACAGAGCTGCTTTCGGCGGGCTTTGTCGATACCTACCGTTACCTATACCCTGACAAAGAGGGCGTGTATTCCTGGTGGAGCTACCGCTTTCGCGCCAGGCAGAACAACGCGGGATGGCGCATCGATTATTTTCTGACCTCCGAGCGCTTAAAGGACAAGATCCAGGATAGCATCATCCATACCGAGCAGCTGGGCAGCGACCACTGCCCGGTGGAACTGAGGCTGGATGTGTAAAAAAGGCCCTTGGGCCTTTTTTTCTTAGGCTGAAAAAAATTATGCAAAAAGCAAAATTCCCTCTAGCCTATTTGGCGAAAGTATAGTATACTAACACAGTAGTACGCTAAAGCGTTATCAAGGGAGAGGATCAAGTGATGAAAAAAACGACGAAAACACTGGGCCTGCTGATGGCGGTTTTGATGCTGGGCACGCTGCTGACGGGCTGCGGCAAAAAGCAAGAAGCGACAGGCTATGTGGTGCTGGAAGAGGATCTGGGTGCAGAGCAATACGGCATTGGGTTCCGCAAGACGGATGTGGCGCTGGGCCTGGAAGTACAGGCACAGCTGGATGCCATGATCCAGGATGGTACGGCGGCAGAGATTTCCCAAAAATGGTTTGGGGAGGATATTCTCTTGAAGGATGCGGACTATCTGGAGGATAGAGCTGCGGCGGCAGGCGATGATTCCCTGCAAAAGGTAAAGGACAAGGGCACCTTGATCCTGGGCCTGGACGACAGCTTCCCGCCGATGGGCTTCCGCGATGAAAACGACCAGGTGGTAGGTTTTGATATTGATCTGGCGACCGAGGTGGCCAAGCGCATGGGCGTAGAGCTGGTCATCCAGCCCATTGACTGGGATTCCAAAGAGCTGGAGCTGGAAACCGGCCGTGTGGACTGCCTGTGGAACGGGCTGAGCATCACGGATGAGCGCCTGGCAGCCATGTACTTTGCAAAGCCGTACATTGCCAACAAGCAGATTGTGATCGTGCCGGAAGGCTCTGAGATCAAGACGGTAGCCGACCTGAAAGGAAAACGGGTTGGCCTGCAAAAGGGCTCTTCCGCGCTGGATGCGCTCAACGCAAACCCAGTGTCTAAAGAGCTGACAGAGCTGGTGGAGCTGGCGGACAATGTAACGGTATTTTCCGAGCTGAAGGCCGGGCGCATCGATGCGTTTGTGGTTGACGAGGTAGTAGGCCGTTACCTGATCAGCAAGGATGCGGAGCAGGCGAAATAATCTGCCTATCCACAAAAGAGAAATACAATGGGCTAAGTTTCCAGAGACTCTCTGGAAACTTTTGCCTGTAAAGGAGTTTTGAACCGATTATGAGTGCAGACTATCTGTTGCAGCTGTGCGGGAGCCTGGCGGGCGGGCTGAAATATACCGTCAGCCTGTTTTTCATCACAGTGTTGGTATCCATCCCGATTGGATTGCTGCTCAGCTTTACGCGCGTGGGGCGCAGCCGGATATTGAAAGGCGTGGTAGGCGCGTATGTATGGGTGATGCGCGGCACGCCGCTGCTCTTGCAGCTCTATTTCTTCTGCTACGGCATCACGTTTTTGCCGGGCATTGGGGATTATCTGGTGATGGACCGGTTCCAGGCGGCCATCTTGGCCTTTATCCTCAACTATGCCGCCTATTTCTGCGAAATTTTCCGCGGCGGCATCCTGTCTGTGGACAAGGGGCAGTATGAGGCGGCCAAGGTGCTGGGTTATTCCAAATGGCAGACCACCACCAAGATCGTGATCCCGCAGATGCTGAAGGTATGCCTGCCGCCGGTGAGCAACGAGTGTATCACGCTGGTCAAGGATACGGCGCTGGTGACCGCCATCGGCGTGACGGAGATTTTGTATTTTGCCAAGGCATCGGTAAACCGTGACGTAAACGCCACGGCCTATTTGGTGGCGGCGGCATTCTATTTGCTGATGACCTACGGGCTGACCAAGCTATTTCAGTATTTGGAAAAGAAATACAGCTATTGAGGAGGGGAGACGCCATGCATATGATCGAGGTCAAGGGGCTGCAAAAGGCCTTTGGGAGCGAACAGGTCTTAAAGGACGTTTCCTTTACCGTGGACAAGGGAGAGACGGTGGCGGTGATCGGTTACTCTGGCGCGGGTAAAAGCACGATGCTGCGTTGTTTGATAGACCTGGAAAAGGCGGACGGCGGCGATGTGCTCATTGAAGGGGAGCCGCTGATCCAAAACGGGCGGTATGCAGATGATAAGACGGCACGGCGCATCTGCGCAAAGATGGGGATGGTGTTCCAAAGCTTTAACCTGTTTCCGCATATGACGGTGATGGGAAACCTCATCGGCGCGCCGATGACGGTGAAAAAAGAGGACAAGCAGCAGGCCATAGCGCGCGCCAAGGAAAAGCTGAAGCTGGTAGGCTTGGAGGATAAGGCGGATGCGCATCCCAGCGAGCTGTCCGGCGGGCAAAAGCAGCGGGTGGCCATTGCACGCGCGCTGATGATGGATCCGGATATGCTGCTGTTTGACGAGCCCACCTCGTCTTTGGACCCACAGCTGACCGCCGAGGTGCTGGCCGTCATCAAGGAGCTGGCCAAAGGGAAAATGACGATGATCATCGTGACCCACGAGATGGGGTTTGCCAGAGAGGTGGCGGATAAGGTGCTGTTTATGGGCGAAGGGCGCGTTATCGAGCAAGGCCCGCCCCAAGAGCTGTTTGGCAGCCCAAAAGACCAGCGGGTGAAAGATTTTATCCAAAGCATTTTATAAGAAAAGAAAAGCCTTTGTGTAAAGGCTTTTTTTTATGGAAAGAATAAGCGGTGCAGACAAGAGTGTTTATGATAAAATATAATTTAAATTAAGAAAACAAAAGAAAAGAGAGGCGATATACATGTGGGATGGATGGATCAAGGCGGCGGCTGCCTCGCCGGAGATC
This sequence comes from uncultured Eubacteriales bacterium, assembly GCA_959600905.1. Classification (GTDB taxonomy): domain Bacteria; phylum Bacillota; class Clostridia; order Christensenellales; family QAND01; genus UMGS1975. The sequence goes on along the minus strand of CAUGNO010000002.1, from coordinate 108,140 downwards.
CGCGTGGCGGATTGCCAGTACAATGCCGCGCAGATACAAAAGACCATGCAGCAGGCAGGGGAAAGGGGCGCACAGCTGTTGGTGCTGCCGGAATTGTGTCTGACAGGGTATACCTGCCAGGATCTGTTTTTGCAGCAGAGCTTGATAGACCAGGCCAAGCGGGCGCTGTCGGAGCTGGCAGCGTTTAGCCATGCGTGCAGCGTGCTGACCATCGTTGGCCTGCCAATGCAATGGGAGGGCAAGGTGTATAACTGCGCGGCAGTGGTATACCGCGGCAAACTGCTGGGGGTAGTGCCCAAAACGCATCTGCCAAACTATGGCGAATTTTATGAACGGCGGCATTTTATGCCGGCGCCGCAGCAAAACGGGCGGCTCGCCTGGGAAGGCGGCGCAGTGCCCTTTGGCCAAAAGCTGTTGTTTTGTTGCGAAGAGCTGCCGTCGTTTACGCTGGGCGTAGAGATCTGCGAGGATCTATGGGTACCGGCCCCGCCCTCTATCCGCCATGCCATGGCCGGGGCCACGGTGATCGCGAACCTATCTGCCAGCGACGAGGTAATCGGCAAGGATGCGTTTCGCAGGCAGCTGGTGGCGGCGCAATCCGCCAAGCTGATTGCGGGCTATGTGTACGCGGATGCAGGCGAAGGGGAGTCTACGACGGATCTGGTGTTTGCCGGCCATCATCTGATAGCGGAAAACGGCGCGGTGCTGGCTGAAAGCCCGCCGTTTGACGACGCCATGGCAGTGGCGGAAATCGACGTGCAGCGTCTGGAAAAGGAGCGGCAGCGCATGACGACCTACCCGGCTTGCCAAAGGGAAGGATACGAGGTAGTGCCGTTTTCCATGCCGATGGCGCACGCCGAGATTTCCAGGCCCATTTCGCCGCATCCCTTTGTGCCGGATGGCGCGGCGGACCGCGCAGCGCGCTGCCGGTATATTCTGAACATACAGGCACATGGGCTGAAAAAAAGGCTGGCACACACCGGCGCAAAGACGGCGGTAATAGGCATTTCCGGCGGGCTGGATTCCTGCTTGGCGCTGCTGGCAGCGGCCCATGCGATGGATCTTTTGGGCAGACCGCGCACGGATATCCTGGCGGTGACCATGCCGTGCTTTGGCACGACGCTGCGCACCAGATCCAATGCCGAGGCGCTATGCAGCGCGCTGGGCGTGACATTCCGCACCGTGGAGATCGCGCGCACCGTGCGAAGCCATTTTGAGGACATCGGCCATGAAGAGTCGGTTCGCAATGCGGTGTATGAAAATGCGCAGGCCCGTGAACGCACGCAGGTATTGATGGACCTGGCCAACCAAACGGAAGGCTTGGTCATAGGTACGGGCGATTTGTCTGAACTGGCGCTGGGCTGGGCCACATACAACGGCGATCAGATGTCGATGTACGGCGTAAATGCCGCCATCCCCAAGACGCTGGTGCGCTATCTGGTGCAGTATGAAGCAGAGCATGCCGAATCCATGGCGCTGCGCAAGGTGTTGCAGGATATCTACGAAACGCCGGTCAGCCCGGAGCTGCTGCCGGCAGACAAGGGGGAAATTGCACAAAAAACGGAGGACCTGGTAGGCCCGTATGAGCTGCATGATTTTTTCCTATATTACATGATGAGATGGGGCTTTTCCCCCAAAAAGATTTTTCGCATGGCGGCAAAGGCGTTTGAAACGCAGTATGCGCCGCAGACCATTTTGCATTGGGAGCGCTGTTTTTACCGCCGGTTTTTCGCCCAGCAGTTTAAGCGCTCCGCCATGCCGGATGGACCCAAGGTGGGCACGGTGTCGCTGTCTCCGCGGGGAGATTGGCGCATGCCCAGCGACGCCAGCGCTGCCGGCTGGCTCTGTCAGCTGGATGATTTGGCAAGGGAAGGGATGCCATGCAACCAAACGGACGCCGTGCGCTAATCGTAGTGGATTATCAGAATGATTTTGTGACGGGTTCGATGGGGTTTGCCAAAGCGCTGACGCTGGAGCGGCCCATCGTGGAGAAGATAGATGCCGCAAAACAGCAGGGGGTAGAGGTACTATTTACGCTGGACAAGCACCCGCCTGCCACAGGGAAGGCAGGAGAAAACCAGCCGCCTATGCATTGTGTGGAAAATACGGAGGGCTGCGCGCTGTACGGCGCGGTGGCCCGCTGTTTGGACGGCACGACGCCGGCGTTTGAAAAGCAGACGTTTGGCAGCCTGAAGCTAGCCAAATACCTGGAGGAGAGGCAGTTTGCAGAGATGGAGTTCGTAGGCGTTTCTACGCATTTATGCGTGCTTTCCAACGCCATCCTGGCCCAGGCCGCCTGCCCAAACGCGCGCATTCGCATAGACGCCCGCTGCGTGGCCAGCCCAACGGAAAGCGACCAAAAAAGGGCGCTTTTGGCCATGCAGGCGCTGCACATGGAGGTGCTTGCCCCAAAGGAGTGGAACCGGTGAACAGACAAGACCAAAGCATTGAACAACTCTACCAGACATTGACCAAAGCGGCGCTGACGGGAAAAAAAGGCGTGCTGCCCAAGCATCACGAGCAGCTGGACTGCCTATTGCACCCAGAGGCATATGCGCCGGTATGGCATCGGGGCGCGTGTACCTGCCGCGAGGAAGGCGCTTCCCCCTGCCAAAAGGCGTGCCTGTACCAAGCGATTCGTAGAGACGAAACGGGCAAAATCATCATCGACCCAAAGGCCTGTACCGGGTGCGAAGCGTGCATTGACGCCTGCCAGGGCGAGCAGCTGCTGGCCAGCCGGGACACACCGGCCATGCTGCTGCGGATGAAAGAGCACACCGGCCCGGTATACGCCATGGTGGCCCCTGCGTTTTTGGGGCAGTTTGGAAAGGCCACGCCGGGGCAGCTGCGCACGGCGTTCAAGCAGCTGGGGTTTCAAGGCATGGTGGAGGTGGCGGCCTTTGCGGACATTCTGACAATGAAAGAGGCGCTGGAATTTGATGCCAACATCCATACCGACCGCGATTTTTTGCTGACAAGCTGCTGCTGCCCGCTATGGATTGCGATGATCCGCAAGGTGTATGCGCAGCTGATGCCGCATGTGCCGGGCTCGGTTTCGCCGATGGTGGCGTGCGGGCGGGTGATCAAGCGGCTGCATAAAAACGCGATGACGGTATTCATCGGCCCCTGCCTGGCCAAAAAGGCGGAGGCGCGCGAGGAGGATATCAAGGATGCGGTGGATTTTGTGCTGACCTTCCGGGAGGTGGAGGATCTGTTTGCGTTTGCAAAGATTCATCCGGAGACGCTGGCAGAGGATGACAAGGAGCATTCCTCTGCAGCGGGACGGATCTATGCCAGAACGGGTGGAGTAAGCCAAGCGGTGAAGGCGTCTGTCAAGCGCCTGCGCCCGGACGACCCCGTTCAGGTGCGCGCGGTGCAGGCGGACGGCGTACCGGGCTGCCGCGCGCTGCTGGAGCAGCTGCAAAACGGAGAAATTTCCGCCAATTTCTTGGAGGGTATGGGCTGTGTGGGCGGCTGCGTGGGCGGGCCGCGCGCCATTGTGGATAGGCAGGAAGGCGCGGAAAATGTGGAGCGCTATGCCGCCGAAGCACCGTACCAAACCCCGATGGAAAACCCGTATGTGGTAGAGCTGTTGAGACGTCTGGGGTACGAAACCATCGAGCAGCTTTTATCTCAAAGCGAGATGTTTGAACGGCACTTTTCTTGATAACAGCGGGCGGCATTGTGCCCATCGCACCCGGCCGGAGGAAAAACGAACAAGAGAAAAAGCAGCAGGCAGAGCCCGCTGCTTTTTTTATGCGCCGGCAGGCAAACAGAGGACAAACCGCGCATAGCATAGAAAGGGGGACAAGGGCGGCGCAGACGCTCCGGAGCGGTTGACAGGCGCAAAGAGCGTGAGTAGAATGTAAGTCTAGGCTAACGCTTACCTTGGATGGGGGCAGAAAAGATGACTTTGGATGAGCTACACATTGGAGACAGCGGCGTGATTGCGACGGTTGGCGGCGAGGGCGCGCTGCGCAGACGCTTGCTGGATATGGGGCTGACGCCCAAAACGAAGGTGACGGTGCGCAAAATGGCGCCGATGGGCGACCCCATCGAGCTGCACTTGCGCGGCTATGAGCTGACAATCCGCGCCGAGGACGCCAAAAAAATAGAGATTGTATCCGACAAGTCGGCATCCACCAAAGCGCCGGCATCCTGCCCGCCCCATGCGGCAGGCCGTGGGCGCCGCCATGGGCATAGAGAAAAGAACGGGATTCAGGCAAACTGGCAAAAGGACGGCGCGGCCTGGCCGGAAGAGGGGAAATGAAGATGGTCTTTGCATTGATTGGAAACCAAAACTGCGGCAAGACCACGCTGTTTAACCAACTGACGGGCAGTAACCAGCATGTAGGCAACTTTCCGGGCGTTACGGTGGAGAAAAAAGAAGGCGTCATCAAAAAGGCCAAGGATGCTACGGTGGTGGATCTGCCCGGCATTTATTCGCTATCTCCCTATACGGCGGAGGAAGTGGTGACGCGCGACTTTCTGATACAGGGCAAGCCGGATGCCGTCATCAACATCGTGGACGCGACCAACATCGAGCGCAACCTGTATTTGACGCTCCAGGTGATAGAATTGGGGCTGCCGATGGTGCTGGCGCTGAATATGATGGACGAGGTGACCGCTTCGGGCGGGAGCATCGATATAAAGTGCCTGGAGGAGGCGCTGGGCATCCCGGTGGTGCCCATTTCTGCCAGCAAGAACGAGGGCGTCAGCGAATTGGTGGATCGCTTGCTGCGCGTGGCAAAGAGCCAGACGCGGCCCAAAAAGATGGATTTTTGCACCAATGAGGTGCACCGCGCCATTCACTCGGTGGCGCATTTGATTGAGGATCACTGCGCAGCCGCCGGCATCCCGGGACGCTTTGCCGCGACCCGCCTGGTGGAGGGAGACGAGCCCACCGTGCAGGCGCTCAAGCTCAACCAAAACGAGGTGGAGACGCTGGAGCATATCGCCCGCGAAATGGAGGACGCGCTGGGCATGGACCGCGAAGCGGCGCTGGCGGATATGCGCTACCAATTCATCGAAAAGGTGAGCGCCAAGGCAGTGCATAAGCCCAGTGAGACCAAAGAACAGCAGCGCTCGGTGGCCATTGACAAGATACTGACGCATAAATATTTTGCCATTCCCATCTTCCTTTGCATCATGGGCGTGGTATTCTGGATGACCTTCGGCCTGGTAGGGGCGTTTTTGAGCGATATTATGGAAACCGGCATCCAGGTCGTGACGATGTGGACGGATACGCTGCTGACAAACCTCGGCATCAACCAGATGGTGCATTCCCTCATCATAGACGGCGTGTTTGCCGGCGTGGGCAGCGTGCTGTCGTTTTTGCCGACCATCGTGGTGCTGTTTTTCTTCCTATCGCTTTTGGAGGACAGCGGGTATATGGCGCGCGTAGCGTTTGTGATGGATAAGCTGCTGCGCAAAATCGGGCTTTCCGGGCGTTCGTTTGTGCCGATGCTCATCGGGTTCGGCTGTTCGGTGCCCGCCATCATGGCCACGCGCACACTGGCCAGCGAACGGGATAGAAAAATGACCATCATGCTGACGCCGTTTATGTCTTGCAGCGCCAAGCTGCCGATCTATGCGGTGTTTACCCAGGCGTTTTTCCCGGACCATGCGGCGCTGGTGATGATCGGGCTGTATGTGCTGGGCATGGTGGTAGGCATTTTGTATGGGCTGATCCTAAAGCGGTTTTGCTTTAAGGGAAACCCGGTGCCGTTTGTCATGGAGCTGCCGGCCTACCGGTTGCCAAGCGGCAAGAGCATTACCCTGCATATGTGGGAAAAGGCCAAGGACTTTATACACCGCGCCTTTACCATCATCTTTGTGGCGACGATCCTCATCTGGTTCTTGCAGAGCTTTGATTTCCGCCTGAATATGGTGGCGGACAGCGCAAACAGCATGCTGGCGGCCATCGGCGCACTCATAGCGCCCCTGTTTGTGCCGCTGGGCTTTGGCTCGTGGCAGGCGTCCACCGCCCTGTTGACGGGGCTGACGGCCAAGGAAGCGGTGGTAAGCACCCTGGCCGTGCTGATGGGCGTAGGGGATACCACGGCGTTGACGCCGCTGCTTTCTCAGCTGTTTACGCCGCTGAGCGCATTCACCTTCCTTTGCTTTACGCTGCTGTATATGCCGTGCGTGGCGGCGCTGGCGGCTGTAAGGCGCGAGATGGGATCCCGCCGGGAGGCGGCGCTGGCCATGCTGGCGCAGACTGCGATTGCATGGTTGATTGCGTTTGCAGTACGGCATATCGGCCTTTTGCTGGGGTTTGTATAATATGGGCGTGCTGGATTGGCTGCTGCTCGCAGCGGTATTGGGGCTGGCCGCGCTGGCCTTATGGCGGTACCGCCGCAGCAAAGGCGGCTGCGCGGGATGTCAGGGCTGCACGATGGCGGATACATGCAGAAATGCAAAGCGTAAAAGAAATGATTTTGAAAAGCATTCTATATAGAATGCTTTTTTTCTGGACGAATAGAGGGAATCCAGATAAAATAAAAGAAAAATGACGAAGTAAGCCGTAAAGATCGGGGGAGGCTTTTCTTCAGCTTAGCCGTAAGGAGGCATGTGATGAAAAGAGTATCAAGATTTGGTTCGCTGCTGTTGGCGCTGCTGCTGGCGCTGTCTATGGCCGGATGCGGGAACAAGGCTGAAAAGGAGCAAGCGCGCTTCGATGCGTTTATGGACGAGCAGTTTGTACAGGCGCTGGAGCAGGACTATACCGCAATGCACATTCTAACGCAGACACCGGAAAGCTTTGGTGTGGATAGGAGCCAAGTGACGGTGGGGCTAGGTCTGCGGTATGATGAGGAAAGCCAGAAGGCCGCGCTGCAGACACAGAAGGAGGCTTGGGAAGAGTTCCGTGGCTTTGACCGCGAACTGCTTAGGGACGATCAAAAAGATACCTATGATATCTACCAGTACCAGATGGAGCTGTCGGAAAAGCTCTGCGATGAAACGTTCGATTACTACGAGCCTGTATTTGAGAGCATGACGGGGCTACATTACCAGCTGCCCACGATGCTGTCAGATTGGCAGCTGCGCAATGAACAGGATGTAGCGGACCTGATCGTTGTAGTCAACGATGTAAAGCCATATATAGACAGCGCCTTATCCTATACCAAAAAGCAGGAGGAAAAGGGGCTGCTGATGGTAGACCTAGACGCTGTCATTGCCTATTGCGACAATATTCTGCAAAAAGGGGAAAACAGTGCTGTTTTGTCTTCGATGAACGAAAGCATCGACGCCTTGGGGCTAGAGGCGGGCAAAGCGGATGAGTATAAGGCTCAGTTGAAAAAGGCGTTTACCGAGTCCTTCCTGCCGGCCTACCAAAACATCCGGGATACCATGCAGGGGTTTAAGGATTCTGGAAACAACAATACACAGGGGTTGGCGAAGTTTGAAAATGGAAAAGCCTATTATGAGCTGCTTTTACAAAACAGCATAGGCACGGATAAATCCGTAGAGGAAGTAAAGACAATGATGGAGGGCGCTTTGGCCGAGCACATGCAGAACATGATGTCGCTGGCTATGCAGAACCAGGATCTGGTGCTCCAATTGATGCAGGGGGGCGCTTTCCAAACGAACTATACAAGCTATGATGAAATGCTTTTGGACATCAAAGAGCGCATGAAGGAGGATTTTCCGGAGGTTGGCAATTTGGACTATGAGATCAAAGATGTCAATAAGGAGATTGCTTCGGATACTGGCGTAGCCGCCTATTTTTATATCCCGGCGCTGGATGGAAAATCTATCAAACAGATGCGCGTAAACCCGAACAGCGCGGAGATCTCTTCTGTGGATACCTTTAAAACGGTAGCGCATGAAGGATTTCCAGGGCACATGTACCAATATGCCTATATGTATGAAAATATGGACTGCAACTATCGCAAAGCGATGGTGAACGTGGACGCCTATACAGAGGGGTACGCTGTATATGCGGGGTATGAAGGCCTAAAATATCTGGACGAAGTGCAGCAACCTTTGCTGGAGATATATAAGGAGGATGAATTGGGGACATACTGCCTGGTAGTTCTTTCGGATATCGGCATCCACTACGAAGGCTGGTCGCCGGAGCAATTCTCAGAGTATTGGGCAGAACAGGGAATGGCGCTGCCGGAAGAAGCCCGGGACGTGATGTATAAGCAGCTACAGGCAAACCCCTGTGCGTTTGAATCGTATTATGTGGGGTATCAAGAATTTGCGGCAATCAAACAAGCAGCAGAGGAAAAGCTGGGTGAGGCATTTGACGATAAGGCATTCAACCAAGCGATCCTAAAGAGCGGGACAGCCCCCTTTTTCATCGTGCAGCGCAATGTGGATGCGTATGTAGAGGGAGAGAAAACAGAATAACGCATGAAAACGGAAGCCGAGGCAGGCTTCCGTTTTTTGTATCGGGAAAAGGGATACGGCTTAGGACCGTTGCTATGGCGACGGCGGATCAAGCCTGTTCAAAGCCGGGGAATTTATGGTAAGATAGATACAGATATATCCCCAGCGGGCAGAAAGTAAGCGCAGCAGGGGAAGGCGCAGCATAGCGCTGTATGAGAATGGAGGAACATGCGATGATTTTTCCGATGTATATCGATGGCAAGTGGTTTGAAGGCGAAGGCCGGCAGATGCAGGACGTCATAAGCCCTGGCAGCGGCGAGGTGCTGGGGCGCATTCCGCTGGGGACGCCGGAGGATGCCGACGCGGCCTTGCAGGCGGCAAAAAAAGCGGCGCCCGCCTTGGCAGCAATGACGGTATTTGAGCGGGCGGAGATCTGTTACAGGATTGCGGACAAGATCGACGAAAACCAAGAGGAGCTGGCAAAGCTGCTGACCGCCGAGCACGGCAAGCCGTACCACAGCGAAGCGCTGGGCGAGGTAGCGGCCTGTGCGCTGGCGTTCCGCGATGCGGCCGAGCAGATCAAATGGATGGACGGCAAGGTAGTGGCGCTGCGCGATAAAGATGCGCGCTGCCTGGTGACGCGCCGCCCGAAGGGGATTTTTGCGGTAATCACCCCGTGGAACTTCCCGCTGGGCACGGCCTGCCAGTATTACCTGGCCGCTGGCATTGCGGTAGGCGATCCGATGGTGTGGAACCCTGCTACCACCACGGCGGCGGTGGCAAGCGCGCTGATGAAGTGCTTTGAAGGCGTAGGCCTGCCGGCCGGCGCGGTGAACCTTGTGATCGGCAAGGGCTCTGTGGTGGGCGACGCGCTGAGCGCACATCCGCTGACCGCGGGCATCGGCTTTACCGGCTCTACTGTTACGGGCAACATCATCTGCGAGCGCGCCAAATGTAAGCATACCTCCATGGAGCTTGGCGGCGACGGTCCGTGTATCGTGTTAAAGGACGCGGATTTGGACGTAGCGGCCCAGGGCCTGATGAACGGCAGCTTTTTGAACGCCGGCCAGGTATGCACCAGCACAGAGCGCGTTTTGGTGGACGACGCCATTGCCGACGCTTTGGTGGCAAAGATCCTGGAAAAGATGCAGACCCAGTATCAGCTGGGCGATCCGTTTGATGCAAAGACCACGATGGGGCCGATGCACCTGGAAAGCCAGATCGAGATCGTGGAATCGCATATCAAGCAGGCGGTGGAAAAGGGTGCCAAGGTGGTAGCCGGCGGAAAACGGCGCGAGGGCATGCCGACGGACCGCTATTTTGAGCCTACCGTGGTAGACCATGTGCCGGTGGACTGCATGCTGCATACCGACGAAACCTTTGGCCCTGTGCTGCCGCTGGTGCGTTTTAAGGACGAGAGCGAGATCCCCGGCTTGGTGGATATGAGCGGATACCGCCTGTTTTGCGCCATCTTCACCAAGGATGTAAACAAGGCGCTGCGCATGGCAGAGCAGTACAATTTCGGCGCAACGAACATCAACGGCGCCTCCAACTATTGGGACCCGACAATTCCGGCCGGCGGCGGTGGCGGCAGCCAGAGCGGGCATGGAAGAAGCGGCGGCAAATATTCCATTGAGGATATGAGCGAGGAGCGCGCGGTTGTCATTCATTTGAACTAAACGAATTCGGACTCTGGCAGGGCTTTGGGCTCTGGCGGAGTCCTTTGCCTTTTTTGGCGGAGGCACGCGGACGAGACGCCCTAAAAATGCCAAGAAAAAATTGCGTAATTTGTGAAAAAAAGAACACGGGAGCGTTGCATTGGCCCATACATTGTGATATATTTATCACATAGTCAGAATCAGAGGTAAACTCTTATTTTTTAACCAATGTACATCCTTTAAGAGTAATTAAAAAACGGAGGAAACGAAAATGTCCAAAAAAGTTGTATTGGCCGGCGCTGTGCGTACGGCAATCGGCAAAATGGGCGGCGCGCTGACTGGTGTGCCGGCAGAACAGTTGGGAACCATCGTCATCAAAGAAGCGCTGAGCCGCGCGGGCGTAAAGCCGGAGCAGGTCGATGAAGTGCTGATGGGCTGCGTCATCCAGGCGGGCCTGGGCCAGAACGTAGCACGCCAGGCATCCATCCATGCAGGGCTGCCGGTAGAGGTGCCGGCCGTTACGCTGAACGTAGTTTGCGGCAGCGGCCTGAACGCGGTGAACATGGCGGCGAATATGATCCAGGCGGGCGACGCGGACATCGTAGTGGCCGGCGGTATGGAAAACATGTCCGCAGCGCCGTATGCTGTGATGCAGGGCCGTTACGGCTACCGCATGAACAACGGCACGCTGGTGGATACCATGATCAATGATGCGCTGTGGGATGCGTTCAACCAGTACCACATGGGCATCACGGCGGAAAACGTGGCGGAGCAATGGGGCATCACCCGCGAAATGCAGGATGAGTTTGCGGCCCAGAGCCAGAACAAGACCGAAGCGGCCCAGAAGGCCGGCAAGTTTGACGACGAGATCGTCGGCGTGCCCGTCAAGATGAAGAAAGAGACCGTGATTTTCAATAAGGACGAAGGTCCGCGCGCCGGCGTAACGGCAGAGGGCATCGCCAAGCTGAAGCCCGCCTTCAAGCGTGACGGCGGCACAGTCACCGCGGCCAACGCCTCCGGCATCAACGACGGCGCGGCCTGTGTGGTTGTGATGAGCGAAGAAAAGGCCAAGGAGCTGGGCGTAAAGCCGATGGCAACGTGGGTAGCGGGCGCCTTGGGCGGCGTAGACCCCTCCATCATGGGCGTGGGCCCGGTGGCGGCCTGCAAGAAGGTCTTCAAAAAGACCGGCCTTGGCATTGATGATTTCGATTTGATCGAAGCCAACGAAGCGTTTGCGGCACAGGCATTGGCTGTGGGCAAAGAGCTGAAATGGAATGCGGAAAAGGTAAACGTAAACGGCGGCGCCATTGCGCTGGGCCATCCGGTAGGCGCGTCCGGCTGCCGTATCCTGGTCACCCTGCTGCATGAGATGCAGAAGCGCGATGCCAAACGCGGCCTGGCTACGCTGTGCATCGGCGGCGGCATGGGCTGTGCGACCATCGTTGAAAAATACGAAGGCTAAGACCCCGGACTTTTTAGGAGGCTTTTGCAATGAGCGTTGTACTGTATGAACAAAAGGACGCGGTAGGCGTTATCACCATCAACCGCGAAAAAGCACTGAACGCGCTGAATTCCGAAGTGCTGGATGCGCTGGATAAGACCCTGGACGGCGTGGACCTGGAAACGGTGCGCTGCCTGGTGATCACCGGCGCGGGCCAGAAATCCTTTGTGGCGGGCGCGGACATCGGAGAGATGAGCACCTTGACCAAGGCCGAGGGCGAAGCGTTCGGCAAAAAGGGCAACGATATTTTCCGCAAGATCGAGACTTTCCCGGTTCCGGTCATCGCGGCGGTCAACGGTTTTGCGCTGGGCGGCGGCTGCGAATTGTCCATGAGCTGTGACATTCGCCTGGCTTCCGACAATGCGCGTTTTGGCCAGCCCGAGGTGGGCCTGGGCATCACGCCCGGCTTTGGCGGCACGCAGCGCCTGGCCCGCACCATCGGCGTAGGCAAAGCCAAGGAAATGCTGTATGCCTGCACGCAGGTAAAGGCGGACGAAGCGCTGGCACTGGGCCTGGTAAACGCGGTATACCCGGTGGAAGAGCTGATGGATGCGGCGATGAAGCTGGCCGGCAAGATCGCCAAGAACGCGCCCATCGCGGTGCGCGCCACCAAAAAGGCTGTCAACGACGGCTTGCAGGTGGATATGGACCAGGCCATCGTCATTGAAGAAAAGCTATTCGGCAGCTGCTTTGAGACGGAGGATCAGAAAAACGGCATGACGGCGTTTTTGGAAAAACGCAAGCCCGAACCGTTTGTCAACAGATAAATCGGCATTTAGCCCTTTATAAAAGATTGTATTTGGAGGTACATCATGAAAGTTGGAGTGATTGGCGCCGGCACCATGGGCGCTGGCATCGCGCAGGCGTTTGCAGTAACCGACGGTTATGAAGTGGTTCTTTGCGACATCAAGCAGGAATTTGCTGATGGCGGCAAGGCCAGGATCCAAAAGGCCCTGGATAAGCAGGTAGCCAAAGGCCGCATGGAGCAGGCCAAGGTAGACGAGATCATGGCGAAGATCTCTACCCACGGCGATAACGAAGCGGTGGCGGATTGCGATTTGGTCGTAGAAGCGGCCATCGAACGCATGGACTTGAAGCAGGAGCTGTTCCAAAAGCTGGATAAGATCTGTAAGCCGGAAACCATCCTGGCTTCCAACACCTCTTCTCTATCCTTGACGGAGATTTCCAAGGGCATGAGCCGCGCTGTGGTTGGCATGCACTTTTTCAACCCGGCCCCGGTCATGAAGCTGGTAGAGGTCATCGCCGGCATGAACACCAAGCCGGAAACCGTAGCGCGCATCAAGGAGATCTCTGTAGAGATCGGCAAGACCCCGGTAGAGGTCAAGGAAGCGGCCGGCTTTGTGGTCAACCGCATCCTGATCCCGATGATCAACGAAGCGGTGGGCATTTACGCAGAAGGCGTGGCCAGCGCAGAGGACATTGATACCGCGATGAAGCTGGGCGCGAACCATCCGATGGGCCCGCTGTCCCTGGGCGATTTGATCGGCCTGGATGTATGCTTGGCCATCATGGAAGTGCTGGAAAGCGAAACCGGCGACCCGAAATACCGCCCGCATCCGCTTCTCCGCAAGATGGTACGCGGCGGCTTGCTCGGACGCAAGAGCGGCAAAGGCTTCTTCGATTACACCAAGTAAGAGATCGGACGGTCCTAGGACTGTAAATTTTGATTAGGAGGAACGAGTATGGACTTCGTACTCAGCAAAGAACAAGAAATGGCACGCGGTCTGTTCCGGCAGTTTGCCGAAACAGAAGCAAAACCCTTGGCGCAAGAGATTGATGAGACCGAACGCTTCCCCATTGAAACCGTAAAGAAAATGCAGAAATACGGCTTTATGGGCATTCCGTTCGCAAAGGAATTCGGCGGCCAGGGCTGTGATTCCCTGACCTACGCGATCTGCGTAGAGGAATTGTCCAGAGTTTGCGGCACCACCGGCGTTATCGTTTCCGCGCACACCTCTTTGGGCGCAGAGCCGATCAACAAGTTCGGTACGCCGGAGCAGAAGGAAAAATACCTGATTCCGCTGGCAAAGGGCGAAAAGCTCGGCGCTTTCGGCTTGACGGAGCCCGGCGCAGGCACGGACGCGGCCGGCCAGCAGACCAAAGCGGTGCTGGAAGGCAACCACTATGTGCTGAACGGCAGCAAGATCTTCATCACCAACGGCGGCCAGGCGGATATCTACATCATCTTCGCGATGACGGATAAATCCAAGGGCACCAAGGGCATCTCTGCGTTCATCGTAGAAAAGGATTTCCCGGGCTTTAGCATCGGCACCAAGGAAAAGAAGATGGGCATCCGCGGGTCTTCCACGACCGAGCTGATCTTTGAAAACTGCATTGTGCCGAAGGAAAACCTGCTGGGCCAGGAAGGCAAAGGCTTCGGCATTGCCATGACCACGCTGGACGGCGGCCGTATCGGCATTGCCGCGCAGGCGCTGGGTCTGGCGCAGGGCGCGTTTGATGAAACCGTTGCCTATGTAAAGGAAAGAAAGCAGTTTGGTCGTTCCATCGCCAAATTCCAGAACACCCAGTTCCAGCTGGCGGATATGAAGACCAAGATCGAGGCGGCCCGCCTGTTGGTCTACAATGCAGCCAAAGCCAAGGACACCAAAAAACGCTTCTCTGTGGAAGCGGCCATGGCAAAGTTGTATGCGGCTGAGGTCGCTATGGAAGTTACCACCAAGTGCGTACAGCTCCATGGCGGCTACGGCTACACCAGAGAATATCCGGTGGAGCGCATGATGCGTGATGCGAAGATCACGGAGATTTACGAAGGAACTTCCGAAGTTCAGCGTATGGTCATCTCTGGCGACTTATTGAGATAACAGGAGGGTTAGAACCGTGAAAATTGTTGTTTGTATAAAACAGGTGCCGGATACAAAAGGCGGCGTACAGTTTAACCCGGATGGCACGCTGAACCGTGCGGCGATGCTTGCGATCATGAATCCGGATGACAAAGCCGGCCTGGAAGCTGCGCTGCGGCTGAAAGACAAGTATGGCGCGGAGGTCACCGTGCTGACCATGGGCCTGCCGAAAGCGGCGGACGTGCTGCGCGAAGCGCTGGCCATGGGGGCTGACAAGGCCATCCTGGTCACCGACCGCGTTTTGGGCGGCGCAGATACCTGGGCCACCTCCCAGACCATCGCGGCTGCGATCCGCAACCTGGAGTATGATTTGATCATCACCGGCCGCCAGGCCATCGACGGCGATACCGCGCAGGTAGGCCCGCAGATTTCCGAGCATTTGGGCATCCCGGTCATTTCCTATGCCCAGAAGCTGGAAGTCGACGGCGATTCCATCGTGGTAGAGCGCCAATATGAAGACCGTTACCATGTGGTAAAGGCCAAAATGCCCTGCTTGGTCACGGCGTTGGCAGAGCTCAACGAGCCCCGCTACATGACGCCCGGCGGCATTTTCGACGCATTCCAAGCGGAAATCACCACCTGGGGCAGAGCGGATCTGAAGGATCTGGACGATGCGAACATCGGCTTGAAGGGTTCGCCGACCAAGATTGCCAAAGCTTCCGACAAAGTAAGAAAGGGAGCAGGGGAAATGTTCACCCTGGATCCGGAAGCCGCTGCAGCGTATATCACCGAAAAGCTGCAAGAGAAACATATCATTTGATGAGGGTGGTGTAAAAGGATGAACTTGGAAGAATATAAAGGCGTATTCGTTTTTGCTCAGCAGGTGGACAACGAAATCAGCGGTATCGCGTTTGAGTTGATCGGCAAGGGCAAGGACTTGGCCAAAGACCTGAACACTGAAGTAACGGCTGTGTTGATCGGCTCCGGCGTAAAAGGCCTGGCAGACGAGCTGGCAGCCTATGGCGCAGACCGCGTGATCGTGGTAGACGATCCGGAGCTGAAGGATTACAGAACCGAGCCGTATACCCATGCGCTGTCCTCTGTGATCAACCAATATAAGCCCGAAATCATGCTGATCGGCGCAACTGCCATCGGCCGTGACCTCGGCCCCCGTGTATCCGCCCGTGTAGCCACCGGTTTGACGGCAGACTGCACGCAGCTGGACATCGGCGATTTCCCGCTGGTAGCCAGGGAAGGACAGGAGCAGAAGCACAACCAGCTGCTGATGACCCGTCCGGCGTTCGGCGGCAACACCATCGCAACCATCGCCTGCCCGGACAACCGTCCGCAGATGGCTACGGTACGCCCCGGCGTTATGCAGAAGATCGACCGTATTGAAGGCGCCAAGGCGGTTGTGGAAGAATACAACCCGGGCTTCACGCCGGACAACAAGTATGTTGAGATTCTGGATGTTGTGAAGTCCATCACGGATACTGTGGACATTATGGACGCTAAGATCCTGGTTTCCGGCGGCCGCGGCATGGGCTGCCCGGAAAACTTCGAGATGCTCAAAGAGCTGGCCGATGTATTGGGCGGCGAAGTGAGCTGCTCCCGCGCTGTAGTAGACGCGGGCTGGGAGCCGAAGGATCTGCAGGTAGGCCAGACCGGCAAGACCGTACGCCCGCAGGTGTACTTTGCCATCGGTATTTCCGGCGCGATCCAGCACGTGGCCGGCATGGAAGAATCCGACTTGATCATCGCGATCAACAAGGACGAAACCGCGCCGATCTTTGAAGTGGCGGACTACGGCATCGTAGGCGATGCGCTGAAGATCGTTCCGAAACTGACGGAAGTATTGAAAGCGACCATCAAAGAATAAGCATAAACGCGGAAAACACCGCCCAATCGGGCGGTGTTTTTTTGTATGCCCCTATTGCCCGGGACATATGAAATCCTGAAAAAGGTGTTCAAACCAAGCGTCCTGTGGTATGATAAACGGGTTTTAGAAATACTCAGTGGCGTTTGCAGCATATGTTTTCATGGGCACGCTGCGCCATAGGAGGGAACGGCAATGGAAATCATAAAAGCGATCCTATTGGGGATCATACAAGGAATTACGGAATGGCTGCCCATCAGCAGCACCGGGCATATGATCTTGGCGGACGAATGGATCCAGCTCAGCGGCGGCAAGGCATTTGTGGACCTGTTCATGGTGGTGGTGCAGTTTGGCTCCATTTTGGCGGTGCTGGTGCTGTATTTTCATAAGCTGAACCCCTTTTCCGCCAAAAAGAACGCAAAGCAAAAGCACGATACCCTCTCGCTGTGGGGCAAGGTGCTGATCGCAACCATCCCAGCAGGGATCATCGGCCTGCTGTTTGAGGAAAAGATCAATGCGCTGTTTTATAACCCGACCACGGTGGCCATTACGCTGATCGTTTATGGCGTAGGCTTTATCGTGGTAGAAAACCGGCGCAGGAAAGGCCGCATCCATTCCTTTGCGCAAATGACCTGCCGCACGGCGGCACTCATCGGCGTGTTTCAGGTGCTGGCGCTGATCCCGGGTACGTCGCGCTCCGGCGCTACGATTTTGGGCGCAGTGATGCTGGGCTGCTCTCGCACGGTGGCGGCGGAATTTTCGTTTTTCCTGGCGATTCCTGTCATGCTGGGGGCCAGCGGGTTGAAGCTCATCAAATATGCCGACCTATTGGTGGGCCCGCAGCTTTTGACATTGCTGGTCGGCACGGTGGTGGCGTTTGCGGTATCGTTGTTTGCCATTCGGTTCTTGATGAAATTCATCCAGACGCATACCTTCAAGCCCTTCGGCTATTACCGCATTGTGCTGGGCGCGGCTGTGCTGCTGTATTTTTACGTATTGATATAAACGCATAAAATAAAAAAGAGGCAGAAGCCTCTTTTTTTATTTACGCAAACGCGGCCATTTTTTCAACGCTTTTTCGATGAGCAGCATCAGGGGCAGGCAGCACAGGGCAAAGACTAGGCAAACCGGCCACATCGCGCCGCTCATGGCGGTAAGGCCGATGAGGCTGCGGAACAGGTGCGCGGCGGCAAAGAAGCCGGCCGTCATCAACAGACAGAGCGTGCCGCGCATGGCGTTGAGCGGCCAGCAGACGCGCCAAAGCAGCGTAAGGTTGGCAATGC
Organism: uncultured Eubacteriales bacterium; assembly: GCA_959600905.1. Taxonomy (GTDB): domain Bacteria; phylum Bacillota; class Clostridia; order Christensenellales; family QAND01; genus UMGS1975. The sequence goes on along the minus strand of CAUGNO010000002.1, from coordinate 90,663 downwards.
CCGTGAGGTAGACGGAAAGGGTAGAGGACTGCGCCTCTGTAAAGCCCAGCGCAGGGCCTAGCGACTGGATCAGCATAACGTACAGCACGACGATGAGCGCGCCGGGCAGAGAGCGCTGGAGCACAGTGGAAAGAAAATTGCCGGTGATGCGGTCTCGGCTGGGCTCCAGCGCCAGGAAAAAGGTAGGGATGCCCACGCAAAACATGCTGATCAGCGTCAGCTGGATCGGCGTGAAGGGGTAGTTGAACGGCGTGAACACCGTAATGACGGAGAGAAGGAAGGAAAATACCGTTTTGATCAGGTACATCGACGCGGTGCGCGTGATGTTGTTGATGACACGGCGGCCCTCCATCACAACGTCCGGCAGGCAGGAAAAATCCGAATCCAGCAGCACAAGCTGTGCTACCTGGCGCGCCGCATCGCTGCCAGAGGCCATGGCAATGCTGCAATCAGCATCCTTGAGCGCCAGAACGTCGTTGACGCCGTCGCCCGTCATCGCCACGGTATGCCCGCTTTTTTGCAGGGCATGCACCAAAATGCGCTTTTGCTCCGGCTTTACCCGGCCAAAAATGGTATAGGTCTCGGCGGCCTTGGCCAGTTCCGCTTCAGAGAGAACGGAAACGTCGATATAGCGGTCCGCGCGGGGCAGCCCCACCTGGCGCGCAATGCTGGCGACTGTCATGGGGTGGTCGCCGGAGATGATCTTGACCTGTACGCCCTCGCTGGCAAAAAAGGAGAGCGTATCCTTGGCTTCCGGGCGGAGCGTGTCGCACAGCACGACGGCGGCTACGGGCGCTAAGTCCTCCGGCAAACGATGCGGATCCAGCGGCGCTTGGCTGTGGGAAAGCAGCAGCACACGACAGCCGTTGCGTGTATGGTACTGCACGGTACGGTGCAGCGGATGGCTGGCATCCGGCAGCAAAAAGTCCGGCGCGCCCAGGTACAGCGTGCCGCGCTCTCCAAAACAGACGGCGCCCCATTTGCGCTCGGAAGAAAAGGGCAACGCCTGCGAATAGGGAGCCTCCAGCGGCTCAAAATAGCGCTGTAGGGCGGCCGCAGTGGCGTTGGCGTCCTTGGAGGCAGTCACATAAGCGCAGAGCGCCTCCCAGCTGTCCCAGCCAAGCGAAGGCGGGCAGAGCAGCGGCAGCGTTTCCAGAACGGACATTTCGCCGGTGGTCAGGGTGCCGGTTTTATCCAGGCAGAGCACATCCACACGGCTCAGCGTTTCGATACAAAACAGCTGCTGCACCAAGGTGCGCCGGCGGCCCAGCCTGACAACGCCGACGGCCAGCGAAACGCTGGTGAGCAGCACGAGCCCCTGCGGGAACATACCGATGATGGCGGCGGCAGAGGAGACAACGGCGGTTTGGATGGTCTCATCCAGCAAAAAATAGCTGCGAAGGAATAGGATCAGCCCCATGGGCAGGATGATGAGGCTGGTAAACTTGGTGATTTTGCGCAGCGATTCCATCAATTCAGAGTGATATTTTTCCGGCCGCTTGGCTTCCAGCGCAATTTTGGTCGCATAATTCTCCGCGCCCACATGCTCTACCTGCGCCAGGCACCGACCGCTGACGATAAAGCTGCCGGATAAGAGCATATCGCCGGGCTTTTTGTAGACGGGGTCCGCTTCGCCGGTTAAAAGCGATTCATTGACCTCCACCTGCCCTTGGCGCACGATACAGTCCGCGCAGATCTGGTTGCCCAGGGATAGCTCGATGAGATCGTCCAATACCAAAGCTTCCGTATCGATGGAGGAGAAAACACCGTCGCGCAGCACCCGTGCCTTGGGTACGGACAGCACGCTGAGCTTTTCGATGGTCTTTTTGGAACGGATCTCCTGAACAATGCCAATGAGCGTATTGGCGACGATGATCATCAAAAACAATAGATTTTGATAGGCGCCTACCAGCGCAATGCAGGCCGCGATGGCTACGACAAATGCGTTGAAGGAGGTAAACAAATTGTCGCTGATGATGCGCGCGGTGGATTTTGTGATGGGCTCCGGGGCATGGTTGACCTGCCCCTGTGCCGTTTTTTGCGCCACCTGCTCGGCGCTGAGCCCCCTTTCCAGCGAAGGGGATATGCGGTTTGAGGAATCTTCAGACACGGTAAAAAGCTCCCATTTCTTGATGTTGATAAGAATATATCATACGGCCTGTAAAAAATACAGTGACAATCCTGCAAATCCGGTGACAAGTTCGTCATATTCAGCCGGATAGAAAAAACGCCGCACGATCGCGGCGTTTTGTAGCGATAAATCAGAGACGACGACGCAGAATATCCAGCGCGGCCAATGGGTACGGACAGCGCAGCTGCAAACGCTGCTTGGCGTGCGGCGCGCTTTCCACAGGGCGCCCGCTTTCATCCCATAGGGCCTCTACACGAAAGCTGGCCTTGGCATACTGGGGGGAGACGACCTCCAGCGTATCGCCGACGGAAAACTTATTGCGCTGCTCGATGAGCAGGCGATCCTCCGCGCGGCCCAGCACCACGGCGGTAAACTGGCAGGATTGCAGATACTCTTCCGCTGTTTGCCGGGTATCCATCGGGCCGTAGTAAAAGCCGGTGGAAAAGGCGCGGTGGCTGACGCAATCCAGCTCGCGCTGCAATTCGGAAAGCGGCGCGGCCCCGTCCAACGCCTGCCGGTAGGCATGGGTAACGGTGGCAACATAATAGGGAGATTTCATGCGCCCTTCGATTTTCAGCGAGCGGACGCCCGCCTTTTGCAGGTCATCCAGATGCTGTATCATGCACAGATCATAGCTGCTGAGGAAATAGGTGCCGCGCTCATCCTGCTCTACGGGAAAATACTGCCCGGGCCGTGTTTGCTCCATCAGCGCATACTGCCAGCGGCAAGGCTGGGCGCAGTCCCCCTGGTTGGCGTCGCGGCCGGTCAGATAGGCGCTGAGAAAACAGCGCCCGGAATAGGACATGCACATGGCCCCGTGCACAAACGCCTCCAGCTCGAGGTCTGCGGGCGTTTTGGCGCGGATGCCGGCGATTTCCTCCAGGGAAAGCTCGCGGGCCAGCACAACGCGGCTGGCGCCCAGGTCGTGGTACATGCGTGCCGTTTGGTAGTTGACGCAGTTTGCCTGTGTGCTGATGTGGATGGGTAAGCGCGGCGCGGCCTTCTTGCAGAGCGACAGCACCCCCAGGTCCGCGACAATGGCGCCGTCTATCCCCATGGCCTGATAGGCGCTTGCCAAATCGGGCAGCGTGTTGAGGTCATCATTCCGGGCAAAGGCGTTGAGCGTTACATAGAATTTTTTCCCCTGTTCATGCGTATACTGAACCGCCTTGGCCAAGGTTTCCAGCGTAAAGCCGGAAGCCCCCTTGCGCAGATGCAGACCAGGGCCGCCGGCATAGACCGCATCCGCGCCGAAATGCAGGGCGGTCCGGCATTTTTCAAAATCCCCGGCAGGGGATAACAATTCCATCGTCATAGGGAGGCTCCCTTCTCCCCTTTACGGGGCAGATACATTTCATTCTATTATACGGGAGATGATAGGGCCAGGCAAGGCGGGCCGTGTCATCGGCAAAGGGGGAACTGCGATGCAGGCATGGGTAATACATATGATGGGGCAATATGGGGCGCTGGGCGTCTTTTTCCTGATTTTCATAGAAAATGTCTTTCTGCCCATTCCCTCGGAGGTCATTCTGGCCTTTGGCGGGTTTATGACGCTGCAAACGACGCTTTCCGTACAAAGCGTGGTCCTGGCCGCGACTCTGGGCTCTGTGGCGGGTGCGTTGGTATTGTACGGCGCCGGGCGCTGGGTGGGGCAGGAAAGGCTGAGCGCCTTTGTACGGCGGTATGGAAGGTATTTGGGGCTGAAAGAGGAAAACGTGCAAAGGGCGATGCGCTGCTATCGACGGTACCAGAAAAGGACAGTGTTTTTCTGCCGGATGGCACCCATTGTGCGCAGCCTGATCTCCGTACCGGCGGGCATGGCGCGTATGCCCATGGGGCCGTTTTTGCTGCTGACCGCGCTGGGCTCCGCCCTTTGGAACACGGTGCTGGTATGTGCCGGGCGGGCGCTGGGCCATGCCTGGAGCAGCATCGGTGCGTTTATGGATACCTATGCAGTGCTGCTGTGGGGCGCGCTGGGGCTGCTGTGCGCAATATGGCTGTGGCGCAGGAAAAAAAGGAGCGTCCGGCACCGGCATGCTCCTTGGAAAAAGCAGGGATAGCGCTATGACAGCGTGCGGTAATACAGCCCCTTGGTAGCGGGCGTATCCAGCGGCAGGCCGTGCCGGAAGGCGGAGATCACGGCCCGGCAGCGTTCTTGTGTTTCAAAGGTAAAATACAGCGTTTCAAATTGCGCGCCCTTTACGCGCCGGCAGCCGGTATAAAGCGGTACGCTGTTGAATAGCTGGGTATAGCGGCGGTGATGGCAGGCGGCCTGAAACCGGACGCCTTTGCGGTCGGTAAGCCGGAAATGGCCGGGGCAGTCCCCGCAGCCGCTTGGCGCGCGGCCGGGACAGGCGCGAAATACCATCAGCGGCAAGAACCCATACGCCAGCACGCCGCCCGGCACCTGCGGGACAAGGCGGGCGTTGAGCTCATAGGAAAGCGTTAAATCGCAAACACCCAAAGAATGGTAAAAGGCCGCTGCTTTTTGGTTGAGGATATTGAGCTGCGCATCCCCCAACAGCGTAAAGGGAGCAGCCTTTTGCGCCAGGGCCAGCGTGCCAAGGTTGCCGCCGATGACCTGGCGCAGCCCGGATGCGTAGAGCGCGGATAAACGCGCAGAGAGCGCTTGCTCCTCCCCTGGAAACACCAGAAGCGGCAATTCGCCCACCAGCTTGGCGCTGCCAAGCTGCAATGTCTCCGGGTGTGCTTCGATCTCCTCAAGAGGCAGGATGATTTTTTCTGCATCAAGCAGCCCGTCTTTCGGCATTTGCGCGGCCTTGGCAAAGCGAAGCCGCAGCGCCGGCGTATCACAGGCAGGCGTGCCGGGCTCAATGCGGCAGGCTTTTCGGTCAAAGGCGTGAGGATGAAGGGCGCCGCGCTGGGCGGCCAAGCCCTCCAGCGCCTGCTTGCGCAGCGCATTGAGGCTGGACGCAGGCAGCATCAGCCCGGGCTCGATGCGGCAGGAAAGCGAATGGAGAAAATACGGCGTGCCGCCGGTCTTTTGCAAACTGGCGCGGGCGCTTTGCTCGTCTGTGGGCCTGGTACGGGCGGTTTCGGGTACGGGTCCCTGCACGGCCTGGCGATGGCCGTCGCCGTCGGAGACGCACAGGCATGCCGGCCGGCCCGGGGAAAGCTCCAGAGACATATCCACGCCTACGCGCGGCGTTTCCTTATGATAAAGGCGGGCCAGGTCGGAGAGCACAGCGCTGGCGCTTTGCACGTCCTCTTTGCGGCGGATGCCGAACATGGACAGATCACGGCGGCCTGCCAGGTATCCGTCGGTAAACCCGCTGCGGGAAAACACAGCCTGCAGTTGTTGAAGATTTGGGGTCTGCCCATCCAGGGCCTGACGATAGGCGGTGGTGGCTGCGGCGACGTATTCCGGACGCTTCATGCGGCCCTCGATCTTAAACGAGGCCACGCCGGCCTCCGATAAGGCGCGAATATGGCGCACAGCGCATAGGTCCTTTAAGGACAGCGCATGGCTGCGGCCGCGGCAGCGGAAATCCAGGCGGCAGGGCTGGGCGCACAGGCCGCGGTTGCCGCTGCGCCCGCCCAGCATGGAGGACAGCGTGCATAGGCCGGAAACGCTCATACACAGAGCGCCGTGCACAAAGACCTCCAGCTCGATGGAGCAATCGTTTGCAATGGTGCGGATCTCTTCAACGGACAACTCACGCGCCAGCACGGCCCGGGCAAACCCCAGCCGTTCCAAGGCCTGCGCGCCTGCCAGGTTATGGATGGCCATTTGGGTGGAGGCATGCAGCGGCAGCGAAGGGCAGGCTTCCCGGATGGTTTGCGCCACGCCAAGATCCTGCACGATGACGGCGTCCACGCCGCTTTCCGCGATATGCTGCAAGGTATCCAAGAGCTGCGGCCATTCAGGGTCCGTGACCAGGGTGTTGACGGTAACATGCACCTTGACCCCGTGCTCATGGCAATAGGAAACGGCCTGGGGCAGGCCAAATGCCCCGAAATTCTGCGCATTGCGCCTGGCATTGAACCCTTTGGCGCCCAGATACACAGCGTCCGCCCCGCAGCGCACCGCTGCCAAAAGCTGTTCCGGGCCGCCCACGGGCGAAAGCAGTTCCGGCATAGGATGTATGGCCTCCTTTGTAAACATTAACTAACATTATACCGCACAATGGAGCAAAAAGGGCAAAGAAAAAAGCCCTTGCAAAAGGGCTTGTATCGTCAGGCTTCCGGCAGGCCGAGCACAAAATCCCGGATGTCCTGTACCTCTTTGAGAAGCGGCACACCGATGATCTTGGCCAGCACCTGGTTGAGCTCATCGTATTGGTTGCCGGTGACGATGATCTCATCGTAGCGGTGCTCCTCTAAATCGTGGATGCGCTTATCCAATTCGTCTAAGATTTGTTGTTTAAGTGCGTTATGCATGGCTATGGCCCTCCTATTGGCAATTCGTTTTCCCTAGTGTGCGCCATGTACGCTGTTTTTATACCCTGTGCCTGGCGGCTAGGGCAAAAGCACAAAATGCTCCGGCGCAATCTCGCGCCATGTGAGGGACGAATGGGCCTGGAAAAAGGCATCGGCGTCAAAAGACAGACGCTGCTGGGTTTTGGCGATGGCAGGGTCCGGCACATAGACGGCGGAAAGAAGGGCTTTTGTATAGGGATGCTGCGGGCGTTCGCACAGCGCATGGGCGGGCGCCAGCTCCACCAGCCTGCCGCGGCACATCACGCCGATGCGGCGGCTGATATGGCGCACCATGGACAGGTCATGCGCGATGAACAGCAGCGAAACGCCCTGGGCCTGGCACAGCGATTGAAACAGGTTGACGATCTGCGCCTGCATCGAAACATCCAGCGAGGCGATGGGCTCGTCTGCGATGATGAGCTTGGGAGACAGGGCCAGGGCGCGGGCGATGCAGACGCGCTGGCGCATGCCGCCGGAAAACTCGGCCGGATACTGATCGTACAGCGCAGCATCCAGCCCTACCTGCGCCATGAGGCGCAGCGCCGTTTCGCGCCGGCTTTGGCGCGTGCCCTCGCGGTGGATGGCAAGCGGCTCTTCAATGAGCGCGCCGATGGACAGGCGGGGATTCAGGCTGGCCATGCTGTCCTGAAACAAAAATTGCAGGGTATGGGCGATGTGCTTTCGGTGCCGGGCATAGACCTTGGGCCGAGAAATTTCCAATTCCTCCAAAAAGACCTGCCCGGCGGTGGGGCGGTACAGCCCGGAAATGGTGCGTGCCAGGGTGGATTTGCCGGAGCCCGATTCCCCGACCAGGCCGAAAATTTCGCCGGGGGCCAGGGAAAAGGAAACGTCGGAGACGGCGCGCAGCGCTTCATGCCGGGACAGGGAAAACGCCTTGGTAAGATGCGAGACACGGAGCAATGCCTCAGCCATGGTTTTTCACCTCCCGGGCCAGCGGGCAGGGCACTTCGGGGGCCCTGCTGTCCAGCAGCCAAGTGGCGGCGCTGTGCGTAGGGGTGACGGCAAACATCGGCGGCTGCTCTTGATAATCAATGGCCAGGGCATAGGGATTGCGCTGGGCAAAGGCGTCGCCGACAGGCGGGGCAGCCAGGTCCGGCGGCATGCCGGGAATGCTGTATAACGGCTGCCTTTCTAGGCTACGGCCGGGCAGCGCGCCCAAAAGACCCCAGGTATAGGGATGCTTCGGGTCGCGAAAAATTTCCTCTGCCAGGCCGGTTTCCACGATTTTGCCCGCATACATGACGGCCACGCGGTCCGCCATTTTGGCGACCACGCTGAGATCATGGGTGATGAAAAGGATGGAAAGGGAAAACTGCTTTTGCAGCCGCTGTAAAAGCTCTAAGATCTGGGCTTGGATGGTCACATCCAGCGCGGTGGTGGGCTCGTCGGCGATGAGCACCTTGGGACGGCAGGCCAGCGCTATGGCGATGACGGCGCGCTGGCGCATGCCGCCGGAAAAATGGTGCGGCATTTGGGCAAAGCGGGCCTCCGGATGGTCCAGGCCAACGGTTTCCATCCAAAAAAGCGCGCGCGCCTTGGCCTCTTTTTTCGAAACCTTTTCGTGCTGTAAGATGACCTCCATGATCTGTTTGCCGACGGACATGGTGGGGTTGAGCGAGGTCATGGGGTCCTGGAACACCATGGCGATCTCTCGTCCGCGGATGCGGTCCATCGCTTTTTCGGAAAGGGCGGTAAGGTCCTGCCCTTGGAAAAGAAGCTTGCCATTGCTGATGGCTCCGCTATGCGGCAAAAGGCGCAAAATGGATTTGCACAGGACGGATTTGCCGCAGCCCGATTCACCAACAATGGCAAGCGTCTCTCCCTCATAAAGGGAAAAGGAGACGCCGCGCACGGCCTGAACGGTGCTTTGCGATGTATGAAATTGGATGGATACGTTGTCCGTTTGCAGCAGCGCGCGCATACCGGCGCCTCCTTTCTTTGATTAGATGCTGTTTGACAGATTATGACGCGCTCAGCGTCCAGTCTGCGATGTTCCAGAAAATGCCGACGCCGTGATGGCCCAGCACGGTATCCGGCGTAATGCCCTGGATGTTGGATTTGCCGACATAGATGGCGTCTACATAAGCGATGAAGGTATACGGCATCTTTTCGGTCAGCGCCTGCTGGAACTGCTGGTAATAGGCCTTGCGCTGTGCATCGTCATCGGTCTCCCGCGCTTTTTTCAAAAGCTCGTCGACCTTTTCATAGGAATAGCCGCTGTAATTGGCGCCCTTGTCCGTGCCAAAGACCTTATAGGTATGGTCGTCCGGGTCAAACGGGCTGCCCCAGCCGATGAGATAGGCCTCCTGGCCTGCCCAATCCGTCTCTGCGTTGACGGCCACGGTAGCGTCCACGCCGATGGCCTGCAGCTGCTGGGCGCAGATGGTGGCCATGTCGATGCGCACCTGGTCCCCTTCGCCGCAGTTGATCTTAAAGGCAAGGCGGGTGCCGTTTTTCTCATACACGCCGTCGCTGCCCTTTTGCCAGCCAGCCTTTTCCAGCGCCAGCTGGGCCTTTTGGGGGTCATAGGAGAATTTTTCCATATCCGGGTTGTTATACGGCCCCATTTGCAGCGGGGAATAGGCAATTTCCCCCTGGCCCAGCAGCACGCTGTCGATGATGGCCTGCCGGTCGATGGCATAGCTGAGCGCGTTGGTCAGCTCGGGATTGTTTTTGAACAGGTCGTTGTTGAAGTTATACAGAATGCCGCGGTAGTCGGCGGTTTTCATGTCGTAGGTGGTAAAGCCCTCCAGGCCTTGGAACTGCTGGGCGTCCTCCGGCGTTACCTGCGCCAAGTCCACCTCGCCGCTTTTCAGCTGCAGGGCGCGGGTCTTTTCATCCGGCACGATTTTGAAGATCACGGTATCGATGGCAGGTACGCCGCCGTAATAGTCCTCGTTTTTCTCCAACGTGATGCTCTGGCCCACATCCCAATTCGTCAGCTTATACGGGCCGGTACCCACCGGCTTTTGGTTGAATTCATCGGTGATGAGGTTTTTGCCTTCCAAAAGGTGCCGCGGCAAAATGCCGACGGTCAGGTAATCCAGCATGGCGACGTTGGGCGCCTTTAAGCCCAGGATAAAGGTATAGTCGTCCAGGGCCACCATGCTGATGATATCCTCATAGTTGGAGGCGATTTCGGATTGGTTTTCCGCATCCAAAATTTCCGTTAAGGTAAAGACGACGTCGTTTGCGGTAAAGGGTTCGCCATCATGCCATTTGACATCCTTGCGCAGGTGGAAGGTGTAGGTATAGGAATCCTCGTCGTATTCCCAGCTTTCCGCCAACGCGGGTACGACCTTGTTTTCCGCATCGTGCGCCGTAAGGCCGGAGAAGATCAGGGAATTGATCTCGCCATGCTCATACAGGGCGGGGTTGATGCTGGTATAGTCGCCGCTGGCGTATACCAGGGTATCGGTTTGCGCGGCGCCCGGGCCGCTGGTGCCGGCAGAGCCGCAGGCGGACAGCACGAGCATCGTGCAGGCCAGCAGCATCGCTAAAAAGGCAGTGCGTTTTTTCATCGTAGTCTCTCCCTTACAGATTATTTATAGATTGCTGCATCGCCGGTGGTTGGCCTTTCGGATGTAATGGCCGATGTTGGTGATGCAGACCAGCGTGACGACAAGAAACAGGCCGGGGATGACAATGAGCCACCAGTTGTTGGATAAAAGCGCTCGGTCTGCCTGGCTGAGCATGCTGCCCCAGGACACCGTTTCTATCGGCAGGCCAATGCCGAGAAAACTGAGCGTGGATTCCGTGCCGATGGCAGAGCCGATGTTTGTGACCACCATAAACATGATGGAGGAAACAAAATTTGGCAGCAGGTGGCGGCGCAAAATGTAGAAGAACCGGCCGCCCATGAGCTTGGCTGCCAGGATGTATTCGCTGTGTTTGATCTGGCGCACCTCGGTGCGCACGACCTTGGCGATGTTCATCCAGCTGGTCAGCCCGATGATGCAGGCGATGGCCAGGGGGTTGGACTGGCCGATCATGGCTTGTAAAAAGATGATGACGAGGATGGAGGGGATGCTCATCGCCATTTCGGCAAAGCGCATCAGCGCATCGTCCAGCCAGGCGGGGGCAAAGCCGCTGACGCAGCCGTATACCACGGCGATGGCGGTGGAGACCGCGGCAGCCACAAACCCGATGAACAGCGAGATGCGGCCGCCGTACCAGATCATCGAAAAGATATCGCGCCCCATGGGGTCCGTGCCAAAGAGAAACCCGCTGCCTGGCGGCTGGCTGATGTGCGAAAGATCCAGATAGGTGGGGTCTTTCGGGATAAAGCATTCGCAGAAAAGGCAGCCCAAGAGGATCAGCCCTAAGAGGATAAAGGATAGATACGGGACCTCGGAGGCAAACCACCGGCGCTTTTTCGGCGGCAGGGCCTGCGTTTGGGCGGGGTGGGGGCCGACTAATTCAAAGCCCTGGGCGGGGGTGTCCATGCTGTGTTCCCTCCTTCCCGCTGCATGCGCGGATCGATCCTGTCCTGCAAAAGCTGTGCGATGAGATTGGAAAGGATGACCAGCGCGCCCGTAATCAAGCATAGAATCATCAACAGATTATAATCGTGGTATTTGGCGCTTTCAAAGCAAAGCGAGCCCAGCCCGGGATAGGCAAAGACCTGCTCTACGATGTAGGTGCCGCCCAGAATATGCGGAATGGAAATGGCCATTAAGCTCAGGTAGGTGGGCAGGATATTGCGCAGACAGTGCCGGTATACGATGCGCCGCCGGCCCAGGCCCTTGGCCTTGGCAAGCAATACATAATCCTGCCGGATCTCCTCCATGAGCTTGTTGCGCACCATATAGGCATAGTACCAAAGATGGCTGAGCACCAGCACGGTAAGCGGCAAAACCAGATGGCGCAGACGGCTGAGAAAATCGCCCGCCTTGCCGATGGCATAGGCGCCGCTGGAGGGGAGCCAGCCGAGATTGACGCTAAAGATCAAAATCAGGACAAGAGAAACCCAAAAAGAGGGGATACAATTTGTGATGGTGCCGATCTTGCAGATGAGCTTATCCACAAAGCGGTCCTCATGCAGGGCGCAGAACACGCCGAGGAGCAGCGCCAGGCCAAAGGTGCATACATAGGCAAGGCCGCCTAAAAGCAGGGTGTTTTGGTACATGGAGCCGATGACGGCGGTGACGGGCTGCTTGTACTTAAAGGAAATGCCCCAATCCCCCTCAAAGGCGTTTTGCAGCCAGATGCCGTATTGCTTGTAGATGGGCTGATCCAGGCCAAGGCTATGGATGGCTGTTTCGCGTTCCTGCGGGCTCATGCGCTCTACGCTTTCGCCGTAATAGGAGCGCAGCGGGTCGCCGGGCGCCAGGCGGGCCATATAGAAAACGGCCAGCGACAGCAAAAACAGCACAACGATACACTGTGCCAGCTTTTTTGCAATGGTTCCCAACAGGGTAAGCGCACGCGGCCGCATCCAAAATCCTCCAAACAGAAATAAAAAACCACGAAGAGCAGCCCTTGCCAGGCTGAAACATCTTCGTGATGCATTGACAAACGATATAAATGAAACAAACAAGCCGCCTTCTGGCGAAATGCAGGGGCTTCCTGCCCCATGTAAAAATTACTTTATCACAAAAAAATGAGAATGTAAAGAGCGCGCTTAGCCGACAAGGCGTTTGATTTCTGCCAGCGCATCGTCGAGCAGCCGGCCGATGGGCTGGTCTTTGACGCCGGCGATGTGGGCATGGCATTTGGAAACGGGGATCAACACCTTTTCCGCCTCGCTGGCGGATACCGCGGCGGCGATGGCGGCGCTGACCTCGCCCAGCATAGAGCCGACGAGCACCAGCCCGATGGGGCCGACGATCACGTCCGCATGCGCGCAGTTGTAGCAAACGGCGCTTTCCCCTGTGGCGCCGCCGTCTGCCCCTGCCTTGACCATGGCGGCCGTGGCAATGGCGTTGATGCCGACGCCCAGCACCTCGTGCTGCGGGCATTGTTTTTTGAGCTGCTCGACCAGCGAACGGCCGATGCCGCCGCCCTGGCCATCAATGACGATGATGCGCATAAATAGCCTCCTTTTGCTGTATGTAGTGTACCATACTTTGCCCTTATGGCGCAAAGGGCCCGGAAACCAAGGCGCACGGCGGGAAAATATAGTATAATATTGATAGAAACGCGGGCACGCTGTGCTGGCCTGCGGGGAAAGGATGAAATAAGCAAGTGGAAATGCGAGAGATACAGGGCGTAGCGCTGGTTGCCAACGAGGATACCATCCTACGCCAATTTTCGGAGGAAAAGCAGCGTTTGATGGATTTTCAAGACGATCTGGAGGACATCATCCCTACGCTGCTCTCCGCCAACGGCATTGAGGTAGCGAATATTTCCTTCCGCATCAAAAACGAGGATTCGTTGCGGAAAAAGATACAGTTTAAGCGCAAATACCAACAGCTGACCGATGTAACGGACCTAATCGGATGCAGGATCGTGACATTGTTTGAGCCGGATATGGAGCGGGTGCTGGAGGTTTTGTCTCGCGAATTTGAGATGATAGAGCTGGTGGACAAGCGTAAAAAGAGCCTAGAGGGGTACATCGATTTTGGCTACAATTCCATCCATGTGATCCTGCGGTTTTCCGATGCCCGCTGCCAGCTGGTGGAATACCAGCGCTACCGGGATATCAAGTTTGAAGTGCAGATCCGCACGGCGCTGCAGCATGCCTGGGGGGAAATTGAGCATGGGCTGGGCTATAAATCCAACTTTGAAATTCCGCTTTCCATCCGGAGAAAGCTGACGAGGATCGCGGCCACGCTGGAATTGATCGACGAGGAGTTCGAGGTGATCCGCCAGGAGGTGGCGCAGTACAACCAGAGCTTTGACAGGATCGAAAAGGTCTTGAAAACGGACATCAATAAAAATACGCTGATCCAGTATTTTGAAACCAGCGGCCGGACCCAGCAGTTTACCAGCCAGGCCAAATCGCAGTACGGCTTGGAGGTAAGCCGGGACGATGCGTTTATCAGCCGGCTGAAAATCGTGCAGCGGCTGCAGTTTTTGGGGTTCCGCTATATCCACGAGCTGGATGCGTTTATTGAGGAAAACCTAGAAGGGCTCAAGGCGCTCGCAGAGAAATGGATTGAAAAGGCGCGGCCCAAGGTCATCAACGAATATTCCATGCTGGTGTATGTGATTCTATTGGCCTCGGCCAAGGATGCTGCGGAGATGTACCAGGAGGAAGGCCCGATCCAGGGTTTGCAAAAGGCGATAGAGAACATCCAATAAAATAGACCGCAGACTGCGCTGCGGCCTCGGGTGCTAGGTATGGATCTTGGAAATGTCCTTTGGGTTTTTCAGCGGATCGCCGGCCGGCGTTTTCTTGGGTGGTTTTTCAGCCGGTTTGCTGCCCGTGTCCGCATAGATTTCGCGATACAAGCGCTTCACCTCCTGCTGTTAGTATGGGGCGGGCACGGCAGCGCTATGCACAAAAGAAAATGAAAGCAAACCGCTAGTGTAAATCGTCAAAGTGCGGTATAATACTGTTTTGTGGGCCTGCCGTCAACGGCAGACAGGCCCTTGGGCAAATGTTCGCCGTTGAGAAATGGAGCACCTTTTATGTCAAAATCGATCGGAACCGTGGTAAGAGGCGTACGCACGCCCATCATCCGGCAAGGGGATGACCTGGTCAAAATCGTCGTCGACTCCCTGCTGACGGCGGCCCAGAGCGAAAACATCGAATTTCGCGACCGCGATATCGTAGCGGCCACAGAGGCCATCGTGGCAAGGGCACAGGGCAATTATGTGTCGGTAGACGAGATTGCAGAGGACATCAAGGCTCATTTCCCGGAGGGCCATATTGGGGTGATTTTCCCGATTTTAAGCCGCAACCGGTTTTCTATCTGCCTAAAAGGCATTGCCAGAGGCGCCAAAAAGATTACGCTGATGCTGAGCTATCCATCCGACGAGGTGGGCAACCACCTGGTCTCGCTGGATGCGTTGGATGAAAAGGGCATCAACCCCTATACCGATGTGCTGACCGAAGCGCAGTACCGCCAGGCATTCGGCCGGGTGGAGCATCCCTTTACCGGCGTAGATTATATTGAATATTACAAAGAGCTGATCCAGGGCGAGGGCGCAGAGGTGGAGATTATCCTGGGCAACAACGCCCAAGACATTCTGCCCTATGCCAAGGACGTGCTGGCCTGCGATATCCATACCCGGGCGCGCAGCAAGCGGCTGCTGCTGCAAAACGGTGCGCGCACGGCGCTGGGCCTGGATGATATTATGACAAAGCCGGTAGGGGGCAGCGGCTTTAACCCCACGTATGGGCTGCTGGGCTCCAACAAGGCGACGGAGGAGACGGTAAAGCTCTTCCCGCGCGACTGCGAGGCGTTTGTCAAAGCCGTGCAGGACGAGCTGCTGGCAAAAACCGGCAAGCATATCGAAGTGATGGTGTATGGCGACGGCGCATTCAAAGATCCGGTCGGCAAGATCTGGGAGCTGGCGGACCCGGTGGTATCCCCGGCCTATACCAGCGGGCTGGAAGGCACACCGAATGAATTGAAGCTCAAATACCTGGCGGACAACGAGTTTGCAAACCTGTCCGGGCAGGCGCTTAGGGAAGCCATTGAAAAGGCCATTGAGACCAAGGACAAAAACCTGAAGGGCACCATGGCCACGCAGGGCACCACGCCCCGGCGGCTGACAGATTTGATCGGTTCGCTGTGCGATCTGACCTCCGGCTCCGGCGATAAGGGCACGCCGGTGGTATGGATCCAGGGCTACTTTACCAATTACGCGGAATGATAAAATGCAAAAATACCGGCCATTTCGGCCGGTATTTTTTTATGAGGTAAACGGCGCCCAGGCTTGGGACAGCAGCGCAACGCCCTGCTGTATCTGCGCCGGGCTGAGCGAGCCGTAGCCCAGCAGCACATGCCCCTGGTAGGCAGGCGGCACGGGGCCGATGAAATAGGGCGAAAGGGGATACACCTTTACGCCCGCCGCCGCGGCCGTGCGGCACAGCACCCCGCCATCCGGTAGGCCGGGCAGATGCACCAGCAGATGATGCCCTGCCTGCTCGCCCTGGTATTGCAGGGAATGGGAAAAGGCTGTCTCCAGGGCAGAGATCAGGATTTTCCGCTTTTCCTTATATAGCTTGCGCATGCGGTTGAGGTGCGTTTCAAACGCGCCCTGGTGCAAAAACGCATCCAGCACCTGCTGATCAAAGCGGGAGACGGCGCAACTAAATTGCGCGTACTGTGCCTGGTAAAGCGGCAAAAGCGATTCCGGCAGCACCATATAGCCGATGCGCAGCGAGGGGGCGATGGCTTTGGAAAACGTGCCGAGGTAAATGACGCGGCCATGGTCGTCGATGCTTTGCAGGCTGGGCAGGGGCTTTGCATCGTAGCGGAATTCGCTGTCGTAATCGTCCTCGATGATATAGCGGTCCGGCGCGGATTTGGCCCAATTCAAGAGCTGCACGCGGCGGCTGATGGGCATGCTGACGCCCAGGGGAAACTGGTGCGAGGGGGTGGTATACACCGCCGCATGCGACAGCGCCGCCAGCGGCGAAACCGGCAGCCCCTTTTCATCGACATACAGCGGCAGTACCGAATGGCCCATGCGGGAGAACATGTGGTACGCTTTGTTGTACACGGGGTTTTCCAGCGCAATGGCCCAACTGCTGTCCAGCATATAGCTGAGAATTTGCAAAAGGTGCTCGGTGCCGGCGCCGATGACGATCTGCTGGGCCCGGCAGCGCACCCCGCGGGCCTGCGCCAAGTACTGTGCGATGCTTGCCCGCAGCGAAAAAAGCCCTTGCGCCGGGGCGTTTTGCAAAAGCGTGGCGTCTGCCTCGTCAAAACAGGCACGCAGCAGGCGGCGCCAGACGGTATACGGAAAATGGCGCGTATCGATGCCGCCGGGCGAAAAATCTACCAGCGGCTCTGCCGGGCTGTCCGCTTTTGCGGCGGGCTGAGCCAGCGGCTCGTCGGTGGGCAAAAGGGGCTCGATCTCGCAGACAAAAAAGCCGCGCTTGGGCCGGCTTTCCACAAACCCCTCGGAAACCAGCTGGCTGTACGCGCCTTCCACAGTGGTAACGCTGACGCCCAGATGCTCTGCCAGGCTGCGTTTGCTGGGCAGCTTGGCATGGGCGGGCAGGGTGCCTGTACGGATCTGCTGCTTTAGGTGGCGGGTGATCTGGATATACAGCGGCGTATGGCTGTCATCCGGCGGCAGGGAAAAGAGCATGGCGAGCCTCCTTGCTTCTGGCCTTATAAAAAATGATGAAATTGAATCTTTTAATCAGGCCAGTTTTTCGTTATTATAGGGCATAAACAGAAACGATGCAAGGGAGAAGGCTATGAAACAAAAACGAGTATTGGCTGTGCATGATCTATCCTGTGTGGGGCGCTGTTCCTTGACGGTGGCGCTGCCCATTTTATCTGCGGCCGGGCTGGAGGCAAGCGCGCTGCCCACGGCGGTGCTGAGCACGCATACCGGCGGCTTTACCGGCATGACCTTCCGCGACTTGACCCAAGACTTGCCTGCGATTTTTCAGCATTGGAAAACGCTGGACTTGGCGTTTGATGCCATCTATACCGGCTATCTGGGCTCGGCGGAGCAGGTGGCGCTGGTAGAGCAGCTGTTCGATGCGTTTCGAGGAGAGCAGACCAAGATCATCGTGGACCCGGTGATGGGGGATCATGGGAAGCTGTACCCAGGTATGTCGGAAAAAATGCCGCAGCTGATGAAGCGGCTCTGCCAAAGGGCAGACGTGATCGTACCCAACCAGACGGAGGCAGCGCTGATGCTGGGCCGGCCGTATCTGGAAACGCCCGATCAGGCGGAGGTAGATGATTTGATGCAGGCGCTGCGCGAAATGACGCAGGCCAGCGTGGTATTGACGGGCATCAGCCCGGAAGAAGGGAAGCTGGGCGCCGCAGTGTACGATAGAGAGACCGGGCAGAGCGCCTGCCCTGCCGCCCCGCATATGCCGGGCAGCTACCACGGCACCGGCGATGTGTATGCCAGCGCCTTGACAGGCGCGTATATGGCGGGCAAAACGCTGGTGCAGGCGGCCCAGATCGCGGCGGACTTTACCCAGCAAAGCATTGTGGAGACGCTGCCGCTGGGCCTGGAGACGCGCTACGGCGTATGCTTTGAGCGCGCCCTGCCGCAGCTGCTGCGCGCGCTGGGGCTGTAAAAAAGAAACACGGCGGACGATTTTCCGCCGTTTTTTATTTTGCCTTAGTTGCCGGAGGGCATAAAGCCGATGAGCGCAGAGGCCACTGTGGAGATGGGCATGGTTTGAATCCAGACTTTGCCGGGCCCTGTCAGGCGGGTATGGAAAAAGCCTTCACCGCCCAGCAGCTTGTTTTTCAGCCCTTCTACCTGCTGAATCTCCATGGAAACGCTCTCTTCGTAGCCCGCCACATTGCCGGTATCCACCAGCAGCGATTGGCCAGGCGCCAGGAGATATTCCACCAATTCGCCGTCGATCTCCACAAACGCCATGCCACGGCCGCTGAGCCGCTGCATGATAAACCCTTCGCCGCCAAAAAAGCCGGCGCCCAATTTTTTCTTGAAGGTGATGGCAAGCTCTACCGTAGGCTCGGCCGCCAAAAAGGCGTTCTTTTGCAGGATCATCGGCCGCTCCGGCGTGATTTCCAGCGGCAGGATGCGCCCGGGAAAGCTGGAGCCAAAGGCGATAACGCCGTCGCCCTTGGCGGTATAGATGTTTTGGAACATGGATTCGCCGGATAGCGCCTTGGAGAACATCTTTCCGATGCCGCCACCCCTGGTTTCCATCTGCATATTGGGGGTCATATACACCATAGAGCCTTTTTCGGTAATCATCTGTTCGCCGCTTTGCAGCCGGCAGACGACGATGGGGTAGGCGCCGCCTTGGATCTCGTATTGCATTGCACGACCTCTTTTCTATGAAAGAATGGTTTTCTTACTGTCAGTATACAAAAAAAGGAGCCCGTCCGGCTCCTTTTTTTTCAGTTAACCGAGAATTTCGCGGATCTTGGCAACAACGGCCTCGGCCACCTTTTGGTGCTGATCCGGGTCCAGATGGATGCCGTCCTTTTCGCTGGCCACGGCGATGGGGCCCAGATCGAGATAATCGCAGCCGATCTCGCGGGTAAAGCGGGCAAATTTGGCGGGCAGCTCGCGGGAGATGCGGTTGGAATTGTCGTCAAACGAAGCGCAGTAATCCGGCTCGCGGGTATAGCGCAAGGGCGCGGGGCACATGACCAGAAGGCGCGGCGCACGGCCCTCCGGCCCGCAGCCGGAAGAGAGGATGAGGTTTGCCAGCTCGCGCACGCCGGCCGCCACATCCGAGGCGGTAAGGGCAAAGCGGGTCTTGCAGTCGTTGGTGCCCAGCATGAGGATGACAAGATCCAGCGGGCTTTGGCTGGCAAGGCAGGGGATCAGGTATTCCTTGCCGTTTTTGTAGCCCTCGATGGGGTCATCCCACAGGGCGGTACGGCCGTTGAGCCCTTCCTCGATGATCTTATACTGCGGCAGCGCCTTTTGGACGAGCCCGGTCCACCGGGTGTTTTCGTCAAAGCGGTAGCCGTCCTTGGGGGCAAAGCCCCAGGTGTTGGAATCTCCAAAGCAAAGGATTCGTTTCATGGCATATCTCCTATGAATGTAAAAATGATGATAGCTTATTATACAACAAAAACGGGCGGCTGCGGCGCTTATTGTGCGGGGCCTGATGCGGCGCCGTCATCGTAATACAGGAACCTTGGCATGCCGATGTGGAAGAAGATGGCAAGCAGGCGAAGCCCCAAGATCAGCGCAAAGCACAGCAGCACCGCGGCGGTGCGCGGCAGAAAGCGCACGCCGTAATACAGCGCCACGGCCCCCAGGATGCAGGGGGTGGCGTATAGCGGCCCGCTGAAGATCATGGGGATGCGCTGGGCAAACAGGTCGCGCAGCATGCCGCCGCCGCAGGCCGTAAGGCAGCTGATGAATACGCAGGTGATCAGGTTGCCGGGCATGTCCACAACGATGAGCGCGGCCGAGGTGCCAAAGGTGGCCAGGCCCACGGCATCCGCGATATCCAGGGGCAGGGACAAATCAAACCGGCGCAGCTGGTGGTGACGGCGCAGCGTAGCGTTGCCCAGCAGCGTTACGACAATGGCTAAGGCTACGATGCAAAGATACGACCGATGGGTGAAAAAGGCGGGCAGGGGCTGGTTTAGCAGCACATCGCGCAGTATACCGCCCCCGCAGGCCGCCGTGATGGCCAATACACAAACGCCGATGAGATCCATCCTTTTTTCCAGCGCCACCAGCACGCCGCTCATGCCAAAGGCAAACAGGCCGACGGCCTCTAACGGAAAGGAAACGACGAGCTCCATACAAACACTCCTTTGCGAAAACATGGATAAGCACAGTGTAGCACAGAAAAAAGAACCGGCGGCAACGATTTATCGATATAAAAAGAGAACCGGCACGCAAAAATATGCCGCAAAGGCTTTCACTTCATAATCCAACACCATCCGCCGCCCCGTTTCGATGCGGGAAACGGTGAGCTTTGTGAGGGAAAGGCCGCGCAGCTGCATTTGCACGGCCAGCTGCTCCTGCGCAAGGCCGTGCGCCAGGCGCAGGCGTCTGATGGAAAGACCAACGATATTTTTTCTCAATTCTGCATTCTCCTTCAAGTTTCTGCAAATAGCATCATACGGCAGAAAGGAAGGAATTGGTATCTAAAAATGGAAAAGAAAGAAATTTTACGGGATAAAAATAAAAAAGCGCCCAAGACAGAGGGCATCTTGGACGGCATTTTTGTGCGGGCGCCGGCGCTAGCGGACGATTTCCCTGCCCTGGTATTCGCTATGTATGATTTCGTTCATCTCCTCCGGCGTTTCCCGGCAGCCGCCTTCCAGCCATTTTTTTACGATGGCATTCAAGCCGGCCTTAAAAAACTCCATATGATAGGCGATGTGTTTGTTGCCAAAGTATGTTTCGGCCTGCTGCGTATCATAGAGATGTATTTTGTACTGGCCGTCATAGCCCAATTTGAAATAGGTTTTGTAGAAAAGCGGATTGCTTTGGATGTGGTAAAACAGGCGCAGGTAGTCGTTGCTGTTCACCTTATTATCCCTATCGTCCTTATAAAGCTGGGCCACATCCGTTTCCAGCTTTTCCCGGATCGCGTCTGCAAGCGCATATAGATCCGCATAGTTGGCGTAAAAGGTGCTGCGGTTGAGCTTTGTCTTTTTTACGATTTCGGACACCGTAATGGCGGACAGCTCCTTGGTTTGCAGCAGCTCTATAAACGCCTTTTCGATTTTTTCCTGCGATGCCTGGCGGCGCTTGTTGTTTTTTGTATTCATAGCCGACCCTCCATTATTCCGACAGATGTTGAAACATTGATGATTGAAACGAAGCCTATAAAATATTATGATGCAATTGCATTAAAACTACAAGCGTTGTTTTAATGGATGAAATTTGGAGGTGTTTATGATGAAAAAAAGCAGTTTGACTGCGCTGCTATTGGGAACGCTTAGCGGCGTGCTGTTTGCCATCGGCATGTGCATGGCGCTGATTGCCGAATGGAATGCCTTTACGCCGGGCGTTGTGCTGGGCTGTGCAGGGGTTGTGCTGGGAATAGCCACCATGCTGATCTGGAGAAAAATGGAACATAAGGCGCCCCTACGCCTGTCCGGCAGGCATGTGCGGGCTGTTCTTTTGGGCGTTGCAGGCGCATTGCTGCTGGGCGTGGGCATGTGCTTTTGCATGGTATGGCAAAGGATGCTGCCGGGGATGCTTATAGGCGTAGCGGGGATCGTGCTGCTTGTCTGCCTGGTTCCCTTGCTAAAAGGCGTAAAGCGCGGGCAGCCCTGCTGATGAATGAAAACAGAGCATGAGAGTTCAAAAAACGATATTACACAAAATCCAAAAGACGGAATGGGGCGGCCGGATCGTAAGCAACGAAAGATACCGCGCCATCGTGCCGGTGGGTTGGGCAGCGGGCCTAAACCTAGCGTATGCGCTTTACCATGGCGCGCTCGGCCTAGCGCACCATTCCATTTGGTTTCTCGCGTCGTGCGTGTATTATATTTTGCTCAGCGCGATGCGCGGCGCTGCTGTGCTGGGCTTGCGGAAGGGCGGCGTCGAAAAGCAGCGCACCCTTATGTGGCTGACGGGCGTTTTGTTTTGTGTATTGAGCGTTGTTTTGATTGGCATTGTCTACATCAGCCTTTTGGAAGATGTGGCCATGGCATACGATGAAATTCTCATGATTACCATTGCGGCCTATACATTTGCCAAAATTTCTTGGGTCATCGTAAACGCCGTAAAAGCCCGAAAGAGAAGAGCGCCGCTGAGCGCTATCACACAGACGATTCGGATGATGGAGGCAGCCGTATCCGTGCTGACGCTGCAGCGTTCCATGCTTGTATCGTTTAGCGACGGCACAGGCGTTGACGCGTATACGATGAACCTTATGACCGGCGCGGGCGTGTGCCTGTTTGCCTTGGTGCTTGGCGTTTGGATGATGAGAAGCAGCAAAAGGAAAGGAGACGATTGGGATGGCAAAATCGAAGCTTGTAAAGGCGAATGAAAGGATAGCAGAAAAAGTAGCAGGCGCGTATCAAAAGGTAGAGGATACCGTGGTGGGCGCGTATCAAAAGGTGGAAGATACGGTCGTAGGCACATATACCAAAATAGAGGACAAATTTGTGGACCAGTATTTGACCAAGGAAGGCGAAACCGTAGAGCAGGCAAAGCAAAGGCTAAAGGAAGAGAACGGGAAAAAGTAAAAAAACGGCGGCAGGAACAAGCATCCGGCCGCCGTTTTTGTTGCGGATAGAGGATTTTGAGCCGCCTTTTGGCGGCTTTTTGCCTTAGAGCCAGCCAAAATGGCGGCAGGCCTTGGCAATGCCGTTTTCATACGAAGGGGCGGTGACGTAATCGGCGCAGCGCTTGAGCGATTCGTGCGCGTTGCCCATGGCGATGGAGGTCCAGGGCTGGGTAAACATGGGGATGTCGTTGGTGCCGTCGCCAAACACCACCACATCCTCCACCGGCGCAGCTAAGCGCTGCATCACATGGCGGATGCCCTCCTGCTTTTCCAAAGGCTCTATGAAAATGCAGGTGGGGCTGTACCGCACCCAAGGCGCATAGGATAGCGCCTCGATGCCGGCTTCCTCCTCTTCAGTACAGGCGATATACAGCTTATAAAAGGTGGAAACGCGGCGAAAATCCAGCGCAGGGTCAAGCACGGAATGCATATAATAATCGTTTACCTTCAATAAAAAGGCAGTGGAATTGGTATAACGCACCATTTTGTTTTCACAGGTAAAGCCCCAGGGAATGCCCTTTTCGCTGAGCTCTGAGAGCACGCGGTGGCACAGGGAAGCGTCCAGAGAGCGCATTTGTTCCAAGCGCCCGTCGATGGTCAGGCTGTATCCACCGTCGGATACGAGGTGGGAAATGCCCAATTCCGGGCAAAAGCCGATGGCCTCGGCCTGGAGACGGCCGGTGGCAATGGCGACAAAATGGCCGTTTTTTTGCAGATCGTGCAGGGCTTGGCGGGTATCGGGCGGCACACAGGCGGTATGGCCGATGGTCAGCGTGCCGTCGAAATCAAAGAAAAAATATTTTTTATGCGGCTGCAAGGGCCTTATCCTCCGATGCGATGGAATATTGGGTTGTGGTTTTCATAGGTGCATACATAGCGCATGCCGGCGCGGCGCAGCATTTGGCAGGCGGCCGCGTAGTGCTCGCCGATGCGGTCCGGCGTATGGGCATCCGAACCGATGGTCACGATCTCGCCGCCCAATTCATGGTAACGGCACATGATATCCTCATCCGGCATGAAAAAGCCGTATGGCGTTTTGGAGGAGGTGTTGATTTCCAGTCCTTTGCCGTGAGAGATCAGGTACATAAACAGCGCATCCAGCTCATCGGGCGCGTTGCGGTAGCGGAGCTGCCGGTCTGGATAGGGGTTTTGGCGGGCATAATAGGTAAGGTGGCCGATACAATCCAGCTCGGGGAAATCCTTAGCGCAGGACAACAGCTGCAAAGCGTATTTCTGCATGACCTCATCCGGCGTGGCGCCGTAGCCGAAAACCGGGTTGACATCCGGCTCTATGAGGCGCCGCGGGTTGCCGTCGGCAAACCCCATCCAATGGATGGAGCCCAAAATATAATCGAACCGCAAGCCGGCCATGGCCTGCCGCGTGGCGGCAAAGACATCGTCGCGGCCCGCCTGCATGCCGATCTCTACACCGGTTTTGATGATGAGCTGGTCGGCAAACCGGGCGGCGTACCGCTCCACATCCTCTACATAGTCGATCAAATCGCAAAGGAAATTTAGATGCGGAGCCAATGGAAAATCGTAATCATAATGTGCCGTTACGCAGATCTCGTCCAGGCCGTTATGGATTGCGCCCAGGGCGATTTCGCGCAGGGACTGCTGGCCGTCTGCGCTGTGGTAGGAGTGGATATGATAGTCGTACATAGAGAAACCCTCCAAAACTCAAAAACTTCTGAAAAACGTACAATAGGAGACGCTCCTATTTGAAATTCTATCAACGGCAACGGAATACAATTTTATATCAGAGATGACTCTATTATGAAATAATTTTGACAAAAAAACAAGCATCGGGAGGAAAGATGGAAGCATTGCAGTGGATAAAACGCATCAGCCAATGGGTGTGGGGGCCGTGGATGCTCGTGCTGTTGGTAGGCACGGGCGTGTTTTTAACCATCCGGCTAAAGGCCTATCCCTGGCGCAATTTGGGGTTTGCGCTGCGCGCTGTATTTCAAAGGACAAAGGGGCGGAGGGGCAGCGGGGATATTTCCCCGTTTCAGTCGCTGATGACCGCGCTGGCCGCCACCATCGGCACGGGCAACCTGGTGGGCGTGGCCACGGCGATGGTGCTGGGCGGGCCGGGGGCGCTGGTGTGGATGTGGATCAGCGCGCTGTTTGGCCTTTCCACCAAATTTGCGGAAAGCGTGCTGGCGGTACGGTACCGTGAAAAACAGCCAAACGGAGAGATGGCGGGCGGGCCGATGTATGCGATGAAAAATGGCTTTCAGCGGAAAAAGCTGGGCAAAGCGCTGGCCTTTTTGTTTTCACTGTTTGCCGCGGCCGCGGCGTTTGGCATCGGCAACATGACGCAGGCCAATTCCATTGCAGAGGCGCTCTATGCTTCGACGGGCGCGGAGGCGTATCTGGTGGGGCTTTGCCTCATGGTGCTGAGCGGCTGCGTGCTGCTGGGCGGCATCCGCAGCATCGGCCGGGTATGCGGCGTGGTGGTGCCGGTGATGGCGGTGGGATACTTTGCGGCGGGCTTGGCGGCCATCGCCAGCCGCGCGGCGTACCTGCCGGCCGGCCTTGCGGAGATCATCCGCATGGCATTTTCCGCACAGTCGGCAGCGGGCGGCGTGGGAGGAACCATCGTAGCGCACATGGGGCAGGCTGTCCAATGGGGCGTAGCCAGAGGGGTGTTTTCCAACGAGGCGGGGCTGGGCTCTGCGCCCATTGCCGCGGCGGCGGCCCAAACGGACCACCCGGCCAGGCAGGGGTATATCAATATGACGGGCACGTTTTTTGATACCCTGGTGGTGTGTACGGTCACGGGGCTGGTCATCGCCTGTTCCGGTGTATTGGGCACAGTGGACGCCCAGGGCGCGCCGCTGATGGGGGCGCCGCTGACCATTGCGGCCTTTGAGGCGGCGCTGGGGCCGGTAGGCGGCTGGGTGGTCACGGGCAGCATCGTGCTGTTTGCCTTTTCCACCATCCTGGGCTGGGAATATTATGGGGAAAAATCGCTGGAATACCTGAGCAAAAGCCAGCGATACAATCGCGTCTACCGCCTTATCTACTGCGCGCTTGCCTTTGTGGGGGCGACGACCCCCTTACAGGCGGTATGGGGCGTTTCCGACATCATGAACGGGCTGATGATCCTGCCCAATTTGATCTGCCTGCTGGCGCTCCATGGGGAAGCGGCCAGGCTCTGCTTTGAGTTTGAAGGCAAAAGGAAACGGGAAGCCAAACGGCCAAAACGCAAAGGGGAAAGCAAACGAACCTGAGCGTACAGGCATAAAAGAGAGGCTGCACCGTTTGCACAGAGGGCTTGGGGAACCGCATATGCATCGTATAAACGGCGCCCATGAAAAAAAGCGGCAGACGTTTGGTCTGCCGCAAGGCATTTATTTTTGCAGGAACAAAACGCCCAGCGTATTGGGGCCGCAGTGGGAAGAGATGGTGCAGCCGGCGCGGGTGATGTAGGTTTCCTTAAAATCCACCAGCTGCTGGATGGTTTGGCGCACCATATCGATGATGGCCTGGTCTATGCCGGAATGGGTGATGAATACGCGGCTGGTATCGATGCCCTCCGGCTTTGCGAGCACATCCTCTACATAGCGCTTTAGGCAGCGGACGAGCTTGCCGCGGTACATTTTGCCCACGCCCATGCTGCCGTGGTCGTCGGTATGCACCTGGATGCAGGGCTTGATATGCAGCACGTTGGCGCCCAGGCGGGTGATGGAAGAGCAGCGGCCGCCGGCGTGCATGAATTCCAGCGTATCCAGCAGAAAGCTGGCCTGCACCTTGGGCACCAGCTGCGTCACTTCCTGATAAATGCGCTCGGCGGGCATGCCTTGCCGGATGCGGTCTGCCACTTGGAGCGCGATTAGGCCGGAGCCGGTAGACAGGCTGCACGAATCGATGACATACACATGCCCCAGCTGCCGGGCGGACAGCAACGCGTTTTGATGCGCGGAGGACAATGCCGAGCCCAGGGAAATATGGATGACGTCGCAGCCCTGTTCTGTCCATTGCCGGAAGTGCTCATCGTACTGAGCAACGTTGATTGCGGCGGTTTTGGGCAGCAATTTTTTCTCCCACCAGGCCCGGTATAGGTCGTCCGGCGTGATGCCTTCGCCGTCGGTATAGGCCTGGCCATCCAAAAGGATGGTAAAGGGAAACAGGTGCACGTGATACTGCTGGATAAGCTGCGGCCCCAAATCGCAGGAGCTGTCTGCACTGAGGATGACTTTTCTTTGCATGGTGATGATGTCTCCTGAATTAAAATTATGAGGCGGCGTTGGAAGAAGCGCTTTTATCTGAATGGTCGCGCTTGCGCGTAATGAGCAGCGCTTCCAGCCAGCCCTTTTTATATTTGGTAGAAATGTATCCGATGACGGCGATGACAAACGCGCCTACGGCATCGACGATGAGATCGCTCATGGTATCGATGACCGCTGCGCGGCCTACCAGCGCCACGCCGTTTTCCAGGGCATATTTTTGCATATTCAGCTGCATGAGCCCATCGATGGTAAACTCGTAAATTTCCCAGATGGCGCCCAGCATCATGGCAAAGCAAAACGCGAAAAATGCCACGAAGATGGGGCTGAGGTTGACGGGGATGCGGTCGCTATTGTTGAACAGCGCAATGACGGAAAAGCCGAGCGTACCCAGCATGCCGCCGCTAAAGCAGTGCAAAATGGTATCCCAGTTGGATACCTTATAGTAGAAATCCTGTACTTCGCCCAAGTATACGGCGCAATACAAAAACAGCACAAACAGGATCAACATCATGGAAGGGATCTCCAGGCGGAAGCGTTTGGCCAGGATGCTGGGCAGCATCAGCACAGCGACGCCGAGAATACATTGGAGAAGCATCAGGATATAATCGCTTTTCAGCCGTTCGCCTTCGGCAGCCCCGGCCGGCATGGATGCCGGTGCTAAAAAAATGCGCACAATGATATAGATGATGGACGCAACGAGGGACAGGTAGACAAACAGGGAGAAATATTTCAAGAATTTTTGCTGGCGCGAACGAGGATCGCGTGTTTGTTTCATAAGAAGGCAAGACTCCTTTTCATCCCCGGCCAACCGACACGGGAAGGCAAGAAATTGTGTAAATAACAGTATACCGAAAAAACGGGAAAAAAGAAAGAAATGCAAATGGCAGATTGATTAAAAATCATTAAGACTCTGCCAAAAGCGGCCGGCGCTGGCAATGAAGATGGGAGGCGACCTCGTCCCAGGGCACAGAATACCCTGCGCCGTGCGAGCAGAAAACAGAGGAGGAAGGGTGGCGGCTGTCCGCCCGCCGATCATAGCCGGAAGCCTGGATGACCGCCTCCGGGTTGTGGCAGAGATCGTAGCCGTCAAACCGGAGCATAAGCGCGCCCTCGCCCTTGGAATAGGCAGCCACATCGGCAGCATAATCCATCAGGCAGGCGGCAGGGCCGCGGCCTGTGATAAGGCATCGGTCGTTTTGGGGCTGGGGCGCATCAAACCGGGCATGACGCCGCTGCAAATCGGACAGGGCATGGCCGACACAAGCCAGGGGCAGGGCAAGGGTAAAGGCGTAATACGGCTCTAAAAGAAGGCTTTCCGCCTGCTCTAGGCCCTGGCGGATGGCGCGGCAAACGGCCTGGCGGAAATCGCCGCCCTCGGTATGCTTTTCATGTGCGCGGCCGTTTGTCAGCGTGATGCGCACATCCGTGAGCGCAGCGCCTGTGAGCACGCCGGGATGCGGCGCTTCAAAGACATGGGTGCGGATCAGGCGCTGGAATTGCAAGGGGAGCGTGTCGGTGGACACGACGCTGTCAAAGGAAAGGCCGCTGCCACGCGGCGCGGGCGCAAGCTGAAAATGCACCTCGGCATAATGGCGCAGCGGCTCAAAATGGCCATAGCCGCAGACCGGCTTTGCGATGGTTTCGCGGTACACGATGCGGCAGGGGCCAAAGGAAACGGGGAACCCAAACCTTTGCGGCACCTGGGCGGACAAGACCTCCAACTGAATTTTGCCCATGAGCTGGATGTGTAGGCGGTGTGTTTGGTCATCAAAGGCCACGCGCAAGAGCGGGTCTTCCTCCTCCAACTGGCCAAATGCGGTGGCTACACGCTGCGGCGCAACATCGTCCGGATACAGTACCTCGGCGCTCAGCGCAGGCTGAAGCCGGGGCTGCGGCAAGCCGGGCAGGCCGATGGCGCCGCCGGCGCGCAGGGAAAGCCCGGATACAGCGCATACCTCGCCGGCCTTTGCCAACGAGGCGGGCTGGGAGCGATCGCCCTGAAAGACGCGCAGCTCGTGTACCTTTTCGCGGCCAACCGCCTGCTTGGGCGCCAGCGTACCCTGCAAAATGCGCAGGTGTACCCAGCGGACGCCTTTGGCATCGTAGCGGACACGAAAGGCGCGCGCCTGAAGCGGCCCTTCCAACACAGGAGGCGGAGCAAGGAGGGAGGAGAGCGCGTCCATCAGCGCCTCCACCCCTTGGCCGGACAGCGCGCTGCCGCAAAAGCAGGGGAAAAGACGGCGAAAAGCAATGAGCCGGCGGGCCGCCGGCAGCCAGAGGGAGGGCTGGTAGCCTTCCTCAAAATAATGGGCGAGGAGATCATCATCCGACTCGGCAATGCGCTCAACGGCGTCTGTGGAAAAGCCGTGGGCTAGATCGCAGACGGCGGGGGAAAAGCGCGCCTTGAGCGATGCTAAAACACCGGCTGGGTCAGCGCCCGGCCGGTCTGTTTTGTTGAGAAAGAAAAAGGTGGGGATGTTATGATCGGATAAAAGCTGCCAGATGGTTTCGGTATGCGGCTGTATGCCCTCCACGGCGCTGACGACGACCACAGCGCAGTCCAAAACGGAGAGCACGCGCTCCATCTCGGAGGAAAAATCCACATGGCCCGGCGTATCCAGCAGGGTAAAGGATGTATCGCGGTGAACAAAGCCGGCCTCGGAGGCGAAAATGGTGATGCCGCGCTGGCGTTCCAAAGGGTCGCTGTCTAAAAAGGCGGACTGCGCATCCACCCGGCCAAGCCGGCGCAGGGCACCGGCCTGGTAAAGGATGCGTTCGCACAGCGTTGTTTTACCGGCGTCTACATGCGCCAAAAACCCAAGGGTGATCAACAAGCATCCTCCTTATGCGTTGGGGGGTAGGCATCCAGCACGGCAAGCTCGTGGGACAGGGAAACGGGCGCGCCGTCATAACGGGCGTAAAAGGATTGCTCGATGCTGGCGAGCAGGCGGCCGCAATCTTCATATGGCAGGGAAAACAGCAGCAGCAAAAGCTGCGTTTGGTTGTACATGGACACGACGCAGTCGCCTGGGAGCTGCTGCAAGGCTACATGGGTCAGAAGCTGAAGCGCAGGCACCTGCGCTTGGCCGCCGGCGTCGTGGACGTTGAGAGAAGCCAAAAAAGCCACCTGGCCGGAGCGAAGGGTAAGCCGGGAAGCAAACTGGTAAAGGCCGCGGAAGGCTTCCAGGCTGCAAAGCAGCGCGCCTGGGGAAGGCTCGGCCTCTGCAAGGCTGGCCCGCACGGCGGCAAGGGGCGCAGGCGCATGGCCGAGGGCCTGGTAAATGCGCCAATACAGCGCATGCAGCTGCGGCGAAGGGCAAAGGCCCAAAGCATCGGAGAGATACTGGGTGATTGTCTGGTAGCGCTCCAGGGCCGCGGCAGGCTGCCCCAGGCGAAGCAGGGCGTCGATGTACAATTCATAGACAAACTCGGCGGTGCCTTCCAGGGTAAGCGCGGATTCGCACATTTGGACGATGGCGGCGTAATCGTCACGGGCGGCGTAGAGCCGGGCCAGGCGGCCGATCACCCGGTGATAGAGCCGCTTCTCATGAGAAGCGGCGGCCATAACGCAGGAAGGCTGAAATTTTTGCGGCAAAAAATCGCCTTGGTAAAGGGAAAAGGCTTGCTGATAGAGGGAAATCTGCTCATCCTCCCCGTCGGCCTCCTGGGCTTGTTGGCAGAGCGATTCAAAGCTGGCAACGTCTAAAAAACAGGGCGCTTGGCTGTTCCAAACGTAGCGGTGCTGCTTTAATAGAATATAGTCCGTACCTCGGCCCTTTCCGGCGCTAAGGGCCTGCCGCAGGCGGTAGACCAAAGCGACCAGCGCTTTGGCAGGATCTTTCACCCCGCCTTTCGGCCACAGCAGCGCCACAAGCTCGTCGACGGAAAAGGGCTCCTGGCGGCGCGAAAGCAGGCACATGAGAAGCCGGGACGCAGCGCTATTAAGCGAGGCCAAGCCGGGAACGGCCCGGCCTTCTTGCTGTACGGAAAACGCGCCAAGCGTACGAATGGTAAGACAGGAGCGATCTGTAAAAGCAGATGCCATAAGCAACACCTCTTAAAGAGATAGAAAATCAAGTATTTTAATGATAAAGCATTGGGCAAAGGCTTGACAACCGCGAAAGGAGAAAATTTGGGCCATAAAATGAAAAAAATCCTGCAAACAGATTGCTTTTTGGCTAGGAACTACCACGGAAAGATGGTAAGATAGTAGCAAATGCCGGGTGTAAAAGGCGGGCGACGGCCTGCCGGAAAGGATGCGGCCTGATACATGATGGAATGGAGTGGGGTGCCAGAAAAACAAAACTGGGTATCTGTATATGCGGAGAAGAATGACATCGGGGATTTGCAGGGCATATTGATGCACCAAGCAACGCAGCAGGAATGGCGGTTTGCCACGCTGACGGAAATGCTGCGGATTTGTGAGCACTGCTTGAATTGCATGGGCGGGCCGCGGCATACGCATAGGCTGCGCGCTTTCTATGGCAATTTGGAAAAGGAGGAGATCTCACCGATGGAATTCAACGAAACGAAAACATGGCAGCCGGATGAACCGAATACCTTTATCATCCGTGTACAGCATAGGCAGAACGCTTCTTGGCAAGGCAGCGTGCAATGGGTGGAGGGCGGCAAAGAGCAGCACTTCCGCAGCGCGCTGGAGCTGATCAAGCTGATGGACGAAGCGTTGGGGCAAGCCGAGAAAAACAAATGAAGCCTTGCAGGCCATAGCCTGCAAGGCTTATTTTAATGCAGATACTGCTTTACGATGTAGCGGGGGCGGCGCTTGGTTTCCAGATAGGTCTTGCCGATGTATTCGCCGATGACGCCGATGGCCAACAGCTGCAGGCCGCCGATGGCCCAGACGGAGACCATGATGGAGGTCCACCCGGCGACGGTATGGCCTGTCCAATGCACGATGAGAAAATACAGCAGCATCAAAACGCTGACGACAAAGATCAAAAGCCCCAGGCCGGTGATAAAGCGGATGGGCTTGATGGAAAAGGACGTGACACCGTCCAGCGCAAAGCTCAGCATCTTTTTCAAGGGGTATTTGGAGGTGCCGGCAAAGCGCTCGCGGCGCTCGTATTCCACCACGCCGGAGGGAAAGCCGACCAGAGGCACCAGGCCGCGCAGAAACAGGTTGACCTCCCCATACTGCGCCAGCTCGTGTAACACGCGGCGGCTCATCAGGCGGTAATCGGCATGGTTATAGACGATATCCACGCCGAAAAACTTCATGAGCTTGTAAAACGCCTGCGCGCTGTGGCGCTTGAACCACGTATCGGTTTGGCGCGCGCTGCGCACGCCGTAGACGACCTCGCACCCCTCATAATACTTTTCCAGAAAGCGGTCGATGGCGTGGATGTCGTCCTGCAAGTCGGCATCCAGGGAGATGACGACGTCGGCTTCGTCCTTGACGGTCATCAGCCCGGCCAAGAGCGCGTTTTGGTGGCCGCGGTTGCGGGAAAGGTCTACGCCGTTTACCAGCGGGTTTTCCTTATGGTAGCGCTCGATCAGCGCCCAGGTATTGTCCTTGGAGCCGTCGTTGACATAGACGATCCTGCTTTCCTTGGCGATGAGCCCGCGGGCCATCAGATCATTCATTTTTTCCGTCAGCTGCCGGGTGGTTTCGGGCAGCACTTCCTCTTCGTTGTAGCAGGGGATGACAAGATACAGCACTTCACAGCGCAAGGGGCGCACCTCCTTGGTAGGCTTGTTCCTTTATTATATCGGAACGAACCCGCAAGAGCAAACCGAGCGGTGTGCGAAAAAGGAGGGAATTTTTCTTAAAACCGCGACGGGGAGCCACAGACAAGGATTCATGAAGGGAGCGGCAGACAGAATCGACAGAGGACCTATCTGCTCCATCCAAAAAAACCCTTGACAAACGCGGCCAACGTGCGTATCATAATACTAATTTCATTGCAAAATGCTTTGAGAGGGAACAGACGGGCTTTTTCCAGTTGCAGAGAGCTGCCGGGCGGTGCAAGGCAGTACGGGGGGCGCGCCTACTCACCCTTTAGCAGCCGACTGAACGCCGCACGGCAAGTAGGAAGGACGGGTTCCTGGCCGTTACCAGACAGGCAAGCGCATTCGCCTTTTTGGGCCGATGCCGAGAACGAGCGGGCAGCCAAGCTGCCAAGTAAGAGTGGTACCACGGAGCACATGCCTTCGTCTCTTTCACAGAGACGGAGGCTTTTTTTATCCGCGAAAACCGTACACAGAAAAGGAGCAGACGACATGCAAAAACAAATCAAGATCTTTGACACTACGCTGCGCGACGGGGAACAGTCCCCCGGATGCAGCATGAACCTGCCGGAAAAATTGGAGATGGCGCGTCAGCTTGATCGTTTGGGCGTGGACATCATCGAGGCGGGGTTTGCCATCTCTTCGCCGGATGATTTCGCGGCGGTGCAGGCCATTGCGGGCGTAATCGAACATGCCAGGGTGGCGAGCCTGGCGCGCGCGCTGAAAAAGGACATCGACCGCGCCTATGAGGCGGTGAAAAACGCCAAGCACCCGGTGATCCATGTGTTTTTGGCGACGAGCGACATCCATATGGAATACAAGCTGCGCATGACGCGCGAGCAGGTGCTTGCCCAGATCGAGGAAATGGTGGGCTATGCCAAGAGCCTGTGCCCGGACGTAGAGTTTTCCGCAGAGGACGCCTCGCGCAGCGACAAGGCGTTTTTGGCCCAGGCATTTTCCGTGGCGGTGAAGGCGGGCGCAACGGTCATCAATGCGCCGGATACAGTGGGGTATGCCACGCCGCAGGAAATGTTTGACATGATCGATTACCTGGCAAAGCATGTCGAGGGCGTGGAAAACGTCGATATTTCCACCCACTGCCATGACGACCTGGGCCTGGCGGTGGCCAATTCGCTGGCGGCGGTCAAGGCGGGGGCCACGCAGGTGGAATGCACCATCAACGGCATTGGCGAGCGCGCGGGCAACGCCAGCTTGGAGGAGATCGTGATGGGCGTAAAGACCCGCCGCGATTTCTACGGGATGGATTGCAGCATCGACACCAAGCAAATCTACAAGACCTGCAAGCTGCTCTCCTCCATCACGGGCGTGCCCATTGCGCCCAACAAGGCCATCGTAGGGGCCAACGCATTTGCGCACGAATCCGGCGTGCACCAGCACGGGATGATGGCCAACCGCAATACCTATGAGATCATGACGCCGGAAAGCGTGGGCATTGCGCAGACAACGATGGTGCTGGGCAAGCATTCCGGCAAGCACGCCTTTGCCGAGCGGCTCAATGAGCTGGGCTATGAAGTAGAGGGCGAGGCGCTGGAAAAGACGTTTGCGCGCTTCAAGGAGCTGGCGGACAGGAAAAAGACGGTGACGGACCGCGATATAGAGGCGCTGGTGTCCACCCAGAAAACCATCGTGATGCCGGTGTATGAATTGGAAAGCTTTGTCATCAGCAGCGGCTCTGCGATCCAAACGATGGCAACGGTATGCTTGACCAAGGACGGCGAATTGAAGGAGGCGGTCGTCAAGGCGGATGGGCCGATCGACGCGGCGTTCTCGGCGGTGGAAAAAATCGTGGGGTCGGATGTGGAATTGAAAACGTACAGCATCCAGGCCATCACCGAAGGGGAGGACGCGCTGGGCGAGGTGGTCGTGCGTTTGTATAAGGACGGGCACACCGTGACGGGCCGCGGGCTTTCCACCAACATCATTGAGGCTTCGATTTTGGCGTATGTCAATGGCATCAACAAGATTTATACGGTACAATAAGGACGGAAACAGCAGGGAAAGGAAGAGACGGACTATGGGTATGACAATGACGCAGAAGATCCTGGCGGCGCATGCGGGCCTGGATCATGTGGAGGCGGGGCAGCTCATCAACGCCAAGCTGGATATGGTGCTGGGCAACGACATCACCTCGCCGGTGGCGATCAATGAATTTGAAAAGGCGGGCTTTACCGGCGTATTTGACAGGGAAAAGATTTCCTTGGTGATGGACCACTTTGTGCCGAACAAGGACATCAAGGCGGCCGAGCAGGCAAAGCAGTGCCGTGATTTTGCGGAAAAGATGGGCATCGTCAACTTTTACGATACCGGCGATATGGGCGTGGAGCACGCGCTGCTGCCGGAAAAGGGGCTGGTGGGCCCGGGTGAATGCATCATCGGCGCGGACTCGCACACCTGTACATACGGGGCGCTGGGCGCGTTTTCCACCGGCGTAGGCTCTACGGATATGGCGGCCGGCATGGCCACCGGCCAGGCGTGGTTCAAGGTGCCGGGGGCGATTCAATTCAACCTGACGGGACAGCTTGGCCGCTATGTATCCGGCAAGGATGTGATCTTGCACATCATCGGCCAAATCGGCGTAGACGGCGCGCTGTACCAGTCGATGGAGTTTTCCGGCGAGGGGCTAAAGAGCCTTTCGATGGAGGACCGGCTGTGCATGGCGAATATGGCGATTGAGGCGGGCGCGAAAAACGGCATTTTTGCGGTGGATGAAATCACGCTCGAGTATGTAAAGGGCCGGGTCAACCGCCCGTTTACGGTGTATGAAGCGGATGAGGACGCGGTGTATGACAGGGTGATCGACATCGACCTATCCGCCATCCGGCCGACGGTGGCGTTCCCGCACCTGCCGGAAAACACCAAGACCATCGACGAGGTGGGGGATGTGAGGATCGACCAGGTGGTCATCGGCTCGTGCACCAACGGACGGCTGAGCGACCTGAAAGCGGCGGCGGAGATCCTAAAGGGCCGGAAGGTGGCAAAGCATGTGCGCGCCATCGTTATCCCGGCGACGCAGAAAATCTATATGGACGCGATGAAGCTGGGGTATTTGGAAACATTCATCGAAGCGGGCTGCGCGGTATCCACGCCGACCTGCGGGCCGTGCCTGGGCGGCTATATGGGCATTTTGGCGGACGGCGAGCGCGCCGTGGCCACGACCAACCGCAACTTTGTAGGCCGCATGGGCCATGTGAACAGCGAGGTATACCTGGCCAGCCCGGCGGTGGCGGCGGCCAGCGCAGTGCTGGGCAGAATCGCGGGCCCGGAAGAGCTGTAAGGAGGAAAGAGTAGATGAAAGCACAGGGCAGGGTACATAAATACGGAGACAATGTGGATACCGACGTCATCATCCCGGCGCGGTACCTGAATACGGCGGACCACAAGGAGCTGGCCGCGCACTGCATGGAGGACATCGACAAGGAATTTGTCAAAAAGGTACAGCCGGGCGACATCCTCGTGGGCGGGTTGAATTTCGGCTGCGGCTCCTCGCGCGAGCATGCGCCCATCGCCATCAAGGAGGCGGGGATCAGCTGCGTGATCGCCAAGACCTTTGCCAGAATCTTTTACCGCAACGCCATCAACATCGGGCTGCCGATTTTGGAATGCCCGGCCGCGTCCGACGGCATTGAGGCGGGCGACGAGGTATCCATTGATTTTGACAGCGGCGTGATCACCAACGTCACGAAGCGCCAGACCTACCAGGCGCAGGCGTTCCCAGCATTTATCAAGAAGATCATCGGCGCCAACGGCCTGTTGAAATCCATCAAAGAGGGGCAGTGACATGGAAAAGAACATAACCGTCATCAAGGGCGACGGCATCGGCCCGGAGATTGTGGCCCAGGCGATGCGGGTACTGGATAAAATCGCAGAAAAGCATGGGCATACCTTTCATTATACGGAGATTTTGGCGGGCGGCTGCGCCATCGACGCGGTGGGCAAACCCCTGCCGGAGGAGAGCCTGGAGGCCTGCTTAAACGCCGACAGCGTGCTGCTGGGCGCGGTGGGCGGCCCGAAATGGGACCAGGTAGACCAGGCCGTGCGACCGGAAAAGGCGCTTTTGGGCATCCGCAAGGCGATGGGACTGTATGCCAACATGCGGCCTGCCAAGCTGTTTTCCGAGCTGGCCGGCGCTTCGCCGCTGAGCTGTGAGGTGGCGGGCCGCGGCATTGATATGGTGGTGGTGCGCGAGCTCATCGGCGGCATCTACTTTGGCGACAAGGGCGTAGAGGAGATAGACGGCGAAAAGAGCGCGTATGATGTGATGCGGTACAGCGAGCATGAAATCGAGCGCATTGCGCGCACGGCGTTTGAAACGGCGCAGAAGCGGCGGAAAAAGGTGACGAGCATCGACAAGATGAACGTGCTGTCCTCCTCTCGGCTGTGGCGCGACGTGGTGCACCGCGTGGCGGCGGATTACCCGGACGTGGAGCTGGTGGATATGCTGGTGGACAACGCGGCCATGCAGCTGGTGCGCGACCCTTCGCAGTTTGACGTGATCGTAACGGAAAACATGTTTGGCGATATTTTAAGCGATGAGGCGAGCATGATTACCGGTTCCATCGGCATGATCCCGTCCTCCAGCCTGGGAGAAACGAAAAACGGCCTGTATGAGCCCATCCACGGCAGCGCGCCGGACATTGCGGGCAAAGACCTGGCCAACCCCATCGGCACGATTTTGGCGGCGGCGATGATGCTGAAATACTCGTTTGATATGGACAAAGAGAGCGAGGAGATCGAAAACGCAGTGTCCAAGGTGCTGGCGGCAGGCTACCGCACCGGCGACATCATGAGCCCGGGCAAGACGCAGGTGGGCTGCCAAAAAATGGGCGGTTTGATCGTAGAGGCGCTGTAAAGCGGCAAGAGAACAAAGGGGGTATCTGTATGGCAAGGACGATGATGGAAATTCCGTTTGCCGGCGAAAGGCAGACGGTGGAAACGGCGGTGCGCGGTGTTTTGGTGGCGGATAAGTATAAGGAGATCGACTACAACGGGGAAACGGTGTGGAAGATGGGCACCGGCCTTGCAACGGCGATGCATTTCATCAAGACGGAGTATGCCGGGCAGACGCTGCGGTTGTATGGATGGGTGCAGATCGGCGTGGGGTCCGCAGGCGGCAAGGAACGCGACCTGACCGGCGTAGTGGGCGCGATCCCGAAAAAGTCCGTGAAAAAGACGATGGAAAAGATCCGCGCTGTCATTTCGTAAGACGGAGATAAGCATGAGCCCAGGGACGTGCCCCTGGGCTTTTTTTCGCCGGCGAATCAGGGAGGGGGAAACGCGGGACGCTGTTTTATGCAGGCGTGCCGGCATTGTGCCCGGCCGCTGTGTGCCGGTTTTCGGCAAGAAGCTATACGGCGGGGTTTCGGCTCATTGGCGGGGACGGCCGCGCGGCCGCTTTCCCAAACGCGGGGATGCTGGTGAAAGCCAAGCCTTGCAGCGACGGCTTGGCAGGCCTGGAAGCGGGCGGGAAAACAAAACCGAGGTTTTTTTGTATCCAGGGACTAGGAAAAAAACAGGGATCGTGGTACTGTAGAATAAGAACAAAATTGTGTGCAAGGAACAAGAAAAGGAAACGGGGGCAAGACAATGAAGCTGGAAACCGTGGTGCTCAATCGGGAAAGAAACGTGACGCTGAGGGCGTATCTATTGGATAC
This sequence comes from uncultured Eubacteriales bacterium, assembly GCA_959600905.1. GTDB lineage: Bacteria > Bacillota > Clostridia > Christensenellales > QAND01 > UMGS1975. The sequence continues at coordinate 52,629 of CAUGNO010000002.1, read as the reverse complement.
GCCGGCAGACTATGAAAACATAGACAAGCGGCCGGCGGTGCTGGTGCTGCCCGGCGGGGCGTACATGCGCTGCTCTAACCGTGAGGCGGAGCCGGTGGCGATGGCGTTTTTGGCGGAGGGCTACAACGCCTATATTTTGAACTATTCGGTGATGGAGCATGCGGAGTTTCCGCACCCGTTGGAGGATGCGGACCAGGCCATGGCGCTGATCCGCCAAAAGGCGGAGGACTGGAACACCGACCCTGGCAAGATCGCGTCCATCGGGTTTTCCGCGGGCGGGCATTTGTCCGGCGCCATGGGCACGATGGGCAAAGAGCGGCCCAACGCGATGATCCTGGGCTATCCTGTGACAACGCCGCATAAGGGCGCGGGGCTGCCCTACCCCATCCCGGGGCTGTGCGATAAGGTGGATGAACATACGCCGCCCGCGTTTTTATTCGCTACGTATGACGACCAGCTGGTGCCGGTGGAAAACACCATCAAGATGGGGCAGGCGCTGAGCGATCACGGCATCCCGTTTGAAATGCATATCTTCCAGAAGGGCAAGCACGGGCTGGCCTTGGCCAAGCAATTTTGCTCGGCCGGCTACCGGGACAACATCAACGACAGCGTGGCATCTTGGTTCCCGCTGTGCATCAGGTGGCTGGAAACGCAGTTCCACCCCTTCCCGGCAGACCTGGAAAATAAGATTCCGACGGCGCAGGAGGCGGGGGTATACAGCATTGACGTATTGCTGGACAGCATGTGGAAAAACGAGGCGGTACGCGAGGCTGTGCTGGCGATGATGCCCAAGCTGGAGGACCCGCTGTATGCGGATTTTGCCCGGACGTTTTATTTGAGAAAATACAACGAATACTACCCGGAAAAGCTGACAAGGGCCCAGCTTTTGGCGCTGGATGATGCGCTGAGGGCCATTCCGCTGAAATGAAAAAACAGCCCGCCTGCAGCGGGCTGTTTTTTTGCGCCGGTCAGGCCTGGGCAGATACCTGGATGACGTTGACGGGGCAGCCTTGTTCTGCGTCCGCGCAGGCTTCCAGAGTTTCCGGCGTGGGGTCCTGCTTGATGTCCGCCAGGCCGTCGTCTGCAATGTAGAACACCGCGGGGCAGGTTTCTGCGCACAGGCCGCAGCCGATGCAGCCGTCGCGCTCAATGGTTGCTTTCATGCTATACACATCCTTTCTCATTAGTAGTATGGACGAAGCGCACAAAAGCATACATCGGCACGGACACACCACCCGCATTGATTTTTACTGGTGAATCGGATATACTTTATCGTATCTAATTATACCTATCGAATGCATAAAATGCCGAAACGGCCCGAACGGGGCCGTATTTTATCACGGCATAAAGGGAGAATCGCATGGCAAACTTCAAACAGGCGCTGCGCATGGGCCTAAAGGGCGTAAAGCTGGCAGTGACCAAGGGGCCGAAAACGGCATGGCGGCTGACGCGCGAAAAGACGCAGCGCATGCAGGCCTGCCGCCAGATGGCAGCGCTGCACATGATCTCTGACGAGGAGCGGGCGCGCCAGAAAAGCGCGCAGTTTGCAAACCCGGTAAAAATCAGCATTTTGACGCCGCTGTACAACACGCCGGAGCCGTTTTTGCGAGCGCTGATAGCCTCGCTCAAGGCGCAGACCTACCCGAACTGGGAGCTGTGCGCGGCGGACGGCAGCGACGATGCGCACGCGTATGTGGGGCGCATCTGCCAAGAGGAGGCGGAAAAGGATCCGCGCATCGTATACAGCCATCTGGAGGAAAACGGCGGCATTTCGGACAATACAAACGCCTGCATCCGGCTGGCTTCCGGCACGTATTTCGGGCTGCTGGATCATGACGATATTCTGCACGAAAGCGCGCTGTACGAGGTGATGCGCGCCATTGAGGAAAAGGGCGCGGACTTTATCTATACCGACGAGGTGAAGTTTGACGGCGACATTGAAAAGGCCAGCGACTTTAATTTTAAGCCGGGCTTTGGCAAGGATGAATTGCGGAGCCATAACTATATCTGCCATTTCACCTGCTACAGCCGGGCGCTTTTGGAAAGCACGGGGGCGTGGTACCGCCCGGCGTTTGACGGCAGCCAGGACCATGACATCGTGCTGCGGCTGACGGAACGGGCGCGGTGCATTGTGCACATCCCCAAGGTGCTGTATTACTGGCGGGTGCATGAGCAGTCCGTTTCGATGGATCTGAGTACCAAGCAGTATGCTGTGGATGCGGCGATCCATGCCGTAGCCGAGCAGCTGCAAAGGGCGGGGGAAAAAGGCGAAGTACGCAGCAATTTGCCGTACCAGACCATCTACCGCATCCGCTACGAGGTGGACAAAGAGCCGGTTTCGATTCTGCTGTATGATGCGGCGTCGCCCGAGCAGGCGCAGCGCTGTGCGGACAGGCTGGCCCAGAGCACGGCTTGGCGGCCGCTGGAATTGGTATGCTACGAGCAGGCCGCGCCCCGGCGCTGCCCGGAGGGCGTGACGCTGCATCTGGTACAAAAGCAGGAGCGGCTGGCGGACAGCCTGGATGAGATGGCGCGGGCGGCCGGGGGCAGGTACCTCTGCCTGTTTGCCTCTGCGCTGCGGCCGGAGGACGAGCATTGGCTGGAGGAGATGGCGATGCTCTGCCAGCGGCCGGATGTATGCGCGGTGGGCGCAAAATGCTATGACGAGAGCGACAATGTGCTGTGTGCGGGTCTGGCGCTGGACAGCGACAAGCCGGACCACATCGCAGCGCTGTGCCGTGGGATACACAGAGACCAGCAGGGCTTTGAGGCCATGCTGCGCTATGTAAGGAATGTGACGGCGCTGGACGGGGCATGCTTTTTGATAAAGAAGCAGACCTGGCAGGCGCTGGGCGGCTTTCATGCGGCGGCGGATGGCTATGAAACGGTGGAATTCTGCCTGGCGGGCCGGGCGCAGGGGCTTTGGAACGTTTGGACCCCGTTTGCAGAGTGCAAGCTGGCCGAAGCGCAGGCCGTGGGCCCGTGCCGGGATGCCGGGGCGTTTTTGCGGCGCTGGAGCAAGCAGGCCGGGGAGCCGGACCCGTATTATCATCCGAATTTGAAAAAACTGGGGCTGCTGTAAGGGGCCATAGGAGGAAAAGGACATGAGCGTTTCGGAATTGGCAAAGAAAACGGTATCCACGCTGCGGGAAGAAGGCGTGGGCCGCTTGCTGGAAAAAACGAAAAACTATGTGGGGGCGAGCCTGGGCGGCCATGGGCAAAAGAGCAAGGACAAGGCGTTTATGGATGTTTTGTTTATCAATGGCTGCGATAAAAGCGTGCCGCATCCGCCCAGATACCGTGTGACGCACCAAAGGGAGCAGCTGTTGGCCTATGGCATAGAATCCAACGAGGTATTTTATACCGAGCTGCAGCTGGATCAGGTGCGCCATTATCGTTCGTTTGTTTTCTTCCGCTGCCCCTATACCGACATGATCGGTGCCTTTATCCAAAAGGCCAAGCAGCTGAACAAAAAGGTGTTTTTTGATATTGACGACCTGGTGGTGGATACAAAATACACCGACACCATCAAATATCTGGCGACGATGAACGAACAGGAGCGCGCGCTGTATGATGATGGTGTGCGCCGCATGGGCCGCACGCTGCAGCTGTGCGATGCGGCGATCGTGACGACGGAGCGGCTGGCAGAGGAGCTGTCGCAGTATGTGCCGGAAGTATATATCAACCGCAACACAGCCTCCGAGAGCATGCTGATCTTGAGCGAGGATGCGGCGTACGAGCGGGATGTGTTGCCGTACTTGGAAGCGGACAAGGTGCCGAAAAAGAAGAAAAAGCTGCAAAAGCGCGCCATCGAGCGGGCGGCTGAGCGCAAAAAGCACGGCGTAAGCCTGGCGTATTTTTCCGGGAGCCTGACGCATAACGACGACTTTATCCTGATTCAGCCGGCGCTGATCCGGCTGATGGAAAAATATCCCACGCTGGAGCTGCATGTGGTAGGCGAGCTGGATGTGCCCAAGGAGATGGAACCGTACCGCAGCCGTATCGTGTCCCGGCCGTTTGTGGACTGGAAAAAGCTGCCGGGGCTCATTGCTTCCATCGACATCAACTTAGCGCCGCTGGAACAGAGCATTTTTAACGAGGCAAAATCCGAGAATAAATGGGTAGAGGCGGCCTTGGTGAAGGTGCCGACGGTGGCAAGCGATGTGGGCGCGTTTGCCAGGATGATAGAGGATGGGCAGACCGGCTTTTTGTGCCAAAATGAAGAGCAATGGGTGGACACCTTGAGCCGGCTGATCGAAGACCAAGCGCTAAGACAGCAGATTGGGCGGCAGGCGTATGAATACTGCAAGAAGCGCTGCGTAACGATGTACACCGGCCGGGGGCTGGCAGAGTTTTTGCAGAGCCGCCGCACGGAAAACATCGCGTTTGTGCTGCCGTCGCTGCAGATCAGCGGAGGGATCATGGTGGCGCTGCGCCATGCCACGATGCTGCAGGATGCGGGCTATGATGTGATGCTGGTTGACAATGGTACAGCCGAGGGATGGTGCCAGTATGAGGGGCATGAGTTTCCGGTGGTGCAGGCCAGGAATGTGCGCTTTGGCCGGCTGGATAAGGCGGTAGCGACAATGTGGGTGACGGAGGCAGTGTTGGAGACCTATCCGAACATCCGCGACAGGTATTACCTTGTACAGAATTTTGAGACGGATTTTTATGAGCCAAAGGTGCCGCTGCGCATTGGCGCCAATATGACGTATTTTCCGCATGTGCCGATGCAGTTTATCACCATCTCCAAATGGTGCCAAAACTGGCTGGCGGAGGATTACGGCCAGCAGGCGCGCTATGCGCGAAACGGCATCGATACCAAGCAGTTTGCCCCCAAAAAGCGGGATTTTTCGCAGGGCAAGATCCGCATCCTCATCGAGGGGGACTGCGGCGTGTATTATAAAAACGTGGATGAGAGCTTCCGCATTGTGGACAGGCTGGATCCCGACAAATACGAGATCTGGTACATGAGCTATAACGCCAAGCCCAAAGCGCATTACCGGGTGGATAAATTTTTGCACCAGATCCCGTATGAAAAGGTGGCCGAGGTATATCATCAATGCCATATCCTCATCAAATCCAGCTTTTTGGAGAGCTTTTCCTACCCGCCGCTGGAGATGATGGCCACGGGCGGATATAGCGTGGTGGTGCCCAACGGCGGCAACCAGGAATATCTGCGGGACGGCGAAAACTGCCTATTGTATCCCTGCGGGGATATTGATGCGGCGGTGGCGGCCATTGAGCGCATTGCAAACGACGAAGCGCTCAGAGATAAGCTGTACCAAGGCGGCGTGGCAACGGCGGAAGGCCGGAGCTGGCCGAACTTGAAAGCAGAGATCGGCAAATTGTATGATTTGGAGCTTTGATGCGTCCGAAGGCCCTGCCATGGCGGGGCCTTTTTGTGTAATAAAACTGAATTTACAAGGCATGGAATATGGTATAATAAAATGTCGATATATACGAAAAACCTGCTGCCGGCAGGAGGGGGAGAGAAAATTTGCAAGGGATAAAGCGCTTTTTACACGACTATGCCAGGTGGATTGCCGTCGTGTTGGCGGCTGTTTGTCTGGGGTTGACTGCGTTTTACATGACCACGACGCGCCGGGTGCCAAAGACCAGCGCGATTTGTATGCGCAACGGCGTGACAAACCTGGGGGACGAGGATGTTTTGGAGCAGATGCTGGTGATTTCTGAGGAGGATCTTCAGATGGAGCAGGCAAAGATCGGCATTTTGGTGGCGACCTACCAAAACCGCTTGCACAGCGGAGTGCTGACCATGCAGCTTTTGGAAGAAAACGGCCAGCCTGTGAAAAGCGTAACGGCGAACTGCGCAGAGATCTCGGATAATGAATGGTTCTTGATGGATACGGACGGGCTTAGACCGGGGTATGTGTATGTGCTTAGAATCGCACTTACTGATTTCCATGACGCCACGGGGCTGGTTGGCATTTGGACCGGTACGGTGGAGGAGGAAGAGGACAGTGCGCAAATCGAAGAGACCCGAGCGGTGGGGCAGGCGACCAAAAACGCACAGCCATTGACGGATACGGAGGATGAATTTGTGTATGCAACCGTGAAAGGCTTTGAGCGGGAAACGGGCATACAGAGAGCCTATTATTATCTGTGCGGTGCATTGATCATAGGCGCCGTATTTTTCCTGCTGCCAAGCCGGAGCAAAAAAAACCATGAGGGGAGACACTAACATGAGCCGTCTATGGGAGACATGGAAACATTGGACTGCGATCCCCTGGGTGCGCTGGGCGGTTCTGCCGGCGTTGCTGGCGGTGCTGGTATTTTTGGTGGAGCTTTTGGGCTTTCATGCCAAGCAGCTAGGGCTGCCGGCAGAGCAAAGGGGCAAGGCGCCGGTTACGGTGGAGCAGGTGCGCAGAGAGGCGTTGACGGATCAGGAGCGCGGCTATGCCATGACGGAGGCGGACAAGCAGGCGGCCGCCGCGCTGCCGGCAGACCAAAACATATACCGGATCAGGGTAGATCAGGCGTATACGAATAAGCTGGCCCTAACGATGGAAAAAGACGGAACGGACAGCGGGTATACGACGTATACCATCAAATACCACAGGGCGAACGGGCCGGAGAGCGAAGGCTTTTCTGCATTGGATGGCCGATGTATCCTGGAAATCGGCGAGGACTATACCGAAATCGGGGAGCAGGTGGATACGATTTTGGTGTTTACAGATGCGAGTGTGCGGGTGACGGGGGCAGCGCTGGACAATACCCTTTTGCTCAGCGGACAGCGGATGCTTTGGATGTATGCTGCGGCGCTGACGGCGTATTTGCTGGTGGCAGGCCGCCGCATCATCGGGCGCAGGCTGGAGATTGGCTTTCTCATCGTGGGGCTGGCAACCGGCCTGGTATGGGTGGCGGCGATGCCAATCAACACCAACTTAACATGGGATGACGGCATCCATTTTGGCAACGCGGATGCGCTGAGCTATGGCACCAATGAGGTGGACCGAAGCCAGGCGGAATATTTGCTGACCAATTTTGGATTGGCGGGGCATATACAGGATACGCAGGAGGACCAGGCCGCGTATATACGGTTTATCGATGAGCTGGCGGAAGATACCTCCGAGCAAGCAGCATACTATACCTGGGAGCTGTGCGATATTGGGTATACGACGCAGAGCCTGGGCATTGCGCTGGGACGCGCGCTGGGGCTGCCGTTCCATTGGCAGTTTATCTTGGGCCGGATGGGCAACATGCTGCTATACATAGGGGTTTGTTATGCGGCGATCAAGGTGGCCGTCCAGTTTAAGGCGGTCATCGCCACCATCGCGCTGTTGCCGGTGGCGATGAGCATGGCCTGCAACTATGCGTATGACCCCACTGTCATTGCGTTTTCGCTGTTGGGGTGCTCGCTGTTTATTACGGAAATGTCGCGGCCGGATAAGCTGATGGATTGGAAGCGGGGGGCGCTGATGCTGGCGGCGTTTTGCATCGCAAGCTTCCCAAAGGCCGTGTATATTCCGATGATTTTGCTGCTGCTGTTTTTGCCCAAAACTAAATTTGCAGACAAAAAGGCGCATATCGGATTCAAGGTAGGCGTGGGCTTGATTTTCATCATCATGATGTCCTCGTTTGTCGTGCCGGTCTTTTTCCTAAAAGGCGGCGGAGACGCGCGCGGCGGTACGGAGGTAAACACGGCCGAGCAGCTTTCGTTTGTGCTACACAATCCGACGACCTATGCCAAGGTGCTGACAAGAAACGTAATCGCTTCCTCATATGAGTATTTGATAGACGGCACCAGACTGGATTTTTACTATCTGGCGGGCAAGACATCGGCGGAATCGCCGACGGCGCTGATTCCACTGCTGAATCTGCTTTCCTTGGGGCTGTTGTTTTATGTGCTGTTTACGGACAAGCACAGAGAAAAAGGGACAGAGGCGCTCAAGGGCAGCACAAAATGGTGGATGCTGGTGGCCATCGGCGGCATTGTGGCCTTGATTTGGACGGCATTGTATCTTTCCTTTACCGCTGTGGGAAGCAGCAGGATCCTAGGGGTGCAAGGCCGATACTATATTCCGTTGTTTTTGCTGGCAGCGGCGATCTTAAGCCCGAGGCACATCAAGAACGAGACAAACCCGGTGCGGTATAACGGCCTGGTATTGGGCCTAAACGCCATGATTGTATTCGGATGTGTGTGGACCTATTTAACGATGAGCTTTTGGCTCTAAAGAAAATAAAAAAACGGCACGGAACGGTGCCGTTTTTTTTATGCAGAAAGGCTGTGGCTTAAGCCAAAGAAGGCTAGAGCTTGATTTGGGAACGGAGGAAAGCCAGATATTCTGAAAGCTGCGCATGCTCTTCCTCCGACAAAGGGCCAAGAAAAAGGCCGTTGGGGGAAGCGGCAGAGCGGCGTCCCAGCAAAAAATCCATAGACACGTTGAAATATTCCGCAACGCGCAGGACTTTTTCAACAGAGGGCGCATTGACATCCCATTTGGAGATCGAACTTTTGGAAAAACCAATGGTCATCTCCAGGCGATGCAAGGAGATATGCTGCTTGGCACAAAGCATTTTAATACGATTCACTAAACTCATGAGACAACGCCCCTAACGAAAAAAATTCGAAAAAAGGAGAAAGACCCTTGAAAATAAGAACGAATGTTCGTATAATATCTTTGCGGCTAAGAGTAGCAGGAACAACATGAGAGAGTGGATCTCGAAACCACAATGTTTTTTTCTATTTTATCATGTGTATGGATAAGAATCAATGAAGCGGAGGGCAAGCGGGCATAAGAAAAAAGACGGCGGCGCCGTCTTTGAAAGGGGGGATTAGAGGTAGGTTTTCATTTCCTCTACGTTATCCCGCTGCATTTGCAGCAAGCGTTCCCCCAAGGAGAGCACGGGGGCATCGGCGTCCGCATTTTGGCGCAGCGCCTTGGTCATATCGATGACGCCCATGGTATTGCCCTGCACCATCATACCGGCGAGGTGGGAAGGGCTTTTATCCTTGATGGTCTGGAAATTGATCATCATATTGGTGGAGAGTTTACCAATGGTTTTTTGCCCTTTTAGCTCGTGATCGGCCATTTGAATGACCTGATCGTAGACATCTTGGTAGCGGTTGCGCTGGGCGATGAGGACGGAAAGAAAGGGTTTGTCCTCCACGAGCTCGATCAAGCGCTGGGTAGAGTCCACGCCCATCTGCGCGTTTTGGTAGATGGTATTCAAAAGGCTTGTGGTTTGGCTGGTTTGCATAGATGGTTCACCTCTGATTTTTTTCCTTAGTATGGCAGGCAACAGGGAATTTTATGCAAAAAGAAAGGATGGGGGTAATGACGCTGGAACAATTAAAACAATACCGTGCTTGGCGCATTTCGCTGCAATCCATGCGCGCAGAACTAAAGCAAAGGCACAGCGAGCTTTTGCAGATGGAAAACACGGGGGTATTGGCGCAAAATGAGCAGGCGCGGCAACGCCTGTATGCGCTGGAGGCGCAATTGGTGCAAAGCTATCTGGAAAAGGAGGCTGCGACCCGAGAGGTAGAACAATGGATAGCGCAGCTGCCCGGTTTTAAGGAGGCGATTTTCCGGCTGCGGTATTTGGATGGGCTGCCCTGGGAGCAGGTGGCGCAGCGCACGGGATACAGCGAAAAGCAGGTATTTTGGATACAGCGAAGAACGATGGAGGAGGACAGACAACGCACGGCCAAGGCCCACGCGACCGCCTAGCACACTGGCAAGGCGGTTCTTTTTTTGGCAAAAAAGAGAACAAACGTTCCTATTCGTACGCCATCGTACCCGAGGCCATGGCATGATAACCATGCGAGAAGGGGAGCGGCCGGATGAATGAAACACAGAGCCGGCGCTGGGGGCGCAGGTGCTACCTTTTGACAAAGGGCGCTGGGGGCATAGCACAAACCAAAGGACCGCAACGGCGCTGAGCGGCAGCGCGGTTAAAGATAAAATCGATTGCGGGAGGAGAGAGAGCATGGAATTTCTAAAACCAGTACTGGGAGACGCGCTGTACGAACAGGTACAGAAAAAGCTGGAGGGACAAAAGGACATCAAGCTGGCCAACCTTGCTCTGGGACAGTATGTGGACAAGCGCAAGTTTAAGGCCAAGGCGGCGGCGCTGGAGAAGGCGGAAGAGAGGATAAAAACATTGGAGCGGGCACTAAAGGACAGCCGGGCACGGTATGTACAGACAGAGCTGATTTGCGCCGCCGAGGGCCTTTTGCAAAAGGCGATGAAATGCTTGCAGGCATGAAAGGAAGGGCAAAATGCAGACAAACCAGACAGAAGCGCAGCAGATGGCAGCCGCCCTGCTGGCGTATTTGAATCAGCTGGAGATTCTGCCGGTGAACATTGCGCTGGAGCGCGCGGAGGAACGGCCGGCGGCGGTGATGACGCTTAGAGAAGAACCGGCGTACCGCAGGTATGATTTGGCGGGCGGATACAAAGCGCAGTTTCCGTTTGCCGTGAGCTACTGTCTTACGCCGGACGGCCAGGCGCAGCGGATTGCGGCCATCGAGGCGCTGTGCCGGCTGGGAGAGTGGCTGGAGGCAGCCGAGCCGGCCAAAGAGGGCTTGGCACTGGGCCAGGGACGATGTGCCGTAAGCTTTGAATGGGAAAGCTTTCCGGCCCAGACGCAGGCACAGGAACCGGAAGAACGATACCAGACGAAATTTACTTTGATCTATACACAGGAGGAACAATAAATGAGCAACTATACCATTCCCACCCCGAAAGACAGAATGATGTTTGTAGACGTAACCCCCAAGGGGGAGAGCCGGACGTATGAACGCGTAGGCAAGGGCTTTGACAGCGCGACGCCCAGCACCAACACCCAGACCAAGGTGATGCAGTGGCTGGATGAGAAAAACGGCAGTACGGCGCTGACGACCAAATCCATCCAAAAGGCGATCAGCGGGCAGCGCGCCGTAGGCGACCCGTTTAACGACTATTTTTGCAGCATGTTTGATAAGGTAGGCGCCGACGCGGAAACCACGATGATTTTGGTGGATGCATGGAACGAGGAGACGGAGACGCCGGGCACTTACAAGGCGAAAAAATACAACGTTGTCGTGGACTGCACCAACGATGGCGGCGGCGCTGTGGCGGATGGACTTTTGATCGAGGGGATCATCTATGTAAACGGCGACCCGGTGGAGGGTACGTTTGTAGAGGCCACCAAGACCTTTACCGAAGGGATGGCAGAATGAGAAAAGAATTCAACTTTAGGGATGCCAGGGTCAAGCTGAAGATCGCGGGGCATGTCTTTGAAGTGGATATGGGAAAGCGTGCGCTGCACGAGGAGCTTGCAACCTTTTCCCAGAGGGCTTTGGAGTATTCCAAGGCCCTCAAAACCTCCAAAGACGCGAAAAAGACGCTGGAGGAAGCGACGCAGTTTATTCTCATGAGCATTGATAAGATCCTGGGCCAAGGGGCAAGTGCAAAGATATTCCAAGACAGGACGGCGGATTTGGCGGATGCAACGGATGTGGTGAATTTCATCTTGCAGAGCCTGAACCAGGCGCGGGAAAAGCGCATGCAGCGGTACCAAAAGCTGGCGGCGGAGGCGCAGCGATGAGCCTATTGACCGGGACGCTGCCCACAGCGGTGGAGATCTGTGGGCGGCAGGTGAAGATCCGGGCGGATTTTCGGGCCGGGCTGGCGTTTGAAAGGGCGCTGGGGGATGAAACGCTGGATCAGCTGCAACGGCTGGCGCTGGGGCTGTCTGTGCTGTATGAGGAAGTGCCGGATGAGATTGGGGCGGCGGTGGACCGTGCGCTTTGGTTTTATCGGTGCGGAAGGGAAGAGAGCGGCGAAGCTGCCAGCGCGGCGGACGCTGCGCCCAGCGCAGGACCTAGGATATACAGCTTTGAGGAGGATGCGCCGTATATCTATGCGGCGTTTTTAAGCCAATACGGGCTGGACTTAACAGAAATCCCGTTTTTGCACTGGTGGAAGTTTAAGGCGTTGTTCAGCGCGCTGGAGGAACGGCATGAATTTGTCAAGATCATGCGGTACAGGAGCGTGGCGATTTCGCCTAAGATGACGGCGGAGGAGCAGAAATTTTACCGGACGATGAAGCGTCTGTATGCGCTGCCGGACAAAAGGAGCGAGGAAGAAAAGCAGAGGGACTTTATCAACGCGCTGGCAGGGGGGCTGTAAATGGAGGCAAAACAACGGGTACGCTGCCCGTACTGCGGCATGCATCGATGGCAAAGGATAGGACGGAAAACGCTGGCAGAGCGTATGAGCATAGGCGGGGAAGGAAGGTGAAACGATGGCGAAGGAAAAGATAGAAGTACAGGTTGTGGTGGATGAATCCGCGGCGGTGAAAGGGATTGCAGCGCTGGACAGGTCGTTGGACAATATGGCGGTATCCCTTGCGATGCTGGAGGGTTCCGTTGACAAGATGAATGGAAAGCTGGATTCGCTGGGGACAACTTCACAGGGCAGCACGGCAAGCGCGATACAGGGATTATCCAGCGATTTTGGTGCGTTGCTCAGCTCCACAGGTACACTGGCGGATGCTTTTGCAAACTCCACAAGCGCTGTGGAAGCGGCAGGCAAGGGGCTTTCCAGCATTTTGGGCCCGGTCTCCGCGGTATTCAGCGGATTCAGCGCTTTGGTAAGCATTGGCTCCGAGGTGGTGGACTGGTTTGGCAGGATGGAAGAAAAATACCGCGGCGAGAGCGAACTGCTGAAAGAGACCAGGGCCCAGATAGAGGAGAGCATAGCCGGGATGGATAGCCTGGCGGCGTCCAGGCAGCGCAACGTGGAAAACGGGATGGCGGAGATCGCCATGACGGGAATGCTGTATGGGAAGCTGGCGGATATGGCAGACGCCAACGGTGTGATCTCGGCGGCGGATGCAGAGCATGCGCAGGTGCTGGCAGACCAGCTGATCCCGGCGCTGGGAGAGACGGTGCGCCTAAACGAAGACGGCTCGATGACGCTTTTGAAAAGCGCAGACGATGTAAAGACGTACCTGGAGCAGAAAAAGGCGCAGATGATGGTCGAGGCGATGGAGCCGGAAATCAAGTACGCGATGATCGAAAGCGCCAAGCTCTACAACGCGATGATGGAAAACTCTGCACAGATCGCGGCGAACAACGAGAAGATCAAGGCAAACAGCATTGCGCATGACAAGGCGATGGCAGAGGGCAATATGGAGTTGGCAAACTCGCTATCCATGGCCAATCTTAAGCTGCAAAAGGACAATGAGGCGAGGCAGGCCAGCAACGACGAGATGCTGGCATCCTATGAGACGTATACCGGAAAGATCAGCGAATACGACGCCAATATGACGGCGCTGATGTTGGGAGATACCGAGGCGATCCTGGAGGGGCAGGCGACGCAGCTGTATGCCCAGGAGGAAGGCAACGCCAAGGTAAAGGAGCTGTATGGGCAGAGGATAACGGATGCCCAGGACTGCTTGGATACGCTGCATGAAATACACGAAAAAGATGCAGTGGATCTGGGCGACGCCATCTACACAGCGGCAGAGGAACGGGTGGACAGCGTAAACCAAGCGTATTTGGAGCTCGGAACCTCGGCGGCCAACGGGCTAAATACCGGCATAGACGAGGCGGAGCCCACGGTAACGGAAAACGCGGCACAAATGGTAGCCGGCGCTAAGGGAGCGGCAGATGCACAGGCAGGCGGCTTTAAGAGCACCGGCAGCGAGGCGGGCGGCAGCTTCAAGCAGGGGATGGCAGAGAAGAACCCGGAGGTTGTAGAGGAAGCGCGCCTAGGGTTTGAAGCGGCGGCGCTGAAGGCCGGCGAGTCGGTGAATAAGTACAAAGAAGCCGGGACGGGAGCCGTGGAAGGCTTTAAGGGCAGCATGGCTGAGCAGAGAGAGCAGCTGGAAGCGTACGTGGAAAATTATTTTGCCGGGATGGGAGACTCGGCGAAAAAAGGGATCCAGGTAAATTCCCCGTCCAAGGTATTCCAGAAGATCGGCCTGGCGGTAGGCGAAGGGTTCCGCTTGGGCATGGAACAGGATAAGCCCAAGGCAGAGCGGACAGTGCTGGACTATTTCCAAAAAATGATCGCAACGGTAAAGGCAGAGACAAGAAAGCTGAATTTGGAATTTGCGCTGGCGCAGGGGCTGTCTGGGGCCGGCGGCACAGGCAGGGCGGAAACGCCGGGCAGCGTAACGCAGACCATCCACTTTAACCAGCCGGTGCAGACGCCGGCGCAGATGGCGCGGGCGCTGCGAAAGGAATCGCAAAAGCTGGCGAGGGGGGTGTGCTAAATGCAGGCAAAGCATATGACAATTACGCTGACAAGCGGACATAAGACCCTGGTGCTGGGCAAGGGGCATCCGTACCGGCTGCGCTCGGTACAGGGCCTGGAGGCGGCGCCTGTTGCCATTGCCTCGGCGCCCAACGCCGGGATGCACGGCGACACGGTGACAAACGTGCGCCTGGAGGCAAGGAGCCTGGTGCTGGGCGGCACGATCGCGTACCTGGATGACCTAGAGCGGCTGCGCGAAAGGCTGGCCCGGTTTCTTTCGCCGCATGAGGAAGGCTTATGCACCATTGATTACTGCGGAACAAAGCGGCAGATCGGATACAGGGTAGAGGCCTTTTCCATCGACGAGATGGCCAACCTTTGGGCGCCGATGGATTTTTCCATCACGCTGTTTTGCGCCGACCCGATGCTGCGCAGCACGGATAGCTATGGCCGAAACATTGCAGAATACCTGCCGCAGTTTGCCCTGCCCTTTTGCTGCACGGCGGAGAAAAAGAGCATCATGGGGTATCGAAAGACCAGCAACACCTTTGTGCTGAAAAACGACGGCGATACGGCCGTTGGGCTCAAGGCGGTGATTGCTGCGGTACGAGGGCCAGTAAACGACCCGGTGCTGAAAAACGAAGCGACCGGACAGCAGATAGGAATGAAGATGACGCTGGCACAGGGGGATACGCTGACCATCAGCACCCTGCCGCGGCAAAAGCAGATTCTCCTGAACGGAGAAAACGCCATGATGAAGATGGACAGAACCAGCGATTTGACATTTGCCTTAACGCCGGGGGACAACCTACTGTGCTATGAGGCGGCAGACGGCCGGAGCAACATGGATGTAAGGCTGTACTATACGCCGGAATACCTGGGGGTGTAGCGGATGGATCTGATGATCTTGGATGCGTCCTTTGCGCCGCTGGGCGTGGTGGATGCGTTTATCTCGCTGCAATGGACGCGCCGCTATTACGAGGTAGGCTCATTTGAGCTGCATACCGATATGGCGTGGTATGACCTGCTGCGACAGGGGCGCTATGTGTACCGAAACGATGCTGTGGAGGTAGGCGTGATCGAGGGGCTTTCCTACGAGCAGGGCGAAACGGAGGAGCAGTTGACGGTAAGCGGCCGGTTTTTGGAGTGCCTTTTGGAGCGCCGCGTGATCCCCCAGAGGATGGAGCTGGCCGGCACGGCGGAGCAGATCTGCCGGACGCTGGTAGACCAGATGGCCATCCACCCGCAGAAGCCGGCGCGGGCGATCCCCAAGCTGGCGCTGGGCGCGGAAAAGGGGCTGGGCACCGAGACGACCTGCCAATGCGGCGGGGAGACGCTGCTTGAAAAGCTGCAGGAGCTGTGCCAATCGCAGGAATTATCCTTTGCGCTGCGCTATGACTATGAAAACGACGAGATGCTGTTTGAGGTATGGCAGGGCAAGGACAGGACGCAGGGGCAGAAAGAAAACGGCTGGGCGGTATTTTCCAGAGGACAGGAAAACCTTTTGACCAGCGATTACAGCGTAGACGAACAGGACTACCGAAACTTTGCCTATGTGGTGGGCGAGGCGGAACAGGGGCAGACGCCCGTTTGCGTGACGGTGGACCGCACAAACGGCCGGGACCGCCGCGAACTGTATGTGGATGCGTCGAGCGTAAAGCGCGAGGTGGATGGCGAAACGATGACGGACGAGGCATACCGGCAGGCACTTTGGCAAAAGGGGCTGGAGGCTTTGGATGGATACCGGCGGGTAGAGGCGTATAACCATGCCATCGACCCCAATGCCAACCTGATGTATAAAACGCACTATGACCTGGGGGATATTTGTACGGTGATCCAGGAAAAAATCGGCCTTGTGGCAGAAAAGCGCATCGAGGAGGTGCGCGAAGCCGTGGAGGCGGACGGGCTTGCCGTAGAGATGACCTTTGGGGAGGATCATGTGAGCCTGGGCAAGGCGATCAAACGAGAGGTGAAAGCATGAGAAGCGGATTTTTCAATTCAACCATTACGGGCTATGACGAACAGGGACAGCCGATCTTTGACAGGGCGGAGGACGCTTCGTTTTTTGCCAAGTATTTCAGCCAATTTGTGGGCAACGGGGTATTTGCCCTGCCGGCAGACGGGCTGATGGTGCAGGCCGAGGAAGGGATGGCGGTTACGGTAAAGGCAGGCACCTGTTTTATCAACGGCTATATGGGCTGGCTGGAGCAGGATCAGCAGCTAAGCGTGGCGGCAAGCTCGGAGACGTTTGCGCGCATTGACCGCGTTGTGGTGCGCTATGATGCTGTGCAGCGCGGCATCGACCTATTTATCTTGCAGGGCACGCCGGCGGCATCGCCTGTGCCGCCCAGCATTACGCAGCATGCACAAGGGGATATTTACGAGCTGGCCTTGGCGGATATTATGGTAAACCGAAACGCATCGGCCCTGCGGCAGGCGGATATTACGGACCTTAGGCTGAACGAGGCGGTGTGCGGGGTAGTGGCAAGCCCGGTGGAGCATTTGGAGACGGGGGCGGCCAACGCGCAGCTGACAGATGCCTTTAACCAATGGTTTGAGGGCATCAAGGGCCAGCTTTCGGAGGATGCGGCGGGAAACCTGCAAAACCAGATCGATGCGCATACGGGGGATACCGACGTACACATTACAACGGCGGAGCGGGCACAATGGAACAAGGGCATTGAGAAGGATTTTATTGTTGAACAGGGTGTTTCCGGCATGTGGACCTACCGAAAATGGAACAGCGGGATTGCAGAGTGCTGGGGGAGCTTTCCCCAAACTGTGCTTGTTACCAGTGTATGGGATTCTGGGAATGTCATGAAATTCGGCTTGGGCCAGGCAGTTTCTTTTCCGTTTGCCTTTGCAAGCGTGCCAAACTGCACGATGTCGCTGCTAGATTATCCGAACTTTTTCCTACTGAGCCATCAGGGAGAGGTAACGCAAACGAAAACTTTTACACCAGCCATCGTATCGGTTAATCGGTATGAAAGCGTAGATTGTCTATTCGGGTTTTATGTGATAGGCAAAGTATAAAGGGGAGGGAAACCATGCAGCAAATCAAAAGCGGAAGCAAGGGCGAGGTTGTAGAGCTGGTGCAGCGGATGCTGAATGAGAAAGGGTATGCATGCGGCAGCGCGGACGGCATTTTCGGGGCAAAGACGGAAAGCGCGGTAAAAAGCTATCAGAAGGCCAAGGGCCTGTCGGCAGACGGGATCGTGGGGAACAACACGTATGCCAAGCTGTTTGCGGACTGCTTACTGAAAAACGGGAGCCGTGGAGAGCTGGTAAGAGAGCTGCAAACAAGGCTGAATGAACAGGGATACAAGGCAGGCGCGGCAGACAGCATCTTTGGGCGCAATACCGAACAGGCGGTAAAGGCACTGCAAAGCGTCGCGGGAATCACAGTGGACGGGAAGGTAGGAAAGAACACGTGGACGGCGCTGTTGGAAGGCACGGGCGTACCGGCAAGCGCGCATTTCAAGCTGAGCGAATTCAAGTGCAAGGACGGAACGGCAGTGCCGGCAAAATACTACGGGCACTGCCAAAAGCTGATGAACCTCTTGGAGGAAATCAGGGAAGCATGCGGGGACAGACCGATTACCATCAACAGCGGGTACCGAACAGAGAGCTACAACAAGAAGGTGGACGGGGCCAAGCAGAGCCAGCACCTGTATGCGGCGGCAGCGGACATCAAGGTGAGCGGGATGAGCGCATCCGAGGTGTACAGGCTGTGCGACAGGCTGGTAGGAAACCGTGGCGGCGTAGGGAAATACAGTACGTTTACGCATGTGGATGTGCGCGGAAACAAGGCAAGATGGTAGAGCGCGGCGGGGTGCGCGGAAAAAACAAACGGGGGCATGTAGGATGGAGATACAGCAGATCATCGTATTGGCGCTTTTGACAGAAGCGCTGTGGCAGACGGGCAAGCTGGGATGGCAAAAGGGCGCGCTGAACGTCAGCGCCCTGGGAGCGATGGCGGTGGGCATTGCGCTTTCGCTGTTGACGGGGGCGGACCTGATGCAGGCGGCAGGATTTTCGATGAAAATCCCATTCATCGGGCAGGTTTGTACGGGGCTTTTGATCAGCCGCGGCAGCAACTTTATCCACGATCTTTTGCAGAGCATTGCGCAATACAGGCAAAAAGCATGAAAACAGGGCCCCAAAAGGGGCTCTTTTTTTGTGCGAAAGGAAAAGGCATAGAGGATGAATTTTCCCGAATAAGAATAAAACGGGCCCAAGTGTGGCAAAACGTAGACAACGGCAAAGGAGGCACAGAGATGGCGGAGGAAATGAGGCTGGCGGTGCAAAGGGCGGAGCGGCAAGCGGGAGTTTTGATGGAAACGGCGCGGCGGCACGCGAAGAAAACCGAGGAAACGGCGCGAGAAAACGCCAAAAAGGCGGCGGACGAGGGGCGCAAACAGGCCCGAGAGGAGGCAGAGACGCTGCAAAAAAAGGCAGAAGCGGAGTCGGCGGCCTATTCAAGGCGGCAACAGGCGCACACGGCCAAGGCGATGGACGCGCTGCGCCAATCGCTGATGCAAAATGAGGAAGAGGCGGTGCGCATCGTGGTGGGCGCGCTGCTCAGCGAACTGGGACGGGGAGGCGAATAGAGATGGCCAAGCGGCCCATGAAAAAACTGGAGCTGCTGGCGCTGGCAAAGGATAGGGATGCGCTGTTAAAAACCCTGCAAAAGGCCGGCGTCATGGAGCTGGAAAAGGCGGAAACGGAGGGTTGGCAGCAGGCGGCCCAGGCCGAATGGGCGGAACACGCCGAAGAGGAGGCGCAGGCGGCGCGGCAGGCGGTAGAGATTTTGCGTGCGCTGCGGCCGGAAAAGCAGCGCGCCTGGCAAAAGAGCCGGGGCGCATGGCGCATTACGCCGGCGCAGGCGCAGAAAATGGAGGCGCACGGCGCGTTGTACCGGCGGCAGTGCCAAGAGGTGATCCGCCTGGATGCGGCGCTGGAGGAACGCAGGGCAGAACGGGCGCGCATCGCTGAGCGGTGTGCGCAGCTGGGGCCTTGGACAAGGATCGAAATGCCGCTGGGCGGGCTTACAACCAAGCACACGGTTTGCCGGGTGGGCAGCGTGATGGGGCAATGGACGGAGGAAGAGCTGCTGCAGGCCATCTGGAAACAACAGCCGCGCATGGATGCGCTGTGCGTACAGACGGCCCCGGGGCTGCTGGGGCATACGCTGGCGGTGGTGGCATGCCTAAGGCGGGAGGAAGAGGACTTGCAAAATGCGCTTGTGCAGCTGGGCTTTGCGCCCTGCCCATTTCGCGGAGAGGAAAGCGCGGCCGGGCAGCTGGCAAAGGCGGAGCTGGCCCTCCGGGAGGCGGAGGATGAGATAGAGCGGCTAAAGCACGAGCTTATGCAAAGGGCAGAGCACCCGGAGGGCGTATTGTTCGCGGCGGACATGCTGGCGGCGGCGGCCCAAAGGCAGCGCGCGATGGACAAGCTGGCGTTTTCCGAAAAGACGGTGGCGGTGGCGGGCTATGTGCCGGCGGACGAGGCCGGGCGGCTTTTGGACAGGCTGTGCCGCCGGTTTCCGCTGGCGTATGAGCTTTCAGACGCCGGGGAGGATGCGCCGGTGCTGCTGAAAAACAACCGGTTTGTGCGCCCGGTGGAAAGCATTACCAAAATGTATGCGCTGCCCGGGCCCAAGGACATAGACCCCAGCGGCGTGATGGCGTTTTTCTACTATGTGTTTTTCGGCATGATGCTCTCCGACGCGGGCTACGGGCTGGTGATGGTGCTGGGCACGACCTGGGCGCTGCGCAGGCTGCCGCTGAAAAGGGAGATGGCGGAGACGCTGCGGATGTTCCGCTATTGCGGGGTCTCGACGGTATGCTGGGGCGCGCTGTTTGGCAGCTGGTTCGGCGATATTGTACAGGTGGTCGGCCGGTCGTTTTTTTCCGTGGAGATAGGGAGCCTGGCGCTGTGGTTTGAGCCGATGACAGACCCCATCCGCCTGCTGCTGTTTTCCTTTGCGCTGGGCCTTGTGCACCTCTGTGCCGGGCTGTTTGTGCGGGCAGGGATGCTGATAAAACAGCACAGAGCGTGGGACGCTGTGCTGGATACGCTGCCCGTGCTGCTGCTGGTGCTGGGCGCGGCGCCGCTGGCGGCGGGCATTTTTATCCCGGTGCCGGAAACACTGGCCGGGGCGGGAAAGGGCATGGCGGCCATCGGGGCAGTGCTGCTGGTATTTACCAGCGGGCGCAGCGGCAAAAGGGCGCTTGCAAAGCTGGGCGGCGGGCTGTATGGCCTGTATAACACGGCCAGCGGGTACTTGAGCGATGTGTTGAGCTATTCCAGGCTGCTGGCCCTAGGGCTGGCGACGGGCAGCATTGCCGGCGTGGTCAACCTGATGGGCGCGATGCCGGCAAACCCTGCGGTCAAGGCGGTGGTGCTGGCGGTGGTGTTCTGCGTGGGGCATGCGGTGAATTTGGCCATCAACCTTTTGGGCGCGTATGTACATACCAACCGGCTTCAGTTTGTGGAGCTGTTTTCTAAATTTTACGAGGGCGGCGGCCGGGCCTTTGCGCCGTTTGCCGCGCCCCAGGGATATACACACATAGAGGAGGAAACAAAATGATCGGGTTTGGAACGGGTTTGGCGCTGATAGGCGCGCTGACAGCGGCGCTGATGGCGGGCATTGGCTCCGCGCGGGCGGTAGGCATGGTCGGGGAGGCGGCGGCCGGGGTGGTCAGCCAGGACCCCGGCAAATTTTCCAAGGTGCTGATCTTGCAGCTGCTGCCCGGCACACAGGGGCTGTATGGGCTATTGACGGCGGTGCTGGCGCTGAGCCAGACAGGCTTTTTGGGCGGTGCGCCGCTTCCGCTGACGCTGGCAGAAGGGCTTTGCTATCTGGCGGCGTGCCTGCCGGTGGCGGTGGTGGGGTATTTTTCCGCCGTGGCCCAGGGGCGCGCGGCGGTGGCCGGCGTGGGGCTGGTGGCGCAAAAGCCGGACCAAAACGGCAAGGCCATCACCATGGCGGCGATGGTGGAGACGTACGCGATCTTGGCGCTGCTCATCACGATCTTGGCGCTGACGAGCCTGGCGTAAGGGGGGCGCATTGTCTTGACGGAAACCGAACCATTGCAGAAAGCCATTCTGCTGTTGGCCGAAACCGAGGCGGCGCAGATAGAAAAAGAGGCAGAAAGGGAGGCCGTGGCGCTTTTGCAAAGGGCCAGGGAAAACGCGCGGATCGGCTGTCAAAAGGCGCGCGGCGAGGCGGAGCTGGCATACATTGGGCTGGTGCAAAAGGCGCAGCGGCAGGCGCAGCACGAGCAGGCGCTTTTGCTGCTGGCGGCCAAAAACGAGGGCATAGAGCGGGTATTTGAAAAGGCGCTGAGCCGTACCGTGCAGCACCCCGGCTATGCGGAGGCGCTGGAGCGCGGCATATTGGCGGAGGCTGTGCCGGGCAAGGCGGGGCAGCTGGTGTTGACAGAGGCGGACAACGCGCAGCTGCCGGAAGAATTTTGGCGGCGCGTCGGCGATGCGCTTTTGGAGAAGGGCGCTTCCATCTCGCCGGCGGGCAGGACGCTGCAAGAGGGCGGCGGGTTCGTGCTTGTGTATGATACGGAAGAAAAGAACCGCACACTGCCCGCCCTGCTGCAAACGCTGCGGGAAGCGCTGACGCAGCAGGTGGCGGCCGTATTGTACGGGGAGGAAGAGACATGAACAAGGCAGGGGACGCGTATGCGGTGGCGGCCGTGCGGGCCCGGATGGAGCGCCTGCTTTCCGCAGAGGAGGCCGCATGGCTGTGGACGGCGGACGAGCCGGCGGTAAAACGGGCTTTGCAGAATAAGGGCTGGCAGACGGACAGGCCGGCCGAGGAGATGGCCCGGGCGCGCAGACAGGAAGCGTGGGCGTTTGTAACAAGCATAGCGCCCGATGCCAAGGCGCTGCGGTTTTTGCTGATGCCGGAAGAATTTTGCAATGTATTTCTCTGCACGGCATGGCAGATGGGCAGCGGGGAAGCAGGGCCAGTTTGGGCCCGGCCCTGCTTAACGCCGCCCGGCGTGCTAACCCAGGCGGCAAAGGAAAAGGACGAGCGCAGGCTGCCTGGGTATTTGCAGAAAAGCGCGCAGGCGGCCTGGCAAACCCCCCGGCCCGGCCCCGCGCTCATGCGTTGGCTGCAAAGGGAAAAGCGGGCGGCGATGATACGGCTGGCAGACAAGAGCGGGAGCCCGCAGCTCAGCACGCTGGCGCGGGCGATGGCGCAGGCGGAGGCGGACAAGGCGCTGATGTACGGCGCGGTATACGAACAGGACAAGGAGGAGCTTTTGGAGCGCCTTGGCCCGGGCGGGGACAACGCGCGGGCCATCGAGGCGGCGGTGCGCGGGCCGAGGGCGCTGTGTGCTTTTTGGCAGGCGCAGGACGGGGAAAAGGCGCTGGCGGCCGAGACGATGAGCCCCGCTGTCTTTGAAGCGTGGCGCGACGGGCAGGTGTTGAAAACGGCATGGATGCTGGCGCGCGATTCCTTTAGCCCGGCGGCGCTGGCGGCCTACTGGCTGCAGACCAAGGCGGAGACGCAGGAGGTTTGTTTGCGGCTTTTGCCGGGTGAACCGGCGCACATGCGGGAAAGGGGGCGTTTGCAGTATGCCTAGCGTGGCGGTCATTGGGGACAGGGAGCGCGTGGCAGGGTTCGCGGCCTTGGGCTTAGACGGCTACCCGGCGCACACCAGGGCCGAGGCGGAAACGGCGCTGGAAAAAGCGCAGCGTGCAGGCTGCGCACTGATTTTGGTGACGGCAGAAGCGGCGCGCCTGGTGAGCGAGCGCCTTGACAGGCTGCGGCAAAAGGAAGGGCCGCTGGTGCTCATCCTCCCGGACGAAGCGAAGCCCGGGCAGGCGGACAGGGCGCTGGAGACGGTGCTGCGTCAGGCGGCGGGCGCCGGGCTGTGGGGAGAGGAAGGATAACATGCAGCAAAACGAACAAGGCAGAGTGGTAAAGATTGCGGGGCCGCTGGTGCTGGCAGAGGGTCTGCGCAGGGCAAACCTGTTTGACGTGGTGCGCGTAAGCGAACAGGGCTTGATCGGCGAGATCATCGAGATGCACGGAGACAGGGCCTATATCCAGGTGTATGAGGAGACGAGCGGGCTTGAGGTGGGAGCGCAGGTGGCATCCGAGGGGCATCCGCTGTCCATGGAGCTGGGGCCGGGGCTGGTAGGCGGCATTTTCGACGGCATCGGGCGGCCGCTGACAACGCTGTACCGGGCGGCTGGCAGCCGGCTTTTGCGCGGGCAGCGGGCCCCGCAGCTGGACAGGGCCAAAGCATGGGAATTTTGCCCGTGCGTGGAGACCGGGCAGCGCATACAGCCCGGCGACGTGCTGGGCACGGTACAGGAGACGCCGCTGGTATTGCACAGGATATTGGCGCCGCCCGGCGTTTGCGGCGTGGTGCAGGAGATACGGGCGGGCCAATACACAGTGGACGAGCCCGTTTGCACCATACAGGGCGAAGGCGGCGTACAGACGCTGGCAATGTGCCAGGCCTGGCCGGTGCGAAGGGCGCGGCCGGTGGGCAAAAAGCTGGCGCCGGACCGCCCGCTCATCACAGGGCAGCGGGTGATCGACTGTCTGTTTCCGCTGGCAAAGGGCGGGGTGGCGGCGATCCCGGGGCCGTTTGGCAGCGGCAAGACCGTGACCCAGCACCAGCTGGCCAAATGGGCGGAGGCGGACGTGGTGGTATACATCGGCTGCGGGGAGCGCGGCAACGAGATGACGGACGTGCTCAATGAATTTCCCGCGCTGGCCGATCCCAAGACCGGGCGGCCGCTGATGGAGCGCACGGTGCTGATCGCCAACACCTCCGACATGCCGGTGGCGGCGCGCGAGGCCTCCATCTATACCGGGGTGACGATTGCGGAATACTTCCGGGATATGGGCTATGCCGTGGCACTGATGGCGGATTCCACCTCGCGGTGGGCCGAGGCGCTGCGCGAGATGAGCGGGCGGCTGGAGGAGATGCCGGGCGAGGAGGGCTATCCTGCCTACCTGGGCAGCCGCTTAGCGCAGTTTTATGAGCGTGCCGGGCGCGCGCTTTCCCTGGGCGCTGCGCCGCGGGAGGGCACGCTTTCCATCATCGGCGCGGTATCGCCGCCGGGCGGGGACATTGCAGAGCCCGTTTCGCAGGCTACGCTGCGCATCGTCAAGGTGTTTTGGGGGCTGGATGCGGCGCTGGCGTACAAGCGGCATTTTCCCGCCATCCATTATTTGACAAGCTATTCGCTGTATGCCGACGAATTGGCGCCGTGGTTTGAAAAAGAGGTGCACCCCGGCTGGGGCAAAGCGCGGCGGCGGATGCTTTCGCTTTTGAGCGAGGAGGCGGAGCTGGAGGAAGTGGTAAAGCTGGTGGGCATGGACGCGATGGCCCCGCAGGACCGCATCAAAATGGAAGCGGCGCGCTCTATCCGTGAGGATTTTCTGCACCAGGCGGCGTTTGACGAGGTGGACACCTACACCAGCCCCGATAAGCAATGGCGCATGATGCAGATGATTTTGGCGTACTATGACGGCGCGCTGGCCGCTGCGGAACAGGGGGCGGACATAGAGCGCTTGGCCGCGCTGCCGGTGCGCGAGGACATTGCGCGCTACAAGCGCGTGTCCGAGGAAAAAAGCCGGGCAGAGGCGGAACGCATTTTATCGGCGCTGCAGCGCCAGCTGGCGGACGCCGTGCCAAAGGAGGAGAGATAGATGCCGACAGAATACAAACGCATCCGCGAGATTGCAGGGCCGCTGCTGCTGGTAGAGGGCGTAAAAAAGGCGGCGTACAACGAGATGGGGGAGATCCTTTTGCCCAGTGGGGAAAAAAGGCTGTGCCGCGTGCTGGAGGCGGCGGAGGGCTATGCGCTGGTACAATTGTTTGAAAGCGCAGCCGGGCTGTCCGCCGAGACCTGCCGGGTGCGCTTTGCCGGGCGGGGGATGGCGCTGCCCGTTTCGCCGGGGCTTTTGGGCCGTGTGTTTGACGGGCTGGGGCGGCCGATAGACGGCGGGCCGTCGCTGATCCCGGACAAGGTGCTGGATGTCAACGGCACGCCCCTCAACCCGGTGGCGCGGCGGTACCCGGAGGAATTCATCCAGACCGGCATTTCCGCCATCGACGGGCTGAATACCCTGGTGCGCGGGCAAAAGCTGCCCATCTTTTCCGCCAGCGGGCTTCCGCATGCGCGTTTGGCGGCGCAGATTGTGCGCCAGGCCAAGGTGCGGGGCACAAACGAGGGGTTTGCGGTGGTGTTTGCCGCCATCGGCATTCCCTTTGAGCAGGCGCAGTATTTTACCGACAGCTTTGAGCGGACAGGCGCGCTTTCGCACACGGCAGTGTTTTTGAACCTGGCGGGCGACCCGGCGGTGGAGCGGCTTTCCACCCCCAAAATGGCGCTGACGGCAGCGGAATACCTGGCGTTTGACAGGGGGCTGCATGTGCTGGTGGTGCTCACGGACATGACCAACTACGCCGAGGCGCTGCGCGAGGTTTCGGCCGCGCGCAAGGAGGTGCCGGGCCGCCGCGGGTATCCGGGGTACATGTACACGGACTTAGCGCAGCTGTACGAGCGCGCCGGGCGCATCGAGGGCAGGCCGGGCAGCATCACCATGATCCCGATTCTGACCATGCCGGAGGACGATAAGACCCACCCCATCCCGGACTTGACGGGGTATATCACCGAGGGGCAGATCCTATTGAGCCGTGCGCTGGAACGAAAGCACATCCAGCCGCCCATCGACGTGCTGCCCTCGCTTTCCAGGCTCAAGGATAAGGGCATCGGCCCGGGCAAGACGCGGGAGGACCATGCCGATACCATGAACCAGCTGTTTGCCGCCTATGCCCGCGGACGGGACGCGGCGGAGCTGATGGTGGTGCTGGGCGAATCAGCGCTGACCGAGACCGACCGCGCTTACGCGGCCTTTGCCGAGGCGTTTGAGCGGCAATACCTGGGCCAGGGCTTTGAAACGGAGCGCAGCATCGAACAGACGCTGGATCTGGGCTGGGCGCTGCTGCGCATGCTGCCGAGGCAGGAGCTGGTGCGCATCAAGCCGGAATTCTTGGCGCGCTATTACGACGAGAAAAAGGAGGAAGCGTAAATGGCGGAGCCGATGACGCCGACCACGCGCATGCAGCTGGGCCGCATCAAACGGCAGCTGGCCACGGCGCGGCGTGGGCATAAGCTGCTCAAGGATAAGCGGGACGAGCTGATGCGCCGGTTGTTGGCGCTGGTATCCAAGGCCGGGCGGCAGCGGGAGACAGTGCAAAAAGGGCTGGCGGCGTATGGAAGGGCCATGGCGGCGGCGCGGGCGGAGCTGGGGCAGGCTGCCTATTTGGCCGCGCTGTGCTGGCCGGGCGCGCCGCTTACCGTGGAAACGGGCCAAACCAAGGCGATGGGCACGCCGCTGTGCACGCTGCGCGGGCAGGCCCCGCCGCAGCCGGCGCTGTGCTTGGAAACGGCGGGCTTAAAAGAGGGGATGGCGCAGCTTTGCGCGCTGTGGCCCGAGCTTTTGGCTTTGGCAGAGACGGAGGAGAACCTCCGGCGCCTGGGGCGGGAGATCGAGCGCACGCGGCGGCGGGTAGGGGCGCTGGAGCATGTGCTGATCCCGAACCTGGAGCAGGCGCAGCGCCGCATCCGCATGCAGCTGGAGGAAAACGACAGGGCCAACAACACGCGACTGCTGAAGGTCAAGGATCTGGTATTGCAGAACGCGCACAGGCGGTAAAGAAAACAAGCCCATGGGGGCTTGTTTTCTTTCATTCGTCCGCACAGCGTCTCCTGCACCGCCGGCTGTTGGCGCGGACGGCGGGCATCAGGCCTGGGGCGAGATAGGCCATGGGCCAAGCGCCTCCTTTGCTTGAACAGGCCCGCGTTCACACGCGCCGGCCGGCACGCATAGGGTATAGCGTAGGAGGCGAGCACCGATGGAAGAGCTCATCAGCCAGGCCTTGCAGGAGGATATGCACATCGTCGTGCTGGCGCTGTATGTGCTGGGCACGGTGCTAAAGCGCATCAAAGCCGTGCCGGACTGCCTGATCCCGGTCTTTCTGGCAGGGATCGGGATGGTGCTGGGCTATTTGGTGAAGGGCGGCGTACAGGGCGTGATGCAGGGCATTTTGGCCTCTGGGGCCGCCGTGATGTGCAACCAGGTCATCAAGCAGATGAAAAAGGCCAAAGAGGAAATCAAGACACCGAAAAAGCAAGAGAAATAAAGGGCCGCCCATAGGGCGGCTTTTTCACATAAAGAATGAAAGGCATTGCCGGCTTTGACGCCGATAGAGCCGGGGTAAACGGGCTGTGCAAAGCATGGACGGGAAAAGGCCGGGCCGCCGGCGCTTTCATGCCTCTTGCGCCAGCTCGCAGAGAAACTTATCGAAATACTGCTGTACGACGGATAGGTCCTCCAAAGAAGGGGTGCGGCGGGTCAGCGAAAAAAACAGCAGGCCGAACAGCAGCGGAAAGGTGTACACGCCGTGCGGGGAGAGCACGCTTTCATGATACAGCAATTCGGGATGGGCCACGAGCCTTTCCAGCGTGCGGGCATGGGAGGGGGATTTGAAGGCAAGCTGGCGGCGCACATCCAGCAAGACATCGCGGCACAGCGACTCGCAAAACGCAGCGTAGGCGGGCGACTGCTGAAAATCCGGCGCTGTGGAGAGCGCGCGCAGCTTGTCCTGAGTTTCGCCCGGCATCAGGCGGCGCACAGCATTGTTGAGAAGCACCAAGGCGGTGCTTTTTGCTTTTTTGGCAAACATGGAAACTTCGCTCCTTTGCATCGTTCGAGCCCTATTATAGCATGCCTGCAAAACGAGCACCACCACAGGCTCCATACACAGCAAACAGGCCGGGCCGGGCGCTGCCCACTGGGCGGACAGGGGAAAACGTGAAAGACAAAATTCCGGCCGGGCATGGCGCGTCTGCTGGGCGGAAGCGAAGAAATGGCAAGGCAGCTAGGCCTATCCCCGGGGCAGAAAAATATGCTTTGCATCATGATCTTGGCCGGGCATGGCGCGTCTGCTGGGCGGAAGCGAAGAAATGGCAAGGCAGCTAGGCCTATCCCCGGGGCAGAAAAATATGCTTTGCATCATGATCTTGGCCGGGCATGGCACCGTCTACTAGACGGAAGCATAGGATATAAAGGCCCCGCCGGGGCACACACAAAGGAGGAAACAGGATGAAAACCATTCGCAGAGGAGACAAGGGCAAGGAAGTGAAAACCGCCCAACAGCTTTTGAACCATAAGGGCTACGGCGCGGGCAGCGTGGACGGCATCTTTGGAGAGAACACCGAAAAGGCGGTGCGCGCGCTGCAAAAAAACTACGGCATCACGGTGGACGGCATCATTGGAACGGACACCTGGGATTCGTTGGAGGTAGACGGCGTATTGAAGCAGGGCGCCAGAGGGCCCAAGGTGCGCGGCCTGCAAAACGAGCTAAACGCCCGGGGCTTTCAAGCGGGCACGGCGGACGGCATCTTCGGCAGCAAAACACAGGCGGCCGTAAAGGCCTTGCAGAAAGCCGGCGGCATCGCGGCGGATGGCATTGTGGGCCCGGATACCTGGGCGGCGCTGTATGCAGGAACGCCGGGCGGCGCTCAGCCGGCATCGGCGCACTTCAAGGCGTCGGAATTCAAATGCCACGACGGCATGGAGGTACCGGCCAAGTTTTACGCCAACCTCCAAAAGTTGATGGCGCTGCTGGAACAGATCCGCACGGCCTGCGGCGGCCGCGCCGTCATCATCAACAGCGGATACCGCACAGCGGCCTACAACAAAAAGGTGGGCGGCGCGCCGCTGAGCCAGCATTTGCTGGCCAAGGCAGCGGACATCCGCGTGGAGGGCATGACGGCCAAGCAGGTCTATGACATTGCCAACCGCCTAAACCCCAACGGCGGCGTGGGCAAATACGCCTCGTTTACGCATGTGGATGTGCGGGATGGCAGAGCGCGCTGGTAAATGCACAAAAAAAGAGCCCGAAAAGGGCTCTTTTTTATTGCGGAGGGCTGGGGCGGGGCCCTCTTCCAACCAGGCGGGAAAGAGCGGGGAGCGCTGCAAAAAAACGCCGCGAAAAGCAGCGCAGCGTCTGATTGGATGCCAATGGAAGAGGGATGGACACGGCGAAAAGGCATGGATGATACAGAGCAGGCGCATTTCCCCGTGGCAGAGAAATAAGGCTGGGCACACAAGGCCAGGCCGGACAGGGCCCCGCCGACACGGCGAAATAAAAAAACAGGCATGGCAGCAGGGCCTATGCCCGGGGCACAGGGGAGCTAGGCACACAAGGCCGGGCCGGATGCGGCCCCGCCGACACGGCGGTATGTACCGCCCGAAAGCGGGCGGTGCTCACATTTAATATATCTGGCCGGAGCAGCCGCATCCACGATCCCAATCGGCGCCGTTGTCGACATCGTTTGCAAAGGCAGAGCGGGGGATAAAGCCAAAGCCATTGCCCTCGTATCCGGAGAGGTCCATGGCATACGACGCGGTGACGGGCAGGTAGCCGGTCACCGTGCCGGTGATCTGGTTGGAATTATGGCCGCATCCGCAGCAATGGCGGCAGCAGCGGGAACAGCAAGAGCGTTGATTAAAGAACATGGAATGTTCCTCCTCTTTCGTATAAAATCGAAAGTTTCCTTTCGCTATACCCTATGCCCGCAGGCCCGAAGATGTGCAGATTACACGGGGCGGATATAGCGGGCATTGGCAAACCCCAGCTGCCCATCCGGCAGGCCGACGGTATACCAGCCCTGGGCTTCGCCATAGATGGTGACTTCGTCGCCATTGTAGGCAAGGGTGACCACGGGCGCGGAGATGGAAGGCTTTTCACGGATGTATAAAAAGCTGTTGGGATTTACCTGCACAATGCCCTTGCGGATGGGGGTCGGCTCTACGAAGGGCAGGCCGAAATACTCTGTGAGCGCCAGCACTACACTGCGCGCCATCGGCTCGATGTTGGCCTTGATCCAATTTGCGTCCTCTTCGTTGTCGTGATAGGCAAACTCGATCAATACGGCGGGCGCTTTGGTGCGCCACACTTCGCCGATGGTGGTGGTGGCGCGGATATCCACCAGGTCCGGGTTGGGATAGATGGCCTTTAGGTTGAGGGCGATGAGCTCTGCCAGCCGCTTTCCCTTGGCGCTGGTGGGGTAATAATAGATATCCGGCCCCTGCAGTTCGCCGGACAGCGCTTCGGGCGCGGCGTTGGAATGCAGGGATACATGCGCATCGTAATCGCCGTTGTTGGACGCGGCAATGGACGAGGCCGCCGTCATATCCGGCGTATTGCGCGTAAAGGAAATGCCGCTGGCCAATAGGTACGGCTCCATCGCGTCCGCGACAAGGTTCATGTAATACTCCTCTGTACCGCCGTTTATGTAGAGGTTCCATTCCTGGGTAGAAGGGCTAAGGTAAATTCTGGGCATGGCAAACGCCTCCTTTTGGTTTTGCTGTATCGTATGCATCCGCCGAGGCGGCGGTGCCAAGGCCGGCCCATCTTTGAGCGCATTGCCGAAAACGCGGCCCCGGGGAAAGGGAGGGTGCGCGGCGGTACCATGCGATGCGCCGAGGCGACGGTACCAAGACCGGCCTCGTTTGAACGTTTTTGGGGGGGAATGGGGGCTGCGCGGCCAAACCCGTGGCCGGCCGGGCCAAAGGGATGGTATAATGCCTATATAGGGCAAACAAAACCAGGAGGGGATGGATATGAGGGACAACGGGCCGCTGAAAATAGGGCTGGCGCCCATCAAGCGGGGCACAACGAGGATGGAGACGGCGCTTTTGCAAAAGCAGCTGATCTTGCAGCGCATGGCGGATATCACGCCGGAGAACGTGGCGTTGGTGGGCATCGAGGATGTGCTGCCCGAAGGGCTTTTGTACCGCCATGACCAGGTGGAGGCGGTGGAAAAGGCGTTCAAGCGCGCGGGGGTGCACGCGCTGTTTTTGCCGCACTGCGATTTTGGCTGCGAAGAGGTGGTAGGCCAGCTGGCAAAGCGCATGGGGGTGCCGGTGCTGATCTGGGGCAACCGCGACCCGTACCCGGATTACCCCGGCGGGAAGGACCGCGACACGCAATGCGGCACGCTGGCGTCCACCAAGGCGCTGCAGCGGTATGGCGTGCCGTTTTCCTATATTTTGAATACCGATGTGGAGGATGCGCCGCTAAAGCGCGGGTTTGCGGATTTCTGCGCGGTGGCCAACGTGGTGCGCCGGTTCTGCGGGATGCGCATCCTGCTGGCGGGCACGCGGCCGCAGGCATTTTTATCCGTGATCTATAACGAGGACGAGCTGCTGCGCCGCTTTGGCATCGAGGTTTACCCCTGGGGCAGCGCGGCTTGGCTGGCCGCTGCGGATAGGATCTTGGCGGAGCGGGCGGACGAGGTAACGCGCGAAATGCAGGCGTTTGCCCGGCAGGTGGATGTTTCGGACCTGACCTGGGAGCGGCAGCGGCGGCAGGCGGCGCTGGTGCTGGCGCTGTGTGAAATGGCGGAGCGGCACGGTATCGACGGCGTGGCGATGGAGTGCTGGTCGCTCTTGCCGGAGCGGTATGGCATTTCCGGCTGCCAGATCGTGGGCCAGCTCTGCCAGCGGGGGCTGCCCTGCGCCTGCGAGGGGGATGTGCTGGGCGCGGTGACGGCGGTGATGATGCAGGCGGCTGCGCTGGACAAAGAGCCGGTGTTTTTTTCCGACATCACCAGCCGCCATCCAAACAAGGACAACACGGAGCTGCTCTGGCATTGCGGGCCGTACCCGCCCAGCCTGGCGCACCCCGATACGCCGCCCAAGAGCACGTTTCACGGGCGGGGCGCGTTTCAGCTGAAAAACGGGCCCATCACCATTGCGCGGCTGGATGGGATGAACGGGCGGTACTCGCTGTTTTCCGGCGAGGGCCGCGGCGTAGACGGCCCGCCCAAAAAGGGCAACTATGTCTGGCTGGAGGTGGACTGCTGGGCAGACTGGGAGGAAAAGATTGTCTTTGGCCCGTATATCCACCATGTGGCGGGGGCGTATGGGCAATACAGCCAGATCCTGTCCGAGGCATGCAAGTATCTGGGCGGGGTGAGCCCGGACCCGATGCGCCCAGTAAAGCGCGTGCTGGGATAAAGAAAAAACAGCCGGAAAACGGCTGTTTTTTTGCGGGCCAAAAGAGCTAGGCCTGGATGCCCTGTGCGGGCTCGTCCAACGTCGAGGTGCAGTGCGGGCAGCGCACGGCAGCCAGGGGGATCTCCGTACAGCAAAACGGGCAGGGTTTGGTGGTAGGGGCGGCCTCCTCCTCTTTTTTGCGGCCGATGGCCATGAGGCGGCTCATGGCGCGCATCAGGCAGAAGAGGATCAGGGCCATGATGAAAAAGTTGACCACGGCGGATAAAAACGCCGACGCAAACCCGGCAATCTCCGCCCAGGAATAGGTGGCGGCCCCGGTAAGGAATTGCAAGATGGGGTTGATAAAATTATCCGTCAGCGAGGTGACGATGCCGGAAAACGCGCCGCCGATGAGCACGCCGACGGCCATATCCATCACGTTGCCGCGCAGGGCAAACGCCTTGAATTGCGAGATGAAGTTTTTCATGATGTTCCATCCTTTCGTTTGTCTTTTGCATGCATTAGGATACCATAAGGGAGGGCGGCAGGGCCAGAGACCCGGCAGAGAAAAACAAAACAGCCGGAAAACGGCTGTTTTTGCTTAAAATAGGGGCCTTAGGCAAGGCCGCAGAGGGCTAAAACCTCCGCCCGGACGCGGTCTGTGATGCGGCCCAGGCGCGCATAGTCCATTTCGCTGGTATAGAAATGCTCCAGCTTATCATGAAAGCGCTTGGCCGTAGCGATGGACTGCACGGCGGCGTCCACGAGCGAAGCGAACAGCGCGGCGTTTTGCTGCAAAACGGGCTGGTATTCCATGAGCGCATCCTGGTCTATCAGGGGCGCAAAATCCAGCGTGCGGGCCACGCCGGCCGGCGATACGCGGTGGTAGTCCGAATCGGTGGTAACAAGCAGGCCCTTTTCCGGCAGGTATAGGTGCTCGATGCGTTCCGGGTCGATGGCGCAGTGGTAGGTTTCCACCTCCAGGCCGCTTTCCAGCGCGCGGCGCACAAGGACCTCCAGCGCCCATTCGGCGGGAAAGGCCCAGGGGCCGGCCAAACGCCAGCATTCCGTGCCCTTGAGCGATTCCAGCGTGCAAACGCAGCCGCCGGGCGTGACGGCGCCGGCAAACAGCTTGCGCTCCCTGCCCGGGCCTGCGGGCTTTGCGGGCAGCTTGAGCGATTTGATAAGCGGCGCGAGCGCCTCGTTTAGGGCGGCCCGGTCGGTATGCTGGGCATAGAGGGCGTGGGCATCGGCGCGCACCTGGGCGGCGGCAGCCAAATACCGGTACGCCCGCTGGAACTGGGAGGAGATGCGGCGGTTTGTTTCAAAGATCTGCTGGGCCTTTTCGTGTAGGGCGGTTTGGTTTAGGCATTCGCCGAGGTTGACGATGCCGTCCACCGCGCCGGGCAGCACGGGGTCCACGATGTGCGGCGCGGTGCCGTCTACCATCATGACGCCGGCAGAGGGCACGACGATGCCGTCTAAGCTGTCATTATCCGAAGAGCAGTGCAGAAACTCCACGTCCCTATGCTCTGCGATCTCTTCGCCCAGGCGGCGCATCAGGGTGGATTTGCCCACCCCCGGGCCTCCCTTTAGGATAAAGATGCGCGTGGCGGCCTCCGGACGGATGACCTGGTCATAGTAGCTGTAAAACCCGCGCGACGTATTGCCGCCGGGGTAAAGATGGCGAATATGCGGCATGATGCGGTACCTCCTGCAAAGATTCGGAGCGGCGCTCCAAGGGTAGGATATGCAGGGGCGGCCCTGCACATGCCGGAATACGAAAAAAACGCCGGGGAACCGTGCCAAACGCTGCGGCCTGCTTTTGGGGCGGCAATCTGACGACCGCTATAAAAGGGCCGGGCATGGCGCCGTCTACTAGGCGGTCAGCCCAGCGCAACGTCCAAAATCATCATGACGACAAAGCCGAAAATGACGCCCAGCGTGCCGACGTGGCTGTGTTCGCCCAGATGCGCCTCTGGGATCAGCTCTTCCACGACGACATAGATCATTGCGCCGGCAGCAAAGGACAAAAGCCAGGGCATCAGCGGCTGGATGGAGCCTGCGATGAGCACGGTGAGCACGCCGAAGACAGGCTCTACCACGCCGGATAGGCTGCCCATCCAAAACGCCCTGCCCACCGGCTTGCCCTCCTGGCGCAGCGGCAGCGAGATGGCGGCGCCCTCCGGAAAATTTTGGATGCCGATGCCCAGCGCCAACGCCATGGCCGCAGTATAGCCTGCCGCTTGGCCCCCCTGGGCCGCCAGGGCAAAGGACAGGCCCACCGCCATGCCCTCCGGGATGTTGTGCAGGGTGACGGCGGTGAACAAAAGCGTGGTGCGCTTCCAGGGGGCGGACAGGCCCTCCGGCTGCTTTGCACCGATGTGCAGATGCGGCAGCAGCGAATCCATCGCGATTAAAAACCCTACGCCGAGCAAAAAACCGCCGGCGGCCGGCACCCAGCCCAAAAGCCCGGCGGCCTCGGCCTGGTCGATGGCGGGGATCAAAAGCGACCAAACGGCCGCGGCGATCATGACGCCGGCGGCAAAGCCCAAAAACACCCGTTGCAGGCCGGCGGAAAACTGCTTGCGGAAAAAGAATACCAGGCCGGCGCCCAGCGTGGTCATCAAAAAGGTAAACCCTGTGCCGGCCGCGGCCCATAAAACGGCGGTATGCATATTTAGCCCTCCAATCCTGGCAATGATAAGTTAGTTAAAGCTAATTTTCTTGCCTTCACTATATCCTATTTTGCCCAATTGTCAACGGCAGCGTAAAGGA
This sequence comes from uncultured Eubacteriales bacterium, assembly GCA_959600905.1. Taxonomy (GTDB): domain Bacteria; phylum Bacillota; class Clostridia; order Christensenellales; family QAND01; genus UMGS1975. The sequence continues at coordinate 17,574 of CAUGNO010000002.1, read as the reverse complement.
ATTTTCATTGGTTACACTAAACCGGGAGGTGAAAAAAACATGCCAGATACCTATGACGACGTATACAGGGCGCTGCGGCCCAAAGAGCAGGACTTTACCGGCCTTACCGCCGAGGACGAGGAAAAGCAGGCCAAGGCTTTGTTTGATATCATCGCCTAACGCAAAAAGCAGCCGTCACGGCTGCTTTTCTAGCATTGCGATTGGAGAAAGGAGAGCAGCGGCGCAAGGTAGCGGGGCTCTATCCAGTTGGCGGCGCCCTGGCCGGCTTCCAGCAGCGCCTGCTCCCACGGCGCCAGCGTGCCGGCCGGCTTTTTTGCCACGGATCTTTGCAGCATCCGGCAGAGGGTGCGATCCACCCGTGTCATACGCGCGGGGTCCCAGGCGCCCCGGCCGTAAAACAGCGGCAGCGTCTGCACCGCTTTGGGCAGGCGGGCGCGCACGGCCTCCAACACATCCGGGCCGGGCGGCGTAGCGCCGACGGCAAACACGGCGGCCCGCTTTTGGCTGAGCAGCGCGGCGTGCTTTTTCATAAACGGGGCTATGGAAAGCCCGCCGGCATACAGGCTGCCGAACAGCGCAATGCACCGTGCCTGGCCAAGGGCCTGCTCTGTGGCTTGCTGTTCCGTGCAGGCCAGGCCGCCCAGGCGCCCGGCTGCCATTTCGGCGTAGGCTTTGGCAGCGCCGTATTTGGAACGGTAGATCAAAAGAACCTCATGCATGGGGCGCGGCCTCCTTTTTTGGAGCGGAAAGGGCCTGGATGCCGGTGTGCAGCTTGGCCATCAGCCGATAGAGGGACAAAAGCTCTTCGGGGGTATAGCAGGCAAACAGCGTATCCAGCACTTCGCTGTGGAAGGCGGCGCTTTTGGCAAAATACTGCTCGGCGGCCGGCGAAAGGGCCACGCACATGGCGCGCCCATCGCGCGGATGCGGACGCAGCACCGCCAGCTGTTTGCGGGCCAGCTGGCAGGCCAGGGTTTTGACATTTTGCCGCGAACAGCCCAAAAGCGCGCCCAGGTGCGTATACGTGGTTTCCTCCTGCCGGCAGGCGGCTTGGCGCACCATCACGAGCAGCAAAAACTGCTTGAGCGTAACGCCAAGGTTGCGGGGGTCGTGGTCAAAGAGGGCCTGAAGCCGGTTTTGCAGCAAAAACAGGTTGGCAAAAATGCCGCGCTTTTGCATTTCCTCCGTGCGCTCATAGACACGGGACAGCGATGAAATCATGCGAGCCTCCTATTTACGCAATATATTACCTAAATAATAGCATGCCAGCCCGCCCTTGGCCAGAGGAAGAGCCACAAAAAAACAAACCGGGCACGGCAAAATGGATACCCTTGGATACCTTTCGGCGGTGCATACTCAAGACAAAGACACAAAGGGGGCTTTGGCATGAACTATATCGAGCAGCTAAACGCATTTTTCATCAAAAAGGAGCAGGATGCGCTTTCCAGCAGGGCGCAGTGTTTATACTTTAACCTGCTGGGGCTGAATAACCGCTACCGCTGGGCGGCGTGGTTTTCCGTTTCCGGCCTGCTTTTGCAGGGGATGACGGGGCTTTCGCGCAACCAGCTGGCCCAGGCGCGCACAGAGCTGATGCAAAAGGGCTATCTTTGCTATGAAACAGGGCGGGGCAGCCAAACGGGCCGGTATCATCTGGAGGATCTTGCGGCCCTGTACCGGGACGAATTTGGGCCGCAGGGCGGTGCGCAAACAAAGACACAAACAGAGACACAACCGCAGCGCAGCACAGCCCCCCTTTTAAAAATAAAAACAAAAGAAAAACAAAAACAAAAAGAGACAAAGGGCGCGCGCGCAACAGAGCCTTCTGTGGCGGAGGTAAAGGCGTTTGTGGCAAAATCCGGCAGCGAGGTGGACCCGGAGCTGTTTACTACCTATTACCAGGCCCGGGGCTGGCAGGCAGGCGGACAGCCTATCCGCTCTTGGCAGGCGATGATAAGAGCTTGGGACCGCCGCGCCTCGCTCTGCTTTCGGGGCCGCGAGCCGGCGGCCAACCCGGCGCTGCGCTATGCCCAGCGCGCCCCGGCCGAGCAGGCGGCGCTGAACGCCCTGGTGCAGTATTAGCCAAAAAAAGGGCGCCTTCCATAGACGGAAAGCGCCGCGGGCAAGCAGGCGGATTTTAATCCAGCGTATAGCGGGCCTGCACAAAGGAAGCATCCATCCCCCGCACCATCTCGGATACGAGCAGGGAAAGGTTTTCGATATCGTTCAGATCCGCCACCTCGGTGGTGGAGTGCGCATAGCGCACCGGCGCGCCGATTTCGATGCAGGCGGGGCCGTCGCCGGTGAGCTGGGAATAGGCGTTATCGCCCAGCGAAGCGTAGCAGACATAATGCTGTAGGCCGGTGCCATGCGCGGCCGCGGTACGCTCTGCCAGGGCATACAGGCCGGGATGGGCGATGGTGCCGTTGTCCGCGCCGTCGCTGTAGTTGTAGTGCGAAGCCACCGGGCCTTGGCCCACAGAAGCCTCAAACACGCCCTTTACATCTGGCGTATCGCCGGCCAGCAGCATATCCATGCTGATGGCGGCAATGGGGTTGATGCGGCGCACGGCCATGGCGGCGGCGCGCTGGTTGTATTCCTCCCACACGGTGGCGGCCAGGTAGGTGGTGCGCTGCGGGCGGGCCTGGTACAGCTGGCGGGCAATGCCGACCAAAGCGGCGACGCAGCCGCAGTTATCCAGCGCGGTGGCGGCTACGCGCCGGCCGCAAAGCGGCCGGTACACCGGCTCATACACCACGGGGCAGCCGATGGCAAAGCCCATTTCCTTTGCCTGCTCGGCGCTGTCTGCGCCCACATCGACCAGCAGCTCTCGCATGGGCTGCACGCGCTGCTTTTCCTCCTCCGTCATCAGATGATTGCATTTGGTGCCCACCACGCCGCACTGCCAAGCGCCGGAGGCGGTGCGCACGAGCACACGGCTGCCGGGCAGCACCTTATCCGGCACGCCGCCGATGGCTTGTAGGCGCAAAAGGCCATCCTCCGTAACAAAGGATACGATCATGCCGACCCTGTCCATATGGGCGTAGACCATCACGGGCTTTAGCGCGGGGTCCGTGCCGTCGATGCGGGCGATGACGTTGCCGACATTGTCCACCGTGAGGCTGTCGGAAACAGGAGAGAGATACGCCTTGGCCTTTTGCGCAATGTCGCGCTCAAACCCCGAGGGGCCGGGGGTGGTGCAAAGGTCTTGTAAAACGTCGTTGAGCACTGGTTTCATACCATAGGCCTCCTTTGGAAACAAAAAGGTGTGTTGGGCAAATTATCCCACCTTTTGTGCGGAAAAGCAAGGGGCAGGCCCGGCCAACGCGCCCCTTTGCACGCCGCAGGAAATACGCTTTGATGAAAACGCCCCTTGCCGGGGCACAAAGCCTGCCATGCACAGCGGAAAGGCCGGACATGCCCCCGCCTGCTTAGGCGGAAGGAGAACGGGCATAGGTAAAAACGACCATCCCCGGGGCAGGAAATGCGCCCACCCCCAAGCATGGGCCGGAGATGCCCCCGCCTGCTAGGCGGAAACATACGAAGTGGAAAGCAAAACATCTTGCCCCGGGGCACAAAGCCTGCCATGCACAGCGGAAAGGCCGGACATGCCCCCGCCTGCTTAGGCGGAAGGAGAACGGGCATAGGTAAAAACGACCATCCCCGGGGCAGGAAATGCGCCCACCCCCAAGCATGGGCCGGAGATGCCCCCGCCTGCTAGGCGGAAACATACGAAGCGGAAAGCAAAACATCTTGCCCCGGGGCACAAAGCCTGCCATGCGCAGCGGAAAGGCCGGACATGCCCCCGCCTGCTAGGCGGCATGGAACAGCGGCAGAGCGGGCGGCGCAAAGGTAAACACGAAAAACAGCACGCACAACGCCATGGCCCCGGCACAGCACAAAAGGCCCCGGACAGGCGCCGGGCCGCCGGACTGCATCAGGCGGCGGGAAACGGCGAACATAACAAGCACCCACGCAAAGCAGCTGGCAATATCCACCCACAGGCTGTGTACGCCGAAAATACCGGTATAGGTATAGTAAAAGGCGATCATCAGCGCCGGGCCCAGCAGCAGCGCACAGCTTTTGGCCGCCCAAAACCGCAGCAGAGGCGGATGCAGCAGCGCACACTCCGCGCACGCCGCCAGCAAAAACGGGAAAAACAACAGCTTGCCGTGCTCCCAGACGCTTTCGCTGACAGGGCAAAAGAGCCCGACAAGGGGAGTTTCCCCGGTTAGGCGGTACAGAAAATGGCAGATCACACACGCCGCCGGCACGAACAGCGCGCTGTATCGTTCGGCTTTGGCAAAGGCAGACCGATCCACAGGCAATCCCTCCTGAAACATATGGGTTTTACAGTGTATCCGATCTTGCGCCGGCCTATGAACACAGGGGCAAAAAACAGCGCAGAAGAGCCTGCGCTGCCTGGGAAAAGAGAACGCCTAGGCGCGCTTTCGGCGCATAAGGCTGAGCGCTGCGCCCAGCGCCCCTCCCAGCGCGGCGGGCAGCACCCAGCACAGGCTGCTTTGGTACAGCGGCAAAATGTGCAGAAAATCCGTGAGAAGAGGGAGGGCCAGGCCGGCGGATTCCAGCGCGTATAAAACGCTGACCACCCCGCAAAACGCTACGGCCATGGGGTAGCACAGCGGCGCCTTGCCGCATACGCGGTGGCACAGGCCCAGCACGATGAGCACGATGGCCACCGGATAAAGGGCGTTTAAGACGGGCACGGAGATGGCCAAAATGGCATTGAGCCCAAAGATGGAGACCGCATAGCTGACCACGCCGAACACCAATACCCACGCCCGATAGGATAGGCGGGGAAACACGGTGGCAAAATATTGGCTGCAAGAGCTGAAAAGCCCGATGCAGGTATTTAGGCAGGCGATGACAAAGATAAGCCCCAGCAGCACCGAGCCCACCGGGCCGTACAAAAACGATACCGCGCGGGACAGCACCTCCGCGCCGTTTTCGGCGCCGGGAAACGCGCCGCCGCTGACCGCCCCCACATGCGCCAGCAGCGCATACACCAAAAGCAATACGCCGCCCGCCAGGTAGCCGGCGCGCACGGTGCAGCGCACCACGGGCCGGCCTTCCGGCACGCCGCGGGCCTTTAGGTTGAGCGCGATGACGATGCCGAAATTTAGCGCGGCGATGGTATCCATCGTTTGGTAGCCATCAACAAAGCCGCGGGCAGCCGCCCCGCTTTGGTAGGCGCCCAGCGCCGGGCCATAGCCGCCGGGCGGATGCACAAAGCAGCCCACCACGATGCAGAGGATCAGGGCCAGCAGGCAGGGGCCGGTGATTTTGCCGAGGCGGTCCGTCAGCTTGTCCGGGCGCAGGGCCAGCGCCATGGCAACGGCGAAAAACGCCAGCGCGTATACCGGCAGCACCCACCCGGGCGCGGACGGGAAAAAGGGCGTAACCGCCATTTCAAACGATGTGGAAGCGGTGCGCGGAATGGCCAGCCCCGGGCCGATGGAAAGGTAGACCAGCAGCGTGAATACAAACGCAAACCGCCGGCCCACCCGGCCTGCCAGCGCATCCAGACCGACGGACTTTGCCACGGCCACCACGCCCAAAATGGGCAGGCCCACGGCGCTGAGCGCAAAGCCCGCCATGGCGGGCCAGGTATGTACGCCGGCCTGGGCGCCCAAAAAGGGCGGGAAGATCAGATTGCCCGCGCCGAAAAACATGGAAAACAATGCCAGGCCGCAGAACAGCACCGTGCCCGGCCGAATGGATGTGCGCTGCATGGTGGACGCCTCCTTGATGATAGATCGATGGCTTTATCGTAGCGCGAAAAGGGCGCACTGTCCATGGGGCAGGCGTATTTTTGGCCAAATGGGGCAGGCTAGCGGGGGAGGGATGGCGATGAGATACCAAAACCTGCACGCGCTGATCCAAAACAGCCGCAGCAGCCGCGCCCATTTTGTATCGCTGCCGCCGGCGGTACAGTGCGCCCTGCACGCGCAAAACGAGTTTGTGCATTCCGCACAGGAGCTAAGGGCCTTGGCCGCGGCGGCGCAGCGCGCCCTGCACTACGATAGCCTGGGCGGCTGGCGGTAGGGTTATGCCTGCCCGCCCTTATAGCGAAAACAGGTGGCTTTGGCGGCTTGAAAACCGGCAAGGAACGCTTCGTGCGCCAGGGCAAACATGGCGTTGTGCACCTGATCAAACTTTGAGTCGCCTAAAAAGGCATCGAAAAAAGCTGCTGGATCTTTTCTTCTTCTGCTTTGGAAATGGGTGTTTGAACGGACATGATTTTCCTCCTGAAAAATTATATGATGTCCATTGGACGTTACCATTCCCCTCATAACAAATCCATTGGGTAGAATAAAGACGTTATTTTGAGATCATTATGAAGTGATTGCAGGGGAAGGAAATGGCAACGATGAAAAGACACCCCAATTTTACGCTGAGGCTGGATGAGGTGTCGATGAAAAAACTCAAATACATTGCTGCCGGAAATGACAGAAGCGTAAATGGCGAGATTGCAAACATCATTCATGTGTACATCGCCAGTTTTGAAAGAAAATATGGCAGCATAGAGCCGCCGGAGAAAAACGGGGAATAGGCCCGCCTTCCGGCCCGGGCGCAAAGGGCGATGCGCGGATAGTTTGCCATGAAAAGGGAAAACGGAGCAAAGCGGGCTTTGCTCCGTGAGAGGGGCCAGGGCAGAGGCCCTTGGGAAGGCGTGCAAATTTGGCCGGGCAGCTTCAAAAGCAGGGCCGATGCCGGGGAACTCGGCTATGTAGGAAGCCGCAGAACATATAATTTGCCATTTGCAGCGCTTCGTTTTCGATGGCGTTAAAGGCCTCGATGTCTGCAGCGTAGTTTCCCTGCAGCCGGAGCACGGCTTCCTGTTCTGTCATTTGCAGATGGCTATACAGCATTTCCTTCCACCTGGCTTCGCTCCAGCACGGTTGGATGGAGGAGAGAAAACGGGCGATTTCATCCGCGTTTTGGTACCATTTTTGACGCGCAATATCCGCCTTTTCCGTTTCCCCGTTTTTTGCCGCGTTGACAAGATCCGCGGCAATCAACAGATGCTGGGTTAGAAGCTCTTGAAATTGGTTTGCTATGTTCATGCCGAAAAACGGGGCAAAGAGCTGTGCAAAATCCTTGGGATTTTGGAGAATCCTGTCTGTGACCGCGCCAGATCGCCCAGCTCCTCGGCTGTGCTGATGATGAAGAACCGCGTCCAGTATACATGCTGTGCCCATAGTTGTTGTAGTTGATTCATCAAGCAAAGCTGCTGCGGGGTATATCCGTTATACATGATGTTCCTCCTTATCCAAATCGTTTACGCTTATCATTACTCTATGATAGGGCAAGGAGAAAGGTTCGGGGCCGGCCAAACGGCCTTTTTTGCCGCAGGGCTCTATACAAGCGATCTAAAGCCTGCGATAACGTGGCCAAGCCACATGAAAGAGGTTTTTTTTGGCTGTTTAGAAATGGGATTTGAGTGCTTGAATCCTTGCAAAAAGTTGGCAGCGACTGTGAGCTGTTGAGAGGGCGTTTACAAGCGAACAGGCGAACCGAGCGAGAGTTTTTGTGAAAAGGAGGAGCGGCGGCATGAGCTCGCCGGTGACTTTTGTAAAAAAGTCGCCGCAAGCGATATGCAGCTTGCGGCGACGTGCCTGACGGTTACGAAATAGATATCCGCTGAAAGTGCGCATACAAAACTTCAAAACAGAAAAGCCGCTGCGCATGCGTTTACAAGCAAGCGCAACCCGTTTTGGCGCGTGATATGCCGCCACGACAGATACCGTTTATATAATGCGCGGATTGCGGTTCTTACTCTGAAATGTTGTCCACAGAATCCTCATTGTCGTCAGGATCGGAAATAAACATTTCCTCCGTGGTCTGCTGCGCCAGTTTCAGTTTTTCAGTAATGTCAACCAACGCATTGGTGGTCGCTTCCAGCGCATCAACAGCAGTGGCCATGCGCCCTGCCAAGTGATAATACATAGCCTTATAGTCTGGCATACAGATCCCTCCTAAGCGAATTTTGAACAGTGGGCACTGCTTTATGAAGCAGTGCCCACTGTTGTTTGGCGGAGAAGGAGGGATTCGAACCCTCGCGCCGGTACACCCGACCTACTCCCTTAGCAGGGGAGTATTTTTTGCCTATATATCGGCGTTTTTAGATGGCCTGGGCGTAATAGAGGCGTAATAGAACTATAATTTATCTACAGCAGACAGTATATCGTCTATTTTTATGTGCGTATATCCAAGCGTGGTTTGATACGATCTATGGCCCGATGCTCTCTGAATGATTGCCGGTTGTATACCTGCCCTTGCCATGTTTGTGTTAAACGTATGACGGCAACATCCCGGCGTTAAAGAGGAAACTCCGATGCTCCCCATCGTTTCCTTATATCTTTCATAAAATTGATTTTCACTCAACGGAATTAACCGCTCAGTGCATTTCAATAAAAGTTCAGAAACAATAGGGAGTATCTTTTTTGCAATGGGAATATGCCTTTGCTTTCCTGCGCTTGTCTTGATCCCACATGCCATGTATCTTTCGTTGACATGAATGTCCTTTTTCTTTGCCGACAAAAGTTCTCCGGTCCTCATTCCTGTGTAAATCATGATAAGTGCTCCACCCAATATTACTCTTTCAACAGAATCGACAGGGAAAAGGTTGTAATTTTTCCACATGATAGCTATATCGATATCTGTATATGTTTCTTTTTTCGGTTCTGGGCATTTTGGCAATTTTATATATGACGCATAGTCCTTTTGCACCCAGTCATTGGCAACTGCATATCGAAATATTTTTCTAAGCAATGCTTTAATATCCCGTTTCGGATAAAAATCACCGGGAGCTGTATCAACAATATATTGCAGTTCAGGTATTCTTATATCAGATATATTACGAAACCAGATCGGCCTAATGCGACGATATGCAATATCATAGGCCCTTTGTTTATCCTTAGACAATTTTTCGATATCGGCACTTATTATCTTATAGACTTCCTGTATGTTGATGGATTCATAGGATGGTTGGCTTTTCTCAGACTCTAAAAATTTCATGGCATCTTTTTTTGTTGAGAATCCACCCTTTCTTTTGCTGATACGAGAACCATCCATTTTATATCCAATGGTCCATTCGGCCCTCCATTTTCCATTTTTCATTTTATATACGGACCCTTGGCCGTTTCCGCGTTTCTTAGTTCCCATCTTGCATCACCTCCACTAAGATTGTAAAGGAGTCTTTTTTCTTTGGTGTATAGCGGAAACTGAGTGTTTTCCCATCGGAATCCTGCAATAGCTGATGGGCAATGGCCTTTTGTATGGCATGCTTTGCCTGTTTGTCTGTCAGTCTTTTTTCGATACACATGTTCGCACCAAACAACACTAAATCAGCGCGGCCCGATAGGCTGATGCGGGCAGCGTAGTATACTTTCTCTTTCATTATAGATTCCCTCTACAGAAATACGAACATATGTTCTTGTTTGTGGTTCCAGTATAGCAGAGATTTTAAGAAATGCAAGGGGCTTTTTGGAACAATTTTATATACAAAGAAAAAAGCCCCTGAATAGGGGCCTTGATTTAGAATAGATCGCTATGGCTTCCTGTGCGCGTAAGATACAAAAACAGCGTATCCTCTGATATTTCATAAATCAGCAGCCAGTCCGGCGCAATATGACATTCCCTAAAACCGGCATAGTTTCCGCTGAGGGCATGGTCTCTGTTTTGGGGCGGCAGGTTTTTTCCATCCGCAAGGATTTGGATCACCTTTGTAAGGGAGGAAAGCTCATAGCCCCGCTTTTTCAATCGTTTCACATCTTTTTGAAATTTTGTCGTAGGGCGTATCCGATACATCAGCTTAGAAGATCCTCCATCATTTCATCTACATTGGCATAGGTTTTTCCGATGGAGGGATCGTGTTTCATTTGACGGACCTCTTCCATGGCTTCCAGCGTATCCTTGTTTGGAGTATCGAGCTTCAAATCAAACGGAATGCCCTGCTCCCGTACAACGGCCCTGGCAAACACATTAAAAGCTGCCGTCATATTCAATCCGAGCTCATTACAGCAGGATTCAAACTGCTGTTTGAGGGAATCTTCCATGCGAATATTGATATTTACCATAATCATCATCCTTTCTATTTATATTGTATGCAATTTTATAGTAATATGCAATAAAATAAATGAAAAAAGAAAAAGCCCCTGAAAAGGGCTTTGCAAATGGCTTAGTTTTCAAAATAGGCATAAAATGAGACTGAATATTTACCGTCGCTATCTGTTGTAGAAAGAACTTGGCAGGCGTTGATTCCATCAATAGAATTATCAAACCGCCATTCGTAACTATTCACTTTATCGCTATTATTTGAAACTGGATCACCAAAAATCTGTGTGCATTCTTTTACAAGCAAATTTTCAATTTCATTTTTGTCTTCATCTTCACTCACTATGGAATAAGAGAACTGATTCATTGTTCCATTATTTGTATAAATCTGACAAATAGCATCTTTCCCAAAATATGGAACTGCTCTATTCTCAAAAACGTGAGTATTTTCGTTATATGTAAAATCCTTAGCAAATTCTTTTATTTCATATCGCTGCATATCTTTTAGATTATTTTCCATAATGCCAACAGGATCAATCGTGGAATAATCATGGGATAACGACTTGTTTCCCTGTGATATAGCAGTGCCTATTCCTGCAAGCACAAGAATAGCGATGACCCATACCCACCATTTCTTGTACCAAGACTTTTTTACCTGTTCTGCCATAACAAATCCTCCTGCATGAATTTGTACCCAGCTTTCCCCCCAACCGGGCCATATTGATACCGCCTAGCGGTATTATTCTTTATTTACCGTCCTGCTTGATCTTTTCCCTGTAAGCAGCAAGCACAGATTCCAGCCATTCTTTTTCAGCCGGATCAAGCGGGCCGACATAGGATTCCTTGACGATGGTCACATCTTTCATATCGACTGGCGGCAGAGGATCATCACTGCGCCCCAGAAGATAATCAGAGGATACGCCAAAAAACTCTGCAAGCCTATTTATAGTTTTGGTACCTGGTTTAGATCGGCCTTTTTTCCAGTCGGTAAAATTACCAGCTGATATACCAGTTTGTTTGCTAACAAATGCTGATGTCAACTTTCTATCTTCCATAATCTGAAAGATTCTATCGACAGAAGACATAATTCCTCCAAAAAATACTGAAAAAAGTATTTACAAATACTGAATTCAGTATTATAATCAACTTGTAAAAAGCACAAAGGGAAAAAGCCCAGCGTGCACATACACCTATCAACAATATACCACAAAGGAGGTACAAAACCAAGAGTGAAGCGGGATTGGATGAAAGAAAAAAGGAAGGAACTTGGGCTAACGCAAGTACAGCTTTCTGCAAAAGCAAACGTAAGCATTCGTTCCATTTCCCATGCGGAGATGGGAGTAAGAACCCCAAGAGTTCCGATTGCCAAACGGTTGGCGGCGGTGCTGGGCGAGGACTGGACAAAGTTCTATGAAGAATGACCTCATATGAAGAATACCAAAGAAAGGAGGCAAAGAGGATGGCAGACCTTGGAAGCATTTTGAGAGAAAGCAGGCAGACGGCGCATCTATCGCAGGAAACAGCGGCAGTACAGAGCTTTTGCGATGTAAGCACGATCCGGCGGTATGAAAATGGGAGCATTCTTCCTTCCTGGGACACGATTTGCATGCTGTCCGATGTGTATGGAGATCCGGGGCTAAAGTACCGGGCACAGCAGGAAATGGAGGCATGGCAAGATACCTTTCCGCATGTGGAATTTGTGCCGCTTCCCATATCGGCGTTGCATTTGATTTCTGCAACACAGGAAATGAACGATAACGCCGGTATGCTTGCAGAAATCTTGGCAGACGGGAAGATCGGCGCGGATGAACTAGAGGAATGGGAACAGGTACTGCATTCAGTGAAAGAACAGATTGTGGCCTGTACCCAGGTCTTGGAGGCGGGAGCGGATGGCAAATGACTTTAGAGGAAATCAAGGCTATACCAGATGATTGGATCACGGTGGAACAGATGGCAGATTTTCTTAAATGCGATGAACAGGCGCTTCGGATGCAGGCAAAGAAAGACAGGGAAAGTATCGAGTATCTAGGCCCTGTAACGATAGGAAAACGAACAAAGTTTTGGAAGCCCGCCGTAGTAACACATTTTGAAAGGCTGAAAGGCGCATGAAAATCAAAGCAACAAGAACAGCATGCGGACTGACGCAAAAGGCACTTGTGGAGATCATCGGGCAAAGCGGGATAAAGCTGGACAAGCCAGCATATTCCAAGATAGAAACCGGCGCGGCATTGCCGACGGTAGAGCAGCTTCGGGCGATGTGCCAAGCCATGGGATGCAAGCCGCTTGACCTGTACACGGAACCAGAAATCGACCTGATCCATTGCATGGACGGTGAGCTCGCGCCTAAGACGGCGAAAAAGGACGGGCATAGGATTAAACGCAAAGCGACTTTCCGCGTGCCTGAATGGTGTTGCAAGTGGCTGGAACCGCAAATGCTGCAAGAGCTGGGTTACGCAACGGCACAGCAATGGTTTTTAGACATGGTACGGCGTACGCAAGCGCGGTATGAACGGCGGTTGAAACGAAACCGACAGCGCACTATCTGCCCGCATTGCGGCGCACCGATAGAGAACGGCGCACAGTGCAGCTGTGAGCTGAGCGCATAACGGTAAAACGAGAGCCTGCCTTAAGCGGCACTCCGGCCCTGCATACAAACTCCAAAAAATAAAACAAATGTCTGACCAAGGAAAATCCAGACAACCTATATATACGGAGTGCCGCGCAAGGTGGGCTTTCGGGAAAGGAAGCAATGGCAAACTACGAATATTACGATCCGAAACCAAAGCGGAAACGGATCACGATTCCACAGAACAAAACGAACACACAGTACGGCAAGGACAAGCAAATTCAGGGGTATTTGCGGGAGGCAAACAAAAAGAAAGGACAGGCATGATGAAATTTTATGAATATAGAGAGGAAATCCCTAAAAACAAAACACGCATTGGAAAAGAAAGATTAACGCTTCTTTGGAGCTTTGTGAACAGTGGATACAAGATTGCCAAGGTCGATTTTCAGCCGGAATATAAAAGCGCAAATTCCGCTTATGCAACATTAAAAAGAGTCATTGAAAAAAACAATATTCCAATGAAAGTGCAAATGGTAAAAGGCAATCTGTTCCTTGTAAGGTGTGAGGAAAACAATGAAACGAAAAATTGAAACCTACAGCGACGCCTGGTTCTACTGGGTAGGAGCGATAACAATCGCAGGATTTACCTTGTTCCGCTGGGGGGCCTGGATGGTATGGGCGGTGATGAGATGAAAACGGACAAAAGAAAAACCGCGCAAGCAGCGGCAACTGCAAAACGCGGCAAAACAAAAAAACCTACTAACAATATACCACAGAAAGGAAGCGTGTGCAAGGGTGACAGCATGGAATGACCCGTTTGGAGAGCGCATCCGGGCAAACGTGCGGCAATGCGACAAATGCGGCGCAGAACTGGACGAGGGAGACAACGCCTACTTTACCGGGCTTGACATGCTGTGCCTGGACTGTGCAGAGGCGGAAGCCAAGGCACAGGCGCAGCAAGACACCGTGGAAACAATACAAACGCGGTTTCATGCGATGGAGCAGCGCGGATTGACACGGCGGGACATAGATGCCTTGTACGACCTTTTGCAGGATGTGGTGGGCGATGAGGAGCGCGCGATAGAGGACAACCTGGCAGACATGCGGGTGATCCTGGACGAATGGGGGGAAGGGTATGTGGCTTGAGTGCTGGATAGAATGCGACGTGTGCCACCAGGCCATGGAGCTTTCACACGTCATACAGATGCCGGACGGCTGCTATGTGTGCGACGAGTGCATGGACGATCGGAGGATATGACATGGAAGAAACCAGAGAATCGTTTGTCATAGACAGCGACGAAAAGGCGGACTGGGCGGTTCGGAAGATCAAGGAGCATATGACGGACGCAGAGCGATGGGAAGCGTTTTACAAGGAACAGGCGCAAAAAATCAAGATGTCTGCACAGCAGAGCATTGAATATCTGAGCATGGGCCTGTACAGCTACTTTGCCACGGTTCCGCACAGGGAAACCAAAACACAGGAAAAGTACAAGCTGCCCAGCGGGGAATTGGTACTGATGAAGGAAAAGGAGGACTTTGAGAGGGACAATGAATCGCTGTTGCAGTGGTGCAAAGCAAGTCACCCGGAGCTGGTGCGCATGAAAGAGGAGCCGGACTGGAACGCGGTCAAGGCGTACATCAAGGAAACCGGAGAGCTGCCGGAGGGCGTAACGCCGATCCAAAAGCCGCCGGAATTTAAGGTGAGGTGAAGGGAATGCCGTTCAATCCATCAGAGCATATGATCAAGTTGAAGGGCAGGGATTACCTGCAGGTGATGTGGCGTCTGTGCTGGTTCCGAGAGGAAAAGCCGGGCTGGTGCATAGACACACAGCTTGTCAGCCACGAGGGGGACAATGCGGTGTTCTGCGCCAAGATATTGGACGAGGAAGGAGTCATGAAATCCTCCGGCTATGGCAGCGAAAGCAAGAGGGACTTTGCCGATTACCTGGAAAAAGCGGAAACCAAGGCAGTGGGCAGAGCGCTTGCGATGCTGGGCTACGGCACACAGTTTGCCCCAGATTTGGACGAAGGCGAGAGGATCGTAGACAGCCCGGTACAAAGGCAGCCAGTCCAAGGAGAAACCCTGCCCACGTACATACCAAAAAAAGCGACCAAAGCCCAGCTCAAACAAATCCAGGAAGCGGCAGGCGGGGACATAGAGCTGGTCAAGCATGTATTGGGGCTGTTCGGCTATCAAAGCAGCAAGGATGTGGAAGGGGAAAAGGTACAAGCCATCCTCGGCGCCATCCGGCAGAAGGTGGGGGCATAGCATATGGACATCATGCAGGAAATGTCCACGCTGCGCGTCATGCTGGACAGGGCGGTCACAGAAGCCAAGGAACGAGGTAAGACACTTGCAAAATGCGAGCACGATTACCGGGTCGCCAAAGCGAAATACATATTGCAGCAGCGCACAGAGGGCACGCCTGTCACCATCCTTGCAGACCTAGCCAAGGGGGAGGAACACATCGCCCGTCTGTGCATGGAACGGGACATCGCCCAAACGCTGTACGACAGCAGCAAGGAAGCGATCAACAGCTACAAATTACAGATCAGGATCGTACAGGAACAGATACAGAGGGAGTGGAACCAGGCTTGAAGGCAGCGAGAACCAAAGCGATTGGCATCTCTCCGTCAGTGAAAAGGAAGGTATGGGCCAGAGACAAGGAGCGCTGCATATTTTGCCAAAGCCCCTATGCGGCTCCGGAAGCGCATTACATCCGGCGGAGCCAAGGGGGCCTTGGCACAGAACAGAATATTTTCACAGCGTGCAGGCGGTGCCACAGAAGGTTTGACGAAGGAACAAAAGAACAACGGGAACAGATGAAGCGCTGGGCCAAAGCCTATCTGCAAAGCAAATATACGGACTGGAAGGAAGAAAGCCTGGTGTACAAAAAGGGGGCCATGGAATGAACAGAGCAACATTGATCGGGAACCTGACGAAAGACCCGGACATGCGGCAGACACAAAGCGGCGTATCGGTGTGTACGTTCACCCTTGCGGTGCAGCGGCGGTACGCAGACCAAAACGGAGAAAAGCAAGCGGACTTTTTCAACGTCGTATGCTGGCGGGGGTTAGCGGACAACTGCGGCAAATACTTGACAAAGGGCAGCAAAGCAGGGGTGCACGGCAGCATCCAGAACCGCAGCTATGAGGACAAGCAGGGGAACAGGCGCACTGTGACAGAACTCATCGCGGACGAGGTGGAGTTTCTAAGCCGAAAGGTGGAGACGCAAGCGCCGGCGTATCAAGAGATAACAGACAACGAGCTGCCGTTCTAAGGGGGCAGAGATGAAATATATCAGCCAGATCAATGCGTTTTACGATGCGCTAGAGATAAACCCCTTGCCAGCTCCGTCTATTGCCTTATGGCATGCATTGCATGCGATAGCAAACAAGACGGGATGGCAACAAGAGTTTTCCGTGTCCGTATCAAGCCTTGGCCTGCGGGCTGGCTTAAACGAAGCGGCTGTAAAAAGAGCAAGAAATAAACTAAAAGAAGCGGGATTTATAGAGTGGCGATCCAGGGCGGGGAACAAGTCAGCCACCTACAGGCTTACAAAGCTGTACAGTGAAACTTCTGAATTTGTGGTACAAAATCAGGGCAAAAATGCACCGCAAAGTGTACCACAAACTGTACCACAGTGTGTACCACAAGTTGTACCGCAAAGTGTACCCATTAATAGACATAGACTAAGACTAGACAAAGAAGATACCCCCCAACCCCCCAAAGGGGAGAGAGTGAACTACCAAGCAGTGGCGGAGCTGTTCAACGAGACATGTCCCTCCCTGCCGAAGGTACGGGATTTGACAGACCAGCGCAGAAGAGCGATCAAGGCGCGGTTTAGAGAGGGAAACACGATAGAGGATTTTCAAGAAGTGTTTGCAAAGGTGCAGGCCAGCAGTTTTTTGACAGGGAAAAACGGGGGCTGGAAATGTGGGTTTGATTGGATTCTGAAGCCGTCAAACTGGCAGAAGATCAAAGAGGGGAACTACGACAATGGCGTTAAACGCAATACAAACCCCACGCTGAACTATGCACAGAGAAGCCGGGAGGATGCAAGCTGCCTGGACAGCCTGGTGCAGTATTGAGGGAGAGCATGACAAAACAAAGCGAATGGAAAAGCGATAGGAAGCGTGTGGCAATGGTGCTGCAAAAAACGCACGGGGGACAAGACCTGACAACGGCAGAATACAACATCGTCATGGCGTACTGGCGGGGACAGAAAAGCCAAAAGGAGCTGTTTGACCGTGTGTTTGAGAGGGTTGTGGGATGAAACTAATCCTTCCGAGACTGCCGGGCCTGAATGAGTACATCAGCGCAGAAAGAAGCAGCAAGCACGCAGCGGCCGGGATGAAACGGCAGTGCGAGCGGGAGATACGGCTGTGTATCCGTGCGCAGTGGAAGGGGAAAGTGCGGTTTCACAGTCCTGTTGCCATGCGGTATCTGTGGGTGGAGAAGAACAAACGGCGGGACAAGGATAATATCGCTTTTGCCAAAAAATTTATCCAGGATGCACTTGTGAAAGAAAAGGTGCTGGAAAACGACGGATGGACGCAGATAGAAAGTTGGACAGATGCTTTTGCAGTGGACGCACAGCGCCCAAGGGTAGAAGTGGAACTGGAGGAGGTATGAAACAGTGACACAAGAACAGATCAACAAAATTCTTGCAAGCCATAAAGAATGGATGAAAGGAACGGGAGTGGAAAGAGCAGACCTGCGTGGTGCAGACCTGCGTGGTGCAAACCTGTGGGATGCAGACCTGCGTGATGCAGACCTGCGTGTTGCAGACCTGCGTGATGCAAACCTGCGTGATGCAGACCTGTGTGGTGCAGACCTGCGTGATGCAGACCTGCGTGTTGCAGACCTGCGTGATGCAAACCTGCGTGATGCAGACCTGTGTGGTGCAGACCTGCGTGATGCAGACCTG
>CAUGNO010000001.1:0-334706 GCA_959600905.1 uncultured Eubacteriales bacterium | reverse complement strand
TATGCGGTAGTAGCTCAGTGGTAGAGTGCCACCTTGCCAAGGTGGATGTCGCGAGTTCGAATCTCGTCTACCGCTCCAATTCCTTTTTGGCGCCATAGCCAAGTGGTAAGGCAGAGGTCTGCAAAACCTTTATCCCCAGTTCGAGTCTGGGTGGCGCCTCCACGACGGAACGAGTGTAACTCGTTCCTTTTTTATTTCATAAAAAACAGACACGCGCGGCGCACCTGTTTGCTTGCAGGCCCGCTCATAACACGCTGCTTGCCGCCAACTTTTTGCGGGCTGTCATGGCCCAAAAAGAAATACCCATTCCGATGACCCTTGCTAATAAGCGCTGTCCGTTTGGATGGATGCAGGGAACCCCCGTAAAAACGGGCTTTTTATCTACCTGTGAAAAATGCTGCGCTGCTTGCGATTCCAAAAATGACATATGATTTTAGAGTACAAAACGGCTTGCTGCAATGGCAGTAGCCCATAAGGAAACATTACAAAACTTATGACTTACGCCAGGTAAACGGAAAAATAGAAAATGCTATGCAAAAGGTTCACTAATTGCATAGCATTTTTTATTTTTGCAAGATATTAGGTTTCCATTTTCAGCGTTCCAACGGAACGCGCAGCCATCACCGCAGGTGATGATCTCAGGGGTTTGGGGACATGTCACCAACAAGCATTTTGGCAGGAATCCGTTTCCGGTATTCCTGCCAAAATACGCAATCTTACGGAAGATTGCATTGCTTGCCGTTTTGTTCCGCTTTTCGTATGTCCTTACAATGGATGCGCAAATTTACCGACAAGTAACCTTGACATTGCGCTGTCAAGGTTACTATGATATAATTAAGCTATGGAGGTGATGACTTGCAGGAAAGCAGACTGTTTAGAATTTTGTATTACTTATTAGATAAGGGACATGCTACTGCTCCCGAATTGGCAGAGAAATTTGAGGTGTCCGTCCGTACAATTTACCGTGATGTAGACGCTATAAGCAGTGCAGGCATTCCTATCTATGTTACAACGGGAAGAAACGGCGGCATACAGTTTCTTGATGATTATGTCCTCAATAAATCCTTTTTTTCAGATAGTGAAAAGTTAGAGATATTATCCAGCTTGCAAAGCCTGTCAGCCGTTCAATATCCAGAGGTAGACACCATTTTAAATAAACTTGGTGCAATTTTTCAAACCAGTTTAACGGATTGGATTGATGTGGATTTTTCACGTTGGGGTAGTGTTGCAGAAAGCGAAAATAAATTGTTTAGACAACTAAAACAGGCTATATTTGAAAATTGTGAAATTGCCTTTGATTATCACAATGCTGCCGGGGATAGTGGCAAACGAAATGTATATCCTTACAAGTTGGTTTACAAAGATAAGGCATGGTATTTATATGCCTTTTGTCTATCAAGAAATGAAAATAGACTGTTTCGTCTTTCAAGAATAAAAAACTTAATTTTGACAGAAGTACATTTTGAACACAAAACAGATATATGCCAATATCATTCCGTTTTCCCAATGCCGGAGGAAATTGGAGATTTAATAGATTTAGAATTGGAATTTACTTTAGATGTTGGGTACAGGTTATTTGATACGCTGGACGATACGGCTATTACACAGCATGAAAACGGATATACTGTTAAACTCACTCTGCCAGAAAATGATTGGCTCTATGATTTCCTGATGTCATTCGGAAACAAAGTAACAATAATTCGGCCTAAATCTATTCGTCAGGCATTGAAAGCAAAACACGAAGCTGCAAGAGACCATCATAAAGGAGATTAGGATATGAATATTAAAAAAGAACTTGAAACGAAAGTCGGTATAGCAAGCGACATATATCTGAACGACATTGATATTGATCCGCTCACGATCAAGGCAATTATGATAAATGAAGTTGTCCCCTCTGACCCTGTGCAGGATTTTTATGGAGCCCCCGATGCTGATTATCTGAAAACAACGATTCCTCTTTTGCAAGGGGCAGGGACAGCGGTTAGTTCCATACAAGACATATTACAACTGGGCATCTATATCACGAATGCCGTAAAAGCTCCTAAGACAGAATATGTCATTGATAAAAGCAGTATTGAAAATAGTTTACCTTATTTAGAAGCAGAACTATCTTTATTCCCCAATATAAAGGTTATTATGCTTATGGGTGATGTTGCAAAGAAAGCCTTTAACATGATTACGAAAAAAGCAACAAAGAAAAATGCTATTCCCGCCGTTTCCACCTACAAATTGCGTAGTAGCGAAATCTATTATAAGGGTATTCGGGTAATGCCATCCTACATAATGACAGGTGGAAACATCCTAATCGAAAAATCAAAAGTAACAATGGCAACCGAGGATATTGCAGCTATGTTGAAAATCATCAAGTAAAGCCTACATAAAGATTTTGAAAGCCTGACAACCGTTGTCAGGCTTTTGTTTTTATAATCATAGAAAAAACTTTATCGAGGTAGGGTATGAACTCAAAAACATTAAACAGAAATTTTGTATTTTTGATAATAGGACAGGCTTTATCTATGTTTGGAACCGTCTTACTTAAATTTACCGTTTCTTTGCTAATTCTTGATCTGACCAGTTCCGCCGTTTTGTTTGGAACGATTACGGCCATCAGCTATCTGCCGCCTGTTTTCTTATCTCCTATCGCCGGTATTATAGCTGACCGCAATAATAAAAGAAATCTTATGATTGCTTTAGACGGCCTGTATGGTATTATGGCTGTCCTCTTAGTGCTTTCATTATCGTTTTCCAATGTGCTTATTTTGATAACGATTATCGTGGTGGGACTGGCGGCTGTATCTTCTTTTGAAACCCCTGTCGTACAATCCAGCATACCACTCATTCAAGAAAAAAGTCACCTTATACAGTCTAATGCTATTGTTAGTCAAATAAATATGCTTGCTAATCTGATTGGGCCATTATTAGCAGGAATGTTTTATAGTGCGGTCGGAAAGACAGATTTGCAGGGCGTACGAATTATCTTTTTAGGATGTGCCATTTGTTTTTTCTCTGCTACTATCCTTGAGGCGTTTATAAAAATACCGAAAATCATATTGCCCCAAATTAGCAGCCCATTACACGCAGTAAAAAAAGACTTGGGCGAAAGTTTCCATTTCCTAACATCAGAACAGGTATACGTATTCAAAGCAATTCTTCTAAATGCTACTTTTGTTTTTTTGATACAGCCCTTAATTACAACAGGCGCACCATTCATAATTCGAGTTGTACTTAATTTAAGTTCTGTTTTGAACGGTCTGTCACAGGCTTTTATGGGAGCTGCCGGACTGATAGGCGGAATAATCGCCGGAGTGATTGCTAATAAATTCAAAACAGAAAAAATCTATCGGCTGTTTTGGATTATGGGAATATC
This sequence comes from uncultured Eubacteriales bacterium, assembly GCA_959600905.1. Taxonomy (GTDB): domain Bacteria; phylum Bacillota; class Clostridia; order Christensenellales; family QAND01; genus UMGS1975. The sequence continues at coordinate 331,339 of CAUGNO010000001.1, read as the reverse complement.
AATAGCAGCTTTTGGTGGTAGCCTTTTATTCAATTTTTCCGCAAACTTGACCTATATCATATTTGTAATGATTAGCATTGTTGTTTTCATAAGTGCAAGCATAGCAGGGATTTTTATTATGTCGGCCATTCAACAGAATGTAGCTGATAATATGTTAGGCCGTATCATGTCCTTTTATTCAGCAATCGTAAGCGTTGCCCTGCCCATAGGCATTTTGCTCTATGGTTTTCTATATGAAAAGTTTATAGATCATCTTCCGGCTATATTGTTTTTGACTTCAGCCGCAATATTAGCCGTAGGCAATGTTGGTAAAAATACCTATCGCCATTTATCTAACAAAAATACGGGGAGGTGATGGCATGGGAAATTAGCTGTACTTGATTTATCAGAATCCGGCAGACAGATTGGAGAAAAGCTGTTTGTTCTTCTTGACGCAGAGCAGCAAAAAGAATTGATCCATTATGTTCTTTCCAAGAATAAACAAAATAGTTCCTATATAGATAATTTACCTTCTACGTTTAATATCTCTGACTTACAAAGTGATTATGCGAAACCATTAACAGAAATTCGGGAAGGTGATCTGTATTTTTGCCTGGAGGAAAGAACGGTGTGTGTCAGCGGTCAGGAGATAGAATTAACAGCTAAAGAATTCGATGCCCTCCACTTACTGATTGTCAACAGGAAACGGGTTTTAACTTTTGAAACCATAGCTTACCATGTTTGGGGTGAAGAATATATTGACGTTACACCGAAAACAATTCATAATCTGTTGAGCCGCCTTCGTCAGAAACTTCAAATTGCACCTGAAGCGCCTGAATATGTTATCAGTGTGCGGGGTGTTGGATATAAATTTGATATACCGCATACAGAGAAATAAAAGAGCTTGCCGCCGCGGAACATCTGCGGCGGGTTTTTTTGACAAATTTTTATGCAGACGGCAACTTTCCCCTTAAAAATGTACGGATATATGAGGGGATTATTTTATAACTGCTTACCTGTATACGGCAATTATGAATTTTTTGTGAAATTTGCGAAATGCCCCCGTAATTTCGTCTCAAAAATGAATTGAATAATAGAAAGATATTTTTTGTGCAAAATTGACCGCCCTATTTCCCCTCAAAAATGAAATATATAGTAGAGGGACATTTTTTTACGGTAGGAAGGAGGTGTTTTTATCCACAATCAGATTCCGGTGATGAATTATCCGCAGTACCGCCGGATGCGTAAACTGGTACACGAGTGCTGCAACTACGATAACGGAAACTGTATTCTTCTGGACGACGGGGAGAAATGTGTCTGCGTCCAGAGTATTTCCTATTCGCTTCTCTGCAAATGGTTCCGCTGCGCTGTCCTGCCGCTGGACAGGCCATTGGAAACGGCGTTGCTGTTCCAGGAGGAATTAAAACGCTGCGTGGTCTGCGGCCAATCATTCCTTCCCGGTTCCAACCGGGCGAAATACTGTAAGCTCTGTGCAAAGAAAATCCACCGCGGACAGAAAACAGCCAGCGACAGGAAAAGGCGGCTCCTATGCGGACAATTAGAAGCAAAAAAGCCTTGAGATTATTGGCGTTTCAGGCTGCGGTCAACGGGTATGAGGGATAAATCCCCTGCTCCCCTCTAAAACCTGTTTTTAACTGTCCGCAGGACAATTTTGACCTAAACGGGATTTTCCCATTCAGGTGTTGATTTCTACTTTGCCAATTTACCGCTTTTGCCATTTCCTCCTATATGGGATTCTCCAATACTGGATTTTCAGAGACTGGAAAACCTGACGCTCCGGACAGCCCTGTTCCTCTCTTTCCGGCGATGGATTTCCAGACAGTCTTGACGGCCCATATTTAGATGGAAATTAAAGAGAAGAAGTTAATAACAAGATAGTCAATATCAATCCAATCAATCAGGGATGGATTGATGGAAAGGAGTATATGATGCAAAATGATTTTTTGACGCCTTACAAAGAGGACAGCGGCGTACCGCCTTATCTGCCGTTCCCCCGTTTTCTGGTGCCGATGGACTTATCCAACGACGCAAAGGTACTGTATGCCATGCTCTTAGACCGGGCGGGCATTTCCAGAGAAAACGGATACATAGAACCGGACGGGCGGATTCGTCTCTACTTTACGCTGGAAGAAGCAAAAGGAAAGCTGCATAGGAGCAGGCAGGTGGCGACCAGGGCATTTCAGGAATTAGAACGCTGTGGCCTGATTCTCCGCAGAAAGCAGGGGCTTGGCCGTCCGGCGGCCATTACGCTGAATATTTTACCTGCAAGGAAGGAGCGTGATGGGATTGCGTAAGCCTGTGGATTTAAGCGAACTTCCCAAAAATCTGAAACCTGAAATTGCCGAACGTGTGGCAGAGCATTTCAAGGACGGTGCTTTCGAGTTTGATTTCAGTACGGAAGAAATGATTGCCGTTGAGGGAAATACGGTCTATCATGTCATTCCCCATTACGCAGGGGGAGAGGCGGAAAGCGTACTGGACAAGCTGCGCCGTATCATAGCAGGAAATTTGGAGGAAACCGAATGAAAGCTGCTGAAAAAAGAGGACGGGCGCGTTATAATACAGGCAACCGTTTACCTGGCTGTTATCCCGGACTACGGGAGGAAAGGAGCTACTATGAACCAACAGCCAGATAAGATCACAGCGTTATATTGCCGTTTGAGCCAGGACGACGCTCTCGATGGGGAGAGCAATTCCGTCACCAACCAAAAGGCGTTATTATCCAAATATGCGGCGGAACACGGATTCCGCAATCCCATGTTTTTCGTGGACGACGGATTCTCAGGAACGAATTTTCAAAGGCCCGGATTTCGGGAAATGATGAAATATGTGGAAGATTATTCGGTTTCTACCCTGATTGTCAAAGACCTGTCCCGTCTGGGCCGGGAATATTCCTATATGGGGCGGCTGCAGGATTTCATCTTCCCCGCTTACGATGTCCGGTTTATCGCCATCAATGATGATGTGGACAGTGCAAAGGGCGAAAATGACTTCTCTGTGTTCAAAAACGTATTTAACGATTATTACACCAAGGACACAAGCAAAAAAATCCGGGCAGTCGTAAAAATGCGCGGAGAAGCCGGGGAACACATCGCCAGTAACCCGCCCTACGGATATGTGAAAGACCCACAGAATAAAAAGAAATGGATTGTAGACGAGGAATCCGCAAGAGTGGTGCGGCGTATCTTTGATCTGTGCATTGCGGGCAAAGGACCAATGCAGATTGCAAAAATCCTGACCGCTGACAGGGTATTGACGGTTACTGCGTATAACGCCAGACAGAAGGGATGGGCCATGCCGGATAATCTGTACCGGTGGTGTGCCAAATCCGTTGCCGGAATACTGGAGCGGCCGGAATATACCGGTTGTACCGTTAATTTTAAGACCTATACAAAATCCCTAAAATTCAAAAAGCGGATGGAGAATCCGAAAGAAAACCAACGGATATTTGAGGACACACAGCCAGCGATTATTGAGCGGGGACAGTGGGAACGGGTGCAGGCGTTAAGAGCCAACAAGCGCAGACCCACAAAGACGGGAAAAACAAGCATTTTCTCCGGTCTTGTCTATTGCGCCGACTGTGGTGCAAAGCTCTATTACTGTACCTGCAATACCTACAAGGATGAGTCTCAAGACCATTTCGTCTGCTCCAATTACAAGAGCAATACAGGTTCCTGCCAAATCCATTACATCCGAGAGGTTACGCTTTATAAACGGGTGCTGGAATGTATCCAGGGAACACTGACCTATGTGCGTTTGTTTCGGGATGATTTCACTCAGGAAATGTTGGCGCAGGACGAGGCCAGCCGGAAAGCGGAACTGACGCAAAAACGGAAAGCCCTCTCCGGGACGCAGAAGCGTATGGAGGATTTGGACAAGATCATCCAAAGGCTTTATGAAGATTCCGTACTTGGGAAATTAAGCGACCTCCGCTTTCAAAAACTCTCGGCACAGTATGAAACAGAGCAGGCGGAAATTCAGCAGCTTGCAGCTTCGCTGGAGAGAGAAATTGAAAATGAAGCCGGACAGATTGCCGATGTAGGGCGTTTCCTTCAGCTTGCCGACAGGTATTCCGATTTGCAGGAGCTTGACGCCTCTACGGTAAATGAACTGATTGAAAAGATCGTGGTCCACAGCCCGGAGAAGATCAGCGGGAAGAAACATGTCACGATTGAAGTCTATTTTACCTATGTGGGGAAAATCCGGATTCCACTTGCCAAACCGGAACTACTGACAGATACAGAAAAACCGGCGTGACCTCTGCCACGCCGGTTTTACCGGGATTTTAGTTTACTTCCTTATGGGCCTCCGGCTAATGGGCAAGCCGTTTTGTTAAACGATACAATTGATGATGGTATATTGTATGCATCGGATAATCGCCTCTGATCGGCCTTCCAGAACAGCGGCAAACTATGCATGCCTAAAAGCAGGCAGAGAGGCATACAACAATTTCCGTTGCGTTACACCCCTGTTAAGGGCGTAGGCTGAGGCTCTCTTTTCATGCTCAGTAGGATCAAGAAGATGCGCCGTAATTTTCAACTTTTCCATAGGAGCCAACCGGTCGGCATTGGCGATGTGCTTGTATGTTCGGCGGCCACATGACGCTGTGCTCTCAAAGCTTATACGGCCGGATGTCTTCTGGAATATCGCATTCGGGCATCTTGGCCACAGCTGCTTCGCTGCCGGCGGCCAGGGCTGCATCGTAGTACCAGCATTTGTATGCCAGGGTATGCAGAGTGTCTTGCAGATCGTGGAGCTGACGCCGCACCTCTTCGCGCCTTTTATAAAATAGATTGCGGCGTTTTTGCAGCGAGGCGTCCCCTTCTTCGCACCACGCCAGAAACTCTTTGATTTCCTTGATAGGGAGGCCGCTTTTTTTCAAACACTCAATAATACGGAGCACGCCGATTTCATGATCCGAAAAAACACGGATGCCGCCGCTGCTTCGCTCCATGCTCGGAAACATGCCCTCACGGTCATAATAGCGCAACGTGGAAATAGGGATCCCAGTTTGTTTTGAGATTTGGCCGATGGTATAAAACATAGGGAAACCTCCTTTTGGTGTATATTTACAAAAAAATATTGACCTAAACCTAACTTTAGGTTTTAAGATTGTACTGCACCTAAAGAATCCTGTCAATGTGCGGGATGAAAACATAAGGAGAATGCAATGAAGAAAACACTGATTATGGTATGCGTTGTGTTGTGGGCAGTAGTGGCAGCCTGCCTGGCCGGATGCAGCGCAGAAACAACGCCGCAGCAGAGCGCGGCGCAAACGGATGCGCAGCAGACCATACCGTCTGCCAAGGCCCTGGTTGTATATTTTTCCTGTACGGGCCATACGGAAGCTGTAGCCAATAATATTCAGTCGTTAACGGGGGCGGACGTATTTCGCATCGTACCGCAAACCCCCTATACAGAGGAGGATCTCGATTATCACAACGATAATTCCCGGGCAAATCGCGAACAGAACGACGAAACGGCGCGCCCGGCCTTTGAAGGCAGCATAGAGGGGTGGCAGGATTACGAGGTCGTATATGTTGGCTATCCCCTATGGTGGGGGACGATGCCGCGCATTCTAAACACCTTTTTTGACGCCTATGATTTTGAGGGTAAGACGCTGATCCCGTTTTGTACGAGCGGCAGCAGTGGCATTGAATCCTCTCTGCAAGCGATTCGTGCCCTGGAGCCCGGGGCAGTCCTTGGCGAGGGCAGACGCTTTTCCGCCGATGCATCGGAAGAGGAGATCCGGCAATGGTTGGTAGACATGGGGCAGATGCCGTCGGCACAGGCCGCAGAGCCTGGGAAACAGCGGCATATCCATCTACAGGCCGAGGGGCAAACCTGGATTGCAGCCCTTGCAAACAACGCCAGCGCAGAGGCGTTGTATGCTTTGCTTCAGCAGGGCGATCTTATCCTTTTGATGGAAGACTACGGCGGCTTTGAAAAGGTCGGAACATTGGATTGCAAACTGCCAACCTGCGACGAGCAGATTACCACAGAGCCCGGGGATATGATCCTGTACCAAGGGCAACAGCTTGCCTTGTACTATGATACCAATACCTGGGATTTTACAAGGTTGGGAAAAATAGAAAATACAAGCAAACAAGCGCTGTTAGAGACGTTGGGGCAGGGAAGCGTCACAGTTACGCTTTCGCTTGCGGCCCCTGCCTCATAACCCGGCTTTGCAAAGAAAGGAAAGTATGCTATGAAATACAGAACCCATCCACGAACAGGAGATCCCATCAGCGAGATTGGCTTTGGCTCCAGCTATATATCCGAAGCCGACGAGAAACAGGGTATAGCCGCTTTGGAACGGGCCTTCGAGAGAGGCGTCAATTATTATGATATGGCGGCCGCATCATCCCGCTGCTTCCCATATTATGGAAAGGCCTTTGCAGGGATCAGGAATAAAATTTTCTACCAGATCCATTTTGGGGCGGATTATGCCACCGGCACATACGGATGGAGCACGAATGCCGATGTGATCCGACGCAGCGTCGAATGGCAGCTCCAATGCCTGAAAACAGACTACATCGATTATGGCTTTATCCATTGCCTGGATGAAGAGGAGGATTGGCAGGCCTATCAGAAAAGCGGCGCATTCTCCTATCTGATGCAATTAAAAGAGCAAGGAATCGTACAGCACATTGGCCTATCATCGCATACGCCATCCACCATTCGGCGTGTGTTGGAGGAGGCGCCGGTAGATATGCTGATGTTTTCGATCAACCCGGCCTACGATTATCAAAAGGGAGAATATGCCCACGGCACTGTAGAGGAGCGGCAGGAAATCTATCGTCGCTGCCAGAGGGAGGGCATCGGCATTTCGGTGATGAAGCCTTTTTCGGGCGGGCAGCTGCTTGATGCGGCGCTCTCGCCGTTTGGCAAGGCGCTAACGCCCTACCAATGCCTGCAATATGCCTTGGATCGGCCGGGCGTGTTGACCGTGCTGCCCGGTATGAGCAGCGCAGAGGATGTGGAGCACATTTTGGGCTATTACGACGCCTCGGACCAGGCGCGGGATTATGCGGTTATCAGCACATTTACCCCGGCAGACGCAGCCGGTACATGCATATACTGCAATCACTGCCAACCATGCCCCAAACAGATCGATATCGGGATCATCAATAAGTATTATGATCTGGCCAAACAGGGGGATACGATGGCGATCACCCATTATAAGACCTTGTCAACAGGAGCAGACGCCTGCATTGCCTGCGGCCATTGCAACCGCCGATGTCCCTTTGGCGTAGATCAGATTTCCAGAATGAAGGAAATCGCAGCGTATTTTGCTGCCAAGTAGAGACGATGCAAACGGTATATAAAAAACCCTCTTAAAGAGGGTTTTTTTAATGCGCTTACAGCCTAAGCCCCTTCACATCCTTGATACGTGACAAAATGATATTACAGCTGCTATTGACCACGCCGGGCAGAGGGTCGATGACATTGCGGATCAAAGCCTCCATCTCTTCGTTGGAGGATGCCACGGCATGCACATGCAGCTTATTTTGGCCCGTAACGCGGTAAATCTGGGTGATGGTTTGGTTTTGGGACAAAGCTTCTATGGCGTTTGATAAGGCATCTGGCAATGTCTCGATCTCAAAATAGCAGGATACCGCACCGCTGATTTTTTGTGGATTGATGATGGTGGTATATTCCTCGATGATGCCGCGCCTCTCCAACGATTGGATGCGCGCCTTCACGGCAACGCGGGAAATGCCGACGCTTTCCCCGATATCGGAATAGGACATGCGGGCGTTATGAATCAGCAACTGAACAATTTTTTGATCCAGCGCATCCAGGCCGTCTAAAAACATGGTTCCTCCTCCTTCTACGTTGAGTCTATTATAGAGAACTTAACAAAGAATCGCAATCCAATGCTTGACGCAATGGAGTGAATTTCATACAATATTTACAAAAAGAAAGTTTTATCTTACGTTTAGAAAGGATTCGCAGGATGAAGGGAGATCTGACACAAGGCCACGTTATGAAGACGATGCTTCGGTTTGCTGTACCGATGATTTTGGGCAATCTATTGCAGCAGTGCTATAACGTAGCGGATACCTTGATCGTAGGCCGCTTTTTGGGGGCAGATGCCTTGGCCGCAGTCGGATCCGCATTTACGCTGATGACCTTTCTGACCTCCATTTTATTGGGCCTATGCATGGGCAGCGGCGCGGTATTCTCCATCCGATTTGGGCAAAGGGATACAGAGAAGCTCAAGGAGGGCATGTGTACCTCGTTTTTCCTGATTGCCGGCATAACCCTTGTGCTCAATGTTTTGGCATTTATCGGTTTGGAGTGGCTTCTTGCCTTTTTGCAGGTGCCTCAGCAAATACAAGGGTTGATGCGCTCGTATCTGGTTGTGATATTTTGCGGTATCTTCGCTACGTTTTTGTACAACTATTTTGCTTCGCTTTTAAGAGCGGTCGGCAATTCCGCCGTGCCGCTGGCATTTTTGGCCGTGTCTGCGCTGCTCAACATTGGGCTGGATCTTTGGTTTGTCCTAGGGCTTGGCCGTGGGGTGGCCGGGGCTGCCGAGGCCACGGTAATCGCGCAAACTATTTCCGGCGTGGGCATTGCCGCGTACACAGGGCTTAAATATCCGCAGCTGCGCATACACAAGCGGCATCTGCGCATTCGATGGGCCTGTGTGCGGGAAATTGCCGGCTTTTCAGTGTTGACATGCGCACAGCAATCCATCATGAATCTGGGGATTTTAATGGTACAGGGGCTGGTCAACAGCTTTGGCGCCACAGTGATGGCGGCTTTTGCCGCTGCGGTAAAAATCGATTCCTTTGCCTATATGCCTGTGCAAGATTTTGGCAATGCGTTTTCTACCTTTATTGCACAAAATTATGGCGCACAGAAACAAGACCGCATCCGGGCAGGGCTGAAAGGGGCCATATGGACAGCGATGGCGTTTTGCCTTTTAATTTCGGCCGCGGTCTGGGTCTTGGCCCGCCCGCTGATGCTGCTGTTTGTGGAGGCAGGGGAAACAGCCATCTTGTCCGAAGGCATTCGCTATTTGCATATAGAAGGGGCTTTTTACTGCGGCATTGGCTGCCTGTTTTTGCTCTATGGGTTATACCGTGCGGTGGGGCGGCCCGGCATGTCGGTGGTACTTACTGTCATTTCGCTGGGTACGAGGGTAGCGTTGGCGTATATGCTATCTGCGTTACCAAGCGTTGGCGTAGTAGGGATCTGGTGGTCGGTGCCAATCGGATGGTTTTTGGCGGACACGGTCGGCCTTGTTTATTATTGGAAATGCAGAAAACGGCTATTGCCCTCTTCCTTGACAGAAAATATGGTAAAATGATGCAGAAAGTTTACGGCCCGCTGGTTGAAGCATAGAGACTGTGTTGGTATAATCAGGAAAACTGCGAAAGGAGGCCGAGTATATGAAGAAATTGGTGCAGAGATTTCGGTTGCCAATCAGCATAGGCCTTGCTTTTTGTACCACGTTTGCCTTGATTTTCGGGGGAATTGTATCGCTTGGCCCATCGGCCTATTCCGCAGGGAATATTTTGGCGCTTTTGGTGTTTGCAGCGATCTCCTTGCTGTATTATAAAACGCTTCCCCTTATAAAAGAGCCAAGGCTTTGCATCCTAGGCGTTTGCACGGCGCTTATCTTTGCAGCCTTTTCTACAATCGGGCAGATGTATGGAGGCATCCTCCCTAAAACGCGTGGCGCGTTGCGGTATGCCTGTGTGTTTTTTGGCCTATGGGCGCTGTTTTCCGGAATGTGCCTAGGGCTGTTTTCTGCCCTTTCTCGCAGGGAAGAGGGGCGGTGGCCCGGCGATAGGCTGTTGGGAAAGCTATATGCCATGCCATATAAAAAACAGTTTCTATGGCTGTATGGGCTGCTTTTGCTATGCTATGTGCCGGCATTTTTGGCCAACTATCCCGGCTTATTGTCCTTTGATGGGCCTACGCAGATCTATCAACTTTTGCACGAGCATATTTTGTCTGCCGCCAATCCATTGCTTGGCAATCTATTGATCGGCGGTTCCGTATGGCTGGGGCATGCGATCTTTGGCAGCTACAACGCTGGCCTAGCGCTGTATTCTTGTTTGCAGGCCGCCTGCGTAACGGCGGTGTTTGCGTATACGCTGTGCTTTATGATCCGTCACCGCATTCCAAGGCTGGCGGTGTTGATATCAGCATTGTTTTTTGCCTTCAATCCCTTTTTTCATGTGTTTGTTTTTACAACCATCAAAGAAAACCTGTTCGGCGCAGCGCTTTTGATGCTGTTCTTATTTACTGTGGACTTGATTCTTTCGCCAGAGAGGTTTTTCAAAAGCAAGGCTTTACAGGCTCGGTATATAGGAATGGCGCTGCTGATGTGTTTATTGCGCAATCAGGGCATCTTTTTGCTGATTTTGATGGTTCCGTTTGTGGTATGGGCTTGTCGAATCAAAAGAATCCGGCTGGCCGGGCTGTGCTTATCCGCGGTGGCCTTGTACTATGCGTTGACAGGGCCTTTGAGCGCTGTGCTGAATGTGCAGAATCCACAATATATAGATGCCTTTGGGGTTCCCATTCAGCAAGTGGCGCGCGTAATGAACCAAAGCCCGGAGAGTGTGACGGAGGAGCAAAAACACATTTTGTATGAGATCATCCCGCCTGAAGCATTTGAGGATTACAATCCTTTAACGGCGGACGATGTAAAATCACAAATCGTCCTGGAAAAGCTGGCTGAAAACCCGGGCCGGTATCTGCGCGTGTATTTTGAGATTGGCCTGCGCAATCTACGAGCCTATATCGATGCATTCTTTACCATGTGCTATCCGTATATATCTCCTGGCGTTTATTGCTATTATCAACCTGAAGCATACAAAAACTATCTTGAGGCCCTCAATGTATTTGAAATTCACAGACAGAGCCTTTTCCCTGCGTACCAGTCCTTTTTAGAGACGATGATAGATGAAGGAAAAATGTATCGGTTGCCGGTGTTGTCTCTCTGTGCGGATCTGGCGTTTCCGATGTGGAGCCTGTTGTTTGTAGGCGCTTATGCCGTGTATAAGCGTAGATACAGGACACCGGCACCTATGGTGCTTTGGGTTGCATTCTGGCTGTCGCTGCTGCTCGGCCCCGTGGCGCTGAGCCGGTATGCCATGCCGATGATTATGGCGTTGCCTGCGATTTGGTCGCTGCTGTTTGTCAAAGAGGAACCACTCCAAAACAGTACAAAGGAAGAAAAAAGCATACAAAAACAGCCCTGATTGGAAGGGCTGTTTTTTTGTTAGAACATGGATAACTGCTTTCCGCTGCTAGGCCGAGTTTCCCGGGCCGTACCAAAGCAAAGCTGTGATTTGGGCAGCAGGGCCAAAAATGGGGACGGCGGGTCGGGACAGAGCAGGTATAATTGATCTTTGGCGCGCGTCATTCCTACATAAAGCAGGCGGCGCTCTTCTTCCTCATCGCATATGCCCTTTGGCGGGATCAGCGGCAGCATCCCCTGCTGCATCCCGCAAAGAAACACGACGGGGAATTCCAGGCCTTTGGCACCGTGTAGCGTCATCAACGAAACCGCTTCTGATGGATAGGCAGCGCCGCTGGCGCGGGTGATATCTCCTTCGCTGCCAAAAGCCAAGGCATCGATCAGCGAAGCGGCCGTGGCGTGTCCCAGCGCTGCGCCGCGCAACATGGATAAGGCCTCGCTTTGGCCCAGCAGAGGAATCAGCGCATCCAGCAGCGCAGCCGGTTTTGCTTTGGCTGCTTTGGGGAATTGCGCTTCCATCAGCGAAGCCAGATGGGATAGGCCCAGGGCTTGCAAGGCCGCGCATAAAGAAGCGCTATCTGCCGGGGAAACCGCACGGAGCTGTTCCAGCGGAACGCCGAAGGCCATCAAACAGGTTTGTAAGCTATAGCGATCCTGGGGGCAGAGCAGCAGCCGCAGGTAGGACAATGCTGCGCGCACATCGCTTTCATTTAGATAGGATTCCCGGCCGCTGACGGTGTAGGGGATGCCCTCGGTTTTTAAGCAATGTTCAATTTGCTGCGCTTGCCGATGGGTCCGATACAAAATGGCAATATCGCCAAAGCCATACGATGCCTGGCGGGCGCCTTGTCTATGCGCCTCCAGCATTCCGATGCCGCCTACCAATCGATTGATATGCTTGGCAATATACAGTGCTTGGTCAAATTCATCCTTAGCCTGCAAGACCTGTACCCGGCCCATTGGAGGACAGTTGGCATGCAGATAGCCGCTTTCGCGGTGTACGATGGGAAGGGCACTAAAAAGAATTTCTGGCGCGGAGCGGTAGTTTTCGGATAAATGTACAGCATGTAGGGCAGGGTGGTCGCTGGCAAAGCGTGCAAAGCACTGTGCACTGGAACCGCGAAAGCCATAAATGGATTGGTCCGGATCGCCGATGACAAACAGGGAAGCGCTTTTATCCGCCCAAGCTTGGATCAGCCTATATTGTAGGTCGTTGATGTCTTGAAATTCATCCACCAGCAGGTGATGAAACATGCGCAGCGCAGCCTTGTCGCGTTTATGAGCGCCGGTAAAGCCTTGCAGCGTTAAAAGCAGCAGATCATCATAATCCGCCAAGCCATAAGCCTGCATTTGTTCTGTGTAGCGAGCATAGATATCATCGGTTAAGGGCGTATCCAAGGCTGCCGGCAGCCCGTTTTTGCGGCGGGAAACCGCCTCCAGCAACCGACGTACATTGCCTTTGGCCCCCAGAGATTGAAGGCATTCTGCCATGACGGCCCGCTGCATGCTTTCCTCTGCCAGCTGAAAGGGAACCTTCCATTTTGTCAATAACTCATGACAAAGCGCGTGGAAGGTACCAATATGCACAGCGCGTGCATCCTTGGCGTTTGGCAGCGATTCTGATAAACGCTGCCGCATTTCCTTTGCCGCTTTGTTGGTAAACGTTACGGCTGTGATTTGTGAAGGGTGCACACCGGCATGCTCGATCAAATGGAGGATGCGGCAGATCAGCGTGCGGGTTTTGCCTGTACCCGGCCCGGCAGAGACGGCCACGGCAGGGTCTGTCGCGCTGACCGCTTCCCACTGGGCATCGTTTAAGCCATAGTGCGGAGCCGGCAGCACGCTTTGCGTGTCCTTGTCCGGCGTTTCGAGGGATCGAGCCGCTTTTTTTGCTGTTTTGCGGGTTTTTTTGGGGGCTTCCTTCTGTGCGCTGCCCGGTAAAAATGTCATCTGCCCGCTGTATTGGGCGATTTCTTCCGGCGCCAAGATCTTGACCTTGCCATATTCGCCGTCATAGCCCGGCTGCATTTCCACAGAACCGCTGCGCAGCCGGCGGATGCTCTCCGCCACCAGCGGCCCGGCGGCCTGCTCGATGTCCTCCGGGGGCACTTGGCGTAGGATAGAAAGCTCCGGCCCCAAGGCAGACAGAGCGGCCTGGTAGGCGCGTTGTACCTTTACGCTATTCGGCCCTACGCCCAGGGTAGAGGCGATGACCTCTGGCAGCGGAATCAGGCTTTCATAATGCCGGGCGGCTTTCGGACGGCTTCCTTCCGGGCGGTCTGCCAATTCATCGACGCGGTGTAACACGCCAACAGTGATTTTCTGTCCGCAAACGGGACAGATGCCGCCAAGATCATTGGTTTCCTGCGGAGTTAGGCATACCTTGCAGACACGATGACCGTCCAAGTGGTATTTGCCCTCTTCCGGGAAAAACTCTAACGTACCGCCGAACCCTGCCGTATCAGGATGGGCCAGCGCCCGGCGCATGCCTTCATAGGAAAGGCCGCAGTCAAAGATGTTTGCTTCACGGGCCAGGTTAGCGGGGGAATGCGCATCGGAATTGGAGACCAGGGTATAACCATCCAAAGCAGACAGCCGCCAATTCATAGCGGGATCGGAGGATAGGCCGGTTTCCAGCGCATGGATATGCGGGGTAAGATCCTCGAAGCATTCCTCAATAGTATCAAAGCCGGAATACGCGCCGAAAAGGGAAAAATGCGGTGTCCAGATATGCGCGGGAATGAATACAACCTCTGGACAACACTCCAATGCAATCTCTAAAAGGTCGTGGCTGTCCAATCCTAAGATCGGCCTTCCATCGGAATGGAGGTTGCCGATGCGCTCCAAACGCTTGGAAAATGCCTCGGCCTGCGATAGGCTTGGCATTAAGAGCACGTTGTGCACTTTACGCACCTTGCCGTGCTTTTTATAGATAGAGCTGATTTCGCAAGATAACACAAACCGCGGCTCCGTGGTATGGGGCACATGCCAATCATCAGGCATCGCCAGCTCGGGACGCAGACGGTAAAGGCCGGGCTCCGCTTCGATCAGCGCATCGGCCAGCTCAGCCCGCCAGCCGGGATGGGTAAAGTCGCCGGTACCGATCACGCCCAGCCCCTTACGCCGGCCCCATAGCGCCAGCATTTCTGGAACAAGCTGCCGGCTGGTAGCCCGTGCATAATGAGAATGAATGTGCAGGTCCGCCAAAAACATGAAATTGCCCCCTCTACGGTCGTTTTGTTCATTGTACCATAGGAGCAAAAGGAAATAGCCAAGAAAATCGCCCGTTGCAGAATGTAAAAAATACGTTATAATTAAATTGTCGACAATCTACAATTTGTTTAGAAAGCGAGGAGTACGATGCTGGATTTAATTATCAAAAACGGATGGGTCGTCAACGCTACCCATTCCCAGCAAACGGACATTGCCGTAAAGGACGGCAAGATCGTGGCGATGGGGCGGGCCTCACTGTTTCCGGAGGCGGAAAAGACAGTAGATGCAGCCGGGCTTTGGGTGCTGCCCGGGATGATCGATACCCATGTGCATATGAACAAGCGCTTTGGGGCTAGCCCGTCGCAGGACAACTATTACAACGGCAGCATTGCCGCGGCCTATGGCGGAACAACTGCCATCGTGGATTTCGGCTTTCCATATGGCGACGAAACGCCGGCACAGGCCATGGAACGAAAGCTGGAAGAGATCAAAGGGCAAAGCGTTATCGATTATTCCTTTCATTCCAATCTCACCAAGGCCAACGAGGAAAACTACGGGCAGATCCGTGAATTGATCCAGCAGGGCTTTCCGTCCGTAAAGATGTTTACCATTTTCAATTACGGGCGGATGCTGGAAAAAGCCGGCATCTACGAGGTGCTCCGCATCATAGCCAAGGAAAACGGCCTTTCGATGATCCATACCGAAAGCGCAGACCTGATCGACCGCTATATCGCAGATACAGTGGAAAAAGGGCATACACTTCCCATCGATCTTGCCAAGACGCGTCCGCCGATTACAGAGCTGGAAGCGTTGTATGCGCTCATTGCCATGGTGGAGGATACCGGTGCACCGACGATCGTGGCGCATTTGACGGCTTCTGGTGCGGCGCCGGCCATTGCAAAGGCCAAACAGGCCATGCCGCTGTTTATTGAGTGCTGTACACATTACCTTACTCTCGATGAAAGCGTGTACCGGCGTCCGGATGCGTGCCGTTATACCTGCGTGCCGCCGATGCGCGATTTGGAAAACCAGGCAAGGCTTTGGGAGATGGTAAACCATGGCCTGATAGATCTGATCAACAGCGACCATACCGATTTTTCCAGCAAGCAGAAGGATAGCCATAAAGACAATTTCACCAAGATCCCCAACGGTCTGCCCGGCATTGAAACGCGTGGCATTGTGCTGTTCAGTGAAGGGGTCAGCAAAGGGCGCATCACGCCCAACCGCTTTGTGGAGATTACCTCGGCCAAGGCAGCCAAGCTCATGGGCGCCTACCCGGAAAAGGGTGTGATCCAGGTGGGCAGCGATGCAGATTTTGCGATACTGGACCCCAAGGCCAAATACACCATCCATGCCAAAGACCATCATATGCAGACGGATTATGCGCCGTTTGAGGGGATGGAGATGACAGGTAAGGTTGTGCATACGGTATCGCGAGGGGAATTTGTCATTGAAAATGGCGTTTATACCAACACCCAGCACCGTGGCCGGCTGTTCAAGCGCACGGGGCCCATTTTGTAAAGTAGAAAAGGACGATCATGGAACAGCGAACAGTGAAAAAAGTGGCCTATCATTTGCAGGTTTATACGCTGCTAAAACAGGATATCCTCTCTGGCAGGATTGCTGCGGGCATGCGCATCAATGAATACAATTTGGCCAAGGAGTTTGGCGTCAGCCGCAGCCCGGTACGCGAAGCGGTACGCATGTTGGAACGCGATGGCCTGTTGGTGCCTTGCAGCAACGGCACAATGGTAAACCCTCTGGAAGGCGAGGCCATCTGCGAAATTTATCAGGCCCGTCTGGTTTTGGAATCCTACGCTGCCCGGGACAGCGTAGGGCGCATGGGCGAAGCGGAGCTAAACGCGCTGGAGCGGTGTATTCAGAATTGCAAACAGGCGCATAAAAAAGGGGATATGCAGCGTGTGGTAGAGGAAAATACTCGGTTTCATGAGCTGGTGGTATCCTACTGCCAAAATGCGCTGATCCGTGACATGATCGCCCGCCAGCGTGATCTTTCGCTGCTGGCCCGCCGCAGGGAATTTGAGACCTACCATAAGGAGGATCGTTATCTTGCAGAGCATAGCGAGATCCTACAAGCCATACGCAGCGAAGACGCCGACCTGGTAGAGCGCCGCATGCGAAGGCATATCGGCCACGACCTGGATTTTTATAGAATGCATCTAAATGCAGAGCACGGAAAGGAATGACCATGGAAATCATTGCAACGCTTCCGGTCAGCCCGGCGCAAAGGGAAATATTTGCTGAGATTGCCCCTCATGCATACTTCACCTATACAGACAAAGCACACATCACTCAGGAGCAGGTAAAAAAAGCAGAGGTAATCTTGGGCAATCTTCCGGCAGGCCTATTGAAGAGCGCGGAAAAGCTTCGGTGGCTTCAGCTGAATTCCGCAGGCGCGGAGAGCTATACAAAGCCAGGCGTGCTGCCGGAAGGCGTAAGGCTTACCAATGCTTCAGGCGCATATGGCTTGGCCATTTCAGAGCATATGGTGGCCATGGTGCTGTGCCAAATGAAAAAGCTGCCCGGTTATCTGGCGCATCAGGCGCAGGGCGCATGGCAGGACGAGGGCCCTGTCCGCTCTGTAGTGGGCAGCAAAACGCTGGTGGTCGGCATGGGGGATATTGGCTCAGAATTTGCCAAGCGTATGCATGCGCTTGGCGGCCAGGTCGTGGGCATCCGCCGCAGCCAAGCCCAAAAACCGGCCTATGTAGAGCGCCTTTGCCAGATGGATGCATTGGAGACACTGCTGCCGGAGATGGATGTGGTGGCCATCTGTCTGCCGGGAACAGAGCAGACAAAGCACCTATTCGATGAAGCCAAGCTGAGGCGTATGAAGCAGGGCGCTTTGCTCGTCAACGTAGGCCGGGGCAATATCGTGGATACCGATGCCCTGTGCCGCGTATTGGAAAGCGGGCATTTATCCGGCGCCTGCCTGGATGTTGTAGAGCCGGAACCATTGCCGGCAGAGCATCCGCTTTGGCATGCGCCGGGCGCTATGATTACGCCTCATGTGGCAGGGGGGTATCATCTGCCGATTACGCTGGAGCGCATCCTTGGCATCTGCCAACGCAACCTAAGAGCGTACCTATCCGGCGATGCGCTGGAAAACTTAGTGGATTTTAGCACAGGGTATCGGACGACGCAGCATTGATTCTGTCCGTATCTTACAAGCATAACGGCTCTTCCATTCTTTATACTCAGAAAAATAGAATGAGGAGGAAGAACGACAATGCGTTTTATTTGTCCGTTGCTGGTGGTCAAGGATATAGAGCGGTCCCAAGCTTTTTACCCAACTGTTTTGCATAGCCGTGTGCTGGCGGACCTGGGCGCCAACGTAACCATGGAAGGCCCGTTTGCCTTACAGACGGAGGAAAGCTGGCTGGCCTTTACCGGCTTACAAGCGGGGCAGATCCGCTATGGAGGCTGCCAATCGGAGCTCTACTTTGAGTCGGAGGATCTGGACGGCTTTTTGGAACGCCTACGGTCTTACGGAGAGGGAAGCTGCGTTCACTCGGCCAAGCAAATGCCATGGGGGCAGCGGGCCATTCGGTTTTACGATCCGGATGATCATATCATCGAGGTGGGGGAGCCGATGCATGCGGTTGTTAAGCGCATGCAGGCACAAGGGCTTTCTTTAGAGGAAATTGCGGCGCGCACCATGACGCCGCCGGAGATATTAAAGCAATACGCAGAAGAAAATGCCTAACAACTTCAAAAAGGACGGGATGCCCGTCCTTTTTTGGTACAGAGGACGCTTTTTTTAAGCGCATAGATACAATGGAAATTTTCAAATACCGAAAGAAGAGCGTGTGGCGATGCCGCGAATGTACCGCAAAAGAAAATTCTATCTTCGGGCGTTGCATGCCGGGGACAGACGGCGGCCTACGCTGGATGCACAAGCAAAAGGACGGCCGCAGCCGTCCTTTTTTCATTCTTACATTTTTTCGTAGAGGGGAACCATTGCGTTGTAAACATCCTCAAACAGGGGCATTATCTTTTGATACGCTGCATGGTTTTCTGCAATGGGCTTTGTTACGCTCGTTACCTTCATGAATTTATGCACGGCAGACTCATCCTCATACAACCCAAGGGCCATCCCGCCCAGCACAGCGGCGCCCACAGTAGCCGCTTCATCCATATATTCGTAAGTGATAAGCTCTACGTTCATGATATCAGCAAAAATCTGCTTGACGATTTCGCTTTTGCCCAGGCCGCCTACGATGGGCATACGGTCTACGACATAGCCCCTGTCCCGCGCCTCTTGTAGAATCAAATTGATATTCAGCCCGATCCCCTCGATGACGCTGCGCATGATATCCTGACGGGTGGTCGTCAGCGTGATGCCGACAAACGAGCCTTTGGCGCGCGGATTGTTGCGCGGCTTGCGTTCGCCGGCCAGATAGGGATGGAACATCACCCCATGAGAGCCGATGGGCGCCTCGGCCAGCTCTTCATCAATGATATCATATGCGCTGCGCCCTTCGCTTTTGGCCAAAAACTGCTCATATTGGCAAATGGTATTGCGAAGCCAGCGGAAGGAAGAGCCGGAAGAGGCGGTTTGGCCGCCCGTCGTGGTATCGCCCGGCTTACGCTTAAAGACAATGCCGGCTGAGGTGCCGCCATTCATATAGCAGTCACCCGGTTCGGAGATGCCTGCGCCGATAGAGGTACAGGCCGAATCGTCCGAGCCTACGACCAGCTTGGTGCCCACGGCCAGCCCGCATTGGTCGGCAAACTCCTCTGTTACCTCGCCGGCGATGGTGGTGCGGTCGCAAAGCTTGGGCAGAATATCGCGTGTGATGCCGGCTGCTTCTAAGATTTCATCTGCATAGTCGGAATGATCCATTGTTACCATGGCCGTGCCCTTACCGACGGAATAGTCGCAGCAGGCCACGCCTGTCATCCGCATCACGATATAGTTGGAAACGCAGGGCAGCACCATCGCGGTTTTGGCAAAGATTTCCGGCTGGTTTTCCTTGATCCAAAGCAGCTTTGGCAGTGTGCGGTCTGTCTGCATCACATGGTTAGCGCGGTCGGCCGTGTACTTGGCCGGGATCTTTTTCGTGATCTCCTCGGCCTGCTTGTAGGCCCGCGTATCCTGCCAAATCATAGCCCGGTGCAGCGGCTTGCCGTCTTTATCTACACAAAGACAGTTGGGATAGGTGCCGTCAAAGCTGACACACAGCACATCCTCTTTGGGGATTCCCTGCATCAGCGTCTTGGTCGTTTGGCAAAAGGCCGCCCACCAATCCTCCGGATCCTGCTCAACCCAGCTTTGATTGGTATAATAGGTGGGATATTCGGCCGTTGCGGTCTTTACAAATTTGCCCTCTGTGGTAAACAGAGACGCCTTATTTGCGCTGGTGCCGAAATCGTGGGCAATGATATATTTTGCCATGAAAAAAACCTCCACACATAAAAATTATCAATAAGCGGCCCGCTTGTATGCTGTTTGGCTGCGCTAAAGTGTATGAGCCAAAGACGGGCCATAGAAATCGTACATAAATGCGGCGGAGAAAAGGAACGTTCAAATTTTTATTATTATACCATACCACCTATGTGTTTTGGGCACTTTTTTGTTATCGATTTATTAAAATTGTCGAAAGTTCAGGGAAAAAGAAGGGGAAAAACATTGTAATCATTTTTCTGATATACCTCGACAGATGAGGTATATTCGTGTATAGTATATACAGGAAGAAGGTGATTACATGCCCATCGCTTCGGATGCGCTTCGCGGCTATACGGAGGCCATTATCCTGCGTCGGCTGATGGATAAGGATAGCTATGGCTATGAGATCAACAAGACGATACAGGAAAAGACCAAAGGGCAGTATGAATTAAAGGAGGCAACGCTGTATACAGCCTTTCGGCGGCTGGAACAGGCGGGCTATATCCTTTCCTATTGGGGCGATGAAAAGACAGGAGCCAGGCGCAGGTACTATGCCATCACAAAGGAGGGGCAGGCATATTACAAGCAGTGCCTGGCACAATGGAGCGATACCAAAGCGCTAATAGAACAGCTGATCTTTTAAGGAGGAAACGAAATCATGGTAAACAAGATCCGCGCCTATATCGATCATGAATTTGCGGGTGTGCCGGAAGGCAAGAAGGTAAACGAGCTTAAAGAGGAGCTGACTGCCAACCTCATTGAAAAATACAACGAGCAGCTTTTACATGGCAAATCGGAAGAAGAGGCATACAATGCTGTGATCACAGGGCTGGGCGATCTTTCCGAGCTGGTGGATAGCGTACGTCCGCACAGCACTAAGGGCCCCAGTGAACAGGAACGAAAGAAAAGCGCACTGCTCACTGCGGCGGCCGTTATGATGTATATTTTAAGCCCGGTGATGATCATCCTTTTTGAGAGCATCGGACTGGAGATCTTGGGCCTCGTATTGTTTTTCGGCTGCATTGCAGGTGCTACCGGCATGCTGATCTATAACCACATGACACGGCCGGTTTATGAAAAACAGGATGAGAATATCGTAGAGGATTTCAAGGAATGGCGCACGAAGACCAATCACCAGAAAAAGGCATTCCAGGCGTTTCACAGCGCGTATTGGTCTCTGGTTGTCGTAGCCTATTTTCTCTTTAGCTTTTTGTGCGGAAGCTGGGGATATTCCTGGATTCTGTTTATTGCGGCGGCAGCGGTGGAAAATATCATAAAGGGCGTTATACAGATGAAGGAGGATAGAAAATGAGTTACCGAAGCGGAAGACGGCGGGTCATCGCCTGGAGCATTATTTTGGCGCTGGCCCTTTGCGCACTGATCTGGGGCTTGGCCAATGGCCCCAGGTTACACTGGGGCGTTGCCAACAGAAACAACTTCACAACTGTAAAGCAACAGGAGATGGATGACAGCGTATCACAGCTTCGGATAGACTGGGGCCTGGGCGATATCATCCTTACGCAAAGCGAAGACAGCTCCCTCCATATTTTACAAAAGGCAGAAGCGCATGAGGACACGATCTACTTTTCTACACGGCAAACAGGGGATGCGCTGGAGATTTCCTCGGAAAAAAGCGCCCGCTGGTGGGATTTTTTCCTGGGAAACGCACGTTTGTCAGATCTGGAAATACAGATTCCCAAAGAATATCAGGGAACGCTTTTGATCGATACGCAGAGCGGTACAATCAAAGTGGAGGGTATAAGGGCGGATGCGTTGGCCCTTGCCATAGACAGCAGCGCTGGAGATATTGAGTTTTCCGGTACGGTACAGAATCTGCAGCTTACGAGCACCAGCGGCGATATTGAGGTAAAAGGCGGCATTGTATCAGAGCAGATGAGCCTGCAAACCAGCAGCGGAGAGATAGCGCTTGGCCAGGGAGAGGTCGGGCAGCTGACAGCCCAATCGACCAGCGGGGACATGGAGATTGCGCAGTTAACAGCGCAGCAAGCGAAGATTGCTACCACTTCCGGCGATATTGCATTTTTCGGTACGGCTGCGCATCTACAGGCAAATAGCACCAGCGGGGAAATAGAGGTAGGCCTCAACGCACAGCCGGAATCCTTGTCCTTTACGACAACATCGGGGGATATTGAGCTTCATCTGCCGGAAAACAGCGTATTTACCCTTGCCTTTGATACCGG
The DNA here is from genome assembly GCA_959600905.1 of uncultured Eubacteriales bacterium. Classification (GTDB taxonomy): domain Bacteria; phylum Bacillota; class Clostridia; order Christensenellales; family QAND01; genus UMGS1975. The sequence goes on along the minus strand of CAUGNO010000001.1, from coordinate 309,288 downwards.
CAGCGGAGATCTGAGGAACGATTTTGCGGGCCAAAATTCCGCCCAGGCGGCTCCTGTCTATACCATTCAGACGAGCAGCGGGGACTGCCGCATTGAAAAATGAGAAACAGAGGAAACGATTTCGTTTCCTTTGTTTGCTATGGGCCTCAAAAAAAGGAGAACGAACGGAAATTTGCGCGAAAGTAGGGGAGGCAAGCCGAACAACGTTGTCAATGAACACCATGGCCGCTATACTCCAGCTATGCCAATGTATAGGAGGAGGTAACAATGCTGCATAAAAAAAGGACGAGCCTGTTTGCGGCGCTGCTGTTGCTGGCTATGCTGTGCCTAGCAGGCTGCGGCAGCGCAGACAATCAAGCGTACGTGGGAAAATGGAACATGACGGGCGGGAAGGCCAACGGCGTTACAGTCACCCAGGAGGAGATTCAGCAGATGATGCCATCGATGAACCTTTCCGTTGAGTTTAAGGCGGACAATACCTGCGAAATGGTCGTCATGGGCCAAGCGTACAGCGGAACCTATGAGGTAACGGAGGAAGGCGTTATCATCCGGGACGATGTTTCTGAACAAGCGTTGACAAGACAGGGAGATCAGCTGGTGTTGCCCCAGGGGAACGTGGAAATCTACTTGACAAAAGAAGGGTAATGCTTTCCAAGCAAAAGAAAACGGCCGGGCCAACACGAAAAGTGGGCTCGGTCGTTTTGTCCATATTGGAATGCTTCTCTTTGGGAAAAATCAGGGCAATGTTTTCTATTTATGAAAGAGAAAGCGGTCGCTGGGCTGCTTTTGCGCCAGATCCTCCCAGTACAAAATGCCTTGATGGGCGGCATGGGCTGCCAAGAATAGATCTTTGCGCTCCAGCGCTTCTACCAGCAGCTGATGCACAACCAGCGTGGATTCAACGGCTTTTTCGCTTTGGGTATCCGCTAAGATCAACGGAGAAACGATATCAAAAGTAAATTGATACATATCCTCCAGCATTTTGTTTTGGGTGGCATGTGCAATGGTGCCGTGAAATTCATCATCCAGCTGAATCAGCGCTTGCATATTTCCCGGCTCATACTGGCAGATCCAGCGCGTTTTTTCCAAGTTCTGTGAGAGAGTGGACAGATCCTGCTCGGTAATATGCAGAAAAGCGCAGCGAAGGATGCTGAATTCCATCTGTTCACGAAAGGCCAGCACCTCCTGCCAGGTGGTGCCTTCCAGCAGCATTTTGAATTTCCATGGCGTATAAAAGGTAATATCTTGGGGGCGGGCGATATAGGTGCCGTCTCCGCGGCGCACCTGGATGATGGTCATGGATTCTAAGATCTTGATGGCCTCTCTCACAGAGGTGCGGCTAACGCCCAGCAGTGCACAAAGCTCATTTTCAGTAGGAATTCGGTCACCTGGACAAAGCTCTTGCGCGCAGATCCTCTGCTCTATATAAGAAACCACTTTTTGTACCGTAGAGGCAGATGATACCGATATTTCTTCTTTCTGGATCGACATATCCATGTCCCTCCTGTTCTTAAAACAGTTCATATATGGAAGAATACTTTATCTTACCATTGTAGGGAAAAACGGACAACCTTGTTTTTGCCAGCGCACAAAAAACGATGTATGATGTGGATAAGCGTTTAGAAATAGGTTGCCAAAGCAGCTTGTTTTGCATTATAATATTTGCTAGGCCGGAATGGCGGAATCGGCAGACGCACGGGACTTAAAATCCCGGGTTGGCAACAGCGTGCGGGTTCAAGTCCCGCTTCCGGCACCAAATCGGAACGAGCTATGCTTGTTCCGATTTTTTATTCCACAAAAAATCAGCCGCCCGCGCCACGGCTCCACCTCTTTTGCAAAAAGGATTGCCCAGTTCACCTGTTCGGTTGTAAACGTGCTCGCAACAGAGCTTCTTCGCTGCCAACTTTTTGCGGGTTGTTGTCTATTTTGATGCTTTTCGCAGACATCTTTTTTTACTATCCCTTTATACATCGCAATAAGCCGTTTTGGTTTGCCGCGATACTGCAAGAAAAATCATAGTTTCACTGTATGGACTGCCGTTCCTTCCCGAAAATGTACCGTTGGATATGCGTTTTGTCAACGCTTTCTACGTCGGAGCAAAGCGGTCTTTGCCCCCGGCGTATTTTTTGAAAAACAGCGGAAAGTGGCGCCCTTTTTCCGCCTCTTTTGAAAAGCCGCTCTCACGTTGCCTGTGTTTACAAACGCGTTCCTAACACCGTGCCCCTCATTTTTTGAACGGTTTTGGCAACTTATGCACCGGGCAGATCCAGATTGTAGGGGGAATGAACTCGCTTTATAATGATGATGGAGGGGATGGCATGAAAATTCAAAGAGTATGGGCCGTATATTATAGCGCAACAGGCCGCACGGCGCAGGCCGTAGAAACGCTGGCCAAGGCGTTGGCGGATGCGCTTCGGGTTCCTTGGCAAAAAGATGAGTTTACCACTCCGGATCAAAGACACACCGTGCGGTACTTTGCTCCGGAGGAGATCGTGGTTTTTGGCATGCCTGTGTATGCAGGGAGGCTGCCCAATAAACTGCTGCCCTTTGTGCAGGAGGGTTTTTGCGGGCAGGGTGCGCAGGCCGTACCGATTGTAACATTTGGAAACCGCAGCTTTGACGATGCGCTCAAAGAATTGTGCGAGACATTGGAAGCCAATGGATTCCATACTGTGGCCGCCGCTGCAATCGTAGCGCAGCATGCCTTTGCCGCGGCTTTGGCCGCTGGGAGACCGGATGATGCGGATCTGCAAAGGATTCGTGCCTTTGCACATGCCCTTGCCATAGACATTGAAAGATGTCCAAAGCCCCCGCAGCCGATTTCGGTGCCTGGGCGCTCGCCCATCGGCCCTTATTATACGCCGCTGGGTGTGGATGGAAAGCCCGCTAAGTTTCTAAAGGCCAAGCCCAAAACGGATCAAGCGCGCTGCCTTGTTTGTGGGCTGTGCGCTGCCGTGTGCCCAATGGGAGCCATCAGCCGGCAGGATCCCGCCGTGGTGGAGGGCGTTTGCACCAAGTGCCAGGCGTGTATCACTCGATGTCCACAGCGGGCGAAATACTTTGAAGATGAAGCATTTTTATCGCATAAGGCGCAGCTGGAGCAAACGCAGGCTCAGCGCAAAGAATCTTGTTTTTTCCCTCTTGCAAAAGAGAAAGGCATAGAGAAAGAAACTAGTTGAAAATTCAATCTTGTCTTTTGAAAGCAAATCACTATAATGGTCATGTGGGCTGCCGCCAAGGAAGAAAAATGGGGAGAATGGGAGAGGGAAGCTCTTTATTTTTCGCCCGGCAAGTTTGGCAGACGGTAAGGGGAAAGCTTCCATGAAAAGAACGTATGAGATGGATATGTGCAACGGCCCGCTGTTTAGCAAAATTCTGCTGTTTGCACTTCCGCTGATGTGCTCTGGCATTTTGCAGCTACTGTTCAACGCAGCGGACATCATCGTTGTTGGCCGGTATACCGGCAGCGATGCTTTGGCGGCCGTAGGCTCTACGACCTCTTTGATCAATCTCTTGGTCAATCTGTTCATCGGTATCTCCGTAGGCGCCAACGTTATGATCGCCCGCAGCTATGGGGCGGGGGATGCCGACGGTGTGCATAAAGGGGTGCATACGGCCATATTGTCTGCGGCGGTTTCCGGCCTGGCGATGATCTTCATCGGCATTTTGCTGTCGCGGCCTATGTTGGAATGGATGGGAACGCCGGCCAATATCATCGACCAGGCAACCCTGTATATCCGCATCTTTTTCCTGGGCATGCCAGCCCTTTTGCTATACAATTTTGGGGCGGCTATTTTGCGTGCGGTGGGCGACACTAGGCGGCCGCTGTATTTTCTTATCATCGCAGGGGTCGTCAACGTTCTATTCAATTTGTTTTTCGTGATTGTATTCCATATGGGGGTGGCGGGCGTTGCTATCGCAACGATCATATCCCAGTATATCTCTGCGACGCTGATTCTGATTTGCCTTACGAAAAACGAAGGCGTATGCCGCTTGATGCCAAAAGAGCTGCGCATCCATAAAGAGCAGTTGGCGGAAATACTGCGCATTGGCTTGCCTGCTGGCTTGCAGGGGGTTATCTTTAACATTTCCAATGTATTGATCCAGTCCTCCGTCAATAGCTTTGGCTCGGTGGTTGTGGCGGGCAATACGGCAGCCAGCAACATTGAAGGATTTGTCTATACATCGATGAACGCCGTCTATCAGACTTCGCTGAGCTTTACCAGCCAAAACATGGGCGCGCATAATTATAAGCGTATCGATAGGGTGCTGATGGAGTGCTTGGCGCTGGTCTCTGCCATAGGGCTTATCATGGGCATCGGCGCTTATCTATTGGGGCATCAGCTTCTTTCGATCTATACCACCGAGGCAGAAGTGGTGGCCTTTGGGCTGCAGCGCATGGTCCTGGTCTGTGTGCCGTATTTTTTGTGCGGCATCATGGATGTATTGGCGGGCAGCATTCGCGGGCTTGGGTATTCCATCCTGCCGATGGTGGTATCGCTTACCGGAGCATGCTTGTTCCGGATCGTTTGGATCTATACCATTTTCCAATGGCAGCATACTCAATTCAGTCTATATATTTCGTATCCTATCTCGTGGTTTTTAACGCTCAGTGCGCACCTTATCTGTTATTTTATTGTACGGAAAAAGGTATTCAGGCAAGCGTCGCTTGCAGAGCAAATATCCCATGCATAAACAGCATCAAGGCCCTTTCCAGCGAAAGGGCTTTTTTGTACATGTTTACGGGAATAGAAGAGCCGCCAAAGTTATGACATGATTTGCGTGTATAATTGCTTACACAATCAGCATCGCGGCATGCACTGTATACAGGCCGGCGATCCAAAATGAAAAAGGAAGGGATAGAGCATGAAACCGTTGAAGGTGGCCATTGGATTTGCCACAGGCCGGAAAGGATTTCAAGATGTGCTGAAATCCTATGTTTACCATTTGAAGGAATCCGAGCTGCTAAGACGGCAGGATATAGAGCTGCACCTATTTGTGGCGTATGACCTTGGATATAACCACACCACAGTGGAAGACTATACGCGGCTGGAGCCATCTGTAGCAAACGCGTTTGAAACGTGCACGTTTTTGGGAAAGGAAGATATTTTGCATATGGCCCAAGCCCTTTGCGATAAGGGCGTGATTGAAAAAGAAGAAGTGCCTATATGCTTTGGCAATGGATATGCGGCCCAGCGCAATGCGGTGCTGTACAGCGCCATGACACAAAAAATGGATCAGCTGCTGTTTTTGGATGACGATGAATATCCCCTCGCGGTTACGGAATCCAAAAACTATCTGCTGTGGAGCGGTCAGCACGTTTTGGAATCGCACATTGAATACCTGCGCAATGCGGATATGACAAACGGCTATCATTGCGGGTATATTTCGCCCATTCCGTATTTGGAATTTGACCATATCCTTTCAGAACAGGATTTTAGGGCTTTTATTCTGGCGCTGAGCAATGATGTGCTCAACTGGGATAGCATCAAGGCCATCATGCAGGCGGGCGGCATTACCTATGCGGATAAAACCATCTTGATGGAACAGCAGGCCGCCGCAGCGGAAGAGGTGCATGGTGCCAAATTCATCACGGGCGGCAACTTGGGCATCAATTTAACCGTACCTGAGCGCGTACAGGTATTTTACAATCCGCCCGGCGCACGGGGCGAGGATACCTTCTTAAGCACGAGCTTAACGGATGTAAATGTAAAATACATCCCAACCTATACATTCCATGATGGATTCGGCCAGTACGGCCGCCTGCTCGACGGCGTGCTGCCCAATAAGCTGCAGCCCATAGACGCCAGCTCGGAAGAGGTTGTTACCCGTTTTTATAGGGCCTGTGTGGGATGGGTACGCTATAAGCCCTTGTACACATATTTGACGCAGCCTACAGCGTTTGACGAGGTAATGCAGGATATGCAGGCGCAGCTAACAGCTGTGGTGCCCAAAATTTGCAGCTATTTCAACCGCCGAGAGTTTGCAGACGTATTGCGTGAGTTTGAGGCGTACCGGATGAAGGTACAGCTTCATGAAAAAGAGTTTGCCAGCTGCAAGCGCATTTGGGAGAAGATCAAAACCTCTCTAAGATAAAGACAGCGCCGGCTTTGCCCGGCGTTGTATTTTTTTCCAGCTAGAACAAAAAATGCTAGCGTGCTCTGTTCTTTTTTCGGCAACACTTAACAGTGCTGTGAAACATGAAAAAAGAGTAGAGATCTGCCTGTATTGGCAGGAAAAACAGAATCATTGGGCAGATGAGATGGCCCAGGCGTTTGAAAAGGGAAAGGACAAAACCTATGCGCAGTGCGGCAAACAGATGCGATTGCAACTGACCTTGGCGCAAAAGGATGTGGAGCCGGCGTTTAGAAAATTGGCGCGCGCCTTTGTGCGCAAAGAGCAGCCCACACTGGTGCTCTCGCTGGTGCAAAAGCAGCTTTCTCAGCTGTCGACCGAGGAGCAGTCCTTTGTGGCGGAATTTGCAGAGGCGCTGGCAAAGCAGCAGGGTATGAATGCGGAAAACGATATCTATGTACGCCGTTTGGCCCATCGTATGCAGGCTTGCATGGTAGACGGAAGCCTGCATTTGGAAGGCTTTGCCCGGTTCCGTTTAGCGGACCTGCGTAGAAGATGGCAAAAGTGTATAGAGCGCGTTGTGTCGATGGCGGTGCTTAGGTACGATTGGGCACAGCAGCTAGATGCTTGGCGTATACAGATCAGCCAGAGCACGAGCCGGTGCAGATTGGTGCGCGTGCATAAAAATTTGAAAGGGCAGTTTGTGTTGGAAGTACAGGGCTACCAAGGCGAGCCGCCTGGCCTGCCGGAAGAGCAGCCGGCCGAGGAGGCGCTTTTGAGCATGCTCTTATCCTGGGCGCCGGAATGCATTGAAATTCAGCTTGGGGAAAACCGGCAGGAAAGCTGGGTGTATGAGATCATAGAGCAGGTATTCGGCCCGCGCGTAAAGATACGATGGTGCCAGCATTGACAAACCGCCCCGCCATGCTATAATGAAGAAAAACAGTTTGGCTGACCGGAAACATGCCGTCTATGGAAAAACGCCAAGAGAGGCGGGGGCGTGGCTGAAACCCCTGCTGCGAAAGAACAAAGACGGATACCATTCCGCGACAAACGCGTGCCGGCGTCATCCGGCAAACCGAGCGGCAGGCTGTATGCAGCTTGCAACAAGGGTGGAACCGCGGGTCATTATGCTCGTCCCTTTTTGGGGCGGGCTTTTTTTGTAGCGAAAAAGGGGAAGGCCAAGATACAGAGGAGGAAAAGCGATGAAGGTAATTTTGCCGGACAACAGTGAACGGGTATTTGAAGGCGCCAACGCCATGGACCTGGCAAAGTCCATCGGGAAAAAGCTGGCAAAGGCGGCAGTGGCGGCGGAGGTAAACGGAGAGATCGTACAGCTGACACAGCCGTTGGCAGAGGGGGACCGCGTACGCATCCTGACCTTTGACGATGAAGAGGGCAAAGAGGTTGTCCGCCATACAGCCAGCCACGTCATGGCGCAGGCTGTACTGCATGTGCTGCGCGATAAAAACGTAAAGTTTGCCATCGGCCCGGCCATTAAAAATGGGTTTTATTATGATTTTGATTTGGATAGCAGCATCACCACCGAGGATTTTCCTGCCATTGAAAAGGAAATGAAAAAAATCGTCGAGGCCAACTATCCCATTGTACGCAGCACCATGCCGCGCGAAAAGGCGCTGGCCTGGGCAGAGGAGCAAAAACAACCGTATAAAGAAGAATTGATTCGCGATCTGCCGGAGGATGCAGAAATTTCTTTCTATACTCAGGGCGATTTTACCGACCTTTGCGCGGGGCCGCACTTGGCCTCTACCGGCCGTCTGCGCCACTTTAAGCTGATGAGCGTAGCAGGCGCGTATTGGCGCGGCGATGAGAAGCGCCAGATGCTCCAGCGCGTGTACGCCACAGCCTTTGACGATAAAAAGGAGCTGGATGACTATATCTTCCGCATGGAAGAGGCGAAAAAACGCGACCATAGAAAGCTGGGCAAGGAGCTGGATCTGTTCAGCGTACAGGAGGAAGGGCCGGGATTCCCGTTCTTCCACCCCAAAGGCATGGTGCTGAAAAACCAACTCATCGATTTTTGGCGCAAAGAGCATGTTAAGCGCGGATATGAGGAGATCAGCACACCCATGATCCTCTCCAGCCAGCTTTGGAAAACCAGCGGGCATTGGGACCATTACCGCGAAAACATGTATACCGTTGCCATCGATGACCAGGAATTTGCCATCAAGCCGATGAACTGCCCCGGCGGCATGCTGATGTTCAAGCGCAAACGGTACAGCTACCGCGATCTGCCGGTCAGAATGGCGGAATTGGGCACGGTACATCGCCATGAATTGTCCGGCGCGCTGCATGGGCTGATGCGTGTGCGCTGCTTTACGCAGGACGATGCCCATATCTTTATGACGATGGACCAGATCACAGACGAGATCATCGGCGTTTTGGATCTGACGGAATACTTCTACAATGTGTTTGGCTTTAAGTTCCACGTAGAGGTTTCCACCCGGCCCGAGGACAGCATGGGTACAGACGAGCAATGGGAAACGGCCACCAACGCACTCATCGGCGCTTTGGAGAAAAAGGGATGGCCCTTTACCATCAACGAGGGCGACGGTGCGTTTTACGGGCCGAAGATCGACGTACATTTGGAAGACTGTATCGGGCGTACCTGGCAGTGCGGCACGGTGCAGCTGGATTTCCAGATGCCGGAGCGCTTTGACCTCACCTACGACGGGGCGGACGGCGAAAAGCATCGCCCGGTGATGATCCACCGCGTGGTGCTGGGCAGCATTGAACGCTTTATCGGCGTATTGACGGAGCACTTCGGCGGCGCATTACCGCTGTGGCTGGCGCCGGTACAGGTAAAGGTTATGACCATCACGGACCGCGTAGACGATTTTGCGCAAAAAGCGGCGCAGCAGCTGCGCGAAGCCGGGCTGCGTGTGGAACTGGATGCGAGAAACGAAAAGATCGGCTATAAGATCCGCCAGGCCCGCAACGAGCGTATCCCGTATATGCTGGTCATCGGCGATAGGGAGGCGGAGGCCGGCCAAGTGGCGGTGCGCAAGCGCGGCGAAGGAGAGATGGGCGATATGGCGTTGGAGGATTTCCTGTCCATGGCGCAGGCGCAGGTGGAAAGCAAGGAGATTTTCTAAAAATCGCTTGACGAGCTTGGCCGGGATATGGTATAGTCATTCGGTAAGTAGAAGCTGCCCGCTTCTCACCTGCCGGTTTGGCTGTCAGGTTTTAAGGCACAATCGTCTTTTGCATAGCGGGTAGGTTTCTGCCCGCTATTTTATTTTTGCCGGAGGTGGCTAAGATCAGCAACATCGATTATCAGATCAACGAGGCAATCCGAGATAAAGAGGTGCGCCTGGTAGACGAAAACGGGGAACAGTTAGGCATTGTGAAAAACGATGTCGCTCAGCGTATGGCGGAAGAACGCGAACTAGACCTGGTCAAGATCGCGCCGCAGGCCGTTCCGCCCGTATGTAAGCTGATGGATTATTCCAAATATCGCTTTGAAATGCAAAAACGGGAAAAGGAACAGCGCAAAAACCAAAAGACCATTCAGCTCAAAGAGGTGCGCTTGTCCGCTACCATCGATGTGCATGATATGCAGGTGAAAGCCAAAAACGCGACAAAGTTCCTAAAAGATGGGGATAAGGTGAAGGTGTCCATCCGCTTTAGGGGGCGCCAGATGACCTATGCAAACCAAGGCAAAGATGTGATGAACAAATTCTATGAAATGGTGAAGGAATTTTCCACTTTGGAGCGAAAGCCATTGCTGGAGGGCCGCAATATGATCATGATCCTGGCCCCCGCAAACAACTGAGAGGAGGGTTAGGCTATGCCCAAGATGAAAACACACCGCGGCGCTGCCAAACGGTTCGGTTTGACGGGAAGCGGAAAGGTACGCAGACACAAGGCTTATAAGAGCCACTTGCTCAATTCCAAGAGCAGAAAACGCAAACGCAATCTGCGCAAAGGCACATTGATTGCGGCAGTAGAACAGAAGAAAATCAAGAGGCTGATTCCTTATAAGTAAGCCTTGTGAAAGGAGAAATACGCGATGGCAAGAGTGAAAAGAGCTGTCAACGCTGTGAAAAAGCGTCGTAAAATATTAAAGCTCGCCAAAGGCTATTTTGGCACAAAAAAGAGCAATTACCGGATCGCCAAGCAGGCTGTCATCAAATCCCTGGCTTACAGCTACAAAGGCCGTAAGCTGAAAAAACGTGATTTCCGCCGCTTGTGGATCACCCGCATCAATGCTGCGGCACGTTTGAACGACCTCAGCTATTCCCGTTTTATCAACGGGCTGAAAAAAGCTGGCGTGGAAATGAACCGCAAAGTGCTGGCTGATTTGGCTGTACGCGACGCCGCGGCGTTCACCGCCCTGTGTGATGTTGCGAAAAAAGCGCTGAATGCGTAATGTTATAAAGCGCCCTTGCTTGGTCAAGGGCGTTTTTTCTTGCGGAGGGGAAGCGTAGAATGGAAAGGCTTTTGCAGCCGGCTACACATGAGCGCGTTAAATTTTTCAAAGCGCTCCAAGACCATAAGGCACGCAGCCAAACAGGGCTGTATTTGTTGGAGGGCGCGCGCCTTGTACGCGACGCGATGCTGTCTGCCGCGCCCATTGCGCTATTGATGGTGCGTGTAGGCAACGAGGGGAAATACCGGGACGTCATTGAGTACGTCCAGCTGTCCGGCGGGCAGGTTTTTGTGGGCGACGACCGGGCGTTGGAGCGCGCCTGCTCTACCAAGACACCGCAAGGCGTCTGCGCTGCGGTGCTGATGCCCAAGGATCTGCATCATGTATCCGGCCGATACATTTTAGCGCTGGATCATGTCAAGGACCCGGGCAATATGGGAACCATCTTAAGGACGGCCCAGGCGTTTGGCGCTTCCTGTGCGGTGCTCAGCCCGGGCTGCTGTGATCCTTTTGCACCCAAATGCGTGCGCAGCGCCATGGGCGCGCATTTTAAGCTCCATATTGCCTTTGCCGAAGATCTGCCGGCGCTGTTGTTTGATTATAAAGTAAACCGCGGATATACTGTCATTGGCGGACATCTGAATGGCCATAGCGCTATGCCGGAACTCAATAAAAACCGTATCTGCGTCATCGGCGGGGAAGCCAACGGAATGGAGGAAGCCACGGCTTTGTCCTGCTCGGCCCTCTACCGTATCCCCATGCCGGGCAAGGCGGAAAGCCTGAATGCAGCGGTAGCAGCGGGGATCCTTATGTTTCAGCTTTTTTCCTAAGCGTGCTTTACGCTCATGGCAAACCAAGGTATACTATATGTAACTTAGGAATTGCGATGGGAGGAATCAGCATGGATTTAGGTCTGCGGGGTAAAACCGCCATTGTAACAGGCGGCGCCAAGGGCATCGGCTCCGGATGCAGCGAGGTATTGGCCCAAGAGGGATGCAATGTCGTAGTGGTTAGCCGCTCGGATGAACGCCTGGTACAGACTTTTGCGGACGGCTTGGCGGAAAAATACGGGGTCAAAACGCTGGCTGTATTGGCGGATGTCAGTAAATCCAAAAACATCGACGGCGTGTTTGACAAAGCCATCCAGGCCTTTGGCCAAGTGGATATCCTAATCAACAACGCAGGCGGCGGCGCGGCGCAGAAGCCCTTTGACGAATTGACAGATGAGGAATGGGCCTATGCGCTGGACAGTAATCTGAATTCTGCCTTTATGATGAGCCGCAGGTTCATCCGTGAATGCCGGGCGCATAAGCGCGGGGGGCACATCGTCAACGTGCTGGCCAAGGCCGCCATTATGACAAACAGCCGCAACAATACCTCCTATATCGCCGCCAAAGGCGGGATGACGACGATGACCCGCGGCCTGGCCAACGAGGTCATAGATGATGGCATCTATGTCAACGGCATTGTGCCGGGGTACGTGGCAACCAGCGTATACCAGCCGGGCAGCGAAGCGTATGAATACAAAAAACAGTTTTTGCGCGTTGGGTGGGCCGCGCCGCGTGATATGGGCACAGTGGCAGCATTTTTATGTTCGCCGTCCGCCTGCCAGGTCGTAGGCGCCATTGTGGATTGCTCTGGCGGCACGATGCTGTAAAACACGGTTGTTTTCCATTGGAAATTGTGGTATAATGCCAACCATCATAGAGACAGCGATGAGGGAGAAAAGTAGCATTGTCCCTGGGCCAAAGAGAGGAGACGCCACCGGCTGCAAGCGTTTCCGGTCAAAGGCAATGGGAAGTTCGCTCCTGAGCTTTCTGCTGAACGGTTCAGTAGGCAGAACGGGCCGGCCCGATACAGCCGAGTGTGAGCAAGGGGCTTATTGTTCCTTGGAATTGCTGGTGGTACCGCGAACATGGCTTCGCCCTGCAAAGGGGGAAGCCTTTTTATATGCAATTATTATTTTGGACTTCATAAAGGAAATGGAGAGGAAACAGAGCATGAAAGAGCAACTGGAACACATTGCGCAGTCTGCGATGGAAGCCTTGCAAAAGGTGCAGAATTCCGCAGAACTGGAGCAGCTTAAGGTGAAAGTGCTGGGCCGTAAGGGCGAATTGACGCAGCAAATGCGCCTTTTGGGCAAAATGAGCCCGGAAGAGCGCCCGGCCTTTGGCCAGATGGTCAATGCCGTAAGGGAAAAGCTGACAGCGGCCATGGAAAAGATGGAGGCGGACTTAAAAGAAAAGGAAAATGCCATCCGCTTTGCCAAAGAGGCCGTGGACGTAACGGCGCCGGGCACACAGCTGCCCAGGGGCTCCCATCATCCGCTGTCGCTGGTGTTACAGGATATACGGGATACCTTCTTGGAAATGGGCTTTTCCATCAGCGAAGGGCCGGAAATCGAGCTGGATCATTACAATTTTGAGCTGTTGAATATTCCCCAAGATCATCCGGCCCGCGATGAACAGGATACTTTTTATATCGACGACAACATCGTTCTTCGTACGCATACAAGCCCTGTACAGGCCCGTACGATGCTGAGCCAAAAGCCGCCCATTAAAATGATCTGCCCGGGCCGCGTATTCCGCAGCGACGACGTTGACGCCACCCATTCGCCGGTGTTCCACCAGGTAGAAGGGCTGGTTGTGGATAAGGGCATTCATTTTGGCCATTTGAAATGGCTGCTGGATGATTTTGCCAAGCGCTTTTTCGGGCCGGATACAAAAACCCGCTTCCGTCCCGGCTATTTTCCCTTTACAGAGCCAAGCGCAGAGGTAGACGCCACCTGCTCTGCCTGCCATGGCAAAGGCTGCCGTGTGTGCAAAGGCACCGGGTGGATCGAGATTTTGGGCTGCGGCATGGTGCATCCCAACGTATTGCGCGGCTGCGGGATAGACCCGGAAGAATATACAGGGTTTGCCTTTGGCATGGGCATCGACCGCTTGGCAAACATCAAATACAACATTACGGATATCCGCTTGTTGTTTGAGGGCGACGTGCGGTTCCTATCGCAGTTTTAGGAGGGGGAAGCGATGAAAGCACCGCTGAGTTGGTTACAGGATTTTGTTGATATCAATGTGGATATAGAGACGCTGACCCGTACCATGATTATGCATGGGCTGGGCATTGAGGGCATCGAGCGCGTCTACGGCGCGTATGACAGCATTGTGGTGGGCAAGCTGCTTAAAATCATGCCGCATGAAAACAGCGACCATTTGCAGATTTGCACCGTAACAACGGGCGACGAAACGCTGCAAATCGTGACGGGTGCGCCCAATGTATACGAGGGCATGGTCTGCCCGGTGGCAAAGGTAGGCACTGTGATGCCGAGTGGCAATGAGATCAAGCCGGCTGTGCTGCGCGGCGTGCCGTCTGCCGGAATGCTTTGCAGCGGCGGAGAATTGGAGCTCACGGACGAGGATTGGAAAACGGCGAGCGTAGACGGCATCATGGATCTGGGTGCTGCGTTTGAGGCCCATTTGGGCGAGCCGGTATATGCGGCGCTGGGCCTGGATGATACCGTCATCGATTTTGAGATTTCGGCCAACCGAGGCGATTGTATGAGCGTTTTGGGCATTGCTAGGGAAATTGGCGCTGCGCTGAATGTGCCGGTACGCCTACCCGAGATCAAAACGCAGGAAACAGAGGAGCTGGCTGGCCGCCATGTCAGCATAGAAGTGCAGGAACAGCAGCTGTGTCCGCGGTACTCCGCACGTGTGATGACAGACATTGTGCGGGGCGATTCCCCGCGCTGGATGCAGCGCCGTCTGCTGGCGGCGGGCATGCGCCCGGTTTCCAATATTGTGGATATTACAAACTATGTGATGCTGGAAATGGGCCAGCCCCTGCATGCATTTGATTATCATGCCGTAGCGGATGGGCATATCATTGTGCGAAGAGCCGAAGACGGTGAAGAAATGACCACCCTCGACGGCAAACACCATGTACTGGATCACAGCATGCTCATCATTGCAGATAAAAACGGCCCGCTGGCTTTGGCGGGTGTGATGGGTGGCCTGGAAAGCGAGATCACGGAGAAAACCGAGATGGTGCTGCTGGAAAGCGCCAAGTTTGACGGCCCGAATAACCGCCACACCTCCCGCGCGCTTGGCATGATGAGCGAGGCCAGCGCCCGCTATATCAAGGGCGTCAGCGAGCAAAGCGTCGGCCTTGCCAGCGACAGGGCCGCTCAGCTGTTTGTGGAATTGGGCGTAGGCAAAGTGATGAGCGGACGAGTAGATACCCAAAAGCGCACGCCGGAAAAACGGGAGATCACTGCGCGCGTCAGCCGTATTAACCTATTGCTGGGCACCAAGATGACAGGCGAACAGATGGCAGCCTGCCTGGCACGCGAGGGCATCGAAACGCAGCTGATTTTGGATACCCTCCAATGCCACGTGCCCTATCATCGGGATGATGTGGCCATTGAAGAGGACATCGCCGAGGAGATTGCACGCATTGCTGGCTACGATAACATCCCCATGGAGCCGTTGTCCGTAAGCGCCCAGGGCGGGCTGACCTTGGCGCAGAAGCAAAAGGAACGCCTGCGTACCCTGCTGGTGGATATGGGCCTGCACGAAACCATGAGCTTTGCGTTCATCTGCCCGAAGGATTTTGATGCCCTTGGGTATGATAAAGAGGATGAATGCCGCCGCTGCGTGAAAATCCACAATCCTCTGTCCGAGGATTACGGCTATATGCGCACCACAACAGTGCCCGCTATGGTACAGGCATTGGCGAACAACGTACGCAACAAAACCGAGCACGCCAGGCTTTTTGAAATCAGCAACGTGCACAGCATCATGCCGGATCAGGACGGCCTGCCCACGCAAAAGGCAGTGGCTTGCCTGGGCCTGGTAGGCGGAGATTTTATGGGCATGAAGGGGATGCTGGAAAAGGTCTTTGCCGAATTTGATGCCCAGGTGGAATACAAGGCAGAGGGCGGCGCCCAGTATCATCCGACCCGCAAGGCAGGCTTGTATCTTGATGGAAAACGCATTGGCCAAATGGGGCAGATGCACCCGGATGTAATGAAAGGCCAAGACGTAGAGCAGCCTGTGCTGGTGGCGGAATTTGATTTGCAGCCGGTCTTTGCCTGTCAGAATTTGCATATCACCTATCAGCCGCTGCCCAAGTATCCTGCCATGCTGCGTGATTTGGCGCTGGTAGTGGATAGAGAAACGGAAGTTGGCCCCATGATGAAGGCCATCCGCCAGGCTGCCGGCGCGCAGCTGGAGCAGGTGCAGCTGTTTGATGTCTATGTCGGTGATCAGGCCGGCTTGGGCAAAAAAAGCGTTGCATTTGCCTTAACACTGCGCGATAAAGACCGTACCATGACGGACGAGGAGGCCAATGCCATCTTTGCCCGCATTGTAGAGGCAATGGAGCAGCAGTTTGGGGCGAAATTGAGAGGAAATTGATTGATTTATGCCAAACAGAACGCAGAGAATTCTGGAATATGACAAGATCACAGCGCAGGTTGCCTCGTTTTGCGTAAGCGAAACGGGGCGCCGGCGCTGTCTTGCCATGCGCCCATATACAAAAAAAGAGGATGTCGCGCATGCGCTGGCGCTTACGCGCACCGCGGAAAGCGTTTGGTTCGCGCTAGGCAGCAGCCCGATGGTTGGGTTTGAGGACTGCGGAGATACCGCGGCGCGCTGCGCCATCGGCGCCACGCCCAGCTGTAAAGAGATGCTGGCCGTGGCAAAGACGCTGCAAGCAGTACAGCATGTGCAGGCAAAGCTGAACCAGGCCGGGGCGGAGATGCCGCTGCAGGCGCTTTGCTTTGCGTTGATGCCCAACGCCTTTTTATTGCAAGATATCACCCGCTGTGTGCGCAGTGAGGATGATCTTTATGACGATGCCTCTCCGCAGCTTCGGGAGCTGCGCCGGAAAATACGCGGAGCAGAGGACAAGATAAGGGCACGCTTGCAGGCTATCCTTTCCAACCCAACGACACGCAATATGCTGCAAGACGGCATCATCACCCAGCGCAATGGCCGGTATGTGGTGCCGGTGAAAAGCGAATATGCCGGGCAGATCAAGGGCTTTGAGCACGATAGAAGCGCCAGCGGTGCTACGCTGTTCATCGAACCATACAGCGTTTTAGAAGCCAACAACGAGCTGAAGGATCTGGAGGGCAAGGAGCAGCAGGAGATAGAGCGCGTCTTATCCGCGCTGGGAGAGGAAGTCGGAAGAGAGAAGGAAACGCTGATCCAAAATGTAAAAACACTCTCCGAGCTGGATGAATGCTTTGCCAAGGTAACCTGGAGCCACAGGCATAAGGCTGTCTGTCCTGTTCTGGTGGAAGGTGACCAAATGACGGTCCGCCAGGCACGCCATCCGCTGATTGATGCTAAGCAGGTGGTTCCCATCGACTATACAGTGGGCGGCGATCTTAGAGCCCTGCTCGTAACAGGCCCCAATACAGGCGGCAAGACGGTAACGCTGAAAACCGCTGGTCTATTTGTGCTTATGGCGCAAAGCGGGCTGTTTTTGCCGTGCGAAAAGGCGGAGATGCCTGTTTATCGTGCTGTTTTTGCCGATATCGGGGATGAGCAAAGCATAGAGCAGTCGCTCTCTACCTTTTCTTCGCACATGGTCAATATCGTATTCATTCTAAAAAAAGCCCGGCCCGGCGTGCTGGTGCTGCTGGATGAGCTGGGGGCCGGTACCGACCCAGTAGAGGGCGCGGCTCTGGCGATCTCTATTTTGGAAACAATGGTAGAAAAGGGCGCGGTTGTGGCTTGCACCACGCATTATAGTGAATTGAAAAGCTATGCTATGAGCCATCCGGGGTTTTTGAATGCAGGCATGGAATTCGATGTGGAATCGCTCAAGCCTACCTATAGGCTCATGATTGGGTACGCAGGGAGCTCCAATGCCTTTGCCATTTCCAGCCGCCTTGGCATGCCAGAGCGTGTAATACAGCGTGCAAAAGACCAGATGGATAGCGAGGCAGCTGCCTTCGAGCGCGCCTTGGCCGAAGCAGAGCAGCTTAGAAAACAGGCAGAGCAGTCGCGTGAACAGTTGACCTATGACCTGCAAAGCCAGCGGGAAGCGTTTGATCGAGAGCTTGCACAGCAAAAAGCCCAGGCACAGAAGTTGCAAAAGCGCGCAGAGGAAACGCTTGAAAAGGCGCGCCGTACTTTGGAAACAGCGCGAGAACAGGCCAACGAGGCGATAGAAACCGCCAAGCAGGCTGCCAAGGCAGAGAATAGTGCGGAACGGGAAAAGCTGCTGCAAAGCGCTAGAGAACAGCTGCGCAGCCTGCCGGAGATACGGGAGAAAAAACGGGAAGCGCCGCAGGCGCCAGGCAGCATCCCCAAACGGGTACTGCGCGGAGAAAGCGTCTACGCCTCCACGCTGGATGCCAACGCTACGGTGTTGGAGCCTGCCAACAAAAAGGGAGAGGTGCTGATCCAGGCTGGGGTCATCAAGATGAAGGTACCGCTGGATACCCTGCGTGTGCGCCAGCAGCAGAAAAAACAAGAACCCAAAGCAGTGGTGCGCCGTGGCGAGCGTACCGCGCCGCTAGAAATCGATGTGCGCGGCATGACGGTAGACGAGGCAGTGATGGTCATAGACCTACATCTAGACGACGCCATTTTGTCCGGGAGAACGCAGACCACCATCATCCATGGAAAGGGAACGGGTGCGCTGCGGGCTGGGGTGCAAGAACACTTGCGCCATCATCCGCATGTTAAATCCATGCGTATGGGCGCCTATGGAGAAGGCGACGCCGGGGTGACAGTGGTAGAACTTAGATAGAGAAAAAGGGCGCAGTTTACAACAGCGCCCTTTTCTTATTACTAGATATGGTTCATTCCACAGAATAGCCTGCTTGGCACAGCGCTTGGACGGCCTGTGAATACTGATCCTTTTTAACAAAAATATAGTCTGTATTGTAAGTGGATACGGCGAAGATTCCTACCTGGTAAGCAGCCAATACCGCGCTGAGCTTGGATAAGATGCCGATCAGGGAAAAGTCTAGGATACCGTCGATATATAGCCCCCGCCAGCCATCCTCTCGGTGTAGCGTGTGCGCTGGCACCTGGTGCGTAGGACAGACCAAGGAAATTTCTTCTGCCGTCCTTGCAAAGAAGCAGTATTCGGATCCAAAATTGACAGATGCTGTGCTATCAAGTTGACAAACGGAAAATTCATAGGGAAGCGTCTTGAGAATTTGCATGTTCTATCTCCTCATATATTGTTTGGCGAATGTCTCCTGCCATATATAGAGACCCCAAGGCGCATATAGGGGCTTTTTGTGTTTCGGATAGCGACAATGCCGTATGTACGCCTGCTTGGATAGAATCGCAGAGCGTATAGGGAATCCCCGTCTTTGCCAACGCCTGTCCCAGCGCTTCCAGAGGCAAAGCACGGGCGTTGGAGGGCTGTACGCCGACAAAAGCGCAGACATAAGGCACCAGCGCTTGTAGCATAGCAGGGTATTCCTTATCCCGCATCACACCAAATAAGCAGATGATTTTCTGCCCTTGCAGCAGCGCATCAAGCGCTTGGCAGACAGCCTGGATGCATTGCAGATTGTGCCCGCCATCCAACAAGAAGAGAGGGGCGCTGCAAAGCACCTCCAGCCTGGCCGGCCATTGGACCTGGCTCAGCCCTTGCGCAATCGCAGATTCAGGAATCACAAAGCCCTGTCGGCGCAGGCAGTGGATGATTTCCAGTGCCATGGCTGCGTTTTTACATTGATGGGGCCCTAGTAGGGAAAGCGCATAAGGCCCTTGCCCTTTATACATAAACCATTGCCCATCAAGCCCCTTGCTATGGATTTGGAGCTCGGAAAAATTGGGAAATGCACAGGGGATTTGGCGCTGTTTGCATACAGCGTCTATCGCTTGCTGTGCCTCCGATGCCTGGGGATAGCACACTGCCTGGCAGCCCTTTTTCAGGATGCCTGCTTTGTGCACTGCAATATCGGAAAGCGAGTTTCCTAAAAACTGCGTGTGATCCAGCCCAATGCGGGTGATGGCAGCTACCAGTGGTGCAGGAATGACATTGGTAGCATCCTTTGCACCCCCCAAGCCTGTTTCCAAGACAACAACATCACATTTCTGCTCTGCAAAGTATAAAAAAGCCAATGCAGCTGTCAGCTCAAATTCCGTTGGCAGGGACTCTGCCGGCAAGCCGAGCGCCGCGATGCGGGAAGCAAGATGCATATAGGAGGAAGGAGAGATCATTTCGCCGTTGCATTGGATCTGTTCCCTTACATCACGGAGAAATGGAGAAGTAAATAAACCGACCCGGTATCCGGCCGCCTGTAAGATAGACGCCGTCATCGCGCTGACAGATCCCTTTCCGTTGGTACCCGCCACATGAATGTACCGGCTTTGGCGCTCCGGGTGCCCCAGCCGAGACAGCAGCGCTTGCAGCCGTGCAAGGCCGGGCACACTGCCAAGATGCGCTGTGCTCTGCATAAAACGCAGCGCCTGTGAATAGTTGGAAAACATAGAAAACGATACCGCCTTTGGATGGGAAAAGGCAGACGAAATGCCTGCCTTTTTCCATAAGATTATGCCATGATGGCTTTCATGCGGGGCACTAGCTGCTTTAAGAGAATTGGAATCACGACGATTTCCAATGCGCTCATTACGGCACATTGGATCGCGCGCGTGCCCAGGAGCACCAAGTAGGGGCTACCGTAAAGCATAGAGATCCAATACGAATCCAACAGCAGACTGCCCAATATCTGTGTGAGCAAAACTGCGCCGACGATATGCCCCATGCTCTGCTTTTTTTGCAGCAGCAGGCCAAACACAACGCCTACGCAAAACTGGGTAAAGGTAAAGCCAGGGAAGTAGGGCCCAATGGGGAATAAGATAGCGCCCAAAAAGTCCGCCAGCGCGGCCAATACCCCAGCGCCGATCGGCCCAAAGAGGCCGGCGGACAAGACCAGAGGGATAAAAGTAAAGCCGATCTTGATATTCCAGGTTGCAATAGAGCAAAACCGGGACAAGACGATCTCTGCTGCCAATAAAAGACCCATCAGCGCAATGCTATGGGTGGTAAACAGCGGTGATTTGGATTTGTTCATAGCATTCTCCTCCTTTCTTTGGGCCATGCGGCCGAAATGCCAGCAAAATATGCTACAGCAAGAAGGAGAACCTCTACGTTGTAGCAGCGGGATGCGAAATTTGTACCGCAAGATTGCCTTTTCGTCCGCCTGGCAACTCCCCGTCCAGGCGGCACTTAACGCACAAATTCCTACTCTGCTCGTACCCTTATTATAAAGAAAAATGTAGTATGATGCAATGGGCAAAAAAAGCGCTCCCTCAAAGCAGGGAGCGCCGGCAAATCAACGCTTATCGGCGGGTGGTATCTCTGTTTTTTCGCCGCTCGTTGATCCAATTTTCCCGTACCAGGTATACGCCGGTAAAAAAAGCAGAAAAAATGGCGATCAAAAGCAGAAATTCAAATTCAGGGCCGCGCAAAAAACCCATGGCATCGTTGAAAAGATTGATGATATACAGCACCAAGAGCATCAAAGAACATACGATACTCACATGCGGCAGGACTCGTTTTAACATCTACGATCACTCTCCTTCGCCCACATAGACGATATCGCTGCAGCTGCGCCCATCCTTGTAGGGTTTGTTGACAACCTTGCCGTCAAACACCATCATGGAGGTTTGGCCGCCGTCAAAGTTATAGGCTACTTTACAGCCAAGATCATACATCAGCTGTGAGAAGTCTGCCATAGAAAGCCCTTCGGAATATCCCGGCTGCCGGCCGTCGACTACAATGAAACAGTAATGCCCTGGCTCATAGTATCCGATGGCGGTACGCGGATTGGCACGCACCACATTGCTGTTAAATTCCGTCATAGGCTGTCCGTTTTGCAGCAGCATCGGCCCAAAGGACCAGCCTTGCCAGGCCCCGTTTTGTTTGACGGTATCAATGTTAAACGCATCAGCCGTGTAGGTAGCCATGGAGCCATCGTTATTCATGATCAACACATCCGCAAATACCTTTTCACGGTACAATTCGCCGTTGCGAATGACGATTCCGTCATTGCGTGCGCTGTAATAATCGCCGTTGACGCCCAATATCCCGTTGTTTTCTGCCAGCGTGTCTGCAATGGAGGCCGTGCCGCCGCCATACTTGCCTCCAGCAAAGGCGGTTTTCAGATACTTGATATCGCTGACATAAATGTCCGCCAAATAGTAAATAGCATCGCCGCGCTGTCCCTGTGTGATGGTGATATTTAAATTCTGGCTCTTGTAGGTCGTGTCGGTCTTTTCTACTCCGCCGGTGGTAAACTTATCCGGGAATTTGCTGGCAAATGGCCCGGCGCTGGTGGTTGTGCCACCGTTGGAAGGCGTGGTTCCGTCTAGCGGGGCAGAGGCCGCCGGCGATGTATTGGGCAGCTGCGTAGGATCTACGCTGTTGGAATGCAGCACGCGCTGAAATAGCAAAAAAATTAAAAGCCCAGCGATGGTCAACGCAAGATCCATCAGAATGGTACGCGTCAACCTGTTCAGGCGGAAACGCCCGCCCCCGCCGCTTTGATATCCGCCGGTGCGCCGCTTGTTCGGCTGATTCGGCCGCGGGGAAGCGCCGTACCGAGGGCCGCGCGCAGCGCTTTGCCTAGTGGAAGGCGCCGGCCTGCGCTGCGGTGCAGATCCACGTTTTTGCCTGGGCTCTTGATAAAAATCATCATAATATGCCATGGATAGATGAACTCCGTCTCATTTGTATTCTAGCTTTGGCGCTCATTGCTGAGCCAACGCCATGGTAAGCGCTTTGGAGATCTGGTCCGGGCAAGAGGTGGCCTTCGGGCCGCAATGGATACCGCTGAGAGAACGGATCACATCCTCAGCCTTTTGACCGATGCAAAGCGCCCGCACCCCTTTTAAGTTTCCGTCACAGCCACCAATGATTTGTATATCCTGGATGGTATGATCCTTTGCCAATTCAATTTGTATCTTTTGCGAACATACTCCCTTGGGATAATAGGTAAAAGACATCACAACATCCCTCCTTTGCAATTTACAATATACTTTACCCCTTTGTACCGCCGTTGACAAGACAAGAAAGGGAAAAATACGCTAAATTTTAGGTTGTTTGCTCTTCTCGGTATACGGTATAGGAAATCACGGCAGTATTTTCCATATGATACTGCTTTGTTAGGTAATCATAATACGATCCCGGCGTGATGATGCCGCTGACACGAATCATATCCAGCCCGGCGGCCCCCAAAATTTGGTCCGCCCATAAAACGCAATTTGTGCCCAGTACGAAATATGTCTTAAAGCGGCCCTTGGTTACCCGGAAGAACTGCGCATCCGTTTGCGTATACAAAAGACTGGCATAATCATCATAAGGCTCGTTGGGCAGCCGGCCCTGCTCGGCAAGCTGTGCATCAGGATACCAGGGCGCCAGGCAGACGGAAAAGTCCTTGAGCTTATGCCGGACAAATTGCTTTTGCTCCTCGGTTAGGCGCAGCCCGAATCCAAAAATGGTTTTTTTGCTATATGCGATGGCAAGGCGCAGATACGCCTGCTTGTGTTCTGTGGTAATCAAGTGTCCTTCACCCAGCAGGGTAAAGAACCATTTGGTACGGTCATCATAGCAGCCATAGGTGTATACGCGCCCTTCAAAATAAAGGTCCACATGCCCAAATTTGGAAAACCCTTCGTCCGAGGCGTGTACGAATACCTCAATATCCGGCGGGGCGCTGCTCTTTTCAGCGTGAAGCGGAGGTACCTGCTTTTTTGCATACATCGCATTGATTTTTTTGATCATCGCATTGGGCATCAGCGCAACGAGAAAGGCAGGCCATCCAAGATGTAAACGACGCTTGCCAGGTACAAAGGCAGAAGGATATACCTGGCGGATGAAATCCTGAATATAGGTAATGCCATATACCATTAGATACACACCACAAATGAATACCGACGTTTCACGGTGCATGGCAGGGCTGGCCAAAAAAACGAACCCTAGCGCCAACGATACCACAGCCGCAAACAGCGTAAGCAAGCGGCCCGATACCTGGTTTTTACGATACTCTATGTATAAGATCAGTTTAACCAGCCCGTTAAACAGCGTCCAAATGCCAAAACAAAGAGATATAATGGTAAACAGCTTGTCCTCAAATATCAAAACCAGGATAAAGGCGGCAAGGTCGCCCGCCAAAGAGCCAGAGGACAGCAGCGCACGCCGTTTTTCCTGCTTGGGGTGGCGGGAAAAAAGCGCGATGGCATTCAAGACAAAAGAAATACCAAAAAAGCATAACAGCAAAAAGGAGACCATGGACATGAATACGTCGGGGAAAAAGGTCATAAAACCTCCGGCGCAGATCAATAGTAGGCCATAGGCAAGCAAAGTGCCCGTCTCGATGCGTTTGGAAAGATCCATGTTCTCCCTCTTTTCTTGAAAATAGTGTATGCTATGTATATAGAATGATACACAATCCATTGCTTTTTTGCAAAACAGGAGGACAGGCGCGCGTGCCAAGCATTGAATATAGTGGAGAGCGCATCGAATATTGCATAGAGCGCAAAAAAATAAAGCATGTAAACCTGCGCATCACGGCGGAGGGGGCGGTTAAAGTTTCGGCGCCTAGGCGGGTCTCCCATGCGTTTATACAGGCGTTTGTGGAGGAAAAGGCGGACTGGATATGGCGCCGTCTTAAGCAGAGAGAGCAGGCCCTTTGCAATCTAAAGGCCCAGCCCGAAGCCAAGGACGGCGCGCCGCTTTGGCTGCTTGGGAATCCATTTACGCTTGCGTTGACCACGCAGGGCAGCGGTCTTTCCATCGGGATGGATACCTGCATTTTGGCCGTGAAAGATAAAAGCGAGGAAAAGAAAAATCAGGCGATGCTGAATACAGCGCTGCGGGGCCTTTACCAGACCATGTGCCGGCAGCGGTTACAAGCCGTTTATCCTGCTTTTCAGTCGTTTGATATCCCATATCCCACCTTAAAGCTGCGCAGCATGAAACGCTGTTGGGGCACTTGCCAGGCGCAAACGGCGGTGATTACCATGAACCCAAAGCTCGTTCATGCGCCGCTGAGCTGTACCGATTATATCTTGGCGCATGAGCTGTCGCATCTGGTAGAGCCAAACCACAGCGCTGCGTTTTACCGGGTTTTGCAGCAGGTCTATCCGGATTGGCGGGCGCAAAAGGCATTGCTGAGTGAGCAGCATATTTTATAGCAAGAAAAACCGCACAGGCTGTCTTACCTGTGCGGTGTATGCGGTATTTGCAGCAGGAAAAGCCTGGCCCGCTTAATCCTTATCTATGGGGTGTGCGGCCCGTTTGGCCCGCATAGCATCTCTTAGAAAACGATAGGTATCCGCTACGCTTTCGTGCTGTACGGCCTTGGAATCAAAATGAAAGATGCGGAACATCAACTGGATCATCGGCCCCATCACAAGCACATTGACAACGCTGCCAATGCCCAAAAAGCCACCCATCAGATAGCCCACGCCCGCTGTGGTAATGTCAATTAAAATGCGGCACAGGCCGACTGGCCATCCGCTTTTTTCCGTAAACAAGAGCATGATACCGTCACGAGGCCCTGCGTAAAAGCCGGCGCCTACATACAGATAAGTTGCAAAGGCAAGAATCGCCGCGCCGATGATAATGAATAGAATGCCCATGTACCAGGTATGCATCAATGGGATCCAGCCGCTTTCCAATAGAAAATCGCAAAAAAGCCCTAAAAAGATCATATTGCCAATGGTGCCGATCCCAATTTTTTGTTTGAAGAGCAGCAATACAAGGATGAGAATAAAAGCAATGGTAATGCTGGAAGTGCCAAAACTGCAACCAAAGATATGACTAAAACCGTTGTTTAAAATATCCCAAGGGGAATAGCCGAGATTTCCCTGAATACAGAAGACCATACCGGTGGCGTAAATAAAATAGCCCACCATAAGCCGCAAAAGCCGAAACAAAAAAAGCTTCACTATGCACCACCTTATGCGTATTTCTATTTTAGATTATAACACGGAAGAACCAAACGTGAATGCTAGAATCAAAGGGAATGGTTGCTCTTCATTTCGAGCGTTAGTATAATAAAAGTAATCAACATATAAAGAGGGAGAAACGATGAAAATCATTGCATTGGATATTGGCAGCAGCTTTCTAAAATCCGCCGTATTGGATACGGAGGCCAATACCTTAGTCCATAAGACCAGAACGCCAACGCCGGCGCGCTTGGCCAATGAGGATGCGGCCTGTTTTGAGCTGGATGCCGATCTGCTCTATCAAGGTGTGATCGGCCTGGTAGACGATCAGATTGAAAAAGAACCAGAGGTCAAGGGCATCTTATTCAGCACGCAAATGCACGGCTTTGTGCTGACCAGAGGAGAAACTGCCATTACACCCTATGTAAGTTGGCAAGATACCCGTGCCGAACGCCCAAAGCTGGGTGGCAGCGATTTGGAAAAACTGCAAAGCCTTCTGGGGCAGGAAGCCATCAGCTCTATGGGCACAAGATACAAGGCCGGGATCGCGGCTTGCAGCCTGTATTCGTATCTTAAAGATCATACGCCGGATCTTTCAGGCGCCATGTTTCATACCCTTGGCAGCTACTTGATTTATCGAATGTCCGGTGGAAAGCGCCATGCCTGCCATCTGACGAGCGCCGCATCTACCGGCTTTGCAGATGCCCCCAAGGGATGCTGGAATCAGCGTACCATTGACGTGGTAGGCGCCGGCGCGCTCAGTTTTCCGGAAATTGTCTGTGAGACAGAGCCGCTGGGCGATTATCGCGGCGTGCCGTTGTTTGCTGACATCGGAGACCATCAGGCCAGCGTATATGGCTCTGTAGACGAGATAGAAAACATCGCTACTTCCGTGGTGATCACGTTGGGAACGGGCGGCATTCTCTGTGCGCCTGTAAAAGGATATGTAAAGGCGGAGATGGAGGTGCGTCCGTTTTTTGAGGGAAGCAGCCTAATGACGATCACGCGCCAGCCGGGCGGCAGGGCGATGGATGTTGTGATAGATTTTTATGCGGATATTTTGGAAAAAATCACAGGGCAAAAGGTAGATAAGCAGGATATTTGGCAGGCGATGTGGCAGCAGGTCAAAGCAGATACACAGGCTCTGTCCGTAAAACCGGATTTTTATATAGGCCAGGGCGAGGGCGCCATTCAAAATATCGGTAAGGACAATCTTTCAGCGTGCAATCTTTTTGCCGCGACGATGGATGGCTTGGCAAACGCTTATGCAGCGGCCATTGCTAAGCTGAGGGCGCTGAATCCGGCGATAGACCGTATCGTGCTTTGCGGTGGAAAGCTGTCTAAATCCGAAGAAATGCGGAAACGGATTGAGCTGGCTACCGGTCTACCAACGGCCTTTTCCCCCAAAGAGGATGAGGCGTTGTGGGGCCTGTGCCATATTGCAAAACGCATCCGATAACATGCAAAAAAAGGCGGTTTATCCCGCCTTTTTTTGATATTTCCACTTTTTTCTCTCTTTTGCCTTGTACTTTGTCACTGTAACATGATACAATGCTAAAAAGTTTTGAAGGGGATTAAGAGGATGGCAAAGTACATTGTATTGGGGTTGTTTTTGCTGCTGATGGCCGGGGTAGCCATATACAGCAGGAGCCGGGCAGGCAACACTTCGGATTTTATGCTGGCAGGGCGGAATGTCGGCCCCTGGATGAGCGCGTTTGCATACGGCACTTCCTATTTTTCTGCTGTAATCTTTATTGGCTATGCCAGCGATCTTGGCCGCCAATTTGGGCTTTCCAGCATGTGGGTCGGCATAGGAAACGCCATTTTGGGGTGCTTATTTGCATGGTTAGTCCTGGCAGGGCCCACGCGGCGCATCACCCACGCGCTGGATGCGTCTACCATGCCCCAGTTTTTGGCCAAACGCTTTGAATGCCCTAATCTGCAATCCTTTTCGGCCGTTATCATTTTTCTATTTTTGATTCCATATTCCGCTTCTGTGTACCAGGGTATCAATCTGTTGTTTACTGCGGCATTTGGGATTGATGCCAATGTATGCTATATTCTCATCGCATGCTTAACGGCTCTCTACGTCTTTTTCGGCGGCTATTTTGGCGCGGCGCTGGCGGACTTTTTCCAGGGCAGCATCATGATCGGCGGCGTTTGTTTGCTGGTATACTTGGTTGCGGCCAAGGGCGTATCGCTTACTGGCAGCGTTTCCGAAGCGCTGTCTCAGGCCGCTGCCTATACGCCGGGCAGCAACGGATGGGATTTGGTCTGGCTGGTGCTTCTCACCAGCCTGGGTGCGCTGGGCATGCCGCATATGATTCACAAATTCTATGCCATTAAGGATGAGGGGGCTATCCGCAAGGCTACCTATATTTCCACGATATTTGCACTGCTCATTGGCTGCGGCGCATACTTCTGCGGCGCTATGGGCCGCGTTATCCTAGGGCCGGAAGCGCTGAATCCCAATGTCAATATCATGACAACGATGCTGATGGATACTTCCATTGTGCCCGAGATTTTGATGGCCGTTGTGCTGGTATTGTTACTCTCTGCCAGTATGTCCACACTGTCGGCGTTGGTGTTGTCCGCTAGCTCTTCGTTTTCTGTGGATCTGATGGCAAAGCATATCAAAATAAACCGAGAAAAAAAGACCCATGCTCTGCTTCGCGGCATGTGCGTATTATTCATTGCACTATCCTTGGTCGTCACGATTTTCCGGATTCCCATTGTGGATCTAATGAGCTATTCTTGGGGCATCATAGCAGGCGCTTTTTTAGGGCCGTATATTTGGGGGCTTTTCTATCCAAAGACCACACGAGAGGGCGCTTGGGCCGGTCTGCTGCTAGGGGCGGGCAGCTCACTGGTGATGACGATATTGGCTCTGGCCGGGGTAGAGGGATTTGTGGGCCACGCGCCCATGATCGGTGTCATCGGCATGCTGATTTCTTTAGCAGCGGTGCCCATCGTAAGCTTATGTACAGCGTCTAAGGGGCATTTCGGAAACCTAATGGGTATGAAAAATCGGCAATGAAAAAACGGGCGATCGCCCGTTTTTTCATGCAAAGCAAAGCATTCGCATCAACTGATAAAAATCATCCTGCGCATACCGCTCAGTAAATGGTGTATGGCCACAGCGGGAAAGAAGATGAAGTGTGAAGGGAACGCCGATCTTTTGCAACGGTGTATACACGCCTTCAGCCGGATGCGGGTCGCAGGCGCCATGTATAATGTCAATGGGGCAGTGTACAGAGAGTGCCGATTGCAGCAAAGCGCCTTGGGTGCGCAGCGAAGCGGCCAAAGGCCATAGATTGGCATAGGCAGCCTCATCCTCTGGCCATAGATCGCCCGGCATAACGGCTTCGGGCGCTGTTTGATATGCGTCCGACTGTGCGAGCAGCGTGGGCAGCGCCGCCATGGCTGTTTGGCGCTGCTGGGAATTTCCATTTTCTAGCATGGCAAGCGCGGTTGCCATGCGGTTCGCTTTTGAAGAGGAAAGATTGGCCAGCCGTCTTTGCGTGATTTGTGGAACGTATGCATCGGTAAGCGGTGCGCTTCCAATGAGTATCAAACGGGTACCTGCGCAGGAAAAAGCGCTGCTGTCCACAGCCCTAACCACGCGCCCCAGGAATGTCCAGCTACTACAACGGGACCAAACGGAGAAAGTTCTTCCGATATATTGTGTAAAAGGGATGGCAGATCGTATTGGGTTTGAAGGTGCTCCAACACGCCGCCGAAGCAAGATAATCTGCGCGCAAGGGGCGCCAAAGTACCGGGTGCACCGGGGCCTCCATGCAATAGCGCTACCCGATAAGGAGCGTTGCCGTAAGCGCGTATCATAAAATCACTTCCTTTTCTCAAAGAAAAAGCCATCCAAACGGATGGCTTGCTTTTTGGCAAAATTTATTTTTTGATAGCCAGCATTTCGCCCAGCGTCAGGGCGCTTAGCGCAATGCAATAAATGCCAATCATGGAAGTGATGATTGCATTCACCTGCATGATATGCGTCAGCACAATGATGGCCAAAATAAACGAAATCACAGCAGTGATAAGCGGCAGATACCAGTTGATAACGCCGGCATTTTTCATAGCCATGGCTTGCGTTACACGCTGGAAAGCGATAAAGACCATCCAAACCGCAAACACGATGGGCAGTGCGCCAAGAATCAGCTGCATTTTGAAGATCAAAAGCAATATGCCGGCAACGATGGATACAATCCCCAAAAGCAGCGGTTTGTTGGTATCTGCGCCGGTTTGCGTTGCGCGATAATAACAAAACAACTGCCATGCACCGTAAACAAAGGCTGCCACGGCCAAGATGGTAACAATCGTCGGCAACGCGGTGTTCGGGGCCGCTACAAAATATATGCCCAGCAGGAATAGGGCAATATTCACAACGATACTGTATCGAGAATTTTGAAACATAGAATTTCCCTCCTTGGAAAGACGATAGGGCGCTCTCTATTCTTTTATAGGATAACACGTTTGTGTTGCCTTGTAAAATGGATTTCGGAAGATTTTCTTTGACTTTTCCTCTATGAAAGTCTATCATTATTTTTAGAATAAAATCTGGAAAATCAGTGGAAAAAAGGAGGCATTTCCCATGGGAAAAGAGGAGATGAAACAATACATTGGCCAGCAGGTAGAGGCTATCCGCTCAGAGCTGATGGAGATCAGCCAATATATCTTCCAGAACCCGGAAGTAGCGCATACAGAGCATAAAGCCTGTGCCAAGCAGGTGGAGTATCTGAAAAGCAAGGGTTACGAGATTACGGAGAACCCGGCCGGTGTAGATACTGCCTTTGTTGCGACCTATCGAAACGGGGAAGGGCCGCATATCGCAGTGCTGTCCGAATACGACTGCCTGCCCAATGGCTTGGATCATGCCTGCGGACATAACCTGATTGCAGCGGCCAGCATGGGCGCCGGGGCTGCGATGATCGAAGCCATGAAAAAGTTTGATATCAAGGGCACATTCTCTGTCATTGGCACGCCGTATGAAGAGACAGATGGCGGCAAGATCGACCTTTTGAAGGGCGGTGTATTCGATGATGTGGATGCCTGCATGGCCGTGCATCCCACCACAGCGATGAGCCGTGTGGCCGGCGAGTGCTTGTGCAGCTGCCATTATGTCATCGAATACCATGGACAGACGGCCCATGCCTGGGCACGCCCTTGGAAGGGAAAGAATGCCTTTGACGCAGCCATTATGTGCTTCAATGCTGTGGCTATGATGCGCCAGCAGACCGAGGACGGCGTTCGCATCGATTATGGCTTTGTAGAGGGCTATGAGCAGACAGGTTCCGTGCGAGATTATGTAAAGCTGACCCTGGGCCTGGCAGCCCCCACGCCGATGATTGTGGAAGATGTTCGGAAAAAGGTGGAAGGTTGTATCGAAGCAGGGGCTGCGGCAACTGGGTGCACAGTGGAATATCATGGAGAAATGGGATATAAAAACCGTATCCCCAACAGTGTGCTGGGTGACTTTTTCCGTGAAAACTGCGTGGCTCTGGGAGAGCCTATGCAGCCCGGCATGCCGGCGGACAGCGGTGGAGAGGATCTTGGCAACGTTTCGCATGTAATTCCAGCCATCAATCCGCATATGACGATTTTGCCGGAACGCAAAATCTCCAACCATACGGTGGAATTCCGCAATATCGTGGATAGCCCGGCCGGAGAAAAATTCATTATGCTGAATAGCAAAACCCTGGCGGATACCGTGGTGGATCTGTTGCTGAGCCCGGAAGCCGTACAAAAGGCCAAGGAGGAATTGCAGCAGCGCTTGAAGGAACTCTATGGCGATCAGGTAGAAAAATACGTCAGATCATAAATGAAAAAGGCCGCAAACGCGGCCTTTTTTTAATGGGGCTGGCTTATTTCGGGCAAACATACCGCGGCAGGCCCTGGCTGTGTTTGCCATACTCGATTGCCTCTGCCGGGCAGCGACAGATGCAGGCCATGCAATGCGTGCATGCCTTGCCCCATACCGGCTTGCCATTTTCCATATGAATATTGTGCAGCGGACATTGCTTGGCACATTGTCCGCAGGAAATACACGATTCCTTGACATAAAATTTCTTTGCATGCACAAACATCGGATAGAATGCATCGTTGACAAGGCCGCTGCTCAAGCGATCCCGCCAACGAATCGTTGGCTCCGGGAAGTGCTTGCCGAGCCGAATCATGTCCGCCGCTTTGGCAATTTTGCCTTCTGCCCGGCGAAGAAGCACCAACGCTTCTTCCTTTGTAGGCGTGGTAAACAGGGCGATATAGTTTTCCGGCATAACGATGGGATAACAACCGCAAAAATCCATATGTTTGGAAATACACAGCGTTTTCAGCGTTTTTTCCGCATTGCCGATATTGTCGCCGCAGGTCATGACAAAATAAATCGAATGGCATCCTTCCAACGCCGTGTTTTCCAGCCATTGATGCAAGATGCGGGGAATCCTCCACGCGTAGGTAGGGCATACCACGATCCAAGGACGGCTAGATTGCAGCGCAGTGGTATCTTTATCACGGATCCGAGCAAATACGTCTATGGTTTCCTGTTGCAGCAGCTCGCCGAGCTGCCTTGCCACATATGCACTGTTGCCGGTGCCTGAAAAATATAAGATCATGCGTCTTTCTCCTTTTGCTTGCTGTGTTCTCTTGTTTCGATACACTGAACGCCCTCATAAATGAGGTTTATCAACGCGGACATGTTTTTCCATTGTGTACCGTCTATACTTAAAGAATAATAATTTTTTGTGCCTTCCTTTCTCATGGATACAATACCGGAATTCTTTAGAATTTGTAAGTGATGGGAAACAGAAGGTCTTGTTAGATGTGCCTTTTCGGCAATTTCTCCTACACGAATGCCGGAAAGGTCGCTGGCCAACAACACCAGTAAAATCAATTGCCTTGTTTCATCTCCAATGGCGGTGAAAGCATTTCGGCAACGCTGAAAACCATCTACGATGTTTTTCAATCGTTCTTCACAATCCATGCTGATCCTCCGAACGTATAGATTTCCAAAAGTAGCGTTTGCCCATGGGAAAGGCCATTTACCATTATACAGAATACGGGGCGTAGAATCAGTATTGGTAAAGAGATTCGTTACCAATTGAGAGGTGCAGGAATTCTATCATAATGGCATAAAAAAACGCCCTGCGGAGAGCGCTTTTGGCAGAGCGGTACGGTGGAAAAGCTCAATCCAATATCAGGTTGGCGTATCCCAGCGAATCTGGCAGGGGAAAAGAAGTGCTTTCAGCCCAGCGCAGCATACCGAAAGGCGTCTGCCCCGGCAAACGCAGATGATAGGAAGAAGCCCCCAGCTTTGCATGCAGCGCAGAAAGGGCCTCTGCATACAATGCCTCTGGTACGCACCATTCCTTTAACTGCATGCATGCTTCCTGCGGTTCGTAAAATACATATCCCACAGGCGTATCCCCTTTGTAAAAACCATATACGCCGCCCAGGGCCGCTTTGGCCGCTTTCACAGCATAGGCCAGCGCCGCTTCATCCCAGGCGATATACGAGGGAAGACAAGCAAAGGCATGGTTGCGCAGCGCAGCCAATACCGAAAGAGGTATTGGCCGCACATCTAAATTGGAATCCGAATAGGGAAAGATCTCTGACGAGGATACAGTGCGAGACGCAACGCCAAAGGCAGAGACAAAACCGCGCTGACGATAAAACTCAAACAAGCTATCCGAAGCGGGGATCAGAAACATCCCAGCTTCTCCTCTGCGACGGCACAACGACGCAGATGCATCCAACAGCGCTGTACTCAGCCCCTGGCCGCGAAATCGAATCTCTGTTCCTACGGCGTATACATAGCGCACGGGCAGCTTTTTTTGGCCTATAACAAGCCGCGCAGGCAGGAGGGAGAGCATGGCGGTTACAACATCACCCTCCAGGGCCAACAGCATCGTTTTTTCCTCAAAAGGATGATGATTCAGATAAAAGGAAACGAATTTTCTGCTGTCTCCAAAGCACTGCCGCCATAGCTCGATGACCTGTTCGCTATGCTCTTTGGCCGCAAACTGAATATGCATGTCGGCTTATCCTTTATAAAAGGCAATGTGCTTATCCAAAATCTTTTCCGGGTAATAGGATAGCTTGGCCTTGCGCAACCCCTCTTCCCCCATATCATCCTGCCGATTGATCCATTGGTAGCCATCTCCGATGTGCTGGATAAACTGCTGGTTGATCATTGGATATGCCCCCTGGATCTCGCCAAATGCCTTTTCAAAATGCACCATATAGGTATCGGGCGTCAACCGTGAACCGATGGTATAGGCGATGACCTTATCCCCCAGATAGAGCAGGCCGCCGTCAAACCCAAGCTCATCATAATGCGCAAAGGCCTGGCGCACCGCACATGCCTCTTCCTGTAGATCCTTATTTTCATCACAATTTGACTGTTTGCACCATAGCTCGTTCATCAAAAGACAATCGCCAATGTTGTCTTGGGTAATGGGCTCATAATGCCAATTTGGATTGTTCTCTAAAAAACGATTGATATGGTTGCGCTTGGCATGCAGCTTTTTGCCGGAAAGGGTGCGGAGCTTGTCGGCCGAATAGATATAGTCGGCATAATCGCGCTGCAGTTCATAAGTGAATTTTCCAGGATAGATCGCCTCCATCTGTTCGATCTGCTCCGGCATAAGGCAGTGAAGCTGAAGCTGGATACCCCTATCCTTGGCATCTTGAATAATGGCATCCAGCACCGGCTTTAATGGCCCTTTGCCGCAGGGGAACAAGTAGCTGGGCGTTGGCTTGGAAGAAAATACCAACACATAATCTCCCATGCGGGTAGCGGTAAGGCCGTAGGTCTTTCG
Organism: uncultured Eubacteriales bacterium; assembly: GCA_959600905.1. Lineage (GTDB taxonomy): Bacteria > Bacillota > Clostridia > Christensenellales > QAND01 > UMGS1975. The sequence continues at coordinate 275,056 of CAUGNO010000001.1, read as the reverse complement.
CCAGATATAAGCGAATACAAAATTGTATTCTTCCGAAGGCGCACCGCCTGCTTCAAATAGCTCTGTCATCCATTCCTTGTCTGATAAATCGATGGGTAAAAAATCCAACATAAAAACAATGAACTCCTATCTAACTTGATACAGTGAATCTGCTTTCTTATTGTACCATAAATTGTCAAACAAATCGCAATAATTAAGAATAAATCCTACTAAATTTATGGAGTGCTGCGAAGCCGTTCCTCTTCAATGAGTTTGACCAATTCATGAGGATATAACCCAAAGGCATTGGCCAAACGCCAAATCGTTTCAAAATTCGGCTGCTTGTCCCCATTTTCTATCATCGCTAAATGGCTGCGTGCCAAGCCAGCAAAGCTGCTAACAACTTCTTGAGAAAGCCCTCGTTCTTTGCGTAAACGTCGAATGGCTTGGCCCACGGCTTGTTTATCAAATTCCAACAATCCATACACTCCTTTTAGCTTAGTGTATGGAATTAGGAAAATAATAATGTCTATGAAGATAGACAAAAGCAAAAAACTCTGTTAGAATCGAAGACAAGGCTTGCTATAAGGAGGAAACCGCATGAAAAAAGATCTATATACCAAGTTGTTGTTGCTGTGGTTGCTATTTAGAGTAACATGACGGAGGCAAGCCCTCGTAACACCGTTAAACAGAGAGCGGGCGCCCGCTCTTTTTTTTGTCTATATCAAAGTGCCGCTTTGCGATTTCCAAAAAGCGCTTTAACAGAGGGCTGGCCTCTCCGGAGGCATAAGAGATGCCAAAGGAAAGCGAAGGAAGACCGGCAATTGGAATATAGCAAAGCGCAGGGTCGCGGCTTATGGGAATATCAGGCCAAATGGTAAAGGCAAAATTGGCTTTTATCAACGCTTGGATTACTTCATAGCCTTCCTCAAAGATCAACTCGGTGGCAGCATGATCAGAGGATAGCTTGCTTTGCACGCGAAAAAAAGCAGGATCACATTGACGTGGGCTGCAGAGCGCAAATTTTCCGCCGGTATGCAGCTCTTCCTGCGTTAGGCTCTGGCGCTTGGCAAATGGATGTCCAGGTGCACATACACAGACTATGGGGCAGTGTATCAGCTCCATATATTTGGCATGGCGTCCTTGCTCCTGTTCGGTGCGAAAGGAAAACATGACCTGAATGCTCTCATCCTCCAAAAGGTTCTCCATCACGGGCAAAGGGATCAGCTTTAGCACAGGAACAAACTGTGCAAATTCTTGGCTGAGTTGCTCTATGAGCGGCGGCAGCAACGACAGCTCCCAGGTGCTGTGGCAGCCGATCCCCAAAGGGATGGGTTGAGAAGACAGTTTTTTGCTCAGGCGAAATTTTGATGCATTTGCGATTTTTAGTATGCTAAGCGCATCTCCGATAAACTGCATTCCCTCCTTGGTCAGAGAAACGCGCTTATTGGTACGGATGAATAGCTTTACCCCCAATTCATCTTCCAAGGCGCGGATCTGATGGCTCACGGCTGGCTGTGTAATTTTGAGCGATTCGGCGGCCTTGGTAAAATTCAAGCAATCCGCCACCATCAAAAAGCATTCAAGCTGGATTGTATTCATGAGAAACTCCTAAAATAAAAATATTATTATTTTCTATAAAAAGTTTTTATCGATAATAACATATTTGAATTTTACATTCAAGCGAAGTTGATGTATAAGAATGTATACAGCAAAACTATTCGGGCCAAAACCATTGAGAGGTGAAAAATGATGTCTGCCGTAGAATTCCGCAGCCTATTGCAAACGCTCAGACAGCTCAGCATCCGGCTAGAGGCATGCTTTAACCGAGCGGCTGCTCTGCATGGGCTTACGGTTGCCCAGGCACAGGTGCTGGCCTATGTATTGGAGCATAGCGAGCAAGGGGTGTGCGCAACGGAGATATATCGTGTGTTGGGCCTATCAAAGCCGTCGATTTCCGCACTGGTAAAAAAGCTGAAAGGAAAGGGATATGTATATACTGAAAATGATGATAGGCAAAAGCTGATTTTTGCCACGCCGCAGGGCCAGGCGCTGGGTAAGAGCATAGGGCAGACGCTGGCACAGCTGCAAAGCAAGATTTGTAGCGGCCTGAAAACAGAAGAGCTGCGCGCATTGCAAAGCGTGCAGCATAAAATGCTGTTGAATGTATCCTAAAAAAACTAGTAAAGAAGGTGTGAGCGATGAAGACCATTGTAAAATACATTGGCCAATACAAAAAGGATTCCATTTTAACACCGCTGTTTACCGCTTTGGAGGTGGTGATGGAAGTGTTGCTTCCGTTCATCACAGCAAAGATCATAGACAACGGTTTGCAGGCTGGCAATATGCAGGCTGTCTATCAATACGGAATCGTCATGCTGGTCATGGCTTTTTTTAGTTTGGCATTCGGCGCGCTGGCAGGGAAGTACGCCGCCAGCGCTTCTGCTGGGGTGGCTGCCAATCTGCGTGAAGCGATTTATAGCAATATTCAAACCTTTTCTTTTTCCAATATCGATAAATTCAGCACGGCAGGATTGGTAACGCGGATGACTACGGACATTACAAACGTACAAAACGCCTACCAAATGGTGCTGCGCATTGCTGTGCGCGCGCCGCTGATGCTGGTTTCCAGTATGGTGATGTGCTTTACCATCAACCGTGATCTAAGCTTGATCTTTTTGGTTGCGATCCTGTTTTTGGCGACGGTGCTGGGCTGTATCATGAAGGCGGCGATGAAGGTTTTTGATGTGGTATTCAAAAAATACGACGACCTGAATGCCAGCGTGCAGGAAAATGTTTCGGCGATCCGTGTTGTTAAGGCGTTTGTGCGGGAGGAATATGAGAAAAAGAAATTCTCAAAGGCCGCTTACAATGTATATCGCCTGTTTGTAAAAGCAGAGAAGCTGCTAGCCCTTAATAACCCCGCTATGATGCTGGCCATTTATGGCTGTATCATCTCGGTTTCCTGGTTTGGCACCAAGTTCATCGTCATTGGCACCATGACCACAGGTGAATTGACCTCTATGTTTAGCTACGTGATGTCTGTGTTGATGTCGCTCATGATGCTGTCCATGATCTTTGTCATGATCAGCATGAGTATGGCCAGCATCCACCGCATTGTAGAGGTTCTCCAAGAAACGCCAGACCTGAAAAATCCGGAGCACCCATTGATGCAGGTAAAGGATGGCAGTATTGATTTTGATCATGTTAGCTTTTCCTATAAGCATGGCACTGGGAAAAAAGCGCTTACCGATATCGATCTTCATATACATTCGGGAGAAAACATCGGCGTCATCGGCGGCACAGGCAGCGGGAAGAGCAGCCTGGTAAACCTAATCTGTCGGTTGTACGATGTGGATGAAGGCTGTGTACGTGTAGGCGGCGAGGATGTGCGTGCGTATGATATGGATGCGCTGCGCAATCAGGTATCCGTTGTGTTGCAAAAAAATGTTTTGTTTTCCGGCACAATTTTGGAAAACCTCAGATGGGGGGACCCAAATGCAACGGACGAGGAGTGTATAGAGGCGTGCCGTGCGGCTTGTGCCGACGAATTTATCGACCGGCTGCCGGATGGCTACCATACGTATATCACACGCGGAGGCGCCAATGTATCCGGCGGCCAAAAACAACGGCTTTGCATTGCGCGCGCTCTATTGAAAAAACCAAAAGTGTTAATTCTGGACGACTCTACCAGCGCAGTAGATACGGCTACGGATGCTAGGATCCGAAAAGCGTTTGTAGAAAAGATACCGGGAACCACCAAAATCATCATTGCCCAGCGCATTTCCAGCGTGCAGGATGCAGACCGCATCCTAGTGCTGGATGGAGGCAGGATCAATGGGTTTGATACCCATGAAAACCTGCTGGAAGGCAATGCCATCTATCAAGAAATCTATGAATCCCAAATCAAAGGCGGCGGAGATTTTGACCATCCTATGCCGGAAAAGGGGGCGAATTAAGCGATGAAAAAGAGAATCTCTATGCGTGATTCCATGTCTGTGCTCAAGCGTGTGATGAGCTATATGCTCAAATACTATAAATTTCGCTTCTGCGCGGTTGTGGTGTTTATCATTGTCTCTGCATTTGCAACGGTGCGCAGCATGATGTTTACCCAAGTGTTGATAGACGACTATATCGTGCCGATGCTGGCAAGCGCAGCGCCGGATTTTGCGCCGCTGTTGCGCAATTTGATGCAAGTCGGCGCCGTTATGCTGATCGGCGTCATTGCGGCGTTTGCGTACAATCGCATCATGGTAGGCATCAGCCAGGGAACAATGCGCCGTTTAAGGATCGATATCTTCAGCAATATGGAAAGCCTGCCCATCAAATATTTAGATACCACGGCCCATGGAGATATAATGTCCGTATACACCAACGACGTAGATACGCTGCGCCAGTTGATGGGGCAGAGCATTCCCCAGGTTGTCAATTCTCTGGTGACGCTTATTTCTACGTTTGTATCTATGCTCATACTCAATATTCCGCTGACGCTGATGGCTTTGGTTATGGCAGGCGTTATGGTGTTTGTAACGGCGCGCTTTTCCAGTTTGTCCGGTACATACTTTGCGCACCAACAGCGCGACCTGGGTGTTGTGGACGGTTTTATTGAAGAGATGATAGAAGGCCAGAAGGTGGTAAAAGTATTCTGCCATGAAGAACAGGCCAAAGCAGACTTTCACCAGCTGAACCAAGCTCTCCGAGATAGTGCCGATAAGGCAAACCGGTATGCCAACTTGGTTATGCCCATCAACGCCAACATTGGCAACCTTAGCTATGTATTGTGTGCTATTGTAGGTGCGCTCCTCGCGCTAAACGGCTATGCCGGGCTGACAGTTGGCACCTTGGTTGCCTTTGTAGGCCTGAATAAGAGCTTTACCCAGCCCATTACACAGATCAGCCAACAGATGAATTTTATCGTTATGGCTGCGGCAGGGGCACAGCGTGTCTTCCGTTTGTTGGATGAAAAGCCGGAAGAAGATCATGGCTATGTAGAGCTTGTCAACGCAAAGGAAACCGGCGATGGCCAGCTTACCGAGTGTGAGGAGCGCACAAACCTATGGGCATGGAAGCATCCCCATAAACAGGAGGGCACTGTTACCTATACCAGGCTGGAAGGCGGCGTCGTTTTTGACCATGTGGATTTTGGCTATGATGAAAAGAAAATGGTTCTGCATGATATCAGCCTATTTGCAAAACCTGGACAAAAAATTGCGTTTGTTGGCTCAACAGGCGCGGGGAAAACTACCATCACAAATCTGATTAACCGTTTTTATGATCTTGCAGACGGCAAGATCCGATATGATGGGATAAACATCAACAAAATTAAAAAGCCAGATCTGCGTAGAAGCCTCGGCATCGTTTTGCAGGATACGCACCTGTTTACTGGAACCGTGATGGATAACATCCGTTACGGCAACTTAGATGCAACAGATGACGAATGTATGGCGGCGGCAAGATTGGCCAATGCGGATGGCTTTATCCAACGTTTACCGGATGGATACCAAACCGTGCTGACAGGCGACGGCGCTAACCTTAGCCAAGGACAACGGCAGCTGCTTGCCATCGCGCGCGCCGCTGTAGCGGATCCGCCTGTGCTGATTTTAGACGAAGCGACCAGTTCCATCGATACAAGGACGGAAGCGTTGGTGCAGGCAGGCATGGATGCGCTCATGACGGGCAGAACGACTTTTGTCATCGCACATAGGCTGTCTACGGTAAAAAATGCGGACTGTATCATGGTTTTGGAGCAGGGCCGTATCATCGAACGCGGTACGCATGATGAGCTGATTGAGAAAAAAGGGAAATATTATCAGCTTTATACCGGCAATTTTGCAGAAGAATAACGGCCTTCCCGTCAGCGAAGCAGACGGGAAAGTCTGTCTGAAAGTCAACAAGGACAAAGGTAAGGACGCTGCCGAGCTCTCAAAAATGCTCTGCGCTTGGAAAGAACAGGCGGACAAGCTATCTTCCGAGGAAATCGGTAGGGAAGAGTACGACAACTGGCGTTATTACTGCCCGAAATTCGATGCCACACAAATCTGGGCGAAAGATCCCTCAAAGGAGCTTAGTGACGCATTAGTCTAAGCATTCAAAGACTAATCGAAAGGATCATCTATATGAATTTACGTAAAATTGAAAACAAAGGCACTCTTTGTGCGTTAGTAAATTGCGAAAATACAGTTATTACGGACACCCAATCGGCACTTGATTTGCTAATGAGTGCAAAGTACGATATCGGAACGAAAAATATCGTAATTTCCAAACAGCTTATTACAGAGGATTTCTTTGTCCTCAGTACGGGACTGGCTGGAGAGATATTACAAAAGTTTGTCAATTACGGTGGCCGTATTGCTATTTACGGTGGCTATTCACACTACACAAGCAAACCATTAAGAGACTTCATCTATGAGAGCAATAATGGTAAGGATGTATTTTTTGTGTCATCTTTGGAGGAAGCAGTTGAAAAACTCGCCAAATGATTACAAATAAAAACAACGAAAAAAGCCCTTAGCTATGAGTTACTACCCATAGCTAAGGGCTTTCTAATATGGATTTATTTTGTCATACAAGACCAACGCTAAATCATTCTATAACCCACAAACCACTGGATTACAAGAATAATGGCTCTTATACAACTGTTATCAAATTGTTATCAAAGGACCTCTTGATATGCCGCAAACCCGCATAAACACTGGGTTTCTTCGCCCTCTCAACTTATTCCCATTCAATGGTACCCGGGGGCTTTGAGGTGATGTCGTATACCACGCGGTTGACGCCGGGGACTTCGTTGATGATACGATTCATAATCTTCTTCAGGACAGGCCAGGGAAGCTCTGCTGCCTCCACAGTCATAGCGTCGGTAGAGGTAACAGCGCGAATGGCCAATACATGGTCATAGGTACGCTCATCACCCATTACGCCGACCGTACGCAGAGGGGTAAAGACCGTGAAATACTGCCAAACCTGCTCCTCCAAACCGGCCTCAGCGATTTCATAACGCAGAATGGCATCGCTTTCCCGTACAATGCGCAGCTTATCCTCCGTAATATCGCCCAACACGCGAATGGCAAGTCCCGGGCCGGGGAAGGGCTGACGCCAAACCATGCTGCGATCTATGCCCAAACTGATGCCAAGCGCACGCACCTCATCTTTAAACAATAGACGCAGCGGCTCTACCAGCCCTTTAAAACCAATATCCTCCGGCAACCCGCCTACATTATGATGGCTTTTGATCACAGCAGCCTGCCCCATACCGCTTTCAATGACGTCCGGATAAATTGTACCTTGAACAAGATAATCCATTTGTCCCAGCGCTTTGGCCTGTTCCTGAAAAACCGTGATGAACTCATTGCCGATGATTTTACGCTTTTGTTCTGGATCCGTTACACCCGCCAACTTAGCCAAAAAACGCGGGCCAGCATTGACACGGTGGATCTTGAGCCCCAGCTTTTCGTGATAAGTCTGCATAACTTGGTCGCCTTCATCCTTGCGCAACAAGCCATGGTCTACAAAGATGCAGGTTAGGTTGTCCCCAATGGCACGGTGTACCAGCACCGCGGCCACAGAAGAATCCACGCCGCCGGAAAGAGCACACAATACTTTGCTGTCTCCAACCTGCTTGCGGATGGCCTCTACCATGGAATCTACAACGGCCTCCATTTTCCAACCGCCCTGGCAGCCGCAAATATCCAAAAAATTCTTTAGAATTTCGCTGCCATGCTGCGTGTGCGCCACTTCAGGATGAAACTGCACGCCATAATACCGCTTATCAGGATTGGCAATGGCGGCGCATGCACAATGCTTGGTATGCGCGATAGAAACAAAACCATCGGGCAGAGCGGTTACAGCGTCGTTATGATTCATCCAAACTACATTCTGCTCCGGCAACCCTTTAAACAGGGCAGAGGAGAGATCGAACACAGTGTCCGTAGAGCCATATTCACGCGCATCCATAGGGCCAACCTTACCACCCAACATATGCGTCATCCATTGCTGCCCATAGCAGATGCCAAGCACCGGAACACCAAGGGAAAGCACAACGGGATCGCATGCCTTTGCATGCTCGTCGTAGACGCTTTGCGGGCCGCCCGTCAAGATGATGCCTTTAAGATCATCGTTTTTCCATGTATCCACTGCAGTATCGCAGGGAAAGATCTCACAATACACACCGGCTTCGCGGATACGGCGCACAATCAACTGGTTGTATTGACCGCCGAAATCCAGCACAATGATTTTTTCCATCAATCCTGGCCCCCTTCTCTTTCGGACAAGGCCGCTCCGATAAATTCACGGAACAGCGGATGCGGGCGCATCGGACGCGAGAGGAATTCCGGATGGAATTGCACACCGACAAACCAGGGATGATCCACCAGCTCTACGATTTCGACCAAACCGGTTTCAGGATTGGTGCCTGCCTTGTGCAGGTTGCCGTCAAACAGTTTGTCCGCATATTTGGCATTGAATTCATAGCGATGACGATGGCGCTCATGAATGATCGGCGTGCCATAGGCCGCCATGCTTTTGCTGTTTTCTTCCAGCTGGCAGGTATATTGTCCCAGCCGCTGTGTACCCCCCAAATGCGTAACGCCGATTTGTGTTTCCATCATGTCGATGACAGGGTAGGGAGTATGGGGATCCATCTCCGTGGAATTGGCCCCTTCCAGCCCTGCTACATGGCGTGCATATTCGATAACGGCCATTTGCAGGCCGAGACAAATGCCAAAAAAGGGCTTTTTGTGGGTACGTGCATACTGCACAGCCAAAATTTTTCCCTCTGTGCCGCGCTGCCCAAAACCGCCCGGAATAAGGACAGCATCCACGGGATCAAGCAACTGATCGACCGTTTCAGGCGTGATTTCTTCGGATTCTACCCAATGAATATTTACCCTTGCATCATGATAAGCGCCTGCATGGATTAAGGATTCTACCACGCTCAGGTAGGCGTCATGGAGTTTGATATATTTTCCAACCAACGCCACATTGACCTCTCGCTTGGGAGAAATGATGTGTTGTACCATATCGCGCCAATCGGATAGGTCATGTGCACGATCTGGCAGCCCTAATTTTTCCAGGGCCTTGACGCAAAGACCTTCACGCTCTAGCATCAAGGGAACCTCGTAAATGGTTTTAACGTCGTTATTTTCGATTACACAGCCCGGCGTGATATTGCATAGATAGGAAATCTTATTTTTGATTTCTGCGCTTAGCTCATGCTCGGTTCGGCAAACCAGGATATCCGGCTGGATGCCCAAGGAACAAAGCTCGCGTACGCTATGCTGTGTAGGTTTTGTTTTTAGCTCGCCTACAGATTCCAGGTAAGGGATATAGGTCAAATGGATACTCAGCGTATTGGTGGGGCCGGCCTCCATACGAAATTGGCTGATGGCCTCGATAAACGGAAGGCTTTCAATATCGCCTACCGTGCCGCCAACCTCTACCAGCGTTACATCGGCATTATCCTTGGTTGCCACATCCTTGATGGCCTGCTTGATGGCGTTTGTCAAATGAGGCACCACCTGTACGGTACCCCCGTTGAAATCGCCGCGCCGCTCACGCTCTATCAAACTGGAATACAGCTTTCCAGAGGTTATACTGCTACGCTTGGATAGGCTGCTGTCAATAAAACGCTCATAATGGCCAAGATCCAGATCCGTTTCGCCGCCGTTGTCTGTTACAAAAACCTCCCCATGCTGGAAAGGGTTCATCGTACCTGGGTCCACATTCAGATAAGGGTCAAACTTCATCATCGTGACACGATAGCCACGGCTTTTTAACAACATACCAAGAGAGGCGGAAGTAACGCCTTTCCCCAGAGAAGACATAACGCCGCCGGTAATAAATACGATCTTCATTTTATTTCTACTCCCCACTCTTTATACACGAATCTGCCCGATTGGGCCTTGGGCCGCACCGGACAAGCGCGGCAGTACCTGTTCCTGAATAAATTCCACGACCTGGTTGGGGCAGCGCCCAATATACAGGCGAGCATCCATGACCTCTTGCAGCTGAGACAATGTAAGGCCAAACGCAGGGTCTGCAGCAATGCGCTCTAACAGATCGTTTGGCTTGCCTTCGCCCTTTACCACTGCGGCCGCCGCCTGCGAATGTACACGCAGCTTTTCATGCAGCTCTTGGCGGTCACCGCCATGCTTGACAGCCTCCATCAAAATATTTTCCGTAGCCATAAAGGGAAGCTGCTCCTCTACATGGCGCTGGATCATCTGAGGATACACCACCATTCCATCTGCGATGTTGGCGTACAATTCCAATACGGCATCGATGGACAAAAACGCCTCCGGCATACAGATGCGGCGGTTGGCCGAATCATCCAGCGTCCGCTCCATCCACTGCACAGATGCCGTCATGGGCGGATCCATCGCCAGGGCAATCACATGGCGGGCCATCGAACAGATGCGTTCGCTGCGCATGGGGTTGCGCTTATACGCCATCGCTGAAGAGCCAACCTGGCTTTTTTCAAAGGGTTCTTCTACCTCCCGCATATGCTGAAGCAGGCGAAGGTCGTTGGCAAATTTGCTGGCGGACTGCGCAATGGAGGACAGCGTGCTTAAAATACGGCTATCAAACTTACGTGGATAGGTCTGCCCGGATACAGGGAAGGAGGATTCAAAGCCCATCTTCTGACAAATCTTAGCATCCAGCTGTTTACATTTCTCCTCATCGTTTTCAAATAAATCCATAAAGCTGGCCTGTGTGCCCGTTGTTCCTTTGCAGCCAAGCAGCTTAAAGCTGGCCAGGCAACAGTCTAGCTCGTCCAGGTCCATCATCAGCTCTTGGATCCATAGCGTGGCGCGCTTGCCGACGGTGACCAGCTGAGCGGGCTGTAAATGCGTATAGCCCAGTTGCGGCATGTCCTGGTAGGCCAGGGCAAAGCGGCTTAGGCGCTCCACCACAGCCAAAAGCTTGCCGCGTACCAGGCGTAGCGCTTCACGATAGATGATAAGATCCGCATTGTCCGTTACATAACAGCTGGTAGCGCCCAGATGGATGATGCCTTTGGCTTCCGGCGCATCCTGCCCATAGGCATAGACATGTGCCATCACGTCATGGCGAATCTCCTTTTCTTTGGCGGCTACCACTTCATAATCGATGGGCTCAATATGCGCTTTCAGCGCATCCACCTGTGCCTGCGTAATGGGTAGCCCTAGCTCCATTTCAGACTCCGCCAAAGCGACCCACAGCTTGCGCCAAGTGGTATACCGCATATCCGGGGAGAAGAGACGGCTCATTTCTGCGCTGGCATACCGCGCATTGAATGGGCTTTGATATGTGTCATTCATCTTTGGCGCTCCTTTTTAATTTTTTTGAGTATGGAAACACAGTTCTTACATTTATGGATATCCATCGGATAGTTGCCGTCAAAGCAGGCAGTGCAGTACCCTTGGTTATAATCGCTGACAGCTTGCTCCAAAAGCGGCAGATCCAGATAGGCGAGGGAATCCAGCCCAAGGCTCTTGCGCAGATCCTCTACCGATTGTTGAGCGCCGATTAAATGCTTGCTCGTCGGTGTATTGATGCCAAATAAACAGGGAAATTTTACCGGCGGGGAAGAGATGCGCATATGCACTTCCTTGGCCCCGGCATCCCGTAGCATACGCGCAATGATGATGCTGTTGGTACCGCGCACGATAGAGTCGTCTACCAGCAAGACTCGCTTGCCGGCCACCTGTTTTTTCAAAACGCTGAGTTTTAAGCGTACAGCCAATTCGCGTGCCTGCTGTTTGGGCGTGATAAAGGTACGGCCGATGTAACGGTTTTTTACCAAAACATCGCCATAGGGAATGCCGCTGGCCTCCGCGTAACCCTGCGCGGCCGCGATGGCGCTGTCCGGCACGCCGGCGACAATGTCCGCATCCACCTGCTGCACGCTGGCCAGCATCTGGCCGGCCCGGCGGCGTGCTTGGTATACCGGAATGCCGTCAATCACGCTGTCCGGCCGGGCAAAGTAGACATATTCAAACAAACATGTTCCGTGGTTTTCGCGCACAGGGGTACGGTAGCTTTGAATGCCTTCTTTGCCAATGGAGATAATTTCGCCCGGCTCCACATCGCGGACAAATTCAGCCCCCAAAACATCAAAAGCACAGGATTCCGAAGCCACCATATAGGTATCGCCCAATTTGCCGATGCACAACGGGCGAATCCCCCAAGGATCACGCACGCCATAAACGTGCGTCCGCGTCATCAGCACCAGCGCATAGGAGCCGTAAACGCATTCCATCATTTCCTTGATGCGATCCGGCATGGATTTGGCGCGGGAACGGGAAATCAGATGGGCGATCAACTCGGTATCCATGTCTGTTTGAAACAGAACGCCGTCCTCCCTGAGATATCGGCTCAGGGCAGGGGCGTTGACCAAGTGGCCGTTATGCGCCAGCGCTAAGAACCCTCCCTGGAATTTCATCAGCAGGGGCTGGGTATTCAATACGTTGGTGGCGCCGCTGGTAGCATAGCGCACATGGCCAATGAGCAGTTTTTTGCCCATCAGCGGCCCCAAGCCATCATGCTGGAAAACATCCGTCACAAGACCGATGTTTTTAATCAGCTGTGCAGGGCCGCCGTTGGAGGCTGCCATGCCACAGCCGTCCTGGCCGCGATGCTGTAAAGCCTGAAGAGCAAAATAGCCCATATGCGCGCTGTCCATTTCAGATTGGTTGTAGACGCCGAAAACGCCGCATTCTTCACGTAGCTGATCCATGTTATTTATCCAACCCCAAACGGTGCATTACTTCTTGGTATGCTTCCTCGGTCTTGCCCAGGTCGCGGCGGAAACGGTCCTTATCCAGCTTTTCGCCGGTTTTGTCGTCCCACAGGCGGCAGGTATCTGGCGAAATTTCGTCCGCTAGGATCACGGTGCCGTCTGGCAGCTTGCCAAATTCCAGTTTAAAGTCCACCAAGATCATATGCGCCTGCTGCAAGCGCTCCTGTAAAAGCTCGTTGATCTTTAGCGCCATCTCTGAAATGGTCTTTACATCCTCATCAGAAGCCAGTCCAACGGCGCGGATATGGTATTCATTGACGATCGGGTCGCCCAAGTCATCATTTTTATAGCAAAACTCCAATACTGTAGAAGCCATCTTGGTACCTTCTGGCACGCCCAAGCGCTCCGCCAGGGAACCGGCGGCAATGTTGCGCACGATGACCTCCAACGGCACGATCTTCACATGCTTTACCAGCGTATCGCGGTCGTTTAGCTCTTTGACATAGTGCGTGGGAATGCCCTTTTCCTCCAGCATTTGAAACATGGCGTTGCTCATGCGGTTGTTGATTACGCCCTTGCCGACGATCGTACCTTTTTTCAGGCCGTTTTGCGCCGTCGCATCATCCTTATAATGAACCATGACGACGTTTGGGTCTTCGGTTGCAAAAACTTGTTTGGCTTTTCCTTCATACAAAAGTTCGCTCATAAGATAATCCCTCCACAAATTGTTTCGTTCATCCACGGATGATGATTTGTTCACGTTCCGGTCCCACGGAAACATATTTGATAAAGACGCCCAGCTGCCTTTCCGCATACAGGACATAATCCTGCGCCGCTTGGGGCAAATCTTCAAACTTACGGATGTGGCTAATCTCACATTGCCAGCCTGGCAGCGTTTCATACACAGGTTCAGCCCGATCTAGCAGCTGCGTAGCGGGGAAGCGTGTTATTTCCTTGCCATCCACCTTGTAAGCACGAATCACGGGGATGCTGGGCATATGGCTCAACACATCCATCTTTGTCAACGCGATGTCGCTGGCCCCTTGCAGCTCAATGCCGTGCTTTGTGGCGACCAAGTCAAAATACGCAACCCTGCGTGGGCGCCCGGTAGCTGCGCCGTATTCTCCGCCGGCTTCGCGCAGCGCATCCCCTTCAGCGCCGTCCAATTCTCCGACGAACGGGCCAGCCCCCACACAGGAGGAATAGGCCTTGACCACACCGACTACCTTGTCCAGCTTGATGCTGGGCAGCCCGCAGCCGATGGGTGCATACCCGGCCAACGGGGAAGAAGAGGAGGTATAGGGATAAATGCCGTAGTCCAGATCCCTTAACGCCCCTAGCTGCGCTTCCATCAAAACATTTTTGCCACAGGACAACGCTTCGTGCAGCACCTGGCCTACGTCCGTTATATACGGCTTTAAAACGCTGCCGTAGGTATCCAGCCAGGCCTGCATCTGCTCCATGGAGATCGCTTCGCAGTGATATGCACTGCCCAGCAGCGCGTTTTTCCAATCCACAAGGCGGTACAGATGCTCATGCAGCGATTCTGGATAAAATAAATCGCCCATCTGCAGCGTCTTTTTCATGGCCTTATCCCCATATACGGGGGAGATGCCGCGGCGTGTGGAGCCGTATTGCGCGGCCCCCAGCCTGTCCTCCTCCATTTGATCCTGCCAGCGATGGAAGGGCATGCAGATCATAGCCCTGTCGGAAATGTATAAATTCTCCGGAGAAATGGAAACGCCAGCCTTTTGGAGCCGCCCGATCTCTCCGCAAAGGTGTTCCAAATCGATGACGGTGCCGGGTCCTAAAATGTTAATGGTTCCCGGACGAAAGATCCCGGAGGGGAGAAGATTCAACGCAAATTTACCAAATTCATTGATGACAGTATGGCCGGCATTGTTGCCGCCCTGATACCGAACAACGACCTCATAGGATTCGGATAAATAATCCACCATGCGGCCCTTGCCCTCATCTCCCCAGTTGATGCCAACGATGGCTGTAACAGACATATGGTTTCCTCCTAAAGGAACTGCGGAAACACAGTTTTGTTTATAACAGAAATATTATAGTCTAAAACCGACCTTTTTTCCATTGTAAATTCACAAATTCGCGCCAGGAAATTGTTGTGAATGCAATTCATAAAAGAAATAGCAAAAACTTCTTTACACTATTGTGATAAAGTGTTATAGTGTGGTATCATCCGTTGAGGAGGCAGAGCAATGCAAGAGGTTGTGGTCATTGATTATGGCATGGGCAATCTGCACAGCGTGCAGAAAGCGCTTTCTTTTTTGGATGCGCAGCCAAAATTATCACAGGATGCTGAGGAAATACGAACGGCGCAAAAGCTGATTTTACCCGGCGTAGGGGCCTTTGGAGATGCGATGGCAGAATTGTCCAGGCGGGGATTGGTACAGGCCATACAAGCGGCTGTTGGAAAAGGAACGCCTCTGATGGGAATTTGCTTGGGCATGCAGCTGTTGTTTGAATCCAGCACAGAGGGCGGATGGCAGCAAGGCTTAGGGCTGATCCCTGGGAAAATTACAAAATTTGCCATACGGGAAAAGGTGCCGCATATGGGTTGGAATAGCGTGGAAAATAGGGATGAAGAAATGTTTGCCGGTCTGCCTAAGGAGTTTTCTGTTTATTTTGTGCATAGCTACTGTGCCCAGCAGATAGAAAGGCCATATGTCAGCGGTATTACGGAATATGAAATTCCATTTGCCTGTGCTGTTCACCAAGATAATATTTACGGTTGTCAATTTCATCCGGAAAAAAGCGGAGACAACGGGATGCAGATTCTGCGCAATTTCTTGGCGCTGAAGGGAGCAGAACAATGCTGAAAAAAAGAATCATTCCTTGCCTGGATATACGAGATGGCCGCGTAGTCAAAGGCATTCAATTTGAAAACATCCGAGATGCCGGCGACCCAGTAGAAACGGCGCGGCGTTACAGCCAACTGGGCGCAGATGAGATCACCTTTTTGGATATCAACGCTACGCACGAAGGCAGAAGCACGATGTTTGATGTCGTAGAGCGCACGGCAGAGCAGGTGTTCATTCCCTTTACCGTAGGCGGCGGGATCCGTGATATCGACACCATCCGAGAGGTGCTGCGCCGTGGGGCGGATAAAATATCCCTCAATTCGCCTGCCGTGCAAACGCCGGAGCTGATAGAGGAAGGCGCCATGCGCTTTGGGAGCCAGTGTATCGTTGTATCCATCGATGTAAAGCGCTGTCAGGATAGGGATGGCTGGGATGTGTACATTCATGGGGGGCGTATCAATACAGGGCTGGATGCTATGGAGTGGCTGTATGAGGTGCAAAAGCGAGGGGCGGGGGAGATCTTGCTCACTAGCATGGACGCCGACGGTTCCATGCAGGGATTTGATCTGCCTGTTCTCGAGCAGGCGTCTAAAATTTGCAAAGTGCCGCTGATCGCGTCCGGCGGAGCGGGTACGATGGAGCATTTTGCCCAAGCGGCCCGGGCAGGCGCAGATGCAATGCTTGCAGCATCGTTATTTCATTTTGGGCATTTACAGATCGGTACACTGAAAAAGTACTTGGATCAGCAGGGGATTCCTATGCGGCTGGATGGCATCCAAGCATAGAAAATACACATGGACGAGATCTCTGCTTGATCTCGAAAATAATTTACATATATTTATTGAATGGTTGACAATTGAACATAAATCGTAAATAGGATAAAAAAGTCAGCTTACAATATAACGATTTTCAACAATACAAAAAGGAGGGCGTTTAAACCCTCCTTTTATTATGCTTATTTTTGGATTAGGTCCAAGATCAACTGACGAATTACTTTGGGGTTGGCCTTGCCGCGTGTTTTTTTCATGGCGGCGCCGATCAGGCTGGCAAAGGCCTTTTCCCGGCCGCCGAGATATGCCTCTACAGTATCCTGGTTTTCCGCAACGACCTCTTTAGCTACCTGTAAAAGGGCGTCGGTATCCTCCATCTGTGCCAGATTTTTTTCTTTTACAATGGCATCCGGATCCTTGCCGGTTTCCACCATCGCTTCCAGCACGGTCTTAGCACCGGAGGAATTGATTTTATTACCGGTGATGAGCTGTACAAAAGCACCGTACTGCTCTCCTGTGAAGGGAAGCGGCTCCTCCTGGGCGGCATGCTCGTTCCACAGGCTGGCCATGGGGCCGATCAGCCAGTTGGCGGCAATTTTTGCATCCGCCTTTTGGGTTAGCGCACCATCCATCAATGTAGTCATCCAAGCGGTATTGGCCAATAGCCGCGCTTCTTGGCTGGCCAAGCCCAAAGCCTCGTATCTCTGGCTGCGGGCCTGCGGCAGCTCCGGCAGGCTATCCTTGAGTTCCTGCATGTGCTCGGCGGAAATGACAATAGGGGGCAGATCCGGCTCAGGGAAGTAACGATAATCCTGGCTGTCCTCTTTATCACGCATGGCATAGGTTTTGCCTAGATCGTCATCCCAGCGCAATGTCTGCTGGATAACCTTCTCGCCTTTTTCCAACAACTCTGTCTGCCGGCGCGCCTCGTATGCAATGGCACGGGTAACGGCACGGAAGGAATTCAGGTTTTTCATTTCGCAGCGCGTACCGTATTCTGTGCTTCCTTCTTCCCGCAAAGACAGATTTACATCGCAGCGCATAGAGCCTTCCTGCATTTTGCAATCCGAAACGTCAAGGGAAATCAACAATTCTCTGAGAGCCTGCAAAAAGGTGCAGACCTGGGAGGCGGAGCGAAAATCCGGATCGGTCACGATTTCAATCAGCGGTACGGCGGCACGGTTGTAGTCTGCGCGGCTGGCGGCCTGCTTGGGCAGGTGAACCAGCTTGCCTGCATCCTCTTCCATATGAATCTCGGTAAAGCCGATGGTAAAAGGTGTGCCGTCTTCATCGACTAGGTTTAGCTGGCCGCCGGAGCAGATGGGCACGCCACGCTGAGAAATCTGATAGCCCTTTGGCAGATCGGGATAATGATAGTTTTTGCGGTCCATATAGCTGACGGGCGCTACCTCGCACCCCAAGGCCAGGCCCACCCTTGCCGCATAATCCACCACCGATTGATTCATCACGGGCAAGCTGCCGGGCAATCCGAGGCATACAGGGCAGCAATGGGTATTTTCCTCGCCGCCGAACACATTTTCGCAGTTACAGAATATCTTTGTCTTGGTGGCCAATTCCACATGAATTTCTAGGCCAATGACGGTTTCGAATTTCATTTCGCGCCTCCTTTTTGGCAAACCGGACGAATCATCGATTGGCCGAAATTCTGCTGGTAGGCATGGCCGGCGTTGAGAACTTTGGCATCCTGATAATGTGCGCCGATCAGCTGTAGGCCAATGGGCATGCCATCCTCATCCTTACCGCAGGGAACGGAAAGGCCGGGCAGCCCTGCGATGTTGACTGCAACTGTACACACATCAGCGGCATACATGGCCAGCGGATCGGTCACCTCTCCCATTTCCCAGGCAACGTTCGGGGAAGTGGGCGTCAACAGTAAATCATAGGTTTCAAAGGCTTTTCTAAAATCCCGTTTGATCAGCGCACGGGAAGCCAGCGCCTTTTTATAATACGCATCATAGTAGCCGGCGGATAGCACGAAAGCGCCCAGCATAATGCGGCGTTTTACCTCATCGCCAAATCCTTCGGTACGGGTACGGATCAGCATATCCTCAAAGCTTTCTGCCTCTTCGGCCCGGAAGCCGTAACGCACGCCGTCATACCGGGCCAGGTTGCTGCTTGCTTCTGCACAGGCCAATAGATAGTAGGTGGGAAGCCCATATTGCGTCAAAGGCAGCGAGCAGGGCTCTACGATGGCCCCCAGCGATTCCAGATCACGCGCGGCCTTTTGTACTGCCTCGCGAACCTGCTGGGTTACGCCCTGCCCGAAATACTCCTGCGGTATCCCGATTTTTATCCCCTTGATATCTCCGGTCAAAGAAGATTCGAACTTAGGCGCAGCCTGCTGCATGGAAGTAGAATCCTTAGCATCCGGGCCAGCAATGGCGTCCATGACGACAGCGCAATCCTCCACAGTATGGGAAAAAACGCCGATTTGATCCAGCGAAGAGGCAAAGGCAATCAGCCCATAACGGGAAACCATGCCATAGGTAGGCTTGAAGCCAACAACACCGCAGAGCGAAGCGGGCTGGCGGATGGAGCCGCCTGTATCCGTACCCAGGGCAAAGGCCGCCATACCGGAGGCTACGATGGCTGCGCTGCCGCCGCTGCTGCCACCCGGTACACGATTGAGATCATGGGGGTTTTTCGTTTCAAAAAAATAGGAGGTTTCCGTAGAAGAACCCATGGCAAACTCATCCATGTTTGCCTTGCCTAACATCACCGCATCCTGATTGAATAGTTTTTCAACCGCTGTGGCCGTATAAGGGGGCACAAAGTTTTCCAACATCTTGGAAGCGCACGTTGTCTCAATGCCTTTTGTGCATAGGTTGTCCTTGATGGCCATAGGGATGCCTGTCAGCGGCTGTGCCGTGCGGTCGTCCAGCCGTTGCTGTGCACGGACGGCCTGCTTTTCAGCCGTCTGGGGATTTAGGCTGATATAGCCCTGCACCAGAGGGTCTACATCCGCGACTCGTCCTTGATAGCTTTGCATTGCCTCGGAAGCGGAAATTTTTTTCTCCCGGAGAGCTGCCTGCAATTCTTTGATGGTCATTTCATATGCTTGCATGTTGCGCCTCCTTATACGATCCGAGGAATGAGAAAACCGTCTCCGTCCGTTTCGGGCGCCAATTCAATGACGGCCTGTTTGGGCAGAGAGGGGGCGATCTCGTCTGCACGCACCACGGCATGGTCGGCCTCGGGTGCTACGCTGACGCCTTCGGTATCCAGCTGAGACAGCTGATCTACAAAGGCCAAAATACTGGAAAATTCATCGGTAAAAGCATCCAACTGCTCATCGGTAAAGGACAGCTTTGCCAACTGAGCCAACTGGGCGATCTCGTTGCGATCCACGGGTTGATCCGCTCCTTTTGGGCCATATAGCCTATTTACTCATGATGGAATACTATACCATATTTTGCGGAGAAACCGCAATGTTCGTATGTTATTGAAGCAAAAAAATCGGCACTTAGTCCGAAACTGGACGGTGTGCGCGAGAAAACTTGGGATATTGAGGCACAAAACAGAGGAAAACGGAGGAAACAAAGCCTCGTTTTATGCCGTAGAAAAAGGCGGCAATTTTGCTGGGGAAAAGTTCGTTTTGCCGCGTTTGCTTGCTTTTCGGCCCGTCTGGTATACTACATAGCGTGAAGACAGAAAGGA
This sequence comes from uncultured Eubacteriales bacterium, assembly GCA_959600905.1. GTDB lineage: Bacteria > Bacillota > Clostridia > Christensenellales > QAND01 > UMGS1975. The sequence goes on along the minus strand of CAUGNO010000001.1, from coordinate 255,086 downwards.
TGATAGCTTGCACCGACGATTTACAGAGAAAGACAGAGCACAGTATGTGGCGATGAGCCGAGAGTTCTATCAGGGAGATGGCGTAAGCCATGCTGTGCCGGAAGAAAACTTCAACAAGACCTTCACACTAATCTTACAGAAAAATCCTTATTTGGAAGGGTGGATGATCGAATCCCAAGGCCGTGCGGCCGGGTACATTCTACTGAGTTTTACCTATGGAAACGAGGCGGGCGGCATGATTGTGCTGCTGGAAGAATTGTATATTCGGCCGGAATACCAGGGGCAGGGGTTGGGAACCCAGGCGCTTACCTTTGTAAAAGAGCAGTATCGCAACAGAGCTGTGGAAATCCAGCTGGAGGTAATGCCGCAAAACAAAGGGGCGATTCGCCTGTATCGCAGGCACGGATATGAATCCATCGTATATCGGGAAATGAGCCTGTCGCTGACAGGGCAAATGTAAAAAAGCAAGGGATGCTCCCTTGCTTTTCTTTATCTCTGGCTTTCTGTATCTTAGATGACATAGAACAGAATGCAAAAATAATGTAAAATGGCGCCGGCCAAGACAAACAGATGCCAGATGGAATGAAAGTATTTCTTTTTGCTGGCAAAAAAACCGATGCCGGCAGTATACATGACGCCGCCCAGCACTAGCAGAACGATGCCGGATACGGGCAGCGCTTTGACCAAGGGGAACATAGCAACGACAATACACCAGCCCGTAGCAATGTAGCAGACCATGCCAAAGACCTTGAAACGCTCTAAATTGATGGCGCTAAGCACAATGCCCAAAATGGCAGCGCTCCAAACTACGCCGAAAATCGTCCATCCCCAGCCGCCGCGCAGCGTAACCAGCGTAAAGGGCGTGTAGGTGCCCGCTATCAATAGATAGATAGAGGTATGGTCAAAAACCCGAAATACTCGCTTGGCTGTCTTGTGATTGATGGCATGGTATAGGGTGGACATCATAAAAAGGAAGAATACTGTGAATCCATAGATGCATACGCTTACGATTTTCCATCGGTCTCCTGTTAAAGCTGCAAATACGATTAAAACCATAGCACCAGCCAGCGCCATAAGAGCCCCCAATCCATGCGTAATGGAATTGGCGATCTCTTCTCCCAGCGTATAGAAGCCAAGGCCAATCTTTTTTGCCGGCTTTCTTTCCTTTTTTTGTGATACCTGCATGCAATGTCCCCTCTTTCTTAGGTCTAAAGCAGCGTTTCAAGCCTTTCTGCGCAAAATGAAACATACTTCATACAGGGCCTCTCTTGCATTTGAGTCTGCTGTGCATCTCGCGCTTTCAATGCTTGGCACTGTAAAGAGCCGAATGCCTGCTCAAACTCTTGGGCCAGCTGCTGCATGGCCGTACGGTAGGCCTGTTTGGTCTGCGTATCCTTTGGGTCTGCAGAGGATACTGCATAAGACAGCGCCATGGCAGCGCCACATAACGCCCCGCAGATCTGCCCTACGGCTACGCCGCCGCCAAAGGCTGCGGAGAGCTTCATTGCCTGCTCCTGCGGAATTCCCATACTTTCTGCAAAAGGCAAAAATACGCTTTGCGCACAGTTATAACCGGTTTCCGCCTGAAAATAACGACAGGCCTTTTCCTTTTGGCTCATAAAAATCGCTCCTCTTTTAGTAGTATATATAATTTGAATTAAAAAATCACTATTTTTAGAAAAGAAAATTATAATATCTAGTATATGAAACCATATATTTCAAAAATAATGGCCCATCCAGATGGATAGGCCATGGCGCATTTAGAGATCGGGCGGCGGAGACCATTGGGCCGCAACGTCTGCCAACACTTCCCGGTAGGTACGCTTTTGCAGATACATTTTTGCTACGTTATACATCAAAAGCAAAGTTAAAGGGCCAAGGAAGAGGCCGATGAATCCAAACAGGCGAAAGCCGGCATACATGGCGCACATCGTCCATAACGGCGGCAGGCCGAACTGCCCTCCTACCACCCGCGGCTCGATGCTTTGGCGGGTAAAGATAAGCAGCACATAGACCACGGCAAGCCCTATGCCCATCGGCAGGGAGCCGAAAAACAGCTGGTAGCCGATCCAAGGAATCATGACAAGTCCGGAGCCTAGGATGGGGAGTGCATCCATCACGGCAATGCCAAGCGCAATCAATAGAGCATAGTGAACGTTCAAGATGGTAAACCCGATGAACATGACCAAAAACATGCAGCAGAGAATGATAAATTGTGCCTTGAGCCAGCCAAACAACGCCTTGGCCAGCGTGCCGTATAGATGCTGCGCTGTTTCCTGCCAGCTCTGCGGCAGCTGCCGCTTTAGATTCCGCATAATGCTAAAGCGAGAAACGGAAAAAAAGTATGTAGACATAATGGTAAATACGATGAACAGAATGATAGCTGGCATCTGCGTAGCAAACGAAACGGCAGAAGCGGCTATCGTAGTGATGCTTTCTGTTAAGTGTCCGCTGAGGCTTTGTATGATAGAGGCCAAGTTTTCCGTAGAAATGATGGGAAACTGGGCGGAAATTTGTTGACCCAGCTGATCTAGGCTTTCCATCCATTGCGGGATCTTGGCCGGCAGGGATTCCGCTAACGAGATAAGCTCCGCCACAACCCCTTGGATGATAAAGAATCCCACCGTGATCAGCAGCGTAAACACGATCAGCATTACCAAAAGCACAGCAACTTTTCTAGGAAGCCCAGCCCGTATCTTTTCGCCGGATCGATTGGTGCCGGAAAGCATGCGTATAAAAGGCTCCATGGCCGTAGAAATGAGGATGGCCAGCAGCAACGGCATGACATAAGAGGCCAGCATATAACAAAGCGCCACAACGACGACGGTAATCAGCATCAACAAAGGAAGCTCCGCAGCCTTTAAAAAAGGGGTATCGACAAATATTCGCTTGCGTTCCTGCATTCAGGCGGTCAGTCTCCTTTCAAGGGGAGTTGTTTGCAGTATAGCGTGTTGCTGCCAAAGACACAAATTTCGCTTACGTTATTGTATCCGGGCCAGGCATGTCTAATTCTCGGTCAACTGTCTGTAGCGGAGGGTTCCTTTTGCTCAAATACCGCGAACCAAACCACCCCTGCCAGAATCACAAGGCCGCCCAGCAACACCGTTAAGCCAGGCTGCTCTCCAAATAGCAGAAAGGCCCAAAGCGCAGCGCCCAAGGGCTCTCCGAGCATTGCGACGGATACAACGCCCGCTTTAAAATACTTGAGCGCCCAGTTGAGCACGCTGTGCCCCCCCAAAGTGCATAGGACTGCCAACGCAAAGCAGATGGCATACCCTTGCCATGGAAAGGTGAGCAGAGGGCTTCTTAAAAAGGAACTGAGCAGCAATAAACACACTGCGCAGATGCCGTAAACGGCAAAGGTATGCGGAGTCAACGGCAGGGTATGGCGGAGCGCTTTATTGCAAAGAAAATAGCAGGAGGAGAACAACGCGCCCAATAGCGCCAATACGCTGCCCCAGATCGTGCCGCTGTCCATGCCTCCGGCCAGCGCAATGATAACGGTGCCCGCTACGCACAGCACAACACCGGGCAGCGCCCGGGGGGAGGGAACTTCCCGGAAAAAGAGGAATGCACCAACCATGACGAATAAAGGCTGTGTGCACACAATGACTGTAGAGGCAAAGGTGCTGATGATGGATAAAGAAGAGATCCAGCAGAAAAAATGCAGGGCCAAGCATAATCCGGAAGCGACCAGCAGGCCTACCTCCTTTTTGCTGAGCGTTTTGTATAGGGCAAAGCCATGCTGGCGTGCGTTGGGAACGGACAAAAGCGACGTTGAGAAAAAGAGACGAAAAAAGGCAACGGCCACAGGCGGCATGGCTAGCAGCAAGGCCACTTTGATCAGCGGCCCTGCAAAGGATACGCAGCAGATCGCAAACAACAGGGCGAGGTTTTGTTTGATACGGCTCATGGGACTACCTCTGCAAAAAATCGACAATATCCTTGGCTTGCGGAGGACAGCCTTTTAAGCAGCGTGAAAACCCTGCGCAGCAGCGTCCAATGCCGATGCCATCCCCCTCTATGCCCTGGTAGCCCTGGCCGATATGCAGCGTTTCCCGAGGCAATTCTCCCAGCTCATCCAGTCGATTCAAAGCGAAGATTAGGCTACCATAGCAAGCGGAACAGGCATTTTTTGCATCCACACGCCGTGCCAGCATGTTGGCCCGTCGGGAAGGGGTATATTTTTGAGGAAGGTCGGCCGGGCTGTTCAGCTCTATCAACTGAGATTCATCTTCAAAATAAGCGCCAACACCATAGTCGCGTGCCATGGGCAGCATTTCAATTTCATCCGGGTCATAGCCGAGCAGCTGGGCAGCATAGCTGTCGATCAAAACGGAATCCAATCCTGCAAGCAGACGCTGCATTGGAACGGGGTTGCCGCCTTCTTCGAAGGTCAAATCCCCGCAAAGCCCATCCACGATGGTGAATGCCGGCCGCAGCACGGTATTGAGCAGTGCTACGGGCTGATGGATGCCAAGTTGATGATACCGCCTTTTTTCTTTATCCGGCACAAGCCCTTTTAGGTTTTTCAGCGCGCAGGTCAGCGCCGTTTGGCAGTGCGCCTTGAGGACAGGTACGTTGATGATGGCGTCCGCTTCCAAGGCCCGCTTACATACGGACAACGATATGCCATGGGTTTGCACCTGCACGCCGGGCTCTTTTTTCATATCGTACAGGGGCACGCCGCGCCTCTTGGATAGCGCATTGTATCCGCATACCTCATAGGCGCGCATGGTTTGGTCTCCTACCCAAGAGGACTCTATGATGGAAAGATTATCATAACCCTGCGCTTGCAGATAGCAGATGATGCCTTCAATGATCTCTGGATGGGTGGTGGCACCTGTATCCGCTGTGTGTGCCACGACTAGGTTGGGCTTGATGGCAATGGATGCATGCTTGTCCTGCGGTAGATGGGAAACGGCGTCCATTTGCTCTAACAAACGCTGTACCATATCGAATCCGTCGGTCCCGTACATGGCCATGATTTGAGTAGACTGCATAGCTTACCTCCTGCAAAGTGATATGAAATAAAAAAACAAAGAAAATGAGCGGCATAGCTTCTCCAGTATATAAATAAAGTATAGCATAGGTATCGGGAAGATTGACAGTGCCAATGCTTTGGATTATGATAAATCATGAATTTGTAAGGGGGTGTGGTTTTGGCTGAATTGGTCTTGGCGAGAGTGGACAGCCGTTTGGTGCATGGCCAGGTGCTGGTAAAATGGACAAAGCAAACCCAGGCAAATTCGATTTGTATTGTCGATGATGAGGTGGCGCAAGACGCTATGCTCATCGGGTTGTTCAAAATGGCGATGCCAAAGGGAACAACGCTGGAAGTGCTGACGGCAGAAGAGGTAGCGGGTTTTTTATCTGCGCAAAAGGGAAGGGTGCTTTTGATCTTTAAGGACATTGCCCATGCACAGACCGCAATTCAGACCGGTGTGCCCGTCAAAGATTTGCAGGTAGCGGGCCTGGGGCGCCGGGAAGGGAGAATACAGGTGTATCCTACGGTGTTTTTATCCGAGGCAGATGCGGAGTGCCTGCATTCTCTGCAAGAAAAGGGTATACATGTATATTTTCAGGCCTTGCCGGAACAAAAGCCGTTTTCTTTGGAGGATGCCTTGCGGGAGCACTTTCCCTCTTTACTCAAATAGCGTGATCTATTTGAGTTTTTTATTGCTTTCCTACAAGCGGACAACAAATCTGCCCCTTGCATTGTTAGAAGGATTGCTATAAAATATTTTCGTAAGCACAGTGTGATATTTCAAAGCCGATTGTTGGCTTTTTCACTCCATTTTTTATGTTGTTTTTGGCTCGCATATGGGCAAATGGGGCTGGCCTGGGCGCAGAAATTCGGCGCTTGCATAGGGCGGGTTCTCGTTATACAATATATCTAAGGATTCATTTTCGAAAACAATCCGCAAAAGCGGTTTGTTAATACATCTTCTTTATAAGGAGGAAAAACGAATGTTAGTATCTATGGCGCAAATCCTCAACGCGGCCCGCGAAGGCGGTTACGGTGTTACGGCTCCGAACATCAACAACGAAGATACGGCCCGTGCGGCTATCTCCGCTGCTGTGGAAAACAGAGCTCCCATGATTTTGGACGTGGGCTACTCTGCAAACTGTGACATCAATTTCTTTGGCCATATGGTAGGCGCTCTGGCAAAGGAAGCGGATGTGCCAATCGCGATCAACCTGGATCATGGTGCAAAGTATGAACATGCAATCGCAGCGATCCAAGCTGGCTTTACCTCTATCATGGTAGACCGCTCTACGTTGCCGTACGAAGAAAACGTCGCCGAAGTAGCCGAATTGGTAAAGGTTGCTCATGCGGTTGGCGTCAGCGTTGAAGCGGAATTGGGCCATGTAGGCCAGGGCTTGCAGTATTCTGTGGACCGTGACGCTGCTTTGACGGATCCGGCACAGGCAAAAGATTATTGCGAAAAGACCGGCATCGATATGCTGGCCGTTGCGATCGGTACTGCTCATGGCGAATACAAAGGCACCCCGTACCTGGATTTCGATCGTCTGCATCAGATCTTTGATGCTGTTAAGGTACCGCTGGTACTGCATGGCGGTTCCGGCACGGGCGATGAAAACCTGGCGAAGGCGACCCGCGAAGGTATCAGCAAGGTAAACTTGGCGACCGACCTGTACAAAGCCGGTGCTGCTGCTGTCATCGAAGAGGAACCGAATCATGGCATGCAGATGTATGAATTGCTGGCCGAGGGCTACAAAGCCAAGCTGGTTCATTACATGAAATTGTTCAATCAGTGCAATCGTGTGTGATTATAAACACTGACTGTACAATAGAAAATTCAATTCTTTAAGGAGGGTTATACCCATGCTTCCTGACAAAATTCATTTTGGCGTTATCGTCAAAGGACATGTTGCCGAGATGCACGAGATGCCGTTCCCCGAAGTAGGGCCGACGGATATCGTTGTCAAATTGGTAGCAAACAACATTTGTACCACCGACTATCAGCAGTGGTTGGGTCTGCGCGACCACCAAGGCTTCCCGATGGCTTCCGGCCACGAATGTGCCGGTAACATCGTTGCCATGGGCGATGAAGTGTATGACAACTTCAAAATTGGCATGCAGGTAGCGACCATGCATCCGTTCTGCGGCATGTGTGATTCCTGCCGTCAAGGCCACACCGGCGACTGCCAGAACGTGCCTCACGGCGGCCCTGGCCCGGATGGCTACTACGGTGGTTTCAAACGCTTTGCTGATTACGTTGTAATGGATCAGAAGTTGATCGTTCCGATCAACAATGACATCCCCGCAGCAGAAGCTGGCTTCTTGGAACCGGTTTCTACCGTTGTGCAGGGTATCCATAAGGTTGGCGTAAAGCCGATGCAGGATGTTGTCGTTATCGGCGGCGGCACCATGGGCTTGGTCAACGCACAGGTAGCCAAAGCGTTTGGCGCTCGCGTTATCGTTTCTGATATTTCTCAGAAGAAGATCAAACGCGCTCAGGAAATGGGCGTTGATGTTGTTGACGCGAAGAACAACGACCCGGTCGAAGCGGTCAAAGATTTGACCAACGGCAAGGGCGCGGATATCGTGATCGCAGCTGTCGGCAGCTCCATTGCTTACAAGCAGGGCTACGATATGCTCAGCCAGTACCGCGGCAAGTTGTTGATCTTCCCGGCCGGCTATCCGAAACCGGAACTGCAGGTAGATCCCAACGAGCTGCACTATCGCAAGCTCGAGATCATCGGTACCTTCGGCAGCGACCTGAAAGACTGGTACGAAGCAGCTACGCTGATCAGCAAGCGCTTGATCGACTGCTCTTACTCTCTGGAAGGTAAATTCATTCCGCTGCGCGACATCCAGCAGGCATACGAAGCAGCTGCCACGCCGGATGCATACCGTGTCACGGTGGATCTGCAGAGCGTGTAATCCTCCAAAAACACAAAAGAGACAGGAAAATTCCTGTCTCTTTTTTTCTAACAAAGTCTTTGCGAATCTGCAAAAATTTTATAAAACATGCGGGCAGGGGATTTGCATTTATCAAATGATTGGTATACAATACATCTGTATATATCAATTATGTTTGCTCCTCTTTTTATCCGAATGGGCATATTGCAGGGTTGCAGTATATATTTTATTATTGACCGCTTTACAAAGATCATTGTGGAGCCGGGGTGCCCCGGCGCCTCAATATATATCATTTAAGGAGGGTTTTCCCATGCTTCCTGACAAAATTCATTTTGGCGTTATCGTCAAAGGACACGTTGCTGAGATGCACGAGGCACCGTTCCCCGAAGTAGGGCCGACGGACATCGTCATCAAAATGGCGACAAACAACATCTGTACCACTGACTATCAGCAGTGGATGGGTCTGCGTGACCATCAGGGATTCCCGATGGCGGGCGGCCATGAATGGGCTGGCACGATCATTGCCAAGGGCGATGAAGTATACGATTCGTTCAAAATCGGTCAGCAGGTTGGCGGCATGAGCGGCTTCTGCGGCGTTTGTGATGCTTGCCGTCAGGGCTTGACGAGTGACTGCGTCAATAACAAAAAACAGGGTCCTGGCCCGGATGGCTATTATGGACAAAAGCGGTTTGCTGACTATGTGGTGATGGATCAGAAATATGTAATTGCCATCAACAACGACATTGCCCCGGCAGAAGCTGGTTTCTTGGAACCGGCGGCTACGGTTGTGTCCTGTGCGCATAAGTGCAACATTCAGCCGATGCAGGATGTTGTCGTTATCGGTGCGGGCACGATGGGACTGGTCAATGCGCAGGTAGCCAAAGCGTTTGGCGCTCGTGTCATGATTTCCGATATTTCTCCCAAGAAGATTGCCAGGGCCAAGGAAATGGGCATTGACGTCATCGACGCCAAGAATACCGACCCGGTGCAGGCTGTTAAGGATTTGACAGATGGCAAGGGCGCTGATACCGTGATCGCGGCGGTTGGCTCTACGCTGGCTTACAAACAGGGCTATGAGATGCTCAAGCATTTCCGCGGCAAGCTGGTTATTTTCCCGGCTGGCTATCCGAAACCGGAACTGCAGGTAGATCCCAACGAGCTGCACTATCGCAAGCTCGAAATCATCGGTTCCTTTGTTGCGAACCTGACTGACTGGTATGAATCCGCAACACTGATCAGCAAACGCCTGATCGATTGCTCGTATTCGCTGGAAGGAAAATACATCCCGCTGCGTGACATCCAGAAGGCCTATGAAGCGGCCGCTACGCCGGATGCTTATCGTGTAACGGTGGATTTGCAGGGAGTGTAATCAAACCCTCATTCAAAAAAGGCAGGAGTATTCCTGCCTTTTTCTTTTGCATCTTGCGGCATATTTGGCCAAGCGGTCTGCATGCACTAATATGGGGGTGCATGATGCGTAAACAGAAGGGCATGGTAATTTGGGTCTGCCTGCTGTGTGTGATGCTGGCAGGCGGCGTTGGATATGTTGCGGGGAGGGGCCCCTTTGTGATGGCTCGCCAAGTGGAAGCTACCTTGAAAAATGAAGCGTTAACGCCCTTGGATACACTGACGATGGATCAAGCTGCTTGCGCCGCGTTGGCGCAGGCGGTAGAGGATGAGTATACCCAATGGCTTTCGCCTGCACAGATGCAGGACCTAATAGCGGATATTACAGGAGAAGAGGCGGCCGGGATTGGCGCAGAGCTTTTAAGCGTGCAAGAGGGCTGGCAGGTTACAGACATTATCGAACAAAGCCCTGCACAGAACGCTGGGCTGGCAAAGGGAGATCTGATCGTAAAAATCAATGGCGAACCTGTCGGCAAGGTAGACTGGGCGCCGGAGGAAGGCGTTACCACGCTGTTTACCGTTCAGCGCGAAGGGATGACAAGAGACATTGTCGTCATCCCACAAAAAATTGAGCCGCTACCCGCCATCATCGTCAAGACGCTTCCCAACGGCTACGGGTATATTCGCATCCGTTCCTTTGTCCAGGAGGGTATGGAAGATGAGTTTGAAAAAGCCATGGCGCAGTTTAGCCAAGCCAAAGGCGTTATCATTGATGTGCGGCATAATCCGGGCGGCAGAATGGATGCTGTTTTAACAATGCTAAACGGCTGCTTGCCGGATAAAACAGAGGTCTTGTGCCTTTTAGAGGCGAAGGGAAAGGAAGAGCGGTATCAAACAAGCGGGGGACAGCGCTATACAATGCCAATGGCTGTGCTTACAGATGGGCAGAGCGCATCTGCGGCCGAGATCTTTGCGGGTGTTTTGCAAAACCAGGGCAGGGCGCTGATCGTAGGGGATACCACGTATGGGAAGGGCGTTGTACAAAAATTGAAAACCCTAAAGGACGGATCGGGATTGAAATATACCATGGCTGAATATCGAATGGCAGATGGTACAGTGATCCATGAAAAAGGGGTGGCACCGGACGTCAAACTGACCTGCAACGGCCTGCCGGGATGGGCCGGCACAGAGCTGGAGGATATCCCTCTTCAAACCGCTGTGCAGGCCCTGGAGGCACAGCAGCGGTGAAACAAAAAAATTACACAAAATATTTGAATGGGAAAAGATGGTTTATTAGGGAACGAATTTGTGTTTTTCTCTCTTGGGTTTGCCATTTTTCATTGACAATGTATTTCATTACAATATATAATCTAAGTCGTAATGGAATGTTGCAAGGAACGTAGGAACCCTTGCGCAAGATACAAGATTTATTATTAGGAGAGTGACCTACAATGATGCAAGTACTGATTGTCACCCACGCCAACATGGCGGCTGGTATCGTTTCCAGCGTGGATCTGATCATGGGACCGCAGGAAGGCCTGTATTCCATCGGCTTGGCAGCGGACGACAGCTTCGAGTCCTTCAATGAAAAGGTTCGCAACAAGCTGGCAGAGATCGTTTGCGATGACGGTGTGCTGGTATTTGTCGACCTTTACGGCGGCACCCCGTGCAATGTTACGGCTGCCAATATCAATCGTGAAGTGGACGGCAAGACCCCGAACATCGAATGTTTGAGCGGTGTAAACCTGCCGATGCTGATCGAAGCGCTGGGGATGCGCGGTGCTATGTCGTTGCAGGAGATCAAAGAACATTGCATGGGCATGATTGCCGATACGTGCAAAGATATCAAAGCAGAATTTAACCTGGCTGGCTAATTGCTGGGGAATTTTACAGGAGGAATTTGAAAATGGTCGAAAAAAACTTTGTTGTGAAGAATGAGACTGGCCTGCATGCCCGTCCGGCTTCTTTGTTCGTACAGAAAGCGGCGAAATTCAAGAGCACCATCAAAATCAAAAAAGATGGCAAAGAAGGCAATGCAAAGTCCATCATCTCTGTGTTGAGCTTGGGCGCCAGCAACGGCAGCGAAATCACCATTTCCTGCACGGGCGAAGACGAGCAGGAAGCTCTGAACGCTCTCATCGATCTGTTGGACAACCTGGAAGAATAAGTATCGCTTAGAACTTGTGCGGTCGGAGCTTTGCTCCGGCCGCCATTTGCCATATAGCCAACACGAATTTGAGTGAAGAGGTGCTTTTATGAAAGGAATTATTGCATCCCCGGGTATTGCAATCGGGAAAGCATTTGTATTGGAACAAAAAGAGGTTGTCATCAACGAATCGTTGCTGGCAAATCCGTCTGAATGTGAAGCGGAGATCGAAAAATTCCGTAAAGCTGTAACCGAAACGGAAGCGCAGCTCAATGAGATCATTGAGAAAACGGAAAAACGCCTGAGCGCCAAAGAGGCTGATGTATTCCGCGCTCACTTGATGATGCTCAACGACCCCACGCTGGAAGATGCTGTGATGGATAAAATCAACAACGGCATGATGCATGCGGATAAGGCTGTTAAAGAAGCCACGGAAGAGGTTTCCGCGATGCTGGCTTCCTTGGATGACGAGTATCTGCGTGAACGCGCGGCAGACATCAAGGACGTAGGCGGCCGTATCCTGGACAATGTTGTGGGCAATGTGCGCGTCTCTTTGGATGATTTGGATGAGGAAGTCGTGGTATTTGCCAACGACCTGACCCCGTCCGATACTGCCACGATGGATATGAACTATGTAAAAGGCTTTGTGACCCAGTTGGGCGGCCGCACCAGCCATACCTCCATCATTGCCCGTATCATGGGCCTGCCGGCTATCGTCGGCACGGGCGATATCCTCTCCAAGGTGAAGCATGGCGATACCGTGGTGTTGGATGCAGTGGACTGCGATGTAACGGTAAATCCCGACGACGAGCAGCTCGCAGAGGGCAAGAAAAAACTGGATGCGTTCTTGGAGCATAAGCGCCAGCTGGATGCGGTCAAGATGCTGGAGGCTGTTACCACCGACGGCCATAAGGTAGAGGTCGTTGGCAACATTGCTTCTCCGAATGACTGCAAGGGCGCCAAGGAAAACGGTGCAGAGGGCGTAGGCCTGTTCCGTACAGAATTCCTGTATATGTCTCGCCCGACGTTGCCGACTGAGGACGAGCAGTTTGAAGCATACAAGGCCGCGGCGGAGGCGATGGCCCCCAATCCTGTTATCATCCGCACGCTGGATATCGGCGGTGACAAAGCGGCAGACTGCATCAAGTTCCCGGAAGAGATGAACCCCTTCCTGGGCTGGCGTGCCATCCGTATGTATTTTGATCGCTTGGACATCATCAAACCGCAGATGCGCGCTGTGCTGCGTGCCAGCGCTTTTGGTAAGCTGCGCGTGATGTTCCCGATGGTCATTTCTGTAGAAGAGATTACCAAGATGTACGAGATCATCGATGAATGCAAGGCCGAGCTGAAGCAGGAAGGCAAGGCATTTGATGAAAAGCTGGAAATTGGTATCATGGTGGAAACCCCGTCGGCTGCTATCAACGCAGAGAAATTTGCCAAGATTGTGGACTTCTTCTCCATCGGCACCAACGACCTGACGCAGTATGTTTTGGGCGTAGACCGCGGCAACGAGATGATTGCGGATCTGTATCAGCCGTTGCATCCGTCTGTTATCCGTGCGATTAAGATGGTCATCGATGCTTCCCATAAGGAAGGCAAGTGGACGGGTGTCTGTGGCGAGCTGGCCGGCGATGAAAAAGGGGCGGCTCTGTTGCTGGGCATGGGCCTGGATGAATTCAGCATGAGCGCTGGTTCCATTCCGACCATCAAAAACCTGATTCGCAAATCCAACTATGCGGAAATGCAAAAAGCGGCGGAGGAAGCGCTGGAGCTGCAAACCTCTGCAGAGGTCAACGAGTACGTAGATCAGTTGTTGAATAAGATCTATAGCCGTTAAGCCTTATCAAGGCAATGCCAAAGGGCCGGGCACGATTGTCCGGCCCTTTTTGTGTGTAATTTAGCGGTGATTGAGTTTTCCTGTATGCCTTGGTACAATAAACAAAAGGGGAAAAGGAGAAAATCATGTTAGAGGAACAATCCATCAAAGATTTTTCTGTAGCGCTGATGAGTAAAAGCCCGGTGCCAGGCGGCGGTGGGGTCAGTGCGCTGGCAGGCGCTTTGGCTGCCTGCCTGGGCGGTATGGCAACGAATCTGACAATAGGCAAAAGGAAATTCATTCCGGTAGAGCCAATGTTAAAGGAAAAGCTGCAGATACTCATGCAGTACCGGGATGCACTTTTGCGTTGCATGCAGGAGGATGCAGAGGCGTTTGAGCCGTTGTCCAGAGCCTACGGCATGCCTGCGGAAACATCGGAAGAAAAACAGAGAAAACAAGAGGTGCTGGAGCACTGCCTGTGGCAGGCTGCACAGCCACCTATGAGGATCTTGGAGCTGGGCGCTGCGGTGGTAGAGACGCTAGAGGCTCTGAAGGAAAACATCAGTAAGCTGGTGCAAAGCGATCTTGGCTGTGCTGCGGCAATGGCCAGGGCCTGTGCCCACTGCGCTGCGATGAACGTATGGATCAATGCGCAGCTGATGCAGGAAAAAGAAAAGGCACAGCAGCTGTATGATCAAAGCAATGCATTGCTGATAAAGACTGTACAATCCTGTGATGCGATGGTGCAGAAAGTGGAGGAAACATTATGGCAGCATTGATGAAAGGCGCGGCATGCGCAAAAGCAATCCGCAGTGGGATCGAGGCTTCGGTTGAGGTATTGCGTGCGCAGAAAATGCAACCGGGCCTTGGTATTCTGCGCATCGGGGAACGGGAAGATGATATTGCTTATGAGCGCTCTGCCATTAAAAAGGCGGAGCAGGTTGGCATAGCCGTGAAAAAAACAGTGCTTCCGCAAGAGAGCACAACTGAGCAGTGTTTACAGGCGCTTATGGCATTGAATCAAGATCCCGCAGTGCATGGTATTTTATTGTTTAGACCGCTGCCAAAACATATCGATGAGGATGCCGTGATCCGAGCACTGGCCGTTGAAAAGGATATAGACGGTATGACGCCGGGGAGCCTGGCAAAGGTGTTCATGGGGGAAAGCGATGGGTTTGCCCCCTGTACGGCAGAAGCTGTGGTGCGGCTCCTTTCCTATGAGCAATATCCTTGGAAGGGAAAGCACGCAGTGGTTTTGGGGCGCAGCCTTGTGGTGGGCAAGCCATTGGCGATGCTGATGCTTGCGAAGAATGCTACTGTGACCGTATGCCATAGCGCCACGGAGAACCTGCCGGAGGTATGCGCACAGGCCGACTTGCTGGTAGCGGCTATCGGACGAGCGAGGATGATCGACAAAAGTTATGTAAAACCGGGCGCTGTGGTGGTAGATGTAGGCATCAATGTGGATGAACAGGGAGCCTTATGCGGAGATGTGGATACCGAATCGGCTTTGGAAAGAGCTGCGCTGGTAACCCCTGTGCCCGGCGGGCTGGGCGCTGTAACAAGCTGGCTGTTGCTAGAGCATGTTGTCAAGGCGGCCGAGCGTACCATACGATAAAGGAGAAGGAAATTGGAAAATTACCAAGCGTTGCTGCAAGAGATAGAGACTTGCCAGGCATGCCCATTGTGCCAGGCGCGTACAAACGTGGTGCCGGGAGATGGGAATTTACAGGCAAAAATCATGTTTATTGGGGAGGGCCCGGGCGCGGAAGAAGATAAGAGAGGGGTTCCTTTTGTAGGCGCCGCAGGGCAGCTGCTGGATCAGATGCTGGATACCATAGGCCTACGGCGCGAAGATGTATACATTGCCAACATCGTAAAATGCAGACCGCCGGCCAATCGTGTGCCCAAACCGGATGAAGCTGCCGCTTGCATGGGCTATTTGGAACGCCAAATCGAAATCGTAGATCCTAAAATCATCGTTTTGTTGGGGGCAACGGCGCTGAACCATTGGTTTTCCAAGGATATGAGGATTACCAAGGTGCGGGGCCAGTGGTTTGAAAAGCAGGGCCGACAGGTCATGGCTACATTCCACCCGGCAGCCCTGCTGCGAGATGCCAAGAAGAAACCGGATTCGTTTGAGGATTTTTTGTCGATAAAGCAAAAATTATTGGAAATATGAAAGAAATGTAACAATTCTGTAATAATAGGAAAAACCGTCAAATATTGAAATTATCGGCTGTATGCTCGCAAATTCTCCTGTTATCTCATTTGACCAGATATCCCTTGCCCCGTATAATATGCCAAGAACAATGGCAAACTTTAGGTGCAAGAAAATTGTGATGTGACTCCCAAAGCTTATATTTGGGCGGCAACATAGGAAGGAAGGAGATCGAATGAAAAAACAAAGGTTGGTTGCATGGCTGCTTTGTGCCGCTACTATGGCCTGTTTGGTAACCACGGGCGCAGCGGAGGATACGCAGGGCACACAGGCGACCGACGCGTCGGAAAAGGAGCGCCAAGCGCACGCCTCGGAAGAGGAAGCCATCAATGCGCTGGATTCCGGCAATCCCTTGTTTTTCGTAGGTGGCTCTGGTGAAGAAGAGGGCGTCGTAGACAACGGCGACACGGATATTGATATTGGATTGTTGAAAGATAAAGAGGATCTGGGCTCGACGGAAACGGGCAAAGCACGCGTTTTCGTTGAGGATGCAAGGCTGCGCGCAGAGCCAAGCAAAGAGGCGGAAGAGCTTACGCAGCTGGCAGAAGGCACCACGGTAGAGGTTGTGGCGCTGGAAGGAGAATGGTACCGTACCAAATTTGGTATCATGGACGGGTTTGTACATCAAAGCTGCTTGTTTGTTATCGGAGATGACGGAAGAAACGGAACCATCCTGCACGATGGTACGGTGATGCGTGAATCTCCGGATGCCGCGTCTGCTGAGGTTTCGGTTTTAAGCTGTGGCAACGGGGTACAGGTGACGGATTTTGAGCCGGGCTGGTATGCTGTAACTTATGCTGGGAAATCCGGCTATGTGGCCAAGGAAGAAATTTCTGTGACCAATGCATTTTCCGGAGAAACCGACGTGCGGATCTTGAAAAAAGGAATGAGCGGCCAGGCTGTCGTAAAGGCGCAGGAGGAGCTTATCAAGCGCGGATTCTTGATTGGAACTGCTTCTGGTACCTATGATGATGCAACGGTAGAGGCAGTAAAGACCTTCCAAAAGGCGGCGGATACCAGTGCGGACGGCGTAGCGGGCGGCCAAACGCTGGCTTCTCTGTATGGGGATAACGATATCATCCTGACCATTTCCGAAAAGAGTCAGGTCAAGGGCCGGGTGGAGATGACGGAGTGGAGCGAAGTCAACAAGATCATTCCGCGCGGCGCAGAATATACCGTGATCGACGTGAAGACAGGAAAGTCCTGGAAAGAGCGCAGGCTGTATGGCCATAACCACATTGACTCCGAGCCGCTGACGCAGGCGGATACCGATACGATGAAATCCGTGTATGGAGGCTCTTGGAGCTGGGATCGAAGAGCTGTATGGGTCGTGTATGGAAACCGGGTGTTTGCCGCTTCCATCAATGGCATGCCGCATGGCGGGCAGAGCATCACGAGCAACGGCTTTAACGGACATCATTGTATCCATTTCTACAAGAGCAAGACCCATTGTGGCAATAAGCAGTGCCCCATCCACCAGGCGATGGTGCTGGCAGCTTACCGGGAAGGAAACTGATTTTGACAAAAGGCGGGCAGAGCCCCGCCTTTTTTTTGTTACGCTTGTATGCAAATCGGCAAACATGATATGATACATGCATTGAGGTAAAGAAGGTGCACACAATATGGAACCAAGAAAAAACCATGGCGCGCTGCTGGTAGTGGCCTGGTGCCTGTCTGCGCTGCTGGCTTGTGGCGCAGGATTTTGGATTGGGCGCAGCGGCAGCGGACAGGATAAAAAGCTGGCGGAGATTACAAATTTGATCCAAAACAATTATTATCAGGATGTTTCTCAAGAGCAGATCGAAGAGGGCGTTCTGCACGGTGCCGTGCTTGCACTGGGCGATCCTTATAGCGCTTATATGAATGTAGAAGAAAAGCAGAGCTATAATGAAAGCCTGGAAGGCGCTTATGTCGGCATTGGGGTACTGACCACCTTTAACAGCGATTGGCAGGCGGTCATCGCTCAGGTGTATAACAATGCTCCGGCGCAGAAAGCGGGGCTGCAAAAGGGTGATATATTTGTGGCGGTGGACGGACAAAAGATCAACACGATGTCCTCAAAAGACCTTTCAGAGGTAACGGGGAAAATTCGTGGAGAAGCGGGCACCTCTGTTGAAATCACCATCGAGAGAAACGGCCAGGAGATGAGTTTTACGGTACAGCGTGAAGAGGTTCATATTACCTATGTCACCAGCCGTATGCTGGCCAACAACATCGGTTATATCAAGATCGACGAATTTAGCGGGTCCGCGCTGGAGGAATATCAGCAGGCAGTAGCGCAGCTTCAGGAACAAGGCATGCAGGCCATGATCCTGGATCTTCGGGACAATCCCGGTGGATTTGTGGATTATGCGGTGGAAATCGCCGACGAGCTGCTGCCTAAAGCAACCATTATTTCCGTACGCGATAAAAATGGCAACGAAAAACAATATACCAGCGACAGCAAGTCGATGGACTTTCCAATGGCTGTGCTTGTCAATCAAAACTCCGCATCCGCTTCGGAAATATTGACTGTGGCGCTCAAGGAGAACCAGCGGGCTGCCATTATAGGAGAGAAAACATATGGAAAGGGTATCATACAATCGCACTTCAATTTGAGCTGGGGCGGATATCTAAAGCTGACCACTGCATCATATTATTCTCCCAATGGCAATGCCATCCACGAAGTAGGGGTGATGCCGGATATAGAAGTCTTCCTGCCGGAAGAGATACAAAATGATCCCAGTCTGCTAACGGATGAAACCGATACGCAGCTGCAAAAGGCCATAGAAATACTGACACAATCATAAAAGCGGAGCTTTAGCTCCGCTTTTTATATAAGCTGTTATTTTGCTTGTAGCAATGATAATAGAGAGCTCAGCTGAGTCAGCGAGGATGGGGGTGGCGTTTCCGTTCCCTCTGCCGGGCTCGCCGGCCGCTGTTGCATAAGCTGCATCATCAAGGGGAGCATTTGCATCATTTGTGGGTCTCCTTCTCCCATAGCGCCGCCTGCCTGGCTCATCAGCATCGACAATAGGCCCGCAAGGCTGCCGCTGTTGCCCGTCTGCATTTGAGAAATCAGCGACTGCATTTGGGTTACCTGCTGCAGTGTTTTAGACATTGCTTCCCCATTGGGCATGGCCTGCAAAAGCTGTGGCAGCATGGAGGACATCGGATCCTGCGGCTGACTTTGGATATTGTCGGAAACGATTCTTTCCTGCTGGCGATCCGGCTCATTTTGCGGCTCTGTAGATTTCGGCCGCGGTGACGCTTCCGGAATCTGCTGAGGAAGATGCCGGGCACGCAATGTAGACATACAAACACCTCCTTGTCATACGATATGCAGAAGAAGAGAAAAGTGTGCCGGGGGAAACATCGTGCGTATGTCTGCATAGCATAGCAGTAAGAAAAGGAGGGACCATCTATGGCCAAAGATTTAAGAAGCAGAAAAAGCGGCATGGGGGGCACAAAACCCTTTGCCAAAAAGCCGGAGATCGATCCTAGGCAGGAGGATTTCATCCGACGTGCCGTAGAACAAAATCAGGGTCGTGATAAGGATGATTTGCAAAAAGAACTGTTTGAGCGGGTCAGGGCGCAAAAGCAGGCAGGGCAGTTTGATCCGGCCGGGCTGGAAAGCTTTATGCAAAGCGTTGGCCCTATGCTAACGCCGGAACAGCGGGCCCAAATGGAAACCTTGGTCAGGTCCTTAAAAAATAGTTAGCGAAATCGTTGAAAAATGGCGAAAAGCCCCTGTATAATGAAAACAGGAGGCTGAAAAAATGGCGAAAAAAAGAGTGTCTGCCAAAGAGCAGGAGCGATATACAAACATACTGCAAGCATTGAAGGTGGCGTATCCAGATGCAAAGCCGGGCTTGGATTTTACCAATCCGTTTGAATTGCTGATCGCCACCATTCTTTCCGCGCAATGTACGGACAAGCAGGTGAACAAGGTAACGCCTGCGCTGTTTCATGATTATCCGGATGCAAAATCCATGGCCAGGCTGACGCCTGAAGAACTGGCACCCTATATCAAAAGCTGCGGATTTTATGCAACAAAATCCAAAAATATCATAGCAACCTGCCGCATCTTGGCGGACAAATACGACGGGAAAGTACCAGAGGACCGGGATGAGCTGCAGACTTTGCCCGGTGTTGGTAGAAAAACGGCCAACGTGGTGGTCTCCAATGCCTTCGGCCAGGATGCCATTGCTGTGGATACGCATGTGTTTCGCGTGGCAAACCGACTGGGGCTGGTGCATGCAAAGGATGTGAAAAAAACCGAGGAGCAGCTGATGGAGCATATCCCGCAGGAGCAGTGGAGCATTGCGCATCATTGGCTGATCTGGCATGGCCGCCGGGTATGCAGCGCCAGAAACCCAAAATGCCAAGGTTGTCCGTGCGAAATATTTTGCGAATTTGCACATAAACAGATAAAAAAAATGGATACAAAACAAAAATAAATAAAATATAAGGGCATATAATCTTGCGCTTTTATCATGATTGTAGTATAAAAAAAAAGAAAGTTTTTTAACGAACACAAAAAAACTGAACTCGGAAGGGGTAGAACAATGTCCTACGTGCAAGATGTATACGAAGTCGTAAAACAAAGAAATGGCAACGAACCGGAGTTTTTGCAGGCAGTCAAAGAAGTGTTTACTTCGTTGGAGCCTGTGTTTGAAAAACGTAAGGACCTGGTAGAGGCAAAGATCCTGGAGCGTTTGGTGGAGCCGGAACGGCAAATTATGTTCCGCGTGCCTTGGATGGATGATGAAGGCAAGCCGCAGGTAAACCGTGGCTTTAGGGTCGAATACAACAGCGCCATTGGGCCCTACAAAGGCGGCCTGAGGTTCCACCCCAGCGTAAATCTTTCCGTCATCAAGTTTTTGGGCTTTGAACAAATCTTTAAAAACAGCCTGACTGGCTTGGCCATGGGCGGCGGCAAGGGAGGCAGCGATTTTGATCCCAAAGGGAAATCCGATGCCGAGATCATGCGTTTCTGCCAATCCTTTATGACAGAACTGTACCGCCATATCGGTGCAGATACCGACGTACCGGCGGGCGATATTGGCGTAGGCGGACGCGAGATCGGGTATATGTATGGGCAGTACAAACGCATTACCAATGAGTTTACCTCCGTGCTAACGGGCAAAGGCATTCCTTATGGCGGTAGTCTGGCTCGTACCGAAGCGACAGGCTATGGCTTGGTGTATTTTGCGGATAATATGATTCGCGCCAAGGGTAAAAGCTTCGATGGCGCCAAAGTATTGGTTTCCGGCAGCGGCAATGTGGCGTTGTATGCAGCGCAGAAGGCTGTCAGCCTTGGCGCTACGGTATTGGCGATGAGCGATTCCACCGGCTATGTATACGATGCAAACGGGATCGATGTTGAGCTGATGCGTCAGCTTAAGGAAAAAGAACGTCAGCGCATCCATGTTTACGCAGATCGCGTGAAAACGGCGCAGTTCCATGAAGGCTGCAAGAATATCTGGAACATTCCCTGCGACATCGCGCTGCCGTGCGCCACGCAGAATGAGCTGGATGAGGAAGCCGCAAAGACCTTGGTGAAAAATGGCTGCTTTGCCGTGGCAGAAGGAGCCAATATGCCCAGCACATTGGAAGCGACCAATGTATTCATTGATAACAAGATCCTGTTTGCCCCGGGCAAGGCATCCAACGCAGGCGGTGTAGCGGTATCTGGTCTGGAAATGGCGCAAAACGCTTCTCGTTTGGCATGGACGTTTGAACGCGTGGATGAGGAACTGAAGAACATCATGAAAAACATCTATCAGAATGCTTCCAACGCAGCCAAAGAATTTGGCTTTGAGGACAATCTTGTGGTTGGCGCCAACATTGCTGGCTTTATCAAAGTTGCGGATGCGATGCTGGCACAGGGCATCGTGTGATTCATAGCATGAGATTCTTGCAAAAAACCCGCCGATTCGGCGGGTTTTTCTTTGATTGAGGAGACAATAAGCAATGGATGATTGCAAAAGAACAGCGGCTGCTGATATAATCATCAGGAAAGAGAGGATGGATCGTGTTTATCGATAAAGCAAGAATTTTTATAAAGGCCGGCGATGGCGGCGATGGATGCGTAGCATTTCACAGGGAAAAATATGTGCCGGGCGGCGGCCCGGACGGCGGTGATGGCGGACGCGGCGGCGATGTGTTTTTTGTAGCGGACCCGGGTATGAGAACGCTGCTGGATTTTACCTATAAGCGGCATTTCAAAGCGCAAAACGGTACGCCGGGAAAGGGCAACAACTGCACCGGGAGAAATGCAGAAGCTTTGACCATCAAGGTGCCGCTGGGCACTGTGGTATACGATGAGGATACGGAGCTGGTCATGGCAAATCTATCCGAGGCTGACCAGCCAAAGCGGGTGCTTAGGGGAGGTCGCGGTGGCCGCGGTAATGCCAGGTTTGCTACAGCAACGCGAAAAGCGCCAAGGTTTGCTCAGCCGGGAGAGCGTACACAGGGTCGCTGGGTGCGGCTGGAATTGAAATCGGTGGCCGATATAGGGCTGGTAGGCTTTCCGAACGTCGGGAAAAGCACGACGCTGGCGGCTGTTACCCGCGCCAATCCCAAAATTGCAGATTATCATTTTACGACGCTTTCTCCAAACTTAGGCGTTTTGCAAGTGGATGGCCGATCCTATACCATGGCGGATATACCGGGCCTGATCGAGGGAGCCAGCAGCGGTCAGGGCTTAGGTCATGAATTTTTACGACATATCGAGCGTACAAGGGTGCTGATCCATGTCATTGATGCCTCGGCGTTGGAAGGACGCGACGTACTGGAAGATTACCATACCATCATGCAGGAATTATCCGAATACAATGAAGAGCTGGCAAAGCGCCCCATGGTCGTAGCGGCCAACAAGGCAGACCTGCCGATGGCAGAAGAGAATATCCGGCGGCTTAAGACGGCGCTGGAGCCTAAGGGTGTTAAGGTATTTGCAGTGTCTGCCGCCGCGCACCAGGGATTAAAGGAAATGCTGCGCTGCGTGGCGGATCTGGTGGATGCCTTGCCGCCTATTGTACTGGAGCCCGAAACCTTTGATGAAAGTATGCTTTGGCAGCAAAAAACCTTCACGGTGGAAAAGCTATCGGAGGATTATTATGAAGTGCAGGGAGATTTGGCGGAGGAGATTATCCGTCGTATGTATCCCAACGACCGCGATTCCATCCGGTATTTTGGAGAACAATTGGAAAAGCAGGGCATTGTTGCAGCCCTGCGGGAAAAAGGCGCCCGCGATGGGGATACCGTTTTGATGGCGGGCTATGAATTTGAGTTTGTAGAATAGGGGTAGAATCATGATTACAAGCAAGCAAAGAGCGTATTTGCGCTCTATGGCCAACCAAACCGAGCCCATTGTATATGTGGGCAAGGCCGGTATTACGGATAACCTGATAGAGCAGGTTTCAGATGCGCTAGAGGCGCGTGAATTGATAAAGGGCAGTGTGCAGGAAAACTGCCCGCTGTCTGCCAAGGAAGCGCTTAGGCAGCTTTGTGAGGTCGTGCGTGCAGAGCCGGTACAGGCCATCGGACGGAAATTTGCCTTATACCGTCCCAACCACAAAGAGCCGAAAATACAGCTTCCAAAGGCATAAAATTCACCTTGCGTGCGCCTTTTTTGGCGGCTTGGCTGTAATGGATTTGTGGTCGGTATAGTATGCCACAAAGGCCAGAAAAAAGCACAATGCCCCCATCAACGGATAGTATAGCCGCTGTCCTGTGATAAAGGAGGCGGCAAACAGAATGGCGCCGCAGGAAACATAGGCCTTGACACGCGAAGCATGCAGCGCTTCGCGTTTTAATTTTTTCAGGCTTACGCGCTTTTCTTCCAGCTTTTCCAAAAGTGCCCGCTCTACCTCTTTGGCATCGGGCAGCAGCCCCTGGCGCTGTGCCAGATCTAGGATCTTTTGCCGGTTGAGTACTTGGCATTGCAGCCCTTGTAGCTCATGCAGAAAGGCATGCGCAGAATCTGCCAATGGGGCAGTCGCGATGATCAGACATTCATCTACCCCCAGCTGTTGGATCTCCCGGTAACTATCTAAAAGCTGCTGAACGCTGACTTTGTTTTCCGGATGATTCTGCAAAGCAAGAATAAAGGCGGAGTTTTCATTGGCCTCGCACAATAGCCCGAGGGGATGTTCACAGACCACCCGGTACCCCATATGGCGCACCAGCTGTTTGATGAGCAATAAAAACCGCCTTCTTGGCAGCAGCACGATCTTCTCAAAGAGGTATTCCCGCGAAAGCTCCATGCGCTTTTGCTCAATGTATTTATCCAGCCGAATGCTTTTCCATAGTGCAATGGCGCATGTGGCCATCAACATACCTACGGCGGCCAAAATGGCAGATAGCAATACATGCGCCGTCTGCATCAGAGTAAATACATAAAGCACGGCAAAGATAACAAGGCGTAAAGCGATAAAATCAATCGACCTAGCCAAAATGCTGCGGTTTCCGTAGAGTGTTTGCCGATAATACTGGCGTAGCTGTCTATTTTCCATATCCATATACCTCCCTTGTTACGGATAGTATTGCCATAAATGGAAAACTTAGACATTTTTATGCGATTATTTTGCATTTGCTGTTGATTGTCGTTTATAATAAAGCCAATAGGAGGAGAGTATCACGGAAACGCAATTCACCTTTGCTTCTTCAGTGCGGATCTGCCTTGAAAAAGCACATATTGGTATTTTGGGCGGCACGTTCAACCCTGTCCACAATGCGCATATCATGATGGCGCGCATGGCTCTGGCAGAGTATGATTTGGAGCGTGTCGTGTTGATTCCCACAGGCCAGCCGCCGCATAAGGAGGGAGAGCAAATTGCAAGCGCGGAGCACCGCTTGGCAATGCTTCGGTATGCGGTGGAAACGGAGCCGGGGCTTTGCGTATCCCCGATGGAAATCAATCGAAGGGGAACAACCTATACCGTGGATACTCTATATCAACTGCATGCCAGAAGGCCGGCGCTCTATTCCTTTATCATTGGCGCGGATACATTGTGTGACCTGCCGAATTGGCGGGAGATTGCAAAGGTGTGTACGCTGTGCGATTTTATCGCCTTTTTCCGGGATGGCATGAATATGGAGAAAACTATGGAAGCGAAACGGTACATGGAACAAACCTATGGGGCTAAGATTCATATCAGCACTTGTAAGATTCCGCATGTATCCTCTACAGAGATCCGCCGGCGTCTGTTATGCGGCCAGCCGATTTCGCAATATGTCCCTAAGTCGGTAGAGCGGTATTTGCTGGAAAATGAGGTGTACCATGCCCAATAACGCTACGATCCGGAAAATTGTATCGCAGAGGCTGTCTTATCATCGAATGCAGCATACGCTAGGGGTGGAAATGACGGCTTTGCAGCTGGCCCGGTTGTATGGCGTAGACGAGGAAAAAGCATGTACAGCGGCTCTTTTGCATGATTATGCCAAACAGCTGCCCTCTGATCAGCTTTTGGCAAAGGCACAGGCGTATGGCTTGGAAATCGGTGATTTTGAACGAGCGCATCCGGATCTGCTGCATGGCCCTGTTGCAGCAAAAATGGCGGAGGAGGAGTTTGCCATACACGATCCGGATATTTTGGAAGCGATTGCATACCATACGACAGGCAGAGTGGGCATGGGAACGCTGGCCCAGATCATTTATTTGGCAGATTCCATTGAGCCGCATAGGAAATTTCCAGAGGCCGATGAGCTGCGCAGGCTGAGTTTGAATCGCCTGCCGGAGGCGCTGTATCAATGCGCACGGCACACGATGATTTACTTGGCGCAGAGAAACATTCCTCAGCATCCGGCAACCCAAGAGGTGTTGGCATGGTTCAAACAATTACAAGAAAAGGAGCAAAATGATGACGGAACAAGCGAAAAAGATTGCTGAATGTGTGGCCAAAGCATTGGATGCAAAAAAGGCGTCTGATATACAGATTATAGATGTGGCAGAGATGACAATTGTAGCGGAATGCTTTGTGGTAGCCTCCGGAAGCAATCCCATTCAGGTGCGGGCGCTATCCCAAGCGGCGGAGGAAGCTGCCCAAGAGCAGCTGGCGCTGTCGCCGCTGCGCAGCGACGGGTACAACGATGGCCGTTGGGTTGTCTTGGATTACGGCGATGTACTGGTTCATATTTTTCATCAGGAGGAACGCGATTTTTACAATTTGGAGCGTCTTTGGAACGACGGAAACAATACCGTCCAGTTTCGTGCTTAAAAAGGAGCGGCTGTGCTCCTTTTTTATTGTGATGATAAATGCAGTGTCAGAGCGTCGATTCCCTGTGCCAGGCGCGGTTCAGGATCTTGAAAATGTCCGCCCGGATGCAGGATAAGCGGCGTCTGCCAAGCATCTGCTAATGCCTGCGTACATGTTTGTACCCGCGCCATTCTGGCGTTGCGTGCGCGGTGCTCTTTTTGCCCAAGGGAAAGGTATAGGTACGGAGAAGGCGCCGAAAAGGGATGGGAAAGCGCATATTCGACCCAGCCGTCAAACCATAAGGAGCCGGAAACGGAAGCGGCAGAAGAAAAAAGATCGGTATGATATATGGCATATAGAGCAAATAGGCCTGCCATTGAATAGCCTGCAATGCCCCGAGAGTCAACGGAAAAGGATAGCTGGGCTTCCACAGCAGGTAAGATATGATGGCAGAGCAATGAAAGAAAGGAGGATGCCTTTCCGCCAAAATCTTGAGAGGACGCGAAAAGCCGGGGCGCCGGCCAGGGAGAAAGATCATCATTCCAGTTCATACCGGTTGCGCATGCCAGCACATATTTTTGCTGTAACAAAGCAAAGACCTTCTCTCCCTGGGATTTTTGGCAGGGAAGCCAAATTACAGGGAGGGCTCCTTCGGCCTCAGGAACGTATAAACATACTTGACAATGCGCAATATCGAATTCGTATTTCATGGATAATCTCCTAGTAACGATAGAGAAAAAGCCGCAAATATGTTGCGGCTTTTTACTATCGGCGCGGCCTGCGTGCGGAACGAGAACGTTCATACTCGCTGGGAGGCCTTAACTGTTTACGCTGGTTTTTGCGCCCGGTTTGCCTGGCGGCTTGGCGGGCACGTTTAGAATCAGAGCCATAAAGCCTGCGGCTGTTGCGCATTTGGCGCTTGCGCCTAGGCTTTGTTAAGATGCGGAGAATAATGACCAGCAGAAAGAAAATACCGATGCAAAGCAAGATGATGATGACGGGACGAAATGCATCGGATTCTACCGGCGTTTCCGTCACCACGACAGGCTTTTTGGTAACTTGCGTACGATATAGCTCCGTTCCGTTTAGGGAATACACAGCCTGGCCTACCGTGGCCCCATCAGGCACAGGGGCGGTAAGGCCGGGATCCAATTCATAGCTAACAGTCAGCTGAGCGCCTTCTGCGTTGAAGGCATTTGCCAAATCACTGGTAGCCTGGTAATAAATTTCGCCGTCCGGCAAAATGGGCGTCAGTACAGATGGCTCGCTATCACCGGGCAGGATTGTTTGCAGCGGTGTGTCTTTAATTTTCTGCGTAAGATCGAGCACAGTGATGGTAAAACCGTAATCCAGAAGAGCACGCGCATCCACCCAACGCTGGTTTTGGCCGCTGGTATGGTCTCCCAACACGATGGCGATGATCTCGCGATCCCCAACCTTTGCAGACGCGGCCAAACATCCGCCCGCTGCGCTGGTGGATCCCGTCTTGATGCCGGTAGCAGCGTCATAGTGATAGGGCTGGTTGGATTCCTTGGTGGAAATAAAACGGTTGCTGATATAGATCGTACGCGCATCATGGCGGTTGGTCGCGGCCATTGTGTACTCGGGCGTGGATACAACGGTACGAAAGGTATCATTCTTCATGCATTCCCGCGCCAAAAGGGCCAAGTCATAGGCGGTAGTATAGTGATTTTCATTTGTTAGCCCGTGGGGGTTGGCAAAGTGCGTATTGGTCATGCCCAATTCTTGGGCGCGCTGGTTCATCTTTTCGACAAACGCGCTGATATCCCCTCCGCCCAAATCAGATGCAATGGCGGCCGCGGCGTCGTTGCCGGAAACCAGCATCAGCCCATATAGCAAATCCTTATAGCTAAGCTCCTCGCCATCATATAGGCCAACCAAGGAAGAATCGCTGTCAAAAGAGGTGACTGTGCTGGGGCAAACCATCGTTTGTTCCAAATCCTTGCCGGATTCCAACAAAAGCAAAGCCGTCATCATTTTGGTAAGGCTGGCCGGATTGCTGCGCGTATCCTTTTCTTTTTCTGCAAGCACTTCACCTGTCGCTTCGTCCATGAGCACATAATTGGCGCAGGTCGTAGTAGGCGGCCCGGAGGATGAGGGGTCGCTTTCCGCTTGTGCTGATGCTACAGTAGGCAAAACCGCAGAAAAAAGCAGAAAGAATACGAAAAATATAGAGAAATATGAAGAAAATACTTGCTTTTTCATAAAAAAAAGTATAACAAAGAAGAGGAAAAGTGACAATAGTTTTACGGGAATAAGGCGGCAGAAATGAAAAGAGAAAACAGCATTGTTGGTCGGGGAAAGAAAAGGGAAGAGTTGAGAAAATGGACGATCCTCCTCCTTTTGTTTGCAGGCTTAGCCGTGTTGGGGTACTGTCTGGATCGCTTTGCGCCATCGCCGGATGACGTCCTTGGGCCGGCAGTGCAAACCACAACGCCTTCTGCAACGGAGGCCCATCGGAAAACCATCCAGGTAAAAATTACAGGAAATATTTCCAAGCCCGGTGTTTATACGCTCCGGGAAGGCGCTAGGGTTAAGGATTTGGTGGAAAAGGCAGGGGGCCTGCCGGATGGCTATGATAAAACACAGCTGCCGATCTCCCTGCTGTCTGAATTATTTGACGGTCAGCTTGTTGTGATTCCATAGCGCTTGCGGGAAAAATATGGTATACTGCTCACAGCAAAGAAGCTACAAAAAATCGGATTTGGGAGGAACGATCATGGCTTTTCGCATCCTGGCAGTGGATGATGAACCATTGATTTTAAAAGGCCTGCGCTTTTCTTTAGAGCAGGACGGATATATCGTAGAAGAGGCGTTGGATGGCCAATCGGCGCTAGATATGATTCAAAGCACACAATATGATTTGATTTTGCTGGATGTTATGCTGCCTGTTGTAAGCGGTACGGATGTGCTACGTCAAATGCGGGAGTTTACCGATACGCCGGTTATTATGCTGACGGCCAAGGGCGATGATATGGATCGCATTTTAGGCTTGGAATATGGTGCGGACGATTATATGGTAAAACCCTTCAATATTTTGGAGGTTAAGGCCAGAATCAAAAGCGTGCTTCGACGGACACAGATAAAAACGCCGGCCTCCAACGTAATTCAGTTTAAAAATCTAATCATAGATCCCACGGCGAGAAGTTGTGCTAGGGACGGCATAGAAATCAATCTTACGGTGAAGGAATTTAATTTATTGATGACTTTGGCGCAGGAGCCAAGTAAGGTGTTTTCTAGAGAACAGCTGCATCAAGCGCTTTGGAAAAATGAAAAGGCGGACGGGAAGTATGATTTGCGCACCGTAGACGTACATATCCGGCGTCTGCGCGAAAAGATCGAGGAGGACCCGGCACGCCCGTCTTTTATCATGACAAAATGGGGAGTTGGCTATTACTTTGCAGATCGGTAAAAAATTAAAACCCATCAAGCTTTTTTCAACCATACAGGGCCGTATCGTTGTCCTGTATGGTTTATTGTTTTTGATTGCTTTTATTTTCATCAATCTGGCTGTCAGCCAGCTGACCGGCAGCTTTTTGACCACCTCACGCATTGATAGCCAAAGCCAGGAAGTAGAGTCCATTGCAACACATTTGGCAGCGGCTACGGCCAACGGCGATGCAGAAGAACTGTATACGCAGATGCTGTCTTCCAGCAAGCAGATCGGCGGTCGTGTGCTGGTGCTAGATACTGACGGCATCGTCTTGATGGATTCGTACGCTATGCTCAACGGGCGGCTTTTGCAGCATAAGGAAATCGAGGATATCCGCAACAACAGCCGTACAGTGTCCTACGGATTTCATGAAGTAGATGGAGAAAAAGGCTCTCTGTTTGATAACGGAAAATTTTGGGCGGTGTACTATACCACGCCAATTGTATACCAATCCCGCAATGTAGGGATATTGCTCGTCAGCGTATCCATCCAGGACGTTATGGATATGGTAACGCAAACCCAGCAGGATTTTGCACTGGTATCCATCCTGATTCTGTTGGCAATGATCATGATCGGGATCCTGATTGCCCGATGGATCTCAAAGCCCATAGCGCAGATGACAAACGCCATCCAGAAAATGTCACATGGCGATTTCAGCGGAAAGGTAAAAATTACGGGCGCCAGCGAGATTGTGGAAATGGGCAAAACATTCAACCGAATGAGCGAGCGGTTGGACAATGTAGAGAATCAAAGGAGAGACTTTATCGCCAATGCCTCTCACGAACTGAAAACGCCGCTATCCTCCATCAAGATTCTTGCGGAATCTTTGCTGTATCAGGAAAATGTGCCGGAAGAAATGTACAAGGAGTTTTTGACGGATATCAACGCTGAGATAGATCGGCTGAATTCCTTGCTTACGGATCTTTTGACCTTGGCGCAGGCCGATAACCCCGCCATGGTAATGCGTATGACCTGGGAAAACTTGGATGAGATCATCGCGGAATGCATCCATTCGTTGCAGCCGCTGGCCCAGGAAAAAAACATCAAAATTAACCATATCTGGAATGGCGTAAGTATGCGCTGCGATAGGCTGAAAATGTCCACAGCGCTGATCAACTTGATTTCAAATGGCATTAAGTATACGCCGCCGGAGGGTAGTGTGACCGTAGAGGTGGAGGAGCAAAGCCAGTTTATCATCATTACGGTTTCGGATACCGGCATTGGGATTCCGCAAGAAGAACAGGCGCATGTGTTTGAAAGATTTTATCGCGTGGACCGCGCCAGGGCCAGAGACACAGGCGGTACGGGGTTGGGCCTTGCGATTGTGCAGCAGGTCGTGCGTTTGCATGGCGGGGAGATCATGCTGACGAGCACGGAAAAAAGCGGTAGTACCTTTACCATTACCATGCCTCAAGGGAGGCCGGAAGCATGAAAAAGAGAAAATGGGCGGCAGCCCTGATGAGCATGGCGCTGGCGACGGCCATGATATCCGGATGCTCTGTCATCAAAGAAGAAATTTCCCATTCAATTTACCAGCCGCAGATCAATCCGCTGGCAGGGCAGAATATTTCCGAGACAATTACATCGAACTTTTATTATGTGGTAGAGGGAGAGAACCAGCTGGCCAGCGTTTCCCAGACCATAGATGTTGCCAGCGGGGAAACAAGGGAAGAGGCTGTGCTGCGTACGCTGCTGCAAGGGCCGCCGCAAAACATGGGCCTTGCCTCAGCACTGCCGGAGGGCACAGAGGTGGTGTCTGTATCCTTGGATGGGCAAACCTTAAACGTAACGATGAACAACCGCTTTTTAACGAGCACGCCGGTGGTTATGTCGGATGGTACGGTCAGTGAATCTGCAGCAGAGCAAACGGCGATGAAAAACCGTCTGGCGCTGTATGCGGTGGTCAATTCCTTGGCGGAGTTAGATCCTTTTATTCAGGTGCAGATTTTGGTGGATAAGGACAAGACGGGAAAAGGCACAAGGCCTACCCGGTTAGAGGTAGGACTGACGGGTACGGGAGAAAACTCCGTTTTAGAGCCGTTGGGGAAAAACAATGATTTATTGTTAACGCCCAAAACCGCTGTTGAGATTGTGATGGATGGAGCCATGAGCAACGATAAGCAGAGGGCTTCCCGGCTGCTTTCTGGGAGCTTTGACCTAACCAACGCCGAAGCCCTGCAGGCCAAGGCAGAGCAGGCCAGGGGCGCCGTGGATTCTTATCAGATTGTAGATGTTTCAATGGCTGAAGATGGGCAGAGCGCTGTGGTATATGTAGATGTAACGCAGACGATGAAGGATGGGCAGTCCCAAAAACTGTATAATCAGGCTATCTCCGTAAAGCGGGATACTGGTATCTGGAAAGTAGAGGTGGAAAGCATTGAACCAATCCTGTTCCCATAAAATAGCCCGGCTGTTGGCTGTGCTGATTTGCTGTGCGCTGCTGGCAGGCTGTAAGGGCAAAGAGCAGGAGGATGTGTTTCCGGATATTGCACATTATACCGTGCCGGAGCAGAACTCCATGCGTGTAACGCTATACTTTCCCACGGAAGAGCCCTCCGCGTTTAGTTCAGAGGTGCGGCAGGTGGATCTGCCTTCCGGGAAAAGGCCGAGCGAAGCTGTGATAGAGCAGCTTATGAGCGGCCCACAAGGCAATTTGCTGCCCGCTTGCCCGGCGCATTACAGCCTAAACCATGTATGGATCATCGACAACGTAGCTTATATTGATCTGCAGAACAACGGAGAAGAGGAGGATGATCTTTCTCAGTTCCGTGCAGTGGCAGTCCGTACGCTAAACCCAATTTTCAATACCGATTACGTATTGCTGACGGTGGATGGCAATGTGCCGGTTGGCGTTCAAAACGGATTGGTGCGCTCTAGTGAGGAAAAAGAGACAAACAAAATTCATCTTTTGACGTATTATCCGGACAAGGCAGGAGAATATCTGGTACCAAAGCCCCGATCTTCTGACAAGCAGATGTCGCTTTGGGTCAGCGCTTTTTCACTCTTGGTTGCCGGCAATGAGCCGGAGGGAACCAAGGCCTGTTTTGATGATCAGATCAAGGTGATCAGCGGCCGTATCGAGGCGGACACGCTTTATGTGGATCTCTTTGTGCCGGAATCGCATACTTCTTCTCCTCTATGCTACGCTGCTTATGCCCAAACGCTTCTGCACAATGCCAGCGGCTTAAAACGCGTGATTCTAAGCGCCAACGGCACGCCTTTGCAGGGGATGGAGGGGATGTCGCAGAATCCTGGGGAATTTACCAAGGAATCGTTGTCGGATCTTTTGGGGGCACACATTACGGCTTACTATGCCAATGAAGACGGGCTTCTTACCGCTGTGCGCAGGGCTGTGCCGATGGAAAAAGCCAGCAATGCACTTACGCCTCTTTATGAAATGTTGAAAGGCCCTGAACAAGGAGAAGCCTTGGCCTCTGTTTTCCCATCTGGTGTACAAGAGGAAGATATTTTAGACATCAATTACGACCATAATACTGCGATCTTAAATCTGTCCGATCATTTTTATGAAGCTGTGGGCCCTTTATCAGATACGGCGGAGACACAGCTGGTGTATGGGATGGTCAATGCGCTGACAGATCACGGAGGCATCAGCAGGGTGGTGTTGCTGCAAAATGGACAGACCAGAGATTTGATGAATAAAGCCGTTGTCATTGCCAAACCCTTGCTTCGGAATCCCGGGATGATTTCAAAGCAATAAATAAAACGGCAATCAGCTGCCTACAATGAGTAGAAAGGAGGATATAACCATGCGTATGGTGGATCTAATTGTGAAAAAACGCCAAGGACAGGCGCTTAGCGCAGCAGAGATTGCTTGGATGATACAGGCGTATACCGAGGGGGCGCTGCCCGATTACCAGATGTCTGCGATGATGATGGCAATCTGCTTTGCCGGAATGACTGCTGAAGAGACAGCGGCGCTGACGGATGCTATGACACATAGCGGAACGGTGCTGGATGTATCTTCGGTAGGGGCACAGGTAGCGGATAAGCATTCAACCGGCGGGGTTGCGGATACAACGACGTTGGCCGTGGTTCCCATTGTAGCAAGCTGCGGAGTTACGATGGGGAAAATGTCTGGACGTGGATTAGGGCATACAGGGGGTACGCTGGATAAGCTGGAAGCGATCCCAGGTTTTAGTGTAGATGTAGCGCCTCAGCGGTTTTTAGCACTGCTCCAGGAAAATGGCTTGGCCGTCGTAGGGCAAAATGAGGCATTGGCGCCGGCGGATAAAAAGTTGTACGCGCTGCGGGATGTAACGGGCACGGTGGATTCGCTGCCCTTAATCGCTTCCTCTATCATGAGCAAAAAACTGGCTGCTGGGGCAGATATCATCGTGTTGGATGTTAAAGTGGGCAGCGGCGCATTTATGAAAACGCCGGAGGATGCGGCGGCGCTGGCCAAAACGATGGTGGAGATCGGCGTTCATTTGGGCAAAAAGACGGCAGCGCTGATTACGGATATGAACCAGCCCCTGGGCAGCTGTATCGGCAATGCGCTGGATGTACGGGAGGCCATTGAAATTTTGCAAGGGAAGCATCAGGACAGCGATTTATTTGCGATCTGCAAACGCTTATCTGCCCAGCTTATTCGCTTGGGTGGTAAGGCTGAGGGGGAAAGGGAAGCGGAACGCATGGTGCTGGATGCGATTGCTTCCGGCAGGGCATTGCAAAAACTGGCAACGATGATACAGGCACAGGGAGGAGATGCCCGCGTATGCCAAGATACATCGAGGCTGCCTAGCGCAGAAAGAATTATTCCTGTATTGTCTCAGCAGGCTGGATATATAGCCAAAATGGATACCCAAAGCATTGGTGCCTGTGCGCAGCTGCTGGGGGCGGGCAGAGAAAAGCTGGGCGATAAGATCGACCCTGCTGTGGGCATTGTGATGAAAAAAAGAGTGGGTGACTTTGTGCGCACCGGGGATGTGCTCGCTGAGTTTCATGTAAATGAAAAAAACATGCTTCAGGAAGCCATGCGGCGCTTTTTGGCGGCGTTTGCCTATTCTAAAAAACCGGTGGATCCTCCCAAGCTCGTTTATGGGCTGGTAGATGCGCAAGGCTTGCACGAAGAATAATAAGGGGGTATACAAAAGATGGATGTGATAGCATATGGCATTCCGGTGATGGATTTGCTCATCAATATCGACCATGGTTTGGCGCCAAACGAATCGATAGACATCAACCAGACTTCTTGGCAATACGGGGGCAAAGTATCCACCGGTTTGGTGGCAACCAAGCTGCTCTGCGATTGTGAATGCAGCATGGCAGGCACCACGGGCGGCATGTTTGGCCGCCTGATTCGCCGTGAATTTGAGCGGCACGGCATTGACATTTCTTATCTGCGCCATGAGGAGGATACGGATTCACAATTTTGCGTGTGCCTTTCCGTTTTATCGGATAGCACGCGCAACATTATGGTGAAGCGATCTACCGTGCCGAATTACACACCAGAGGAAATACGGGCACAGTCGGCGTTTATTCAATCCGCTTCCTATGTTTTTTTGGCAGATTCCAAGCCATACAGCATCGAGGTAGGAAAAGTGACCCATGAGGGCTGCGGTAAGGTGGTATACGATGCCGACCGCTATTATGATGAGGGGATGCCGGAAATGCTGGCGGAGTGCGACTATCTCATTGCCAGCGAATTTGTGTACCGCCATCTCTTTGGGAAAAGCCAGGATTGGGAGAAAAACTTAAGGCAGATGCGCACCATGTGCCGGCCCGGGGCCGTTGTGGTTGTGACGTTGGGGGAAAACGGTTTGGTAGGGCTGGACGAAACCGGGTTTTTCCGGCTACCCGCTTTTCGAGTAGAGGTTGTGGATACCACGGGTGCCGGGGACGTATTCCATGGGGCTTTTTTGGCGGGGCTGATTCAGGGTATGAATGTGCGGGAAGCTTGTAAATATGCCAGCGCTGCAGCCGCCATCAAGTGTACCAGAATCGGCGGACGGGCTGGGATCCCGACTGAGCAGGTTTGTAAGGCGTTTATGGAAACGGGAAAAATTGATTATACGGACATCGATAAACGCGTGGCATATTACCGAGATCCTCCGATGGGAGAAGGCAAATAAAAAAAGAGGAGCATTGCTCCTCTTTTTTATGGAATGTGTAGGTGGGAAAATTAAGAATCCAAATCCATCTTTGCGCATTGCGGACACAAGCCGTCTAAAATCAGCCGATGCGCCGTTACCTTGCATCCCATATTGCGGGCGGTTTGGTCTACATGCTCCATGTAGGGAACGGGCAGATCTACCACGGCGCCGCATCGTGTGCAGCATAGATGATAGTGTGGCTGTGGATTGCGGTCAAACGCCTCCGGGCCGTCCATACGGCCGACCTTGGCCAGCTTGCCGAGTTTGCACAAAATATCCAGATTGCGGTATACCGTGCCCAAACTGATATTGGGATATTCTTTGCGCAGCGTATCAAAAATATATTCTGCCGTAGGGTGGGTGCCGCTGTTTTGCACAGCCTCCAAAACACGGCTGCGCTGCTTTGAGTTTCGATAATGCGTAGTAGACAATGTAAAACCTTCTTCTATCAGGAATTGTTCTTATTATCTATACTATACTGAAAAATTCTTCATATAGCAAGAAATAATCTTTGTAAAATCTGGGAAAAATTTAAAACAGAGGCAAAGGAAACTTTTTACAATATGTAATTTATGGTATATTATGGACAGGATTCGATATAAAACCAAAGAGGTGTAATAGATACATGAGAAAAAAAACAAAGATCATTTGTACCATTGGCCCGGCCAGTGAATCGCCTGCTGTATTGAAAAAACTGGTAAAGGGCGGCGCAAACGTATTTCGTCTGAATTTTTCCCATGGGGATCATGCAGAGCATGCAAAGAGGATTCAGGATATCCAGACGCTTCGAAAGGAAATGAATATGCCAATTGGCATCATGCTGGATACAAAGGGACCGGAGATCCGCATTAAAACCTTCCAGCAAACGCCTGTGGAGCTGGCGGAGGGGGATACCTTTACGCTGACAACACGGGATATAGAGGGCACCAAGGAAATCGTTTCTATCACTTACGAAGGATTGCCGCAGGATGTGCAGCCCGGTACGGTGATTTTGATTGACGACGGTTTGGTCGCAATGGAGGTTCTGGAGGTCAAGGACGGTACGGACATTGTCTGTAAAGTAAAAAATGGTGGACAGCTTAGCAATCGTAAGGGCGTAAATGTACCCGGCGTGGATGTAAAGCTTCCCTCCATTACGGAAAAGGATATTGATGATATTCTGTTCGGTATCCAGCAGGGGATCGATTTTATCGCTGCCTCTTTTATCCGCAAAGCACAGGATGTGCTGGAGATCCGCCAGCTATTACAGGAAAATGGCGGTGAAGGCATTCAGATCATCAGCAAGATCGAATGCCACCAAGCCATTGTGAACATTGAGGAAATCGCAAAGGCATCGGATGCCGTTATGGTGGCGCGTGGCGATTTGGGCGTTGAGGTACCGTTACAGCAGGTGCCGATTTTCCAAAAGGAGATTATCCAGCTGTGTAAATCCATCGGCCGCCCTGTGATCACCGCAACGCAGATGTTGGATAGTATGATCCGCAACCCGCGGCCCACCAGGGCTGAGGTTAACGACGTGGCCTCTTCGGTGTACGATGGCTGCGATGCTGTGATGCTGTCCGGGGAAACGGCAGCCGGGAAGTATCCCGTAGAAGCGCTGAGCACGATGGCTTCCATCTGTCAGCATGTGGAAAACCATGCGCGCATTCTGCCTTCTTCTTCGATGGAAAAAGAAGAATACAATATCACGGACGCTGTATCCCATGCTTGTTGCGAATGTGCAAGGGATGTAAACGCCAAGGCCATCGTGACATCCACCTCCAGCGGTTATACGGCGAAAATGATTGCCAAGTTCCGTCCGGAATGCAGGATCATTGCTACGACCCCTTCCGAATCGGTGTACAATAAGCTATCGCTGACTTGGGGCGTAACGCCGATTGTGGCGCCGCAAAGCACTTCAACGGATGAAATGCTCAAGCAGTCTGTAGAGACGGCAAAATTGACCGGCTTGGTGCATGATGGGGATGTTGTGGTGATTTCTGCCGGCGTACCGCTGGGTGTATCGGGTACCACCAACCTGCTGAAGGTTTCTATGGTCGGCGATGTGTTGGTGCGTGGCCGCGGCATTGGCAACGGAACGGTACGCGGGCATGTGTGCGTGGCAAAAACCTTGGAGGATTGCGCGTCAATGTCCTCCCGCGATATTCTGGTTGTCAAAGAAACGGACGACAGATACTTGCCGTATATGAAAATGGCGCGCGCCATTGTATGTGAAAACTCCAATGTTAGCAGCCATACGGCCGTATATGCCATCAAGCAGGGCAAACCGGCCATCATTGGCGCTTTGGGTATTACGGAGCAGTTGAAAACCGGCGATTCCGTTTCTCTGGATATCAGCCGCGGCCGTGTTTTCAGACGTTCATAAAGTTGAATAGAAAAGCGGAAAGCATGTACAAAAGGGTGGAAACACCCTTTTGTAATCTCAGGATGAGAGGAGCAAGCAGATGAAAATTCGTAAGGCGATCATTCCGGCGGCAGGGCTGGGCACTCGGTTTCTGCCAGCGACCAAGGCGCAGCCGAAAGAGATGCTGCCAATTGTGGATAAGCCGTCGATCCAGTATATCATCGAGGAAGCTGTGGAGGCTGGTATTGAGGATATTTTGATCATTACAGGGCGTAGCAAACGCGCCATAGAGGATCATTTTGACTACTCACCAGAACTGGAACGAGAGCTGGAAAAAAAAGGAAAGCTGGATGTTTTGGAAAACCTTCGGAAGATCTCCGATATGGTAAATATTCAGTATATCCGCCAGAAAGAGCCGCGCGGCCTGGGCCACGCGGTATACTGCGCCCATTCTTTTATCAATGACGAGCCGTTTGCAGTGCTCTTGGGCGACGATGTAGCGGTGTGCAAACAGCCGGCCATCGGCCAGCTTATGGATGTATACGATACCTACCATGCATCGGTGCTGGGTGTATCCACAGTGCCTGAAGAATTGGTCAGTAGTTACGGCATCGTAGCGCCGGATCCGGATTTTAAAAGCGATATGCCCGGCCTCTCTAAGGTGTGCGGTCTGGTAGAAAAGCCGCCGTTAGATAAGGCACCTTCCAGAACCGCGATTTTCGGAAGATACATCATTACGCCGGGGATCTTTGAGGTACTGGCCCGCACAAAACCGGGCGCAGGCGGGGAGATTCAGCTGACGGATGCGCTGAAAGAGTTGATGCAGACAGAGGATATGTACGCCTTGGATTTTGAAGGGAAGCGTTATGACATTGGCTCTAAAATCGGCTTTTTGAAGGCAACGGTAGACTTTGCCTTGCAGCGTGATGACCTGAAGGAACCGTTTATGGAATTTCTAAAGGAAAAAGTGAAGGCATGAAGATCATAAAGAACATTTGGCTGCTTCCCATGCGGGAAGAAGAGGACGTTATCAAGGATGCCGAACTGCATATAAAAGGGGATACCATCGTGTATGCAGGGCCGGCCAGCCACGCTCCTAGAGTACAGGCGTGTGATGAGGTCATTGACGGTGGCGCACGCATTGCCATGCCGGGCTTTGTTAACGCACATGCGCACAATGCCATGGTACTATTTCGCGGCGCGGCGGATGATTTGCCGCTTCATAGGTGGTTGACAGAACGCATTTTCCCGATGGAAGATGAGCTGGATGAAAATGCAGCCTATTGGGGCAACATGCTGGGCATCGCGGAAATGATTCGAGGCGGCACGGCCTGCTATAACGATATGTACTTTTTTACCGAGCAGGAGATTTCTGCCGTAGAGCAAACGGGCATCAAAAGCGTGTTGACGCGCTGCACAGTTTGCCAGGAGATGGATCAGAGCACCATAGAGCAAAAGCTCAGCGTCTATGATGATCTTATGGCCTATCAGGGCGCAGCGGACGGGCGCATTTCGGTTACAGTGTCTCCGCATGCGGAATATACATGCAGCGCGCCTTTCTTAAGGGCTTGCGGACAAAAGGCCAAGGCGCTGGGAATACCGTTGCATATCCACATCTCCGAAACAGCTTCTGAGCATGATGAGTGTATTCAGCGCCATGGAAAGACGCCGATAGCACTGCTGGAATCTCTGGATGTATTGGAAAATGAGGTATATGCGGCGCACTGCGTGTATACCAGCCAAGCAGATCATGAAATTATGAAGGAATACGGGGTAACAGCGCTGCACTGCCCGGATTCCAACCTAAAACTGGCAAGCGGCATTGCGCCGGTGGCCCAAATGTTAAAAGACGGTGTAAAGCTGGCGCTTGGCACGGATGGGGCTGCCAGCAACAACAACCTGAATATGATGGAAGAAATGCAGCGAATGGTGCTGCTGCAAAAGGGGATTACGCAAGATGCAGCAAGCATGACGGCAAAGCAAGCTGTGCACATTGCAACCCGGGCAGGGGCAGAGGCGCTGCATACCGGCGGCGGCATATTGGCAGAGGGCTATAAGGCCGATATTATCCTGGTGGATACCAAGGTGCCGCATATGCAGCCAATGCACAATGCGCTGCACAATCTTGTCTATGCGGCGCAAGCGGGCGATGTTTGGATGAATATGGTCAATGGCCGAGTGCTATACCAAGCGGGTGAATACAAGACTTTGGATATTGAAAAGGTCATGGCTGAAGCTGCCAAGGCGGCGGAAAAGTGGATGTAAATAGAAAAAAGAGCTGATCTGCAGCTCTTTTTTTGTTTATTTATTTATTCTTGGGCGGGTGTACTCGCCTTTACGATATTTGCGTTATGTTCGGCATCTTCAATGGGCAGGCCTTCCGCCGTGCTGCCGGTAAAGTATAAACAAAATTGGCCGCCCAGCGTATTGTCCGCAACCGTAGCTGTTCCATGCGGCATCCCGCAGAAGGAAGCGGCAAAATAACGATCGCCTACCTGCACAATGCAGGCCCGCTTTTCATAGCTGGTTTGCCCGCCAAAGATTTTTAGCAGCTTTTGTCCTTCTTCTGCATTGGCAGGCTCGAATTCAAGATGATTGGTGCCGCCGACACGCACGGCATTGAAATACAGCTGGCTGGAAAAATCTATGATGAGAAACTGCTGATTGGCAGCAATCATCGGGCTGATTTCCGACCATGGGGTGGTTTCTCCATATTCCCGGGGCCGCACGGTAGAAGGCTTTTCTTCCGGCGTTTTGACCTCTACGATGGCATTGCGCTGTACGCCGGCAGAATACAGCGCCTGGAGCGTTTCTTCCCCTATAAGCCCATCTTGCGTCAAACTGTTCTTTTTTTGGAAAGACAAGATGGACTGCTGTGTCATGCTGACAAAATATCCCGAAGCTTTATAACGAAAGTAACCCAATGCCCGCAAACGATCCTGTACGGCGCCTACCGTGGTGCCGCGCCCGCCGACCATCATAGGCATTTCATCCACCCAGGGAGAAGCCTCGGGCGTATCGTTTTCAGGGGAAGCAGAAGGGGCTGCGGCAGCAGAGGCGTTTGAAACGGAAGGCACAGACGGACTAGCAGAGGGCTGGCTGTCTTGGTTACAACTGCGAAACAAAAGAAAACCCACTACAATCATCAGGGCCGCTACGATACATAAAAGGATTTTGGGAACCTTTCGCATGAATACCTCCTGTATAATGTCATCATTATATCATCGATGGAGTGGCCAGGCAAATCGGCCAAAGTGGATGGATTGTGATATACTATTTACATAGGAGGCGGGAAAGATGATTTGTAATTGTCCGATATGCGGAACGCTGATGGGGCAAAAAGAGCAGGGCATTGAAAGCAAATGTATCTGCCCTGCGTGCCAGCATACTTGTGATATATGCCTAGGCAGCGGAAAGATGATGGAAAAAGGCGGCCCTGTGCCGCTGGATATCCTGATGAAATATGACAACGAATAAAAAAGCGGCCGGGTACGGCCGCTTTTTTAGCTTTGCAGACTTGTTTTAAGCTGTTCTGCCTTTTCTTTTGCCTGTGTGATATCCTCTTGCTTTGCCTGCTTGACAGGATACCATCCTTGTTTATGCATAAAATCAAAGATGGCATATTGATCCTCTGCGGCTTCCACAAAAAGATCTTGAAGCATGGTGCGAAGGTTGGGGCAGGTTGTTTCGGCAATCAGGGTAGAATAAGCGCTCATTCGCTGTTTGCAGGTAATGAGTAGGTCGTTGAGCATGGCTTTATCATCTAACGTTGTTTTTTCCATGGGGCTCCTCCTTTATTTCTGGCTGGCGATAAATTCATCTAAGCAGGTAAAGTTCTGCTTATGGTGCTGGCATACGCGGTCCAAAAGCTGCTTGGCGTCGTCGCTACGCACCTGCTGGCTGTAAACTTTGGTCTTTTGATAGGACACGGCTTCGTGGTTCATCAGATCCATGACATTGTTCAGATCTTTGGCGATGACTTGCTGGCCATCGGATTGTTGGTTGCTGTTCTGCGGCATATTTAAAACCTCCTCAATGATTTTTGGTTAGTATCAACAAAACGCATAGATTCTATGCGGTATGAAATCTTGGTTTTTTTGTCAAGATGCGTTATGATGTAAACAAACGAACAAATGAGGAT
This sequence comes from uncultured Eubacteriales bacterium, assembly GCA_959600905.1. Classification (GTDB taxonomy): domain Bacteria; phylum Bacillota; class Clostridia; order Christensenellales; family QAND01; genus UMGS1975. The sequence continues at coordinate 213,432 of CAUGNO010000001.1, read as the reverse complement.
TACGATGGATCGGCCTGTAAAAAAACAAAAAAAGAAAAAGCTTTGCATGGATGCTGCGCTGACGTATTTGGGAACTCGGATGCGCTCGGAATACGAAATGCGGAGCTACCTGCAAAAAAAAGAGTATCGCGAAGATGAGATAGAGCAAACGATAGAGCGACTAAAGGGATATGGATATATCGATGACCTAGCCTTTGCCAAAGAGCTGATACGTTGTAAAACAGCGATACGGCCTATGGGGAAGCGCGCCTTACAGCACGCATTGTATAAGGCGGGGGTGGATAAGGACACGATTGAAGAGGGCCTAGCCGCCTATCCTGACGAAGCGGAGCAGGAGGCCTGCGATGTGCTGTGCGAAAAACTAATGCGGAAAAACGGAACAGATCGGCAAGGGCTTGCCAAAACGCAGAGGGCTTTAGCGGCCAGAGGGTTTGGCTATGAGCTGGTTTCAAAAGCAATGCAAAAGAGGAGTGGGATCGAATGGGAATGAGAGACAGGATACTGGCGCTGATGATGCAAAATCAGATCGGCTATCTATCGGGAGAGCAAATCGCTGCTGAGTGCGGCATTTCTCGTGCGGCGGTCTGGAAGCACATCGATCAGCTTAAAAAGCTGGGCTGTGCCATCGATGCAAAGCCGAACTGCGGATATAGGCTGGTTTCTCTGCCAGACTCATTAGACCCAACCATTGTAAAAACTTTTGATTTTTCCGGACTGTTGAAATCCGATGTCGTATTGAAGCATTTTGAAAGCGTAGATAGCACCAATGAGGTGGCCAAACGCTTTGCCGCAAAAGGAGATAAGGATAAGACCGTGTATATTGCCGAGGAGCAAACCGCAGGCAGAGGAAGACTGGATCGGAGCTGGACAAGCAAAAAGGGGGCCAATCTGATGTTTACCATCTTGCTGCGGCCGGCCTTTAGGCCGCAGGATGCATCAAAAGTGCCGATTATTGCGGCGGTAGCGGTAGCGCAGTCCCTCCGCAACTTTACCAGACTGGATGCCCAGGTAAAGTGGCCCAACGACGTGCTGATAGGGCCTAAGAAAATCTGTGGTATCCGGTGTGAGATGGCGGCGGATTTTGACCGGGCAGAATGGCTGATCGTAGGGATCGGGGTGAATGTGAATCAGACGGTGTTCCCAAAAGAGCTGGCGGACAAGGCAACGTCTGTACGAGCGGAATCCAACCGCAATACATCCAGGCCGCAGCTGCTGCTTTCTATCCTAAGCGACTTTTTTGATTTGTATAAAAAGACCTTTGAAGAAGGCGGCTTTGACGATGTGATTGTGGAGTATACAAAGATGAGCGTATTGTTCCAGCAGATGATCACGATACAGGCAGGCGGACGCGAAACGCATGGACGCTGTATTGGATTTGATAGAGAAGGCTGCCTGATCATGCAAAATGAACAAAACAGACGGGTTCGGATCATGGCAGGCGATGTGAGCATAAGGAGTGAAAAGACCTATGTATAGCGGAAATATCACAGAAGTACAGGGCATTACAGCGGCACATATGACGGATGAAAAGGCAAGAACGGGATGTACCGTGATCCTGGCCAAGGAAGGTGCTGTGGGTTCGGTGGATGTGAGAGGCGGAGGGCCGGGCACCAGGGAAACGGATGCGTTTGCGCCAATCAATCTGGTGCAGCAGGTACATGGCGTATGCTTAAGCGGTGGCAGTGCGTTTGGATTGGCCGTAGCAGACGGCGTAATGCGTTATTTGGATGAGCGGCAGATTGGTTTTGATACAGGGGTAGCAAAGGTTCCCATTGTGGGCGGCGCGGTACTGTTTGATCTGGCCTATGCAGCGCCGGGAAAGCGGCCTACGGCGGAAATGGGATACAAAGCCGCGGCAAAAGCGGACAGCACACCGCTTGCACAGGGCTGCTATGGGGCCGGCACGGGCGCTACGGTGGCAAAGATGCTGCCAAACTTACAGCCGAAAAAGAGTGGATTTGGCACGGCGTCGATGAAGATTGGCAAAGCAACCATCGCCGCTGCGTTTGCAGTCAATGCATTGGGGAATATCTATGATTATAGGACAGGCGAACTGATTTGCGGATATACGCTGGATGAGCAAACAAATGCGATGAAAAAGATGTGGAATGGACAGAATACCACCATTGGCGTCATTGCTACGGACGCAAAATTGACCAAGACGCAGGCGCATAGGCTGGCAATGTTGGCCCATGACGGATATGGAATGGCAATTCGGCCGGTTCATACCATGCACGATGGCGATACTGCGTTTTCGTTGGCGACCGGAAAGGTAGAGGAAAATCCAGATATAATTTTTGCGTTTGCAGCGGAGGTAACGGCACGGGCGATTGCCAATGCTGTATGGACGGCCAATCAATAAGAATGGATGATGAAATGGGGGCCGATCAAATGGAGATGATCTATACAGGGAATGAGATTAAAGAGATGGACCGCCAAGAAACAAAGGGAGGAAAAGAGATCCTATCTCTGGTGGAAAAGGCGGGCGAGGCGATAGCCGAGCAGATAGAACAAATGCCCCAAGGGCCGATTTGTATTTTCTGTGGGGCTGGCAACAATGGCGCAGACGGTTTATCAGCCGCGCTGCTATTGGCGAGAACCAGAAAGGTTAGCATGCTTTTTTTTCATGAGCATGCCGTCAACTCTATGATGCGCAGCTTATATGAAGCTGTGGTGCAGTCTGGTATAGAGTCATGGGAGATAGAAGACGTAACACAGATTCCGGAAGAACTGACCGTCGAGCAAGGCATTGTGGTGGATGCGCTTTTGGGAGCGGGCAGTAACCGACCGGTGCAGGGGCTTTTGGCCAAGGCGATAGAGAAGATCAATGCCTTAAAAAGCAAAGCGATGGTCATAAGCATAGATATACCAACGGGGGTATTCCCAGACACAGGCACTGTTAAAGGGCCGGCAGTATGTGCAGACATCACCTATTCACTGATGGGGCATAAGCCCGGCGTGCTGCTTTACCCGGGGGCAAAGCATGCGGGGCGGGTGGTGTTGTTGCATCCGTTTCAAACAAAGTATAGCGCGCCAAGGCTGCGCTTTGTCGTACAGCCGGAAGCGTTTCCAAATTTAAAAAGAGATAGATTTTCCCATAAGGGAACGTATGGAAAGCTGGCGCTTGTGGTGGGTTCTGACGGCATGTACGGTGCGGGTGAATTATGCGCACGCGCTGCACTGCGCAGTGGTGTAGGGCTTTTACGGATGGCAAGCCCGCAAGCAACGGCCATGGGATATAGAAACAATCTTCCTTGCGCGCTGGTCCGTACGCTACCGGAAGAAAATGGCGGGTATGCGCCATGTAGAAAAGAGCTGGAAACACATTTTGAGGGGGCAACGGCGCTGGCAGTTGGCTGTGGCATGGGAAAAAGCAAGGGCGTTTGGCCGGTGGTATTTCAGGCTTTACAGACAAAAAAACCCTGTGTAGTGGATGCAGACGCTCTGAATGCTTTGGCGCGAGCCGGCAAACAGGCATGGCCATACCTGCATGGGGAAGCCATATTAACGCCGCATCCTGCTGAGCTGGCTCGGTTGCTGCAAACAGATATCAGCGTTGTGCTGATGGATGCGATGCGTGCCGCAGAGGCGCTCGCAATGAGTACGGGCGCGGTGGTGTTGTGCAAAAATGCGAGCACCATCATAGCGGGCCCTAAATATACGGCGGTGGTGACGCGTGGCTGCGCCGGTATGGCAAAAGGGGGCAGCGGGGATGTGCTGGCTGGATGCATGGGCAGTTTGTTGGCGCAGGGATACAGCGCGTTTGATTCTGCGTGCATGGCGGCCTATATCTGCGGAAGGGCAGGCGAATTGGCACAGGAGGCTTATGGTGACGTCTCGATGCTTCCGACGGATACCATAGAGATGCTGCCGCGTGTATTTATGGAATTGGAAAAATAGAGCTGAAGGGATTTACAGTACCCTTTTTTCATAGCAGACAAGCACCGGAACCATCGAACCTGCGTACTATGTAATGTATCTACAAAAGAGTAAACGCAGGTGAACGAGATGATTCAAAGAGGTGAAATCTATCTGGCAAGGCTCTCTCCTGTGGTTGGCAGCGAACAGGGGGGCATAAGACCCGTTGTCATTGTGCAGAACAACAAGGGCAACAGGTTTTCGCCTACGGTGATCGTGGCTGCGATCACTTCCAGCAAAACCAAACCAAACCTGCCCACCCATATCCGCATAATGCCTGAGGAGAGTGGGCTGAAAAAGCCTTCCATTATCCTTTTGGAACAAATTCGAACATTGGATAAATCCAGGCTGATTGAAAAAATCGGGTGCTTGGCGCAGGAAAAAATACAGGAACTGGATACGGCGCTTACGGTAAGCTTGGGTTTTACGGAAAGCATTTAGCATGATATAATAAACGGGAGGGCATACAAGCCCTCCTATTTTTGCGTCACTAAATTTATAGAGGGGAGTGGATCGATAGGAATGAAGCAGGTAATCAAAAATCTTATTATTATCGCTGTTGGCGGCGCTTTGATGGGGTTTGCTATGACAATGTTCTTTATTCCGAACAAAATTGCGCCAGGAGGGTTCAGCGGCTTAGGAACAGTATTTTATTATTTGTTTCATTGGCCGGCAGGTACAGTAATCTTTCTGATGGATCTTCCTCTTTTTCTGATTGCATGGAAAAAATATGGGACAAGCTTTTTGCTATATTCGGTGTACGCGGTAGCGGTTTCCAGCATCTTTACGGACTATGTGCCGGTACCGGTGATTACAAACGATATTATGCTGGCCAGTATTTTTGGCGGTATCGTGCAGGGAGTAGGCCTGGGACTGATCATCAAGGCAGGTGGTAATACGGGGGGTACGGCCCTGCTGGGGCAGCTGCTTCATTCTGCGCTGCCGCAGGTGAATCTTGCTTGGATGATCTTTGCAGTCGACTGCTTGGTCGTTATTTTCAGCGCTGTGGTATTTGGCATCGAGATTTCCCTATTTGCCTTTATCGCTTTGTATGTCTCCAGTAAAATGCTGGATCTTGTTTTGGAAGGATTATCGGGCGCAAAGTCCATCTATATCATTACGGACCATGGACAAGAGATTGCGAATAAGGTTTTGTATGATATGGAGCGTGGCGTTACCAATCTTACGGCAAAAGGGATGTATAGCGGGAAGCCGAAGGATGTGCTGTTGATAGTGCTGCAAAGCTCGAATGAGGTTATCAAGCTAAAGACGATTGTGCGTACCATCGACGAAGATGCCTTTGTCCTGGTGGTGGATGCGCGTGAGGTGCTGGGAGAGGGCTTTGCCCCGCCCGCCTCGCATTGAGAAAAAGCCATGATTGCGATTGTATCTGAAAATGAGCATAAGACTGAACGCATCGGGCGCTGCTTTGCCAAAACGGCGCCCAGCCGCTGTTTGGTATTCCTTAAGGGAACCTTGGGCGCTGGCAAAACAGCATTTGCCAGAGGCGTAGCCCAGGGGCTTGGCGTGGAACGCAATGTATCATCCCCTACTTTTACACTTGTCAATGAATATCAAGGGCAAAGAGGGGATCTTGTCCATATGGATTTGTACCGCTTATTGGATCAGCCGGCAGAGGAGCTAGGGTTGGAAGAATATTTTCAGCGACCCGGCATCTGCCTAGTGGAATGGCCGGATGTGCTGGAAGGATGGGAATGCCCGGACGTCACCATTTCCATCGAACAGACTGGGCTGGAGCAGCGAACTTTTTTCATCTTGGCAAAGGAAGAATTGGAACAACAGCTTCAGGAGGCATTTGCATGCGAATTTTAGCGATTGATACCACAGGGCCGGCAGCAAGCGCTGCTGTTTACTGTAATGGCCAGGTTCATCAAGCCTATTTGGAAGATGGGCATACGCACAGCCAGAAGATACAAGCGCTGATCGAACAGGCAATGCAGGAAGCGGGCCTATTGCCCAATATGCTGACGGGCATTGCTGTAACAAACGGCCCGGGAAGCTTTACGGGAATTCGCATCGGTGTCTCCATGGCAAAGGCGATGGCGCAAGCTTTGTCGCTGCCTTTGCTTGGTGTCAGTACGCTACAGGTGCTGATGCGCCAAGCGGACCGAGCGCCACTGCACTGTGCTGTGATGGATGCTAGGAGAAAGGAAGTATATGGCGCGGCGCAATGTGGAGAAAAAACCATAGTTGCCGAAAATGCTATGCCTTTGCAAGATTTTTTGCATATCATCCAGGAAGCTGGAGAATCTGCCTGTTTTGCTGGGGATGCGGTGCGCATTTACGAAAAGGAGATCAAAGACGCGCTGGGAGAACGTGCGATCCTTCTGCCAGAGCCGGAACGCATCCAACAGGCCGGCACAGCGGCGCTGATTGCCGCCGATACGCCCAAGGAGCATTGGAAGGACGCCTTTGCCTTAAATCCAAACTACCTGCGCATATCGCAGGCCGAACGGGAACGCCTGGCCAGGGAGAAGCAAAATGAAGCTAAGAAGGCTTGAAAAAGCAGACGTGCCGCAGGTTTCTTTATTGGAACAGGCTTGTTTTTCTGTGCCGTGGAGCCAGGCGTCGTTGTATCAGGATATTGTGAACAACGATTTGGCGCGCTATCATGGCGTGTTTGATGATGAGGGAACCCTGATTGCCTACATGGGATACTGGAAGATTTTGGAGCAGGCGCATGTAACAAACGTAGCGGTAGCCCCGGCCTGGCGCAGGCGCGGCGTAGGCAAAAGACTGTTTGGCTATGTATTGCAAAAAGCGGCACTGGAGGGGGTAGAAAGCCTCACCTTGGAGGTGCGCCCCAGCAACGAGGCTGCTTTGGCTCTGTATCGGTCCTTTGGTATGGAGGAACAAGGGCGGCGTAGGCATTATTATTCAGACAATGGAGAGGATGCGCTGATCCTTTGGCTTTCTTCATTGCCATACCCACAAGCGCACTGACATATGTTATAATATTGCATTATAGTTTGAAAGCAGGAACACAATGGTCTTTTCTGTGGGAGATACAGAGTTATATTATAAAGTCATGGGGCAGGGGCCGCCGGTTTTAATGCTGCATGGCTGGGGCGGCTGTGCGGATAGCTTTGCGCCGGTATCGCTTCGGCTGGCTAACCTGTTTACGGTATATGCCATCGATTTTCCAGGGCATGGGCAATCCAGTATGCCGCAAAGACCTTGGAAGGTACAGGATTATGCGGATGTTGTGCGCGCATTCATCAAGGAGATGGGCCTGGAAGGCTGTTATGTTGTGGCTCATTCATTTGGATGCCGTGTAACGCTGAAATTGGCAAGCAAGGAGCCGCATCTGTTTTCAAAAATTATATTCACCGGTGGCGCCGGTATACGGCCCAAACGGACGTTTGCCTATTATCGGCGCACATATTCATACAAGCTGGCAAAGCGCATGGCAAAGCACAAATTGGGCGTTGGGTTGTATAGGCTTTTTGGAGTAGATGTAAAAAAACGCGTTGAGAATGCCGGTAGTCCCGAATATAAAGCGTTGCCAGAGCATATGCGCCGTACTTTTTCCAACATTGTCAATGAGGATCTAACGCCATGCTTGGAAAAGATCAAGGTGCCAACGCTGTTGATATGGGGCACAGAGGATACGGAAACGCCCCTATGGATGGGCGAAATGATGGAAAAAAAGATCCCGGATGCGGGGCTTGTAAAGCTCGAGGGGGGCACACATTTTGCCTATCTGGAGCATCTAGAGCAGTTTTTGGCTGTGGTAATTTATTTTTTGACAAGTGAGGAGAATACATGAGCCTTACCGCGAACTTAGTGGCTTTTGGATGGGTGTGGACGCTGCTGGGCGCTTTGTTTATCGCGCTTATGATGTATTTGGCAAGCGAGGCCAATATGCAGCGTTTTCTGCATCTGCTTCAGCTGGAATCCTATCAGTTGGATGGATATGGCCGGTCTGTAAAACGCAATGCTAGGATGGATGTATGGCCGGCTTGGGGGTGCGCGCTAGTATATGCGGCACTGAGCTTGGGCGGCTTTGTACTGCAAGCGGTCTTGCAGGCGGCTTTGTACAACTTAATCGTGGGGGCTCTGGCCCTGTGCTTGTTCGTTGCGATCTGCCTAGAAACGGGAAAGCGGAAAAAACAGCAGAAACAAAAAAAGGAATATGTGCGGACAGACCGTATGAAACGCCTGGAACGCTGTACGAAAATGGTATTGGCAGCGGTTTCCCTAATCTGCGTTTTGCTTGGCTGGGCCGTCATAGCGCTAACGTTAGATGGCAGCGTAATGGTGGCTGCTCTTGGATGCTTTATTGCAGCAATTCTCTCAGCGCTTCCAGTGTGCATGTTGCCGCAGTGGGTTGCGTTGGCGGCTACGTTGAGGCAACGGCCGGAACAGAAGATCAACCGACGTTTTGTAGAGGATGCCGTTCGAATCATAAACAGCAGAGATGACCTGATCCGCGTCGGCATTACGGGAAGCTATGGGAAGACCAGCACAAAATTCGTACTAGGAACGATCTTGCAGGAAAAATATGATGTGCTGGTACCGCCCAGCAGCTATAATACGCCGATGGGCGTTACGCGCGTGATTCGTGAGATGCTCAACGATAAGCATGAGGTGTTTGTATGCGAAATGGGCGCCAGGCGTTGTGGAGAGATCAAAGAGCTGTGCGATATTGCAAAGCCAAAGTACGGGATTTTGACCAGCATCGGCAACCAACATTTGGAAACTTTTGGAAGCATTGAAAATATCCAGAAAACAAAATACGAACTGATGCAGAGCCTGCCGGCAGATGGGAAAGCGTTTTTTCCGGCGGATGGCGCTTTGTGCGAAGAGCTGTACCGTCAGCATACTGGTCCCAAGTGCTTGTTTGGGTTGACGGAGGATTGCGATGTTCGTGCTGTAAACCTGGATGTAGGGCCTTTCGGCAGCGAATTCGATTTGCAGATTCGAGGGACGGATAGCGTACACTGTACCACGCAGCTGTTGGGAAAACATAACATTATGAATGTGCTAGGTTGTGCGGCGACGGCGTATGAATTGGGATTGACGCTGGCGCAAATTGCGGCTGGGATCCAAAAGGCAGAGCCGGTGGAGCATAGATTGCAGCTTATCAACCCGAACAACGGAACGCTTGTCATAGACGATGCCTTTAATAGCAACCCCAATGGAACCAAGGCGGCAATGGAGGTGCTCTCCATGTATACGCAGTTTAGAAAGATCTGTGTAACGCCCGGCATGGTAGAATTGGGAGAAAAAGAAGAGGAAGAGAACCAAGCCTTTGGGGAAAGAATGGCGGCTGTGTGCCAATTTGTCATACTGGTAGGACAGACCAGAGCGATTCCTATCAAGCGGGGTCTACTAAAGGCGGGGTTTCCAGAGGAAAATATATTTGTGGGTGAAAATTTAGACCAAGCAACGGAGATTTTAGGCGCATTGATTCGGCCGGGCGATGTCGTTTTATTTGAAAACGACCTGCCAGACCACTATGAGCATTGAGAGGAGATACGGGCATGAAGACAAAGCTGGCGGTATTTTTTGGCGGCAGGAGCGTAGAACATGATGTGTCTATCGTCACAGGGCTACAAGCCATTGAACATGTAAACCGGGAAAAATATGAGGTAATCCCCGTGTACTTGGCGCGCAATGGCGCCTGGTATACAGGGGAAAGGCTGTTGGATGTATCCATCTTTCAGGAATTTGAAATGCATGAGGCGGAAGTAACGCAAGTTCGCCTGTCTACGGTGCCAGGAGAGGGGCTTTTGGCAGATACAGGCGCCTTGGCTGTAGATGTGGCGCTGCTGTGTATGCATGGCTTACATGGAGAAGACGGCACTTTGCAAGGCTTACTGGAGTTGGCGGATATTCCCTATACAAGCCCCTCGGTAGGTGGATCGGCAGCAGGCATGGATAAGGCATTGATGAAAAAGGTATTCGCGGGTTGCGGATTTCCGATGATGCCGTCTATCGATGTAACGCGCCATGCCTACCAGATGGCCGGTGAGCAATGGCTGGCAAAGATGGAAGCGCTTGGGTATCCATTGTATGTGAAGCCTGCCAACTTGGGATCGTCCATCGGCATTTCCCGGGTAGAAAATAGGGATGCACTAAAGGACGCGATGGATATTGCTTTTGCCTACGATAGAAAAGTTGTGGTAGAAAAGGGCGTTGCAGATGCTATGGAAATCAACTGTTCCGTTCTGGGTATAGCAGACGACTGCCGTGCCAGCCTATGTGAAAAACCGCTGGGCTGGAAGGATTTTTTGACCTTTGAGGACAAATACCTGCGCGGCGGTAAGGGAAAAAATGCAGCCACGAGACAGATTCCTGCGCCCATCGGAGAGGCTATGACGGATAGGATCCAGACCCTTGCCAAACAGATTTTTACGGAAATGGACTGCAAAGGGGTTGTGCGGATCGACTTTTTGGTGGATAATCAGACAGGTGAGCTGTATGTAAACGAAATCAACACCATCCCGGGGTCTATGGCGTTTTATCTTTGGGAGCCCTGTGGGCTTTCGTATGTAGCGCTGATCGATGAGTTGGTAAGGATCGCAAAATGTGCAGCTGATGAAAAAAAGAAAAACAGCTATGCTTACGATTCGGCGATTCTCCAAAAGGTGAGAAGCGGCGGTGCGAAGGGCATAAAAGGAAGCAAAGGCACGAAATAACCAAAGCGGAAAGGCGGAGCTTATGAGACGTTTAGGCTATTGGCTGATCGGGTTGATCATTCTTTCTTTCGTGAGCAATTTTTTCCTGCCATATGCGGGCCTTGTATCCGTATTGGGATATGTGGTTACCATTGTGCTATGGCTTGCCTACTACGGCTACTTTTCCTTTGGCATCTTGATGGCAGGGAAATGGTATCTTGAGCGTGAGCAGGAAAAAGAGAGCGGGATAGAAAGAAAACCCAAGAGCAAACGGATCAAACATAAGGATAAAAACGGCAGAAACAAGCTCGGTGCGCATACAGGGCAGCAGCGCCGGCGCAGAGAGGTGCGCCATCGTTATTATACGGTGCCGCCTTATGTGGTAGGCCGATATAAGGACGAATGATATTATTGTTCACTAAGGAGTGAGATGGTTGGAGAAAATCCAAATGAAGACCCCTTTGGTCGAGATGAATGGCGATGAAATGACTCGCATCCTTTGGAAAATGATCAAGGATGAGCTGATTTTGCCTTATATCGATCTAAAGACTGAAGCATATGACCTAGGGCTGCCAAATCGTGATGAGACGGATGATCAGGTAACGGTAGATGCCGCCAATGCCATTAAAAAGTATGGTGTAGGCGTGAAGTGTGCTACGATTACCCCCAATGCCCAGCGCAAAGAGGAGTATGACTTAAAACGCTTGTATAAAAGCCCAAATGCTACCATCCGTGCTTTGCTGGATGGTACGGTTTTCCGTGCTCCCATTGTGGTAGAAGGCATTGACCCCATTGTGAAATGCTGGGAAAAGCCCATTACACTAGCGCGCCATGCCTATGGAGATGTTTATAAGGCGGTAGAGATGCGTGTTGATCATCCGGGGACGGTCAAGTTGGTGTATGAAGGGGAGGATGGCGGACAGGCCGTGGTCCATACCTTTGAGGGGCCTGGCGTGGTACAGGGCATGCACAATACCGATCATAGCATTCAATCGTTTGCCCATGCCTGCTTTAACTATGCGCTGCAAACAAAGCAGGATCTTTGGTTTGGCACAAAAGATACCATTTCCAAAGTGTATGACGGCCAATTTAAAAAGATATTCCAAGAGGTTTTTGACAGCGAATATAAGGAGAAATTTGAGCAGGCCGGCATTGCCTATGAGTATACGCTGATCGATGATGCTGTGGCGCGGGTGATGCGCAGCAAGGGTGGATTTATCTGGGCCTGCAAAAACTATGATGGCGATGTGATGAGCGATATGGTCGCTACGGCCTTTGGCTCTTTGGCGATGATGACAAGCGTATTGGTTTCTCCGGACGGTTTATACGAATATGAAGCCGCGCATGGCACAGTGACTAGGCATTATTATAGGCACTTAAAGGGAGAAACAACCAGCACCAACCCGATGGCAACGATCTATGCGTGGACGGGCGCATTGAGGACACGTGGAGAGCTGGATGGGATCGATGCGCTCCCAGCCTTTGCAGATAAAATGGAAAAGGCCTGTCTGGATACCATAGCAAGCGGAAAAATGACGGGAGATTTGGCGGCAATGACATCGCTGAAACATGCACAAACGCTGGATTCTCTATCTTTTATCAAAGCGATTCGAGCGACATTTGACGCTATGTAAGAGGAGGAAAAAATATGTCTTTATATAGTGATTGGAGAAATTATCTTGAAAATTTAACGGATGACCAAGCGGAGGGCTTTCAGCACGATTATTATGAGCAGGAAGAAAAGCTGTATCAGAAGTTGCTGGCTCAGTATCCGGAAAAGATAGAGGGCACGTTCCAAGAGCTTACGGAAAAGTATGAGTTCAAACCGATGATCTTTGCCGGGTTTATGGATGGCATCAATGATAGTCTTAACAATCCGTACAAGCTGGAGGACTTAAAAGAGGATACCAAGATCGTTCTGGATGTGGATTTTGAAAAGCTGTATGCCAACATGCTGGAAGCAAAAGCGCCGTGGTTGTATAATCTGGACGAATGGAACAATGTTTTCTCAAAGGAAAAGCGTCAAGAGATCACAAAGCAGTATCATTTGAGCAAGCAGGCCGTCAGCCATAAGATTGACAGAAATGCACCATGTCCCTGTGGTAGCGGGAAAAAATATAAAAAATGCTGCGGAAAAAACGCGTAATAAAAAGAGCAAGGCACATTTTGCCTTGCTCTTTTGCATAAATTCTTCCATTTCAAGCCAAGCTAGTGTTAAAACCAAGGAAAAGAGGGATAGAATGAAACGAAAAGTTTTTGCTTGCTTGGTAAGCTTGGCAATGCTGGTATCGCTGTCGGCCTGTGGGACGGTGGAGAATAGCCCGATGGAATCTGCCCCGCAGACAAGTGCAACGGCCCCGGCTGTGGAGCCCACAGGAGGACAGAACCAAACAACATTGTCCCCCCAACAGCCGCAAGCGACGGCTCCAGACGACACAACCACAACGAATCAACCATAAAAGGCGTAAAAACGCCTTTTTCTTTTTGAGAAATGTTTGAAAATTTATATATTATACGGTATACTATCATGGATGTGTGAATTTGGCGGAGTTTGTCCGCAATAGAAAGGGAATGTGATTGGTATGAGCAAGGGTCTGAAAATAGCGATAGGAATCATTTTGGTCATCGCAATTTTAGCTTGTGCTTACTTTTTATATCAGTCCATTTTAGGGGATTCCAATAAAGCGGCGGAGCCTTCGCAGACACCGTTGCCCATTCCGACCTTGGCGCCTGCGCCCGTTGCAACGCCTACGCCAACAGCAGATGGGATGACGGCAACGACGCCGCCAGCCAGTACGCCGGGAACGGGAACGGTCATCAACGGCCAATGATCGATAGTGTGAAAAGCCCCTTTGTACATGCAAGGGGCTTTTTTTTTGAAGGGACAAGGAGGATTTTTTTGCAGCAAACGATTCATGGCAACACAGCAGGACTCAATAAGGCTACGATCTCCCAGATAGAGACGCTTTATAGCTTTACGATGGATAAAAGCGAATTTGCTTCTTTGACGCTGTTGGAGACAATGGCACAGCTTACGGCAAAGACAAACCGAGAGATTTCTGTTTTGATTGCGCGGGATGGCGCTGTGCGGGACGTATCCATCGGCCATTACAACAGAGCAGAGATCCCGGAGCTTCGTACCATGCGCAGCGTTACCAGACTTTGCGGCATACGTTGCATCCATACGCATCCCAATGCATCAGGCATGCTTTCTGAAGTTGATATGAATACGCTTCAGCAGCTTAGGTTGGATAGTATGGCGGCCGTTGGCGTCAAAGAGGGGAAGCCATATCAGCTATTTGCCGCCTTTTTAACAGGACAGCAGCCCCCTGTACGCATGATAGGCCCCATTCCTCCCCAGGCGATTGCATTGCCGCGATGGATGGAGGAAATCGTGCAAGCGGATAGAGCGGTAGGCAGATTTGAAGCCTATGCACCGAACCAGGGACCGCCCAAAGCGGTGCTGGTTGGCATGGCAGAGGAAGGTATGGAGGAGCTCTCTGAGCTGGCAAAAACGGCTGGGTATCAGGTGATCGGTACCGAGGTGCAGAACAAAGCACATCCGGACAGCGCTACTTATGTGGGCCGTGGAAAGGTAGCGGAATTGGTATCGATGAAAGGGGAAAAAGGAGCAGAGGTCTTTATTTTTGATGAAGAGCTTTCCCCGTTGCAGATCCGAAACCTTGAATATGAGACAGGGGCGAAAATACTGGATCGCACAGCCCTGATATTGGAGATCTTTTCCATGCGTGCAAAGAGTAGGGAAGGAAAGCTTCAGGTGGAGCTGGCCCGCCTGCAATATGAGCTGCCAAGGCTGACAGGACAGGGGCAATCGCTCAGCCGGCAGGGCGGCGGCCGGGGCACACGCATGGGGGGAGGCGAAGCAAAGCTGGAAACGGATAAGCGCCGCATTCGCAGACGTATCTTCGAACTGAAAGAGGAAATACGCCTTTTGGCCCAGCAAAGGCAGACACAGCGGGGAAAACGTATGACGGGCGGCATTCCTACCATAGCTTTGGTTGGCTATACCAATGCAGGGAAAAGCACGCTGCTCAATACGCTGTCAGGTGCAGATGCATTGGCAGAGAATAAGCTGTTCGCTACGCTGGATCCTCTGACGCGAAGGGCAGAGCTCAATGGCCAAGAGGTGCTTTTAACGGATACGGTTGGATTTGTGCAAAAGCTGCCGCATGAGCTGGTGGATGCATTTCGGTCCACTTTGGAGGAAGCTGTGCATGCGGATATTCTCTTGCATGTTGTAGACGCTTCACATAAGGAGAAGGAACGGCAGATGGAGGTGGTAGACGAAGTGCTACATCAGCTACATGCCCATACCATTCCACGTATTCTTGTATACAACAAAGCGGATGTGGCTGGTTTTGCAGCGCCAAGGGATGCTGTGGCGATCAGCGCAAAAACCGGACAGGGATTGGAGCAATTGTTTGCATGCATTCAGGAGCGGCTTTCAGAATCCTGGTGGAAGGGCAGCATATTGATCCCCTATCATAGGGGAGACGTAGCCGCGCAGGTGCGTGTGTTTGGAACGATCTTAAAAGAATCCTATTTAGAAGAAGGCACAGAGATAACGTGTAAATTGCCAAAAGGCCGTTATCAACAGATTATAAAACAGCTGCAATAAAAGAAAACCGGAACCCTGGCTAGGATTCCGGTTTTATGTTTACAGAGAAGATATCATCTGTACACGCCGCGGCGGATCTTTTCATTCATCTTGCGAATGCTGTGCGCAGAATACAACGCTAACACAATGGTGACGCATACACCGATGATTAAATAGAGAATATCGTAGGTAATCAAAGCTGCAACGCACAAAGCCAGTGAACAGATTCCTGTTGCCACATAAGGCCAGGCAAACTCTTTGGCAAACTTGCTTCTGTTTTTAATGCGGGCATCCAACTCTGGGGTCATTTCTCCTAGCATGAGGAATACCTTTTTTACGCCGATATAATATGCGTACCATAGGCTAAAGACCCCATAGATAAGATACATCACGGTGATGATGATAAAGCCGATACCCAGTTCGTTTCCTTGCAATTCGCTTCCTCCTTCAATCAAAACTCAAGCTTTTCTGCCAGGAAGGCCGGCAATTCATCCTGATGTATGCGAATCTGTTCCATGGTATCGCGATCACGTACGGTTACCGTACCGTTTTCCAGCGTGTCGAAGTCTACCGTGATGCAATGTGGCGTTCCGATCTCATCCTGCCTGCGATACCGTTTTCCAATGCTGCCGGACAAATCGTATTCCACATTGTAATGTGCAGACAGTTTTGCATATAAAGCCTCGGCTGCTGGCGCCAGCTTTTTTTGCAGAGGCAGGATGGCAGCTTTGACAGGCGCAATCACCGGATGGAAACGAAGAACAACACGGGTATCCCCACCTTCTAGCGTTTCTTCATCATATGCATCGCACAAAAGGGCCAGTGTTAAGCGATCCACCCCGACGCTGGGCTCAATGCAGTAGGGAACAACCTTTTGACCGGTAGTGGGGTCCATATACTCCAGCGCTTCGCCGGATTCCTTAGCGTGGGCCTTTAAGTCAAAATCCGTGCGGTCCGCAATGCCCCAAAGCTCCTTGACGCCAAACGGATAACGGAATTCAATATCCGTTGTAGCGTTGCTATAATGGGATAGCTCGGCTTTGTCATGATCGCGCAAAGAAATGCTTTCCTTTTTTAGGCCGATAGAATATAAGAAATTCGTACAGAATTCTTTCCAATAGGAGAACCACTCCAGATCTTCGCCAGGCATACAGAAGAATTCAAGCTCCATCTGTTCAAATTCACGAATGCGGAAAATAAAGTTGCCGGGCGTGATTTCATTGCGGAAGGACTTGCCAATCTGCCCAATGCCAAAGGGAAGCTTTTTGCGCGTAGTGCGCAGCACATTTTTGAAATTGATAAAGATCCCCTGTGCCGTTTCCGGGCGAAGATAGATTTCAGAGGTGCTGTCCTCCGTTACCCCTTGGAAGGTTTTGAACATCAGATTAAACTTGCGGATGCCGGTAAACGAATGGCCGCCGCATTCCGGACAGGGAATTTGGTGCTCTTTTATAAAGGCTTCCAGCTCCTCGGCCGTCATACCATCCACCTTAACGTCCAAGTTGTTTTTCGCGGCATATTCCTCGATCATCTGATCGGCACGGAAACGCGCCTTACAGGAGAGGCAATCCATTAACGGGTCGGAAAATCCACCCACATGGCCAGAGGCTACCCACACCTGAGGATTCATGAGAATGGCGCTATCCAGCCCCACGTTATACGGGCTTTGGCGCACGAACTTTTTCCACCAAGCCTGCTTTACGTTGTTCTTCATTTCTACGCCCAGCGGACCGTAATCCCAAGAGTTGGCAAGGCCGCCGTAGATCTCGGAACCAGGATAGACAAAGCCCCGACTTTTGCATAGCGCAACCAGCTTTTCCATTGTAACCGTCGACATAGTGCAATTCCTCCAAAATAAACGGATAGACTCCGAAAAATATTCTACTGCTTATCATATCAAAAAAAAGAAAAAAAGCAAAGGGAGAAACTTTCTTTGCACCTTTTGCCCGTGGCCATCGTAGTATAAAGCGAACTGACAATCAAGCCGGTTCAAAAGTATCTTTCTCAAGGAGGAACATTTTATGGGTTGCTTTGGTGGAAATGACAATTGCTTACTGTACATTCTTCTGTTGTGCTGCTGCTGCGGTGGAAACGGCTGCGGAAACGGGTTCGGCGGTTTCGGAAATGGCAACGGCTGCTGCGATCTGATCATCTGGCTGCTGCTCCTGAGCTGCATCTGCGGCGGAAACTCCGGTTGCGGCGATGCAACGCCTTTTGGCGGTAGGGGCTGTGGCTGCGGCTGCTAAGCGGTCTTAACGCTCCTGAAAAGAGGGCTGGGAAACCGGCCCTTTTTTCTTGTAAGCAGAATACTATTTGCTGTTTCGCTTATCATAAACTATAACGAATCCGACCAAGAGGGAGTATGGGCGTGAAAGCAAATATAAAACGAAATGTCATGTATGCGGTATGGGCCGTAGCCTGGGTAGCGGTCGCGGCACTGTTATCCTATCTTTGGAATGATACACAGAGCCAATGGTATATGTCGCTGGTAAAACCGGCCTTTCAACCGCCTGGTTTTGTGTTTGCCATAGCCTGGAGCATTCTGTATGCGCTGATTGCTGCCGATCTGTTTCTATTGTTCCGGGCAGGAGGATCATCCAGGATTATCTATCCCTTGATACTGACCTTGTTTTTAGGCGCTTTGTGGAATTATGCTTTTTTTGCCAAGGAAAATTCCTCGGCAGGCGTACTGATTTTGGCGCTTGCTGTGGCTAGCTGTATATATACGGTATGGCAGGCCTATAGAAAAAGACCGTTGTATGGCTGGCTGCTTTTGCCCTGGCTGTTGTGGCAATCGTATGCGTTGGTGCTAAACTATACCATCTACATGATAAATTAAACAGAAGCTGGCAGAGGAGAAACGGGCGTAAAACTGCGCCCGTTTTATTGTTTTATCCCGGCAGACCTGGTATAATAAACGCAACTTTTGTCTAATTTTGAAATGCTGGGACGAAGTTTTCATTGGCCCAATGCAGTTTATAATGCTGGGGCGGGGAAAAGGAGGCATCTAGTATGCTGCTTGCTATGGATGTAGGCAACTCAAATATTAAAGTAGGGTTGTTTGAAGAAGAAAAGCTGATTTCCAGCTTTCGCATCACGACCAACGCAGACCGAAGCAGCGATGAATACGGCCTGTTGATCATTCACTTTCTATCATATTTGAACCGAACGGCAGATGAAATAGAGGGCGTTATCATCGCAACGGTACAGCCGCAGCTGCGCTACACTCTAGACCGAATGACGCACACCTTTTTCCGGTGCCATCCGATGTTCGTTTCCTATCAGCTGAATTTGGGCATCAAGCTGCAATATGATTCGCTGCCGGCCTTGGGGGCGGATCGAATTGCCAATGCCGTGGCGGGGTATGAATTGTATGGAGGAAACGGTGCATGCATTACGGTGGATTTCGGCACAGCCACCACCTTTGGCGTCATTAGCGAGGATGGTGTGTTTTTGGGCGGCTCCATTGCCCCCGGCATCCGCAGCGCCAGCGAAGCGTTGACCAGCCGGGCAGCCCAGCTGAGAAGATTCAACTTTGCAAAGCCGGATCATGTACTGGCCACCAACACCATAGAGGCAATGCAGGCAGGCGTGATGTATGGCTTTGCCGGGCTGGCGGATAACATCTTGGCAAAGCTGAAAATGGAGGTTGGCCCTGCGTTTGTGGTGGCAACGGGCGGGCTTTCAGACGTCATAGCAGGGGATACGCACCACATCAATACAGTGGACAAGCTTTTGACATTAAAAGGCTTACAAATTATATACAACAAGAATCGTTAAGGGAGGTACTCACAACAATGAAACACAAAATTGCACTCTTGGGATTGGGTACGGTAGGGCTGGGTACCTACCAGTTGATTGAAAAGAATGCGGAGATCATCCGCGAAAATACCGGGGCAGAGGTAGAGGTAAAATATGCGCTGGTTAAAAATGCGGACAAAAAACGCCCGGTACCGTCGGAGGTGCTGACCACAGACTTTGAAAAGATCGTGAACGATCCGGAGATCGAGCTTGTGGCCGAGGCCATGGGCGGCACGGACCCTGCCCTGTCCTATGCTTTGGCAGTGCTCAAGGCAGGAAAGGGATATGTGACGGCCAATAAGGAGCTGATCTCCAAGCATTGGGAAGAATTGGAGCAGGCAGCAGAAAAAACGGGGGCGGCGCTGTACTTTGAAGCAAGCGTAGCGGGGGCGGTGCCCGTGATCAAGGCGGTAACGGACAGCCTGTCTGCCAACCATATTACAGGCGTAATGGGCATCATCAACGGCACGACAAACTATATTTTAAGCAAGATGAGCGAAGAGGGTATGGATTATGCAGATGCATTGAAGCAGGCGCAAGACCTGGGCTATGCTGAGCCGGACCCGAAAAACGACGTAGAGGGATACGATGTACAGTTCAAATTGGCGATCTTGGCGTCGTTGGCCTTCAACAAGCGCGTTAAGGTAGACAATATTCTACGTGAAGGGATTACCAAGGTATCTGCGGACGATATCCGCACTGCAAAGGAATTGGGCTATGGCATCAAGATGCTGGCCATCGGAAAACAGGTAGGCGATGAGGTAGAGGTGCGTGTGCATCCGACGATGATTCCGCTGGATCATCCGCTAAATTCCGTGAGCGGGCCGTTCAATGCAGTGTATGCTGATACCGATGCGGCGGGCCAATTGATGTTTTATGGCCGCGGTGCCGGTGATTTCCCGACGGCGAGCGCACTGCTTAGCGATGTGCTGACGGCGCTGACAGAGGATAAGCATCGCCGGTATGGATTTTTGAAAAATGAGCAAGCCAAGGTTATGGATGATTTTACAAGCAGTTATTTCATCCATACAGAAGCAACAGACAAACCCAATGTATTGGCATCCGCGGCCAAGATCTTGGGAGAAAAAGGCGTATCCATTGCAGCGGTGATGCAGCGCGGCCAGGAAAAGGATGGCCGCGTGCCGCTGGTATTCATCACACATCAAACTACGGAAAAGGCGCTAATGTCAGCCGTGAAGGAGATTGAAGCTACGGAGTACTTTACGATCCGGAACATCATCCGAGTCGAGAGATAAGGAGGCAAAATCATGATTACATCTACCAAAACCATTGAAGTAGAAGTTCGCAAGGAGATGAGAGGCGGCCCTGGCGAAGTGCTGAACCAGGCTCTGGCCAACAAGGCGGATATGCCGAAGAATTGCCGCGTATTTTCCATTATGACGCTGAAACCTGGCTGTGGCATTGGATACCATGAGCATCATGGTGAGATGGAGTTTTATCATATCCTGGAAGGCGAAGGCATTGTGGATGACAATGGTACGGAAAAGAAGATCCAGGTAGGCGACACCATGATGACCGTCAACGGGGAGGGGCATTCCATTACCAACAATGGAGATAAAGATCTAAAGATGATCGCTTGTGTGATTATGGACTGATTGAGAATAAAAAAGAGACCAGTATGAGGTCTCTTTTTTATTTGATTATTCTAAAACGATTGCCAAAAACTTGGCAGGCTGATCTGTATTGGACTGTATGCCGTGCGGATACACGGAATCGAAGTAGATGCTATCTCCTTCTTCAAGGATAATTTCCTTTTCGCCAATTTTACATTTAAGGCTGCCTTGAAGCACATAGTCGAATTCGTGCCCATTGTGCTTATTCATTTTTGCAGGCTCTTTTTCAGGGCTTACGGTAACGATAAATGGATAACATTTTTTATGGAAAAACTGATGCGCCAGAGAGACATAATCATAGCCGGGATAGCGTTCTACCTGCATGCCCTTTCCTTTGCGGTTGATGGCATAGACGCTGAGCTTGGGCTCCTCTCCCGTTACAAGGTTGGCAAGAGATACATCATAGGTATTGCAAAAGCTGGTGAGCAGCCCGATGGGAATATCCTCCCGTGCCTGCTCATAGTTGAGATACTGCTCAGAAGAGATATCCAGCGCTTTGCAAACCTCTTCAACGGATAGACCCAATGTCTCCCTCACTTGCTTTAGATGGGAAGCGATCATTTCAATCGGATGATTCATGACGTGTGCTCCTTTCAACCTCCCAAAAGGGGAGGATTTCTATCATTAGTATAGAATAGTTTGTCGT
Source organism: uncultured Eubacteriales bacterium (assembly GCA_959600905.1). GTDB lineage: Bacteria > Bacillota > Clostridia > Christensenellales > QAND01 > UMGS1975. Next base: position 192,171 of record CAUGNO010000001.1, on the reverse strand, counting down.
TGTTTTCAAGAAAGCCAGCGGAGAGACTCTTGACGATATTTGGGGATTATGGAGGACGAATTCTTGCCGATTACAGAGAGAATAGGGAAGAAATGCCGTTGTAAAAGATTTTTTTGTATGGCATACTAAAGCATTGACAAAACATAGGAGAACAAGTAGGATAAAACGAGAACATTAGTTCTTAAAAATGTCGGTTTATGAACGCGTGAAAAGAAATTGTGGAGGGAGGCAGCGCTGTATGAGTGATGTGGGAAGATTCAAGGTAGTTTCCCCGTTTGAACCAACCGGCGACCAGCCCCAGGCGATTGAAAAGCTGGCGGATGGCATCTTACGAGGAGAAAAAAATCAGGTGCTGCTGGGTGTTACGGGCAGTGGAAAGACCTATACGATGGCAAAGGTCATTGAAAAGGTACAAAAGCCCACGCTCGTCATTGCGCATAATAAGACGCTGGCAGGCCAGCTATGCAGCGAGTTTAAGGAGTTTTTTCCGGACAGCGCGGTAGAATATTTTGTATCCTACTACGACTATTATCAACCGGAAGCGTATATCCCCTCCAGCGATGTATATATTGAGAAGACAACGGCCATCAATGATGAGATTGATAAGATGCGCCATAGCGCTACCAGCGCGCTAAACGAGCGTAGAGATGTGATCATCGTGGCGTCTGTATCCTGCATTTATGCGTTGGGTGATCCGGAGGAATACCTAAATTTATCCATATCTCTTCGCCCCGGTATGCAGCGGGATAGAGATGATATCATTCGCCATTTGGTAGATATCCAATATGAGAGAAACGACATCAATTTTGTGCGTGGCACTTTCCGGGCCCGTGGCGATGTACTAGAGGTTTTTCCGGCCAGCCATAGCGAGCGGGCCATTCGCATCGAATTTTTTGGAGACGAGATTGAACGGATCAGCGAAATCGATACGCTGACGGGCAGCCCTGTGCGTATTTTGGACCACACTGTTTTGTTTCCCGCCACGCACTATGCGACAAGCCAAGCAAAGCTCCATGCCGCAATGGAGCAGATTGAAGAGGATATGAAAAAGCAGGCGGAGGCATTTCGTAAGCAGGACAGGCTGTTGGAAGCGCAGCGTATTGAGCAGCGTACTACCTTTGATTTGGAAATGATGAGAGAAATCGGCTTTTGCAGCGGCATAGAGAACTACTCACGATATTTTGATGGGCGAAAACCGGGGCAGCCGCCCTATACGCTCCTGGATTACTTTCCGGACGATTATCTGCTGATGATAGACGAAAGCCATGTGACCATCCCCCAGATCAAGGCCATGTATAAAGGAGATTTTTCCCGTAAGGATTCCTTGGTACAGTACGGATTCCGTTTGCCAAGCGCGTATGACAATAGGCCGTTGAAATTTGAAGAATTTACACAGCGGGTCAACCAGGCGGTGTACGTGTCTGCTACGCCGGCCGAGTATGAAACCTCCGTCAGCACACAGACGGTAGAGCAGATCATCCGCCCAACGGGGCTGGTGGACCCAGAAGTGACAGTGCTGCCGGCAGAGGGCCAGGTGGATGATTTGATTGGCCAGATCCGTAAAACCACAGAGCAGGGGTATAGGACACTGGTTACAACGCTGACCAAAAAGATGGCGGAGCGTTTGACAGAATACCTCGAGCAGCTGGATATGCGCGTTCGGTATATGCATGCGGACACCGAGACAATGGAACGTATGGAGCTGATTCGAGATCTTCGCCTGGGTGAATACGACGTTTTGGTCGGCATCAATCTGCTGCGCGAGGGGCTGGATATACCGGAAGTTGGATTGGTAGCGATTTTGGATGCGGACAAGGAAGGATACCTGAGAAGCACAACATCGCTGATCCAGACCATAGGACGCGCAGCACGTAACGTGCATAGCCGCGTTATCATGTATGGGGATAAGATTACAGACAGCATGCGGCGCGCTATGGACGAGACGATGCGCAGGCGTGAGATACAGTTGGCCTACAACGAAGAACACCATATTACGCCGCACAGCGTGGAAAAGAGCATCCGCAACGTATTGGAGATTTCCAGAAGCGCACACAAGGATCGCAAGGACAGCGTCCAGCTGACGCCGCAGCAGCGACAGATGAAGATACAGTTGATGGAGCAGGAGATGAAGCAGGCAGCCGCCGAGCTGGATTTCGAACGCGCGGCAGTGCTGCGTGATGAGATTTTGGCGCTGAGGGATGGGTCGGTGCCAGACAGAAAAAAACAAAAGAAGAGCAGCGGCTATAAAGGGAGAAAAAAAGGAAAATGAATGAAACGATAGAAATCCGCGGGGCGAAGCAAAATAATTTGAAGAACATTGATTTATCGATTCCAAGAGACAGCCTGGTGGTATTTACCGGACTGTCCGGTAGCGGTAAAAGCAGCCTGGCATTCGATACGATCTATGCTGAAGGACAAAGGAGATATGTAGAATCTTTATCCTCATATGCACGCCAATTTTTGGGGCAGATGGAAAAGCCGGATGTGGAATCGATTGAGGGGCTTTCGCCGGCAATTTCAATTGATCAGAAGACAACTTCCCGAAACCCCAGATCAACAGTTGGCACGGTTACGGAGATCCATGACTATCTTCGTTTGCTGTATGCGCGCATCGGACAGCCGCATTGCCCTAAATGCGGCAGGCCTATCAAACAGCAAAGCATTGACCAGATGGTGGAAAACGTGCTTGCGATGGGGGAAGGAAGGCGTATTCTGCTTTTGGCACCGGTGGTTCGGGAGAGAAAAGGCGAGCATGTGAAGGTGTTTGAGGATCTGCGCAAGGGCGGCTTTGCCAGAGCGATGGTGGATGGTGAGATTATTGATCTGTCGGAAGAGCGGCAAAAGCTGGCAAAGACGAAAAAGCACACCATTTACGCTGTGGTGGATCGTATCGTTGTGCGGGAAGATGCAAAGAGCCGGCTTAATGACAGCCTAGAAACGGCGCTGGCGCTGTCTCAGGGGGTTGTGACGATACAGGATGCGGATACAGGAGAGCAGACTGTGATGAGCTCCAACTATGCCTGCCCGGATTGCGGCATCAGCATGGAGGAACTGACGCCTCGCATGTTTTCCTTCAACAGCCCTTTTGGAGCTTGCCCCACCTGTTCGGGTTTAGGGATGCTGACAAAGGTAGATCCAGCGCTTATCATTCCGGATAAAAGCAAATCCATTCGGCAGGGCGCAATCAGTATCCCGGGATGGGATACTTCGCAACCGGGCTCGATGGCGGAAATGTATTTTGCGGCTATGGCCAATCATTACGGCTTCTCTTTGGATGTGCCGGTATCGGAACTGCCCAAAGAGATCATGGATCTTTTCCTGTATGGCTCTAAGGAGAAGATAGAGGTTTCCTACGATAAGGCATTTGGAAGCGGAAAGTTTTACAGCGAATTCGAAGGCCTGGTCAATAATATTGAACGCCGGTATAAGGAAACACAAAGCGATTATATGAAAGAGGAATACGAGCAGTTTATGGCCAATGTGCCTTGCCCGGACTGCCATGGCGCTAGGCTAAAGCCGGAGGTGCTGGGCGTGACGGTAGGCGGGCTCTCCATCGCTGAGCTATCCGACTTGCCTGTTTCAGAGATCAAGCATTTCATCGATCATTTGGAGCTGACGGAGCGCGAAGAAATGATAGCGGGCCGCATTCTCAAAGAAATCAAATCTAGAATTGGTTTTTTGAATGATGTAGGCTTGGAATACATCACGCTGTCAAGGACGGCATATACGCTGTCCGGCGGGGAAGCGCAGCGTATCCGCTTGGCTACGCAGATCGGATCGAGGCTGACAGGCGTGTTGTATATTTTGGATGAACCGAGCATTGGCCTGCATCAGAGAGACAATGATAAGCTGCTTGCTACGCTGAAGAGCCTTCGTGATCTTGGCAATACGCTGATCGTTGTAGAGCACGATGAGGATACAATGCGTGCAGCGGATCAGATCGTGGACATCGGGCCGGGCGCAGGGGAACATGGCGGCGAGCTTGTAGCGCAGGGCACAGTGCAAGAGATAGAGGCCTGCGAGGCTTCCATTACAGGCCAGTATTTGTCCGGCAAGAAAGAAGTTGCGATACCAGACAAAAGGAGAAAACCAACGGGAACCCTGCTTGTTAAGGGTTGCCAGGAAAACAATTTAAAAAACATTGATATTAAAGTGCCGTTGGGAGTGCTTACCTGCATTACCGGCGTTTCGGGCAGCGGAAAGAGCAGCTTTGTCAATGAGATATTATATAAGTCACTGGCGCGTGATCTAAACCGTGCGCGCGTCCGCCCAGGGCGTTACGATAGCATGATAGGTCTAGAACAGCTGGATAAGGTAATTGACATCGACCAGTCGCCCATCGGCCGTACGCCGCGCAGCAATCCAGCTACCTATACCGGGGTATTTGATATGATCCGCGATTTGTTCGCACAGACGCCGGACGCTAAAATGAGGGGCTATAAAAATGGGCGGTTTAGCTTCAATGTGAAGGGTGGACGTTGCGAAGCATGCAAAGGGGACGGTATCGTACGTATCGAGATGCATTTTTTGCCGGATATTTATGTGCCTTGCGATGTATGCAAGGGAAAGCGATATAACCGGGAGACGCTGGAGGTCTATTATAAAGGGAAAAACATTGCAGATGTGCTGGATATGACGATTGAACAGGCGCGCGACTTTTTCTCGCCAATTCAAAGAATCCATAGGAAGCTGGATGTGCTTTGCCAGGTAGGTTTGGGGTATATGCGATTGGGGCAGCCGAGTACCACACTATCCGGCGGGGAAGCGCAGCGTGTGAAGCTTGCCACCGAGCTGTCGAAAAGAGGAACGGGACGTACGTTGTATATCTTGGACGAGCCTACTACTGGGCTGCATATTGCGGATGTGGATCGGTTGGTAAAGATCTTGCATCAGCTGGTAGAGGGCGGGAATACCGTGGTAGTCATTGAGCATAATTTGGATGTCATTAAAACAGCGGATCAAATTATAGATTTGGGGCCGGAAGGCGGAGATAAAGGCGGCACCATCGTTGCTACAGGAACGCCGGAGCAGGTAGCCAAGATAAAGGGAAGCTATACGGGGCAGTATCTGGCGCCGATCCTGGAACGCCACAAGAAAAGAAGCATTGCGAAAAAGTAAAGATGACACTTGATTTTTTGTGCCTTGTACGCTATAATAGCAAGGCACTTGGGACTTTAGCTCAGTTGGTAGAGCACATCGTTCACATCGATGGGGTCGCTGGTTCGAGTCCAGTAAGTCCCACCATATAAAAAAACGCAAGCCATATACGGCTTGCGTTTTTTTGTAAATTGTAGCCGCGATATTTTGCGAAGAAATGGGAAAACCCTCCGCTTTTGGCGGAGGGTTTGTAAGGGGGAGGATTTGCTTGCAATTGCTTGGTTGCTTGCTACGCTTTTAATATAGCGTTTGGTTGTGGCAACGGTTTGTCAGTATTTCAACCAGTTATGGCGTATGCTTTTAATTATTTTGTACAAACTGTAAGCAAGGAGGAAAACCATGCTTACAATTTTTATGCGCGCATTGATCCTATATCTGGTCGTGGTAATTTTTATGAGGATGATGGGAAAGCGGCAGATTGGCCAGATGCAGCCCTATGAAATTGTCATTACGCTGCTGGTGGCAGACGTAGTGGCTGCACCGATGCAAGATCCCGCTATTTCCTTGGTGGAGGGAATCATCCCCATGATTGCATTGTTTATTTGCCATAATTTCATCTCTTTTTTATGCATTAAGAGCAGAAAGCTGCGCAAAGTGTTTTGCGGCAAAACAAGCACCTTGATCCGAAATGGGGTCATCAATGAAAAGGAGTTAAAAAAGCTAAGCCTGAGCGTTGAGGAGCTGATGGAGGCGCTTCGCGCAAAGGATGCGTTTTCTCTGGATGATGTATACTGCGCTACGATGGAAACAAACGGACAGCTTAGCGTGATGTTCCAAAATAAGACACAGCCGCCTACGATAGAGGATCTTGGTATGGTTGCAAAGGAAAATGATATGCCGCTGGGCATTCTCATTGAAGGGGAATGGCAGCAGGAAAACCTAAAAACCCTGGGGCTCACAAGCCAAGGCGTAGAAAAGACACTAAAAATATACAAAGTGGATCGGCGAAATGTCTTTTTTGCGATGGGAAATCGAAAAGGGGAGTTGACTGTTCAGATCAAGGGCGGCAATTTGGTGCGGTACAAAGTTGGGGCGGTGAAATCATGAAAAGATTGATATACAGCCTAATCGCATTGGCTGCGCTGGTAACGGTTTCGCTGCTTTGGGAAGGGGGCTTTCAGGCAGATTTAGACCGGCTGGAGAATATGAGCCAGCAAGCGCTTGACCTGCTGGCAGCAGAGGATTATACACAGTCTGGAGAGATTGTAAGGCAAATATCAGATAGGTTTGAAGTATTAGAGGAGCGGTGGACCATTGTAATCAACCATAACCTGCTGGATGATATCAGCAACCAAACCACAGAGGTCTGCGCGCTGTTGGAGCAAAAAGAATACGAACATGCAGCAGCGCAGTTGGCTGTTGTGAAAACGCTGTTTCGCGACCTTTCCGATCAATATAAATTTTCTTTGGGAAACATCTTTTGACAGAAAGAAAATGCTTGCAACTATAAAAATAGGACTGTACTATAATAAACAGTTCTTTTTTTATGTAAAACGCAGGGTTTCCCTGGAATGGAAAGGAATATTTGGATGGTAGAAGTAAGAGAAGCGATTTCAACAAAGGAGAAAAAGGCATTTGTAAAATTCCCTTTGGAATTGTATAAGGACTGCCCGCAGTTTGTGCCTTTCTTGTTATCGGATGAATTGGATAATTTCAATCCAAAGAAAAATCCAGCGTTTGATTTTTGCGAAGCTAAAATGTTTTTGGCATATCGTGATGGCAAGGTTGTTGGGCGTATCGGTGCCATTATCAGCCATGCTGCCAATGAAAAGTGGGGCACAAGCAGAATTCGGTTTACACGTGTGGATTTTATAGATGATTATGAGGTCAGCCAAGCATTATTCGACGCTGTTATCGCATGGGGGCGTGAGAAGGGCTTGCAAGAGATCCATGGGCCGATGGGCTTTAGCGACTTGGATCAAGAAGGTATGCTGATAGAAGGTTTCGACCAGGATAACAATTTTATTACCATTTACAATTATGCTTATTATAAAGAGCATATGGCAAGGCTCGGCTTTGATAAGGATGTTGACTGGGTGGAATACAAGATTAAGATTCCTGAACAAGTAGATCCCAGAATTGAACGCCTGAGCCAGCTGGTGATGAAGCGAAGCAAGATGAGAATGGCGTCGTTCAAGAGCAAACGGGAGATCCGTCCGTACTTGAAGGGAGCGATGCGCGTCATCAATGAAGCGTTTGAGGATTTGTACGGAACGGTTCCTATTACGGATAAGCTGATACAAAAATACTTTTCTCAGTTTATGATGCTGATCAACCCTCATTATGTACGGATGATCATCGATGAAAATGACGAGCCGGTGGGCGTGGGCTTTATGCTACCGTCAATGAACGATTGCGTACGAAAATCCAAAGGAAGATTGTTCCCTTTTGGGTGGATTCGCATCCTCAGAGCGCCCTATAAAAAGACCGACGTTATTGATTTGTATTTGGTAGGCGTGAAGCCAAAGTATCAAAAACAAGGGCATGTGGCGTTGATGCTGAATGATTTGACCAAAGAAGCGATTGAAAATCATGGGAAGTATGCAGAGACGGGGCCCGAGCTGGAGACGAATGAGAAGATACAGGCGCTTTGGAAAAGCTATGAAGCTACACAGCACAAAAGACGCCGTTGTTGGATCAAAAAAATTGGTTGATGCATAGAAAAAAGCTCCCTATCAGGGAGCTTTTTTTGAAGCATTATTTTCTGCGCTGGGAACGCGGTGGGAACGTAGGACGAGAAAGCTTAGGGGTAGGCTCTTTATGCAACTCATCTTGAGCCGTTTCTTCTGAGGATACGGGAGAGTGCGCAGAAACGTCAGCACGCGTCGTTGATTGCGTCTCTGATTGAGGCAGTACCACCTTGCGGAATACTTTGGTAGAGCCATCCTCTTCATTGGCTGCGGAGCCAACCGGCGGGATTACGGTACGCACGTGCTCTTGGCCAGGCACAGGATCTTCCTCTACAAGCTCTTCATTTTCTATCGTTTCTTCATAGGACGCCTCTTCTTCTGGCTCGTCTGACCAATCCTGCTGCTCATCAAAAGCGCCGTAGGAATCGGATTCCTCAGGTTCACCCCAATCATACGGCTCCACAAGCTGTTTTTTCTTTTTCCGACGAGGGCCGCGTTTGATAACGATGGGTTCTTCCTCTTCTTCATATTCCGGTTCCCAATCCTCCCAAGAACCGTCGTCTACATCCTCTACGGATTTCATCAGAAGGCTTTGGAGCAGCATGGCGCCACCGCCCAGCAGTAAGCCAAAAACCCAAATGAGAAGGATGGTATTCGGAGACAAGGCTGTATACAGAGCCAGCAAATCCCCGATAAAGCCGGCGCTGGCGGCAATGTTGAGGATCATATACAGGATGATAGACCCGGAAATACTGACCAATGCACCACCGGCCATAGAGGTGGCGATTAAAATGCCGTTGCTGGGGCGGATCAAACAAAGCGCGGCAAAGATAAGGGCCAAAATTGCAGCTGCTAACCCTCCAATCACCCAATCCAACTGGATGGAGAACAGGGTCATCACGCCGTACACCAAGCCCCCGCCGATATAGAACCCGCCACAAATGCTGATGATGAGCAGGGATGCAGCCTCTTTCCAAACGGCAAGCGCCAAAAGAATGACGGAAACAACGCCCATTGCGACGGCAACGGGGATGGAAGTTAAGCTAAATCCCAATGCTTTGCACACGACAATGGCCAAGCCGCTGCCAAGCATGATTCCGAAAAATGCGCCAAAGAGCTTGGGCTTTCCGCTGCCAAGCAGAGCAGTAAAGATGCCAAAACAGGCAATGAGCACACAAGCACCAAGTAAAATTATATTCATACCGGAACACACTCCATTCCTTCATTTCTACTATATCATAAAAAACCATTTTATATTTTTGCATATTTTGTAGAATAAATCAATAAGCTGCTGTGAGGCTGATGCTAAGGACTTTTAGAAAGTTTAATAATTTTTTCGTGCCGAGAGTGTGTAAAGTTGTTATACTAAAAAGGAATTATGCTATAATTAAAAATTATTAGAGAGGCATAGTCAGCGAATGGCCTTAAAGGAAGGTGTAGCATTGGGCATTCTTACATTTAAAAAGGGCGGCGTAAAGCCACTGCATAATCAGCATGAAGGAAAGCCGTTGGCTAGCGGAAAGATGATTCAAGAGCTGGAGGCGCCTAAGCTGGTAGCCATTCCTATGGCGCAAAACATCGGGATGCCGGCGCATCCTTGTGTAAAAGTTGGCGATACGGTCTGCGTAGGGCAGCCCATCGGCCAGCCGGCCGGATTTGTCGGCGCGCCTGTGCATGCCAGCGTATCCGGCAAGGTGAAGGCAATTCAGGAGAAGCTTCACGTAACAGGCGCCCCCACGATGCATGTCGTGATAGAAAATGACGGGGCATATACGCTGTATGATGAGATCAAGCCGAGAACCAAGGATGAGGTGATGGCGCTTTCTTCGCAGGAGATCATCGAGATCATCCAAGCGGCGGGCATTGTAGGGGCCGGCGGGGCCACGTTCCCTACCCATGTAAAGCTGAGCATTCCCCAAGGCAAAACGGTGGACACGCTTTTGATCAACGGGGCGGAGTGCGAGCCTTATTTGACGGCGGATGAACGCATGATGGTGGAGCATCCGGATCAGGTGGTGCTTGGTGCTGAGCTGGCGATGAATGCGCTTGGCATCCAAAAAACCATCATTGGGATTGAACAAAATAAGATGGATGCTGTGCGGACGATAAAGGATGCCTGCAAAAATTGCAGGGGGATTTCGGTAGAGGTTATGCGCACTCGTTATCCACAGGGCTCTGAAAAGCAGCTGGTGCAATCGCTGACGGGCCGGGAAGTGCCGGATGGCGGGCTTCCGATGGACTGCCAATGCGTTGTGCTTAATGTGGGAACGGCAGCGGCTATTTATCGGGCGGTTTACGAAGGAATGCCAATGGTGCAGCGCGTGATTACCATTACGGGCGGAGTGAAAAATCCGCAGAATCTTTTGGTAAGAATCGGGACGACTTTTGAGGACTGCATTCAGGCCTGCGGCGGATTTGAAGGAAAGCCTGTGAAGGTCATTTCCGGCGGGCCGATGATGGGTGTTGCCCAAACGAGTACGGAGGTTAGCTGCGTAAAGGGTACCAGCGGCATACTGGTCATCAATGAAGACATGGCAAAACCATTGCCGGAAATGCCGTGCATCCATTGCGGCAAGTGCGTGGCGGTATGTCCTATCGGGCTGATGCCGTTTCAGCTTGACCAGCTGTCCCGGAAAAAGGATTATGAACGTGCCGAAGATGAACATGCCATGAGTTGTATGGAATGCGGATGCTGTACATATATCTGTCCCAGCAAGCGGTATTTGGTGCAGTCCATCCGTTTAGCAAAGGCTGAGATTGGCAGGCTGCGGCGGGAGCGTGCTGCGGCGGCTAGGAAAGAGGAGGAGAAATAGAAATGGAAAAAATGAGGTTTTCAATTTCTAGCTCGCCCCATATCCGCCAAAGCCAAACGGTACAGAGCATTATGCGAGACGTCGTCATTGCGTTGATTCCCACGGCGATATACGGAGTGATTCAGTTTGGATACCAGGCGGCGCTTGTGATGCTTTCTGGCGTGGCTGGTGCTGTGTTGACGGAATTTGTGGGCAATAAATTAACTGGTCGTCCCGTGACCGTAACGGACTTTTCGGCAATCATTACCGGGTTGCTCTTAGCGATGTGTTGCCCGGCTTATGTGCCGTTGTGGGTACCGTTTATCGGCAGTGTATTTGCCATCGCGATCGGGAAGCTGCCGTTTGGCGGTCTCGGACAAAACTTTTTAAACCCGGCGCTGGTAGGGCGTGCTTTCCTTTTGGCAAGCTGGCCCGCTTTGATGACCCATTGGGCCCCGGCGGATGCTGTTTCCGCAGCAACGCCATTGGCCGCTTATAAAGCGACGGGCGCGATGGCGTCTTACGGCGATTTATTCTTTGGAAATATTCCGGGATGTATTGGGGAGGTTTCCAAGCTGTGCATCTTGATCGGCGCTGCTTATCTGCTGCTTCGTCATGTCATCACGTTGGCTACGCCGCTCGGGTATTTGGGCGGACTGGCTTTGATGATCTTTGCTTTTGGCGGACAAGACGGGTTGTTTACCGGAGACGCATTGTTTGCCATATTGTCTGGCGGAGCCATGTTTGGCGCTTTCTTCATGTGTACGGATTATGTAACAAGCCCGGTAACGCAAAAGGGCCAATTTATCATGGGATTGGGCGCAGGCATACTCACGGCGCTGATACGGACCTTTGGTGGATATGCTGAGGGCGTGACGTACGCAATCTTATTTATGAATGTTGTTACGCCGCTGATCGATCGCTTTGTGCACCCAAAACTGTATGGGGAGGCGAAAAAACATGCGTAATTGTAAGCTGTGTTTGAAAGGCGGGGCGGTGCAAAGATGAAAAAGCTGAAAGACGTTTTCAAAAATGGATTGTTCGGAGAAAACCCGATTTTTCGCTTGGTGCTGGGTACATGCCCTACCATTGCGGTAAGTACGAGCGCAACGAACGCCATCGGCATGGGTTTGGCTGTTACGTTTGTACTGATGGGCAGCAACCTAGTGATCTCCCTTTTGAGAAATTTTATTCCGGATAAGGTGCGCATCCCGGCGTTTATCGTTATCATTGCCACCTTTGTAACAATCATCCAGCTGTTGATTCAAGGATTTGTGCCTGCACTCAACGATTCGCTTGGCATTTTCATTCCGTTGATCGTTGTAAACTGTATCATTTTAGCCCGGGCGGAATCCTTTGCAAGCAAGAATAAACCGTTGCCTTCTGTGATAGACGGACTGGGCATGGGGCTTGGGTTTACAGGCGCGCTGTTCATCATCTCCTCGATCCGTGAGATTTTGGGCAATGGAACCATCTTCGGGTTTGCCCTGTTTGGCGATAGCTTCCAGCCTATGCTGATGATGAGCCAGGCCCCTGGCGGTTTCATCGTATTTGGCTTGGTGCTTGCTACAGTAAACGCCATTGATGCACATAACCGGAAGAAGAAGGAGCGTGTGGCATGAACGGAATCATTAGTTCGTTGGTAATCATCATCAACGCGATTTTTGTCAATAATATCGTCATGGCACAGTTTTTAGGCTGCTGTCCATTCTTGGGTGTTTCCAAAAAGCTGGATACGGCGGTTTCCATGGGGCTTGCGGTTACCTTTGTTATGGCGTTATCCAGCGTAATTACTTACATCATTCAATACTGCTTGCTGGTGCCGCTGCATATCGAATATATGCAAACCGTGGTATTTATCCTGGTAATTGCTTCGCTGGTACAGTTTGTGGAAATGGTAATACAGAAAATGTCGCCGGCACTGTACAATGCGCTTGGCATTTATCTGCCGTTGATTACAACAAACTGCGCGGTATTGGGCTCGGCCATTTTGAATATTCAAGAGGGTTATAACCTGATCAACACTCTGATCAACGGAACCAGTGTAGGGTTGTCGTTTCTGTTTGCCATCACTTTGTTTGCAGGCATCCGGGAGCGTCTGGAAAACAGCAACATACCAGAATGTATGAAGGGATTTCCCATCAGCTTGGTTTCTGCAGGTTTGATGAGCATCGCTTTCTTTGGATTCGCAGGCCTGACCAACGGCCTGATGGCGTAAAGGAGGGGATCGAACATGTCGATATTTGCTCCAGTCGCGGCTGTCGCGGTTCTGGGATTGGTATTTGGCTTGCTATTGGGATATGCAAGCAAGAAGTTTGCTGTGGAAAAGGATGAGACGGCCCTCAAAATCAGGGAGCTGTTGCCCGGCGCAAACTGTGGCGGATGCGGGTTTCCGAGCTGCGATGCATTGGCGGAAGCAGTGGCAAAGGGTAAGGTGCCTCCCCGTACCTGCGTGGTATCCTCAGAGGAAAATGTGACGAAAATGGCTGCGATTTTGGGGATCGAGGCCGGTACGTCAGAAAAGATGGTAGCTGTTATGCACTGCCAAGGAGATCGCTCGCAATGTCCGCCTCGTGCGGAGTATACGGGGCTACAGACCTGTAAAGCGGCCGGCAGCTTATCCAGCGGCCCAAAGGGCTGCCGGTTTGGCTGCCTGGGATTTGGGGATTGTGTTGCACAATGTAAATTTGGGGCGCTTTCCATCAATGAGTTTGGTTTGGCGCAGATCGATGCGGATAAGTGCATTGGATGTGGCGCATGTGCCAAGGCATGCCCACGCAATTTGATTGCCTTGCAGCCGGTTTCAAACCACACCATTGCAATCGCTTTGTGCCGGAATATGGAAAAGGGCAAAGCTGTACGGGATGTATGTATGAAAGGATGTATATCCTGCCGCCTATGCGAAAAGAATTGCCCGGAAGGAGCGATCGACTGTAGCTCTGGCGTGGCGGTAATCAACCCATTGTTGTGCAAGGGCTGCGGCATCTGCCAGGAGAAATGCCCGACAAAGGCGATTGTGATGCATGAAAAATAATCCTGTATTGGTAGATGAAAGGCCGGTCTTGCTGCTGGCCTCCGCATCGCCAAGGAGAAGAGAATACATAGAGCTGCTGGGTATTCCGTATTGTTGTGAGCCAGCGGAGGTAGATGAGACTATAATAGGCGACTTTGATCCTATGGAACATGCCGAAAAGGTGGCGCAAAGAAAGGCTGATACCGTGGCGAACAAGCATCCAGGACGCTATGTCTTGGGAGCGGATACCATTGTGGTATATGGAGACAGGATTTTGGGAAAGCCTAAGGATAAGGCGGATGCGTTTAGGATGCTTACGCTTTTACAGGGGCATGCACACGAGGTGTATACGGGCTTTTGTTTGATTACGCCGGAAGGGGCAGAGTATCTGGATTTTCGTTGTACGCGTGTTTGGATGGCACCCATGAGCCCGGCGCAGATCCATAGCTATATCGCAACGAACGAGCCAATGGATAAGGCTGGCTCCTACGGGATACAGGGAAGGGGTGCTGCGATGATAGAGAGAATCGATGGATGCTATTTCAATGTTGTGGGCCTTCCCATTCACGGTGTTAGGATGCTTTTGCACAAAGCAGGATACCCCATAGAATAAGCTTGGGAAAAGAACCCTATGAAAGGGTTCTTTTTGTTTTGTATAGGCCAGCCAGATATTGGGAATACTTTTTTCAAACGAGGATTCATTCGTAACAGGCATAGGAGGAAATACGATGGCATTTCATTTGATGGGAAGAGACCTTGGCATAGATCTTGGCACGGCCAATACGTTGGTATACATGAGGGGAAAGGGAATCGTGATCCGAGAGCCATCCGTAGTAGCGGTGCGGAACGGCCTAAAGAGAGAGGTTTTGGCCGTGGGCCAGGAAGCCAAAGAAATGATTGGACGCACGCCGGGCAATATCGTTGCCATTCGTCCATTAAGAGATGGCGTGATTGCGGACTTTGACATTACGGAAATCATGTTGAAATATTTTATTCGCAAGGCGATCCCAAGAGGGCGGTCCCTGTTTAATCCCCGCGTTGTGCTTTGTGTTCCCTGCGGTATTACAGAGGTGGAAAAAAGAGCCGTGGAGGAGGCAGCGCGCAGCGCAGGGGCCAGGGAAGCGGTATTGATGGAGGAGCCGATGGCGGCGGCCATTGGCGCTGGATTGGATGTATATGAGCCGCGCGGCTGCATGATCGTGGACATTGGCGGAGGAACGGCAGAGGTGGCGACGATTTCGCTTGGCGGCATTGTGGCGGCAAAATCCGTGCGTTGCGGAGGCAATAAGATCGATCAGGCGATTTCCGATTATGTGCGCCGCGTATACAACATGATGGTAGGAGAGCGCACGGCAGAACAGATCAAAATCAATATCGGCAACGTATACCAGGAAGAGGAAGAGCGGTATATGGAGATCCGGGGACGTGACCTGGTAAACGGACTTCCTTGTACAGCAACGATCAGCAGTGCAGAAATCAGAGAGGCACTAAGGGAGCCTGCACAAACCATTGTAATGGCAGTAAAACAAGCCCTGGAGCAGACCCCGCCGGAATTGTCTGGAGATATAATGGAGACAGGCATTGTACTGTCTGGAGGCACCTCCGCCTTAAAGGGGTTGGATCGATTGATTAGTTTGGAAACGGGGATGCCGGTACGGTTGGCAGACGACCACATGGAATGCGTGGTCAAAGGAACAAGTATGGTCATAGACGGCGCAGCGGCCATTTATCCTAAGACCACACCTGCGGTAACGGAGTCGGCCGGATGAATCCATGTTTCAAATTCGTAATATTTATGCTATACTTACAGGGGAACTGAGGGAGATCCTTGGATCCCCTTCTATTTTCTAAAAATTTGCAAGAGGGACAAGTATGCGTCTTTTCAATAATAAACCGCTGTTGATTACCATCGTGATTACAATCATTTTGGTATTGTTGCTGTTCATCATTCCAGGCGGCGCGAAGATTTCTGGTGTGGAAAGTGTGCCGGGAGGCGTGGCCGCAGGGGCGCAAAGCTTTTTAAGCAGAGTGACAAACAGTGTCGGTTCATTTTTCTCCAACTTGTTTGGAGGAAACAGCATAGAGCAGGAGAATGAACAGCTCAAAGAAGAACTGATACAGGCCCAGCAGAAAATTCAGGGTATGAGCGAATTGGAGGCAGAAAATCAACGCCTACAATCCTTGCTAAATTATGTAGAGCGTACGCCGGAGTACTCTTACATAACCGCGCGCGTTACCGCCAAGGATCCAGGGTATTACTTTGATGTTTTCGTCGTCAATGCTGGGTTTAACAATGGAGTAGAGGTCAACGATGCGGTAATTACGCCAGACGGCTTGGTGGGACGTGTGACGGAAGTAGGGGGCACATGGTCCAAAGTGATGGCGATCATTGATTCCAGAAGCTCTGTATCGGCTACGGTAGAGCGTACCAGGGACAATGGGATCATCAACGGGATAGACCAGTCGGAAGGCTCGTCAGGGCTTTGTGAGATGGCATTTTTGCCGCTGGAAGCAGAACTGCTGCCTGGCGACAGCGTCATTACAAATGGGCTGGGGGGCCTTTTCCCCAAAGGCATCATTATAGGCCAGGTGGTTGAGGTATCAGAAGAGGCGGGCAGCACGGGCAAAACAGTGCGCATCAAGCCAGCTGTGGACTTTTTGCATCTGGAAGAGGTGCTGATCGTAAAAGAAAAGACAACAGAAGGGAATGAGGGCGATGCGGTAACGGCAACCCCTTCTGCTCAGCCTTCTGTAACACCTACCGCTACACCGCAGGAGACGCAGTGATGGCTAAAAAAATCATACTGTTTTTCCTGATTGTTTTGACCGTTGGTCTTGACAGCACCTTGATCCCGAGCTTTGCGGTTTGGGATATACAGATTAATTTGACGCTGTGCGTCGTCGTGGCGCTGGGTATTGTTTTTGGTCCAATGACCGGCACGGTAACGGGGCTTTTAGCGGGCTATATCATGGATTTGCTTTTTGGCCCTGCGCGCGGGTTTTATATGTTGATTTATATGCTGGTCGGTTATATATCGACTGCCATTTTTTCTAAGGGTTTGCAGGACAGCCTAGTATTATATAGCTTGTTTGTAGGTTGTACGTATGTGGTCAAAGAACTGGCCACAATGCTGCTCACATTGCTAATGGGGGTAAATGTGGGCAGTGTGCCGACGTTGCTGGTGCGGTATATTTTGCCATCGGCAGTGTTGACGGGGTTTGCAGGATATGTGGTGTATCGTTTGATCCGTGCTATGGCGCAGCTCAATGTGATGCGCAACCGCAAAAAGAAGACAGGGCTTGGTTGACGGTTAAACACGGAAGAGGGGCTGTTGTGTGGGTAACAACTTACGGCAAATTCACCGGTTATTGTGGATTGTTTTGGCGGCGCTGATTTTTTTAATGGCAAGCCATTTTAATCTGGCAATTATACAGGGAGAAAAATATTCTGAAAGAAGCATAGAAAATAGGACGAGGACAATCTCGGTGATGGGTAGCCGCGGGCGTATTTTGGATACGAACGGGGTTCCTTTGGCGTACGATAAAACCAGTTATAACATTAACTTTTATCGAGATCCCTACCAAACAGGGGAAAAGTGGCGCGCCATCTATACCAATATCATTATGGAAACCATAGAGATATTGGAGAAGAATGGAAATAAAGTCATTGATGATCTGTCCATACAAAAGGATGAAAACGGCGGGCTTACCTATTATTGGGGCGGCATTACCGATGAAGATGCAATCAAAAGAAGAAAAGAGCTTTGGTGTGGAAATATGACCATTTCCGAGGATGCCACGGCAGAAGAGGCTTTTAATACGCTGCGGCAGCGTTATATGATCCCGGATGATGTGGATTATGAGATGGCCCATAAAGTGCTCTCGATCTGGCAAGAGGTACAAAACCTTGCTTTCAAGAGTTATGTGCCTGTGACCATTGCACAGGATGTAGATGCAAACTCCGTGGCGGAGATTACAACACGAAGCACTGAATTGATCGGTATGAGCGCTGAGCAGAGCTATACGCGTGTGTATCCAAAGAATACGACAGCGGCGCATATTGTAGGATATATGGGGAAAGTATATTCAGAAGAGGAATTGGCAGAGCTGGAGGAAAAAGGGTATAGCACCGATGCCACGGTAGGGGTTTCCGGTGTAGAAGCAACGATGGAAGAGCAGCTTAGCGCTGCCATCGGTACGCGGGTAGGCAAACAGAAGGCAGAGGTAAACAGCCGCGGCAAGGTAACCAGAATACTGGAAAGTAAAGAGCCGCAGTCCGGCAACGATGTTATGCTGACCATAGACTATGAACTCCAACAAAAGCTGGAAAGCGCGCTGGAAAACAATATAAAGATCATTCGGCAGGAGCAGGAGAAGCTCTATAATCAAAACTATGCCAAATACGAGGAAAAAGAGCAGGATAGGGGCGGTACAAAAACCAAGTTTGCCTCTATGGGCGCTGCCATTGTAATGGATGTAAATACCGGCAATGTTCTTGCCATGGCAAGTTATCCGTCATTTGATCCCAATATGTTTATCGGAGGGATCAGCGAAGAGGATTATCAGGCGCTGAATGATCCGGATACGGCACCGCTGTTCAATAAAGCCATTTCCAGCGCTTCAGAGCCTGGCTCTATCTTTAAGCCTGTGACCGGCTATGCTGCGTTGATGGAAGGTGTGATTACACCAGAAGAGACCATCGACTGCCAAGATGAATATACACCTGCTGTGCAACAAGGTAAGGCGCCCGGTTGTTGGACAGACTATCCTCAAAATCATCAGGGCGAGAATATTGTAAAGGCATTGAAAGATAGTTGTAACTACTATTTTTATACCGTATCTGACAGGATGGGTATAGACAAGCTGACAAAGTGGGCAGATACTTTTGGGCTGTCCTCTAAAACGGGTATTGAGCTGCCCGGCGAAGTGACCAGTCATGTGGCCAATCAGCAGGTATTGTATGATAATACCAAAGAAATCAACGGCGGACAGCTCAACAGCAAGCCGTATCTGGTGCGGTTATCTGTGGAAAAGCAGCTGAAAAAGTACGGGCTGATGCGCGGCGTTACCTATACGGATGAACAGGTGGAGCGTTGTGCTACCAGAATCGTACAGTTGGTAGGTAGCTCTACCAACATTGGCCCGCAGATACGTTCTATCATGCGCGAGGAATTGGATATTCCAGAATCTACCTCCTATGCCAGGAGATGGCATCAGGAAATCAACTCCATTCTATACGAGATTACGTGGAACAGGGTCCAAACCATTTTAACGGGCATTGGGCAGAGCGTTACGGCGGTTACGCCAATTGCGGTTGCAAGATATATTTCCGCTATTGCAAACGGCGGCAATGTCTATGAAGCAAGCATTATCAAAAAGGTTGTAGCGCCGGATGGAAGCACATTGGAGGAAAATGATCCGAAGGTTGTAAGCACACTGGGAGATACCAAAGGATACCTTGAATACATCAAAGAAGGGATGCACGAGGTAGTATCGGCAGAGGATGGCGGTACGGCAGCGAATATCTTTACAGGCTTTGAGTATACCAGCGACATAGCTGCAAAGACAGGGACAGCACAGGTCAGTCAAATTGACTTGGAAAACTCTGCATGGTTTGTGGCATTTACTCCCTTTGAGCAAGCAGAGATTGCTGTCGTCGTATTTATTCCCAATGGATATGCTGGCTCTATGGCGGGCTATACGGCTAGGGATATCATTCAATTCTATCGGGATAGACAAAAACAGCAAACCAATACCACGGTGACAGCGCCGGGCGGTATGGTCGAATAGAAAAGAGGCACCTATGGCGAAGTTACTAGATAGATCTGGGTGGAAAAAAATAGATTGGCTGCTCATTGCCAATATTGTGGCGCTTGTGATCGTGGGGCTTATTAGCATAACGGCTGCTACGGCCGATCCGGCAACAGGAGAAGAAATCACTTTGGCTGATAAAATCGCTAATTTGAATTTTTCTACGGTATGGCGTCAGCTTGTTTGGTTTTTGGTAGGCGTGGTAGGCATGATAGCCGCCCTTAGCATAGACTACAATTATCTCAAAGAGATTACACCCATCATTTATTGGGTGAATATCGTTATTTTGCTTTTGCTGTTTGCGCTGGCAACGGCGACTAACAACACGGTAAGCTGGTATAAATTTGGCAACATTGGCTTTCAACCCAGCGAATTGGCGAAAATCTCGACGATACTGATGTTGTCTAGAGCTTTAGCAGCACGCACAGGCGATGAAAAGATTACTTCGTTTCGAGAATTTTTCCATTTGGTAAAATACGCCGTTATTCCCTTCATTCTGATAGCCGTACAGCCAGACTTGGGGACAGCTATGGTGGTAGCATGTATTACCATTGGTCTTTTCTTTGTAGCCCGTGTAGATAAAAAGATCGTTTTGTCCTGCATTGGGGCGGTGGCAGCGATTCTTCCGGTTGCATGGCTGTTTATGAAAGATTATCAGCGAAACCGTATCCTTGTGTTTTTTGGCCTTGCGCAAGACTCTGCCAGCCAATACAATGTTAACATGTCTAAAATGGCCATTGGCAATGGCCAGCTAACGGGCAACGGCCTGTTTGGCACAGGCGGTATGAGCCAGCTGAATTGGGTGCCGGTAAAGGAATCGGACTTCATTTTTGCCGTAACAGGGGAGACCTTTGGATTTATCGGCGGATTAATCGTGGTGCTTTTATTTGGGCTACTGTTGTGGAGAACAATCTCCATAGCGCTTCGGGCGCGCGATAAATATGCCATGTATGTGGTTGTGGGCGTGGCCTGTATGATCTTTGCGCATGTGTTTGAAAACATAGGCATGGCCATGGGTGTTATGCCTGTTACTGGTATTCCGCTTCCGTTCATCAGCTATGGCGGCTCTAATATGCTGACCAATATGCTGGCTTACGGTATTGTTTTGAATATTGCGACCAAGTGGTAGTGCAAATATGAAAAAAGAGCCTGCTAAGGCTCTTTTTTTGCTCTATTTTACACGGATTCCACATACATATAGCCAAGAGGATGTATAGGAAGAGGTGTCATAATGGATCAAAAGCCGAACAAAGCCACATTCGTGTCAAGGGATGTGCAGTCTTCTGCACAGCTGCACATAGGACAAACAGAACCGCAGGAAAAACAAGAGGCTCCTCTTTTTTTTGACAGAGAGTCTGTACGTGAGCGGCATGCGCGCACATATAGGTCATCATTTCATGCGCAGAGAACAAAAAAACCGTATCGAAAGCAGACGACAAAAGAAACATCTACTTATAAAAGCCGTGCAATCCGTCGTATAGCGATCTGCTGTGCCATGGCAATTGGATGTGTGGGCCTGAAATACATAAAGCTTCCGTTTGCCGAGCAGGCAACAGATTTTTTAAAAAACGCCTTTACCTATGATTTAGATATCGAAGAATCGATTGGAAAGCTGCATTTTGTAGAAAAGATTTTCCCGGATGTGAAGGCTGTGTTTGGGGATAGGCAACAGTTCAGCTATCCCGTTTCCGGAGCTATCATCCAAAAATTTGGTGAGGATGGGAAGGAATATATCCAATTTCAGGCTGAGCCCAAAGCAGAGGTGGTATGTGCGTTGGATGGGCAGGTTGAAAAAAGGGGAATCAACGATACCCTGGGAAAGTACTTAAAGATTCGTCATGCAAATAATCTGACCACCGTCTATTATGGCATGGAGGAATCCCCTTTGGCGGAAGGGGCAGAGGTAACGCAGGGGCAAGCGCTGGGAACGCTGGGTGATAATGGCTTATTGTGTTTCCAGGTATTGTCCGGTGATGCGGCGCAAGACCCGCAGAAATATTTGGGGGTCAAATAAGATGAAGCTGATGCAGACGGGCCGTGTTTTTTGGCAGATCAGCCCCTTATTGATCTTTATGTTTTTGCCGGCGCTGGCTTTTGGGTTTTGGAGCGCTCTAGCGGCGACGGTGCTGGCGCTGCTCTTGCACGAACTGGCACACGTATTGACGGGAAAATTTTTGAAGGTGAACACCTTTAAGATCGAGCTTATGCCGTTTGGTGGCGTTTCACTGATGGAATCCTGCAAGCCCTGGAAGATGGCGCTGATCGCAATGGCGGGGCCGCTGTGCAATGCGCTGATCGTGCTATGCTTTTTGCCCTTGGTAAAATACAATCCGTATGAATGGCTGTGTGTATTTTTACAGGCCAATTTGGTGATTGCAATCTTTAACCTGATGCCGGCTTTTCCTTTAGACGGAGGCCGGGTGCTGGTCTGCATGCTTTCCCCTGTGTTGGGACAGACCTTTGCAGAACGCATCTGCTCTGTATTCGGTATGCTGTTGGGGTTGTTTTTGGCCGGTGCGGGCATTGCGTGTGTGTTTTATCTGGGGCAAATCAATCTTTCGCTGCTGGCCGTAGGAATGTTTTTGTTTTTAGCGGCGTTTCGGCAAGGGAAACCCAGCCCATACACAGCACTGGTGCACGAGAATGCAAAGAAAAGGCAGATTCATAAAAAGCCGCTAAAGGATCAGCGGATCGTGATGCACATGGATATGACGGCCCAAAAGGCAATGGAGAAATTTCGAAAGGGGGTATACACCACGGTTACGGTGGTAGACCATGACTTGAAGTTTTTGGGAACGCTGGGAGAAAAGGAAATATTGGATACGGTGGTTACGTTGGGGCCGCAAGCCACACTACAGAGGGCTCTTGATTCTTGATCGGCATATCATGTAAAATAATATGATAAGTTTGGTTGAAGGAGAATGTTCGTATGCCTGAAAGAACCTGGCTGAACAGAGTGGATAAGCCGGCCCGCTATACGGGGGGAGAACTGAACATCTGCACGAAGGATACCAAAGACAAGGTGCGCTTTGCGTTGTGTTATCCGGACGTGTATGAGGTAGGAATGAGCCATCTTGGCTCAAGAATTCTATATGATATTTTAAATGCACACGAGGATATTGCCTGTGAACGCTGTTATGCGCCTTGGGGAGATGCGGAGAAAGAAATGAGAGCCGCAGGAGAAGCCCTGTATGCGCTGGAATCCGGCGATGCGCTGGATCAATTTGATATTGTGGCTTTTTCTCTGATGCATGAAATGGTCTATACCAATGTGCTGCTGATGCTGGATCTGGCCGGAATTCCGTTTTATGCGGACAAGCGCGATGAAAACGCACCGCTCATTGCAGCAGGAGGCCCTTGCACACTCAATGCAGAGCCCTTGGCGCCTTTCATCGACGTGATGATGTTGGGAGACGGGGAAGAAACTGTAGTGATTTTATCCGAAGAGGTAAAAAGAGCTAAGGAGGAAGGCGTTTCCAAGCATGAATTGCTGAAAAGGCTGAGTACCATTGAGGGATTTTACGTGCCTTCGTTTTATCAGGTTTCCTATCATGAGGATGGAACGGTAGACAGGATCGAGGCACAGCATGGAGCGCCGGAAAAGGTAAAAAAGGCGGTTGTGAAGGATTTGGAGCATGCACCGTATCCATTAAAGCCTTTGGTGCCGTATATGTCGATCATCCATGACCGCGTATCGCTGGAGCTTTTTAGGGGATGCACGAGAGGATGCCGGTTTTGCCAAGCGGGCTATGTTTACCGCCCAGTACGGGAAAGAACGGTGGATACCCTGGTAGGACAAGCTGCCTGCATGATCCAATCCACAGGATATGAGGAAATTTCTCTGACCTCTTTAAGCTCTGGGGATTATCCTAAGCTGCCGGAATTGATCGACCGGCTCAGCGAGCAAAACAAAGGGAAGCGGGTTTCGCTCTCGCTTCCGTCATTGCGCATCGATTCGTTTACTAAGGAGGTAGCAGAGGGAGTCAGCCAGGTGCGGAAAACAGGGTTAACCTTTGCACCTGAAGCCGGCACACAGCGCCTGAGAGATATCATCAACAAAGGCGTTACAGAGGAAAATTTGCTTGATTCTGTCATGGATGCATTTGAGTCCGGCTATTCTACGGTAAAGCTGTACTTTATGATCGGCCTTCCGGGAGAGACGGACGATGATCTGCGCGGGATCGTGGAGCTGGGGAAAAAGGTGGTGGAATGTTATTATTCCATGCCAAAGGAAAAAAGAAAGCTACCGCCTCACGTTACCATCAGTGTTTCTCCTTTTGTGCCAAAGCCGTTTACCCCTTTTCAATGGGAGCCTCAGCCCACGCTGGAGGAGATACAGCGCAAACAAAGGGTGATTTTGGAAGCAGTAAAGCCATATAAGCGCATTAAGTTTAACACACACAATGCAAAAACCAGCGCGCTAGAAGGTGTATTTGCCAGAGGAGACAGGCGTTTGGCGCCGGCTGTAGAGCTTGCTTATCAGCGAGGGGCTAGATTTGACGGATGGTCCGAATGCTTTGACTATGATCGGTGGATGCAGGCGTTTGCCGATACGGGCATTGATCCCGCCTTCTATGCCAATCGCACCAGGGATGAGAAAGAGATTTTCCCGTTTGAGCATCTCGATCCAATGATTTCTAGACGTTATTTGTGGCTGGAAAAGCAACGGTCTCTACAAGGGATCACAACACAGGATTGCCGAAAGGGTTGCCAAGGCTGCGGATTGATGAAAGTTTGCGGGGTGGAGCAGGCATGAAGATGATTGCAAAATTCAGCCGCGAGGGCGCGGCCTGTTACATGTCGCATTTGGATCTGCTGCGTTGTGTACAGCGCACATTGAGGAGGGCCAACATGCCGTTGGCCTATTCACAAGGCTTTAATCCGCATCCAATCCTGTCCTTTGCGCAGGCAATGGGAGTGGGGCTGGCGACAATCGGAGATTATTTTGAAGTTGGTCTAGAGGAGAATTTAGAGCCGCAAGCTTTTGCGGCAGCGTTTAATGCGTGCGCGACGCCGGGCGTGCATGTGATACAAGCCCGGCAAGCCGGAGAGAAAGAAAAAACCATCATGAGCCAGGTGGAGGCCGCAACCTATCGGTTCCAATTGGAAAAGCAGATGCAAACGGCGATGGAAGATGCCTTGAGAAAATTGATGGCAGCGCCGGAATACCTATTTGAAAAAAAGAGCAAATCCGGTGTGAAACAAGAAAACATGAGACCGCGAATTTTGCAGGCCGAGTTTCAAGACGGCAGCATCGAAGCTCAGCTTTCCTGTGGCAATGACAATTTGCAGCCCAAGGCTTTCTGGCAGGCCTTGTGCGATCTATCCGGTGTGCAAAGCCAGCCGCAGATACTTCGTATAGAATTGTGGCGCAAGGAAAAGGATGCCTTTACGCCGTTGTCTCAATCTCCATTCCTGGTTTAATCTTTTGCAGAAGGTGAATTCCGATGGCTAATATCATCTATTTGGAAAGCAATCCCTATCAAGTGCGCGCCGCCATTGAAGAGGATGGATCGCTGGCAGAGCTCTTTGTAGAGCGAAAGGGCGGAGAACGCCTGGTAGGCAATATCTACAAGGGAAAGGTCAAAAATGTACTGCCAGGCATGCAGGCGGCGTTTGTGGATATTGGGCTGGATAGGAACGCGTTTCTTTACGCTGGCGATATCAACTATGACCCAGGTGACTTTGCCTTTGGGGATGAAAAGGAAAAGGCGGAGGAAGAATATATTCCGGATATCCGTTCACTTGTAAAAGTAGGACAGGATATCATGGTGCAGGTAACAAAACAGCCATTCGGAACTAAGGGCGCCAGGATTACTACCAACATCACCATTCCAAGCCGTTCGCTGGTGCTGATGCCCACGGCGGATTATTTGGGTGTTTCCAGGCGCATACAGCGGGAAGAAGACCGTGAAAAGGTACGGCAAAATCTAGAGCAGATCAAACCAGAGGGCATGGGGTTGATTGCGCGCACGGTCTCCTTAGGGATGAGTGTAGAGGAGCTCAAGCGCGAATGCGATGAGCAGATACAAACGTATGAAAACATACAAAAACATTTTACCAGGGCAAAGGCACCGTCTTTGATTCATAGTGAAGACAGCCTAGTATTTCGGACCGTGCGCGATTTGTTTACCGAACAGATCGATTCGCTGATCGTAGACAATTCGGATGTCTATCAGGCGGTGCGCCAAAGCGTGTCCGTGATGAGTCCCAATTTGTTGGACAGAGTACATCTATTCCACAAGCATTATGATATGTTTGAATATTACGGCCTGGAAAACAAGATAGAAAAGGCGCTGCGAAGGAAAGTTTGGCTGAAAAACGGCGGATACCTGGTATTTGATTATGCTGAGGCGTTGACCGTCATTGATGTCAACACAGGCAAATATGTGGGCAATGACAATTTGCAGGAAACGATTCTAAACACAAACCTACAAGCCGCCGTGGAGGTGGCACGCCAAATTCGGCTTCGGGAAATTTCCGGAATCATCGTGATAGACTTCATCGATATGGAGGATGCGGAAAACCGTGAAAAGGTCGTAGAAACCCTGCGGGAGGAAACGAAAAAGGATCGGACACGCACGACGATACTAGGTATTACAGGGCTGGGCATTGTGGAGATGACACGTAAAAAACTGAAGCCTTCGCTGGATTCTGTTATCCATGAGCCATGCCCGTACTGCGATGGGCTGGGGATGGTGGTAAGCCGTGCTACGATGGCGCAAAAGGCTCGTAAACAGGTGATGAAGCTGTTTTATGAAACGGACTGCCGGGCCGTTGTGATCAAGGCGCATCCAGCCAATATCTCAGAGATCGAATCCATGATGCATGGCGGGGCAAAGCTGATCCCGCCGGTACAGGGCAAAGCGGTATTTGTTTTGCCGTGCGATAATATGCACTTAGAGCATTTGGAGTGCGAGGGCATGACGTTGGAACAGGCAGAAAATACAGAGGGCGCAACACGCCTGGATAATGATTGACAGACGCGTAGATGTGCTGTATACTAATTCAGTGTTACCGCTCAGAACAGGTCTAAATGCTGCAAAGCTACCTGATTTTGGCGAGTCCCAAAATATTTGGATGGGGAGGTGCAACAATGTACGCAATCGTTCAAACCGGCGGCAAACAGTATAAAGTGGAGCAGGGGCAGGCCCTGTATGTGGAAAAGTTGGATGCTGCTGTAGGAGAAACCGTAGAACTTCCGGTTTTGATGGTGGTCGATGGCGAAAAAACCACGGTAGGCACGCCTGTTGTGGAGGACGTCGTAGCCAAGGCTAAGGTCGTGGCGCACGGCAAGGGGAAAAAGGTCATCGTTTTCAAATATAAGCCGAAGAAGAACTATCGCAAAAAGACGGGCCACCGTCAGCCGTATACGAAGATCGAGATTGAATCTTTGGGCAAATAATCAATGGATGAGAGAGGTGTAAACCATGGCACATAAGAAAGGTGTAGGTAGCTCCCGAAATGGGCGCGACAGCGAATCCAAGCGCCTTGGCGTAAAACGCGGGGATGGCCAATTCGTCCTGGGCGGCAATATTCTCGTCCGTCAGCGTGGTACGAAGATCCATCCGGGTCTCAATGTAGGCATCGGCGGAGACGATACGTTGTTTGCATTGGTAGACGGAACTGTAAAGTTTGAGCGTAAAGGCCGCGACAAAAAGCAGGTATCCGTGTATCCGGTACAATAACAAAAAAGAAACACCGCACTATCAATGCGGTGTTTTTTTATTTTTCCAAGAATCTTTCGGAAAAGGCTCGTCAGAGCCTGGGGATATGGTTTATAATATTACAATACGGCTAAGGAAAACAGAGAAGGTGTGTTTGGCAATGGAGGAACGAAAACTCATAGATTGGTTTTGTCAGCAGGGCAGGGTGGCCATCGCTTTTTCTGGCGGCGTGGACAGTACATTTCTGCTGGCCTGTGCGAAGCAGGCGTTGGGCAGAAATGTGAAAGCATACACATGCCGTTCGGCTTTCGTACCGGAATGGGAATTGAACGAAGCCAAAGAGTTTTGCAAAGAACATGAAATTGATTTGCAGATTATTCCTCTGGATGTGTTGGCAGATGAAAATATTGCAAAAAACCCGATCAATCGCTGCTACCTTTGCAAAAAAAGCGTGTTTGGGGCCATCACAGCGCAGGCCAGACAGGATGGATTTTCTGTTGTATGTGATGGAGCCAATGTGGATGATCTATCCGACTACCGCCCCGGCAGCAAGGCGGCAAAGGAGCTGGGGGTGTTGAGCCCTCTGCAGATGCTGGGCTATGATAAGGTGGCTATACGAAAGCTGAGCGACGATATGGGGCTGCCGACAGCGCAAAAGCCTGCCTATGCTTGTTTAGCAACGAGGATTCCGACAGATCATACAATTACCAAAGAGGCTTTGGTGCGCATTGATAAAGCAGAACAGGTCTTTCACGAGATGGGATATCCGGCTGTAAGAGTACGCCATCATGGCGATTTGGCTAGGGTGGAGCTTTCCAAAGACAGTATGCAGGCCTTTCTACAGAATGAAGATATGGAACAGGTTGCAGAGCGTGTCAAAGCGGTTGGCTATCGCTATGTAGCGTTGGATATGCAGGGATACAAAACGGGCAATATGAACATAGGGAAGGAGCCAGTGCAGTGAATCTTCAGGCGTTGCTGGAACAGGTAAAAACGGGGGATATTTCTCTAGAGCAGGCGGAAAAACAGATCAAATCTTTGGCGTTTGAAGACATCGGATATGCCAAGATCGATCATCATCGAGAATTGCGGCAGGGACTGCCGGAGGTCGTATACGGAGCCGGGAAAACAGCGGAGCAGATCGATGGGATTTTGCAGCACATCCTTAAGGTAGCGTCTACCCATGTCATGGTAACCAGGATCTCTTCTGATAAATTTGATGCGCTCAGCGTGAAGGACAAGCTAACCTATTATCCCGAGGCCCAGATTGCAGTCTGTTGGCAGGGAGAAAGGCATGAGAGAGGGGATATAGCCATTTGTGCTGCCGGCACCAGCGATTTATTTGTGTGTGAAGAGGCGGCGCTGACGGCTATGTGTATGGGAAATAAGGTTTCTAGATATTATGACATCGGCGTGGCGGGCATCCATCGGCTGTTTGCAAAGTTAGAGGAGATTAAACAGGCAAACGTTATCATCGCGGTAGCCGGTATGGAAGGAGCTTTGCCGGGCGTATTGGCCGGCCTGGTGGAAGTGCCAGTGATTGCTGTGCCTACGTCTGTTGGATATGGGGCTAACTTTGGAGGCTTATCTGCGTTGCTGACCATGCTGAATTCCTGCGCCAACGGCATCAGCGTAGTGAATATCGATAACGGATTCGGGGCCGGCTATCTGGCCGGGCAAATCAATAAACTTGCGACGGGAGAGTTGGTTCGATGAAAACACTGTATTTGGATTGCTTTGCAGGTATCA
The DNA here is from genome assembly GCA_959600905.1 of uncultured Eubacteriales bacterium. Lineage (GTDB taxonomy): Bacteria > Bacillota > Clostridia > Christensenellales > QAND01 > UMGS1975. The sequence goes on along the minus strand of CAUGNO010000001.1, from coordinate 163,352 downwards.
GCGGGGATATGGCCATCGGCGCGCTGCTTGATTTGGGGATCGATCCCGAGTACTTGAAAGCGGAGCTGGCCAAGCTGGGCCTTTCCGATGAGTACGAGCTGCATATTGAGAAAAAAGCAAAGTGGGGGATTACAGGTACGGACGTGCATGTACACCTAACCAAAGAAGAGGATCCCCATGAGCATGATGAACATGCACATCACCATGATCACGAGCATCATGATCATGAACATGCACATCACCACGATCATGAGCATCATGACCATATGCATGCTCATGAACACAGTCACGCCCATACGCATGAATCCGATCACGACCATATCCATCGCTTGGCGCGCGGATATGGAGAGATCAAGCAGATTATAGAAAACAGCACCATTTCACAAGGCGCAAAAGAACGGGCGCAAAAGATATTTTATGCCATAGCCAAAGCAGAAGCGGCCGTACACGGCAACCCCATAGAAAAAGTACACTTTCATGAGGTAGGGGCTACAGATGCCATTGTGGATATTGTGGGAACCGCCATCTTGCTGGATAAGCTGGGCGTAGAAAAAATCGTATGTTCTCCCATTCATGTGGGCAGTGGCATGGCAAAGGCGGCACACGGCGTGTTCGGCGTACCGGCGCCGGCAACAGCTTTGATTTTGCAGGGCAAGCCGATGTACCAAACCGAGGTAAAAGGAGAGCTTTGCACCCCGACCGGGGCGGCCATTGCAGCGGCGATGGCGGATGATTTCGGCCCCATGCCAACGATGAAAACGCAGGCGGTAGGCCACGGCCTGGGCAAAAAGGATTTCGGAATTTTAAACTTTTTACGCATCTTTTGGGGAGAAACAGAAGGCGCAGCAGATGAAGTATCCATCTCCGAAGCCAATTTGGATGATATGACGCCGGAGGCCATTGCCTATGCGGTAGATCGAATTCGGGAAGCGGGTGCGTTGGATGTTTGGACCGAGCCTATCTATATGAAAAAGGGACGTATGGGAACAAAGGTCTGTGCTCTCTATCGGCCGGACAACGGGCAGATTGTACCAAAGATGCTAGAGCATACCACTACGCTGGGTGTACGTACATACAACGCAAGGCGGACGATTCTGCCCAGAGGAGAAGAAACGGTGGAAACTGCCTATGGTGCCATCCGTGTTAAAACTGCTATGCGTGGCGGGCGTACGACGGCAAAGCCGGAAAATGAGGATGTGCAAAGGGCTGCCAAAGCAGCAAATGTATCGTATGAAACGGTATACCAGGCAGCAATGAATGCCAGAAAATAAGAGAGGTGCAAAAATGGCAAAAGCAGCAGTGATCATGGGAAGTGACAGCGATTGGGGCGTAATGCAAGCAGCGGTAAAGACCCTGAAATCGTTTGGAATCGAGGTAGAGACGCATATTATGAGCGCACACCGCACCCCTGCCGTTGCAGGCGAATTTGCGGAAAACGCCTATAAAAATGGATTTGGGGTTATCATCGCCGCAGCAGGCAAGGCAGCGCATTTGGCAGGCGCCATTGCAGGGCATACCATTCTGCCGGTAATCGGCGTGCCGCTTTGCAGCGGAGATCTGGGTGGCATGGATGCTTTGCTGGCCACAGTGCAGATGCCTCCGGGCATTCCGGTAGCAACCATGGCGGTGGACGGTGCCAAAAATGCCGCTTTGATGGCGGTGCAGATTTTAGCGGCCGGCCAGCCAGAGCTGTGGGACAAGCTTTCTGCTTACAAAAAGGAAATGGCAGACGGCGTGGCGCAAAAAGACGCAAAAATCCAACAATTAGCCAAAGAGCTATAATCATTTAGGAGGCAAGTACACATGGCAAAAGCATACGCAGACGCAGGCGTTAATGTAGAAGCGGGCTACGACGTGGTGCGTAGAATTAAAAACATGGCTGCACAGACGTTTGATGACAATGTTTTGAGCGGGCTGGGCAGTTTTGGAGGATTTTACTCCATCGAGGATGCCCTGAAGATGCGCCAACCCGTTTTGGTATCTGGTACGGACGGCGTTGGAACCAAGCTAAGGCTGGCAATGCTGCTGGATAAGCACGATACCATCGGGATCGATTGCGTGGCAATGTGTGTCAACGACATTGCATGCCATGCGGCGAAGCCTCTGTTTTTTTTGGATTACCTGGCTGTTGGTAAGCTAGAGCCGGTAAAGGCGGCCAAAATTGTTTCTGGTGTGGCAGAAGGCTGCCGGCAGGCGGGATGTGCGCTCATTGGCGGAGAAACAGCGGAAATGCCCGGCTTTTATGCCAAGGACGACTATGATCTGGCAGGGTTTGCCGTGGGGCTGGCGGATAAGGCGGATGTGATAGATGGCAGCCGTATGCAGGCCGGCGATGTGCTCATTGGGCTTGCTTCCTCAGGTGCCCACAGCAATGGCTATTCGTTGATTCGTAAGATCTTTTCTATGACGGAGGATTCGCTGTCCCAATGGATCGAAGCGCTGGACTGCACACTGGGAGAAGCATTGCTGCGGCCGACACGCATCTATGTAAACGCTGTACAGGAAATTTGTAAGGCAGCGGATGTAAAGGCGATTGCTCATATTACGGGCGGCGGTTTCATTGAAAATGTACCGCGAATCGTACCGGACGGCCTATGTGCCAGAATCGATTTGAAGGCCTGGGCTATGCCGCCGCTGTTTAAATTGATGCAGCAAACGGGCGGTCTGGATGTGATGGAGATGTATAACATTTTCAATATGGGCATCGGTATGGTGATAGTGGTCAATCCAAACATGGCAGACAGAGCGTTAGAGGCTGCAAAAAAAGCAGGCGAGACTGCTTATATCATCGGCGATGTGGCTGCGGGTGAAGAGAAGGTGCAGCTGCTGAAATGAAAAATATCTGTGTTTTGGTATCGGGCGGCGGCACGAATCTGCAAAGCGTCATTGACGCCATAGAAAGCGGGGAGATTCGTGATGCACGCATTGCCGGCGTCATTTCCTCCAAAAAGGATGTATACGCGTTAGAGCGGGCGAAAAAGCATGGCATTCCCAGTAAGATCATCATACGCAAGGCGTATGAAAGCAAGGAGGAGTTTGACCAGGCCATCTTAGAGGCGCTCAAAACGTTTGGCGCCGACCTGATCGTACTGGCCGGGTATCTGGCCATTTTGGGAGAAAACGTGATCAAGGCCTATCCGAACCGCATTATAAACATTCATCCGTCGCTGCTTCCGTCCTTTGGCGGCAAGGGGTATTTCGGGCTTAAAGTGCATGAGGCGGTGCTGTCGGCCGGCGTGAAGCTCACAGGTGCTACGGTTCACTTTGTAGATGAAGGAACGGATACAGGTCCCATTATCATGCAAAAAGCGGTACGAGTATACCCCTGCGACACGCCGGAGGTGCTCCAGGCACGGGTGATGGAACAGGCAGAGCATATTATTTTGCCGAAGGTAGTGCGTTTATTGGTACAAGATAAGATCTGTGTAAAACAGCGTAAGGTGTATGTGGAGGAGGAAGATCAATGAAGCGGAGAGCATTTTTAAGCGTATCGGATAAGACAGGCCTGGTGCCTTTTGCAAAAGGGTTGGCAGAGTGCGGCTTTGAACTAGTGAGTACGGGTGGAACGGAAAGGGCCTTAAAAGAAGCAGGGGTTCCGGTTACCAATGTCAGCGATATTACGGGTTTTCCGGAATGCCTGGATGGGCGGGTAAAGACCCTGCATCCTATGGTACATGCCGGTATCTTGGCTATGCGTGAAAATCCGGCCCATATGGATCAGATTCATGCGTTGGGCGTTGTGCCCATCGATGTGGTCTGTGTAAATCTATATCCGTTTAAGCAGACCATGCTGAAGCCTGGTGTCTCTTTTGAAGAGTGCATTGAGAATATCGATATAGGCGGCCCCAGCATGCTGCGTGCGGCTGCGAAAAACCATAGGGATGTGGCGGTAGTCGTGGATGTAGCAGACTATGACGTTGTGCTTGAGGAGCTCAGAGCGCATGGGCAAGTCAGCTATGACACCAAGCTGACATTATGTCGAAAGGTATTTGAACATACGGCGGCCTATGATGCGATGATAGCAAAGTATCTGCGAGATTATACCCATGCTGAGATTCCGGATCAATTTACCATGACCTATGAAAAGGTACAGGATATGCGTTATGGGGAAAATCCTCATCAAAAGGCGATGTTCTTTAAAGAGATAGATGCTTCGCCGGCAACCCTCCCGATGGCAAAGCAGCTCAATGGCAAAGAGCTTTCCTATAACAATATCAACGATACAAATGGCGCACTGGAACTGTTGCGCGAATTCCGCGATAATACCGAGAAGATTGCAGTGGTAGGCGTAAAGCATGCCAATCCCTGCGGCGTAGCATTGGCAGATACTACGGCAGAGGCGTACCAAAAGGCGTATGATGCCGATCCTGTATCCATTTTTGGCGGGATTGTAGTGACAAACGGGACGGTTGACGCGGATACGGCTGCGGAGATGGCCAAGATTTTCCTGGAAATCATTGTGGCGCCGGCCTACACGCCGGAGGCACTGGAAATTCTTTGCAAAAAGAAAAACCTTCGAGTGTTAGAGCTGCCCGGCATCCGTGAGGAACTGCCGGAAGGATTGCTGGATATGAAAAAGGTCATGGGCGGTTTGCTGGTACAGGAATTTAACCAAGGAGGCATTGGGGAACTGACGGTGCCCACCAAGCGTCAGCCGACAGAAAAAGAGATGGAGGATCTCTTATTTGCCTGGAAGCTGGTAAAGCATACAAAATCCAATGCCATTACCATTGCCAAAGATCAGGTAAGCTGCGGCATTGGCCCGGGCCAGGTCAATCGGATTTGGGCGGTAGAGCAGTCCATAGAGCATGCAGGGGAGCGGGTCAAGGGCGCGGTACTGGCTTCGGATGCTTTTTTCCCGTTTGACGATTGTGTAAAAGCGGCTGGCGCTGCGGGCATCACTGCGATTATCCAGCCGGGCGGCAGCATCCGCGATGAGGACAGCATCAAGGCTTGTGATGAATTGGGCATTGCAATGGTATTTACCCATATGCGCCATTTTAAGCATTAAAGGAGGCATACAGATCAATGAAGATACTAATCGTAGGCGGAGGCGGAAGGGAGCATGCCATTGCGCAAACCCTGTACAAGCAGGGCCATACGCTATGGTGTGCACCCGGCAATGGGGGCATTTCCCAGATCGCAACCTGTGTGCCCATCAAAGCAACGGATATTGAGAGCATGGTAGATTATGCAGCCAAAGAGCAGTTTGATCTGGTTGTCGTTGCACCGGATGACCCATTGGCTATGGGTATGGTGGACAAATTAAATGAAAGAGGGATCAAGGCATTTGGACCAAACGCGGCGGCTGCCCAGATAGAAGCCAGCAAAGCCTTTACCAAAGAACTTTTGAAAAAGTATGCAATACCGACAGGCTCATTCACCGTTTGTGAATCTGTTGAGGAGGCGTACCGAATCTTGGACACGCATCCGATGCCGGTTGTTGTGAAGGCGGATGGCCTTGCCTTGGGGAAAGGCGTTTACATTTGCCAGACACTAGAACAGGCCAAACAGGCGGTTTCGGAAATCATGGAGGACCATGTGTTTGGCGCCGCCGGGTCCAAGGTGCTCATAGAAGAATTTTTGACAGGGCCGGAGGTTTCCTTTTTGTGTTTTTGTGACGGCAAGCATATTGCGCCGATGCCGGCCGCCCAAGACCATAAACGTGCTTACGATGGCGACAAAGGGCCGAATACCGGCGGTATGGGGGCTTTCTGTCCTACGCCTACCTTTACAAAGGAATTGAAACAAGAGGTGATCGACACCATCGTGCTGCCCACGGTAAGGGCTATGGAAAAGGAAAGGCGGCCGTTTAAGGGTGTATTGTACTGTGGCTTGATGCTAACACCGAGCGGCCCTAAAGTATTGGAATACAATGCTCGTTTTGGGGATCCGGAAACACAGGCCATCTTGCCTCTGTTGAAGAGCGATTTAGCGGAAATTTTCCTAGCAACCATCGATGGAACGCTGGATCAGCTTTCCATTGAATGGGAGGATAAGGCTGCTGTCTGCATCGTGCTGGCATCTGGCGGGTATCCGAAACAGTATCAAAGTGGCTATGAAATCCATGGATTGGCAGAATGCGAAAAAACAGGCGCAATGGTATATCATGCTGGCACAAAAAGGGAAGAAGATGCCTTTTTGACGGCTGGAGGACGTGTATTGGGCGTTGTGAGGACTGCTTACACTCTTCCGCAAGCAATAAAAGATGCATATGACTCCGTCCAAGAAATTTCTTTCCAGGATATGCACTTTAGAAAAGATATTGGCGTAAAATAAAAAGAGCCCTTGGGGCTCTTTTTTTATGCGTCTTGCTCGTCGGTGGGCTCTGCGCACATGGCAGCATAGGTGGCCTTTGCATTTTGCGGCCATAAATCGCAGAGCTGCTGTGCCTGTAAAAGATTGGAAACATAGGTGCGAATTTCCATGATGGTAAAGCCTTTTTCCAGAATTCGCAGGTATACAACATATTGATTTTGGTCAAGCTTTTGATAGCTGGCCGCATACTCAGAGGTAATGCGAGCCTTGGCGGCAAGTTTGGACGCCTGCACATCCAGCTGTTTGCGGTTATGTAAAGGAATTTCTTTTTCAAAAACGGAGAGAATCTGCCGCCCTTTGTCTTGGATGACAATACGACGGTTGCTGTCGGTGCCATATTTATAAGCTATCAAGCCTTGCTCTACCAATTCATTGAGAGAAAGCTGAAAATCAAAATAGGGAAGCCAATCCACACAGGCCTCCACAAGCTCTTCATAACGTGCCGGGGTATCGGCCTTGTGGATCAGATATAAAAGCTGAAGTTTTGCTTTGGGTAACGGTGTCATAAAACCTCTCCTTATCTTTTCCAGTATATCTATCATACCATTGCACAGGGCAGAGAAGCAATGCTATTAAAAAAGTGCTTGCAAAATTCTGTAAAGTCGGTATAATAAATATTGCGTTTGACGCATGGGCGGTTAGCTCAGTTGGTAGAGCATCACGTTGACATCGTGGAGGTCGCTGGTTCGAGTCCAGTATCGCCCACCAATTCAATCCTGTGGTGTGCGTGAAGTTTCCTGTTAAAAACCCACAGTTTTACATTGGGAATTCGAGTTCTGTCGGAGTACGCCAGGCCTGCCACGGTTAAGCGGGATCGCGGAAAAAGCCAGATAGGATACCCACCTGCCGAGCAATGGCGGGTTATAAACTGGGAAACAAACGGCACTATGGGAGTTGACTTTTCTTTCAAAAGTGCGTATAATACACTTTGTCGTAGCGGAATGGTGTAACGGCAGCACCTGCGACTCTGACTCGTATTGTCTAGGTTCGAATCCTAGTTCCGCTGCCAAAACACCCCGATTAATTTCGGGGTGTTTTTTATAAAATTAGGGCTTGCATTCTTGGGCCAAATAGGATACTATAATAAAGCTGTTAGATATGGCGCATTGGTCAAGCGGTTAAGACACCGCCCTCTCACGGCGGTAACAGGGGTTCGATTCCCCTATGCGCTACCAAAAAACCACCGATTTTTCGGTGGTTTTTTCTTTTTATGACATCATTCATGACATCAATTACAGATTTTCTTCAAAAGAAGTAAGATAGTCAATGATGAAAAACTCACATACATCCTATAAATTTTCAGAGAATTGGCCTTACAATAATGCAATAGTGCTTGATAAGAGCAGCCAATCCACAGAAAAACTCCTATATGATACATACTAACGCATTTCCCGGCAGGAAGTTGTTTGATATTTGCGGCCTTTAGGAAGACAAGGGAAGGATCTTATGATGAAATGCGATCAACCCGGCTCCGATGGATCGTGTGCTTTTTTATGCATCGTTTTTGCAGGGGAAATGAAATATGCTGGGGATTCTTTATAATCCCAGCAAAAAATTGATGCACGCGAATCGCATTTTTGTAAATGAAGATGCGATTTTTATATTTGATTGAGTACCTGTTAATCAGACACTAACCAAACAGATAAAGGAAGAGCTATACTCTGTTTTTTTATAAAAGGAATCCGCTTGCGCATACGGGAGTGGTTGACAGAAAAACAAAAGATTGGTATCTTATATAAGTAACAAATAAAAGTATCCAATAAAAGAAAGGGGGCGATGGAAACGGCGGAAACTACAGGAAATCCTGCACAGATGAAGAGAATGAATATCGAAAGCGTATACCGTGCGTTGATAGATTACAAGGCCGCTACAAGGGCGGAGATTGCTCAAAGAACGAAGATCAGCATCACGACGATTCGAGCGCTTATGGAAGAGCTCCGCGCCAAGGAGGAAATCGTAGAGGCAAGCATAGATGCATCCAGTGGAGGGAGAAGAGCCATCCGATATACGCTCAACCCTAAAAAAAACCAAATTCTTTCTGTTTTCTATACGGATAATGAGGTGTTTTATGAGATCGCGGCGCTGGATGGCCAGATCATACAGAGGAACCGGATTGAAAAAAGCGTATATGAATCAGAGCAATCGCTGTTTGATGTGATAGATACATGTTTGCAACAGGGAGAAATTCGCGCAATTGCACTAGGCGTGCCCGGCATCGTGGACAATCAACAGTATATGCACCGGCGTGGGCTCAATGAATGGGACATTTATGCCATTGGCGAACGCGTACAACAGCATTATGGGCTGCCAACGCTCTTGGAAAATGATTTGAATGCCATGGCGGTCGGATATGCGGATCGTATGGCCAAGGAAGAAAACCGGGATAAAGAAACGATTGATTTGGTCTATTTGCAGCTAAATTGTGGTTGTGTATGCGCAGGAAGCATTGTAGGCGGAAAGGTCGTACGCGGTGGGCAGCAGTTTGCCGGGGAATTGAGCGATATGCCTTTTGACGGCCGGTATACATTGATTCAGGCATTGAGAAAGACACAGACGCTATCAGAGATGTCTTTGGCTGCGGCTAAATTGGTCTGCATGATAAATTGCATGGTAAATCCATCTTACATAGTGTTGGGTGGAGAGCGTTTGACAGGATGCGAAGACGAGCGGCGCGCCATTCAGCAGGAAATGGACACTTTGATCCCTAAGCGTGTGCAGCCTCAGATTGCCTTTGCACCGGCATTTGAAGAGGATTACCTGCAAGGACTGCGATCTTTAGCGACAGATCGGATTCTGCCGTTGCTGTTGGCCTAGTGGATACGCGGGTGACATATATGGAAAAGGAGAGAAAGCAAAGATGGTAAAAAAAGAACAAGTGCAATATACAAACATATCTGCGCCGCATATAGCGTCGCCGGATAAGCCTGTGCTCATTTCTGACCAGACATATGCAAAGCATATGAATAAGCTGCAGAGCGCCATGCAGAAAGAAGGATTCGATGCGGTCGTTATCTATGCAGACAAAGAGCATGGCGATAACTTCTATTATTTTACCGGCTTCGAGCCTAGGTTTGAAGAAGCGGCCTTGGTTGTACGCCAAAATGGGAAGCCGTATATGATGCTGGGCAATGAGATGTATAAGATGCATCAGTACAGCCGTGTTGAGGTGCAGCCGGTTGCCTGTCCCTATTTCTCTTTGCCAAACCAGCCAATGGAAACGGAAAAAAAAGTAGCAGAGCTATTCTGCCAGGCGGGCATTGCAAAAGGTGATCGTGTGGGATTGATCGGGTGGAAGATGTTTACCGGCAGCTGTGAGAATAACGCACTTTTATTCGATATGCCACATTACTGGATATCCGCCATTCAAGAAAACATCGGGGCCGATGGGAAGATGGAGAACGCAGCTAGGCTTTTGATTGCCCCGGATTCCGGGATTCGCACAGTACTTGAGGCGGATGAGATTGCGGAATACGAGGTAAATGCTGCCTGGGCTTCCCAATGTGTAGAGACGCTTTTGAAGGATCTGGCACCGGGGAAAACCGAATTGGAGCTGGCCCAGCACCTGCATGCGTATGGCCAGTTTACGCCCTGCCATCCGATGTGTGCAACAGGCGCCAGGTTTGGCGGTGCCGTTGTTAGCCCGCGTTATAAGAAGGTAGAGGTGGGAGATGCGTTTACGACTTCTATGAGCCTGCGCGGAGGGTTGACCTGCCGTGCGGCATATGTGGCGAAAACAGAAGCCGATCTACCCGAGGCTGCGCGCGATTATGTGGATGTAATGGCGCGTCCGTATTTTGCAGCGGCGGCTACTTGGTACGAAACTGTCGGCCTTGGAGTAACGGGTGGAGAAGTATATGCGGCCGTAGATACGGTATTCCCTAAGTCGGAATATGGTTGGACACTAAATCCGGGGCATTTGTGTGCTTCTGAAGAATGGATGTCCTCGCCCATTGAAAAGGATAGCAGGGCAACGCTGAGAAGCGGTATGATTCTACAGATGGATATCATTCCTAGCCGCCCGCCGTACGGTGGTATCAATGCGGAGGAGGGCATCGCGCTGGCGGACGAGACCCTGCGTGAGGAGCTAAAACGGACGTATCCTGAGATGTGGGCACGCGTAGAACAGCGTAGAAAATATATGATGGAAGAATTGGGTATCCAGTTAAAACCGGAGGTGTTGCCGCTGTCCAATTTAGCAGCGTATGTAAGGCCTTTGCTGCTGGATCAAGAGAGAGCCTTAAAGGTTGTCCGCGATTAAGGATATAGCGACAAACAAAAGGAGGGAATGTTTCATGACGGATCATACGAACTTAAAGATGCACAGGGAAAAGGTAAGGGTAAGCGATAAGAAAATGCTTTGCGCAATTTTGGATATGCAGGAAACCTGCTGTGTGGCATTGCATGATGAGCCGTATCCATATATTGTGCCGATGAATTTTGGGTACGAATGGGAGGATCAGCTGATCTTCTATTTCCACATGGCCATCGAAGGGCACCGCATTGAACAGATCAAGAAAGATCCGCATGTAGCAGTCAGCGTATGGAACTTTTTAGATCGGGTGGGATACGATAGCTACCGAAAGGAAACCCATGATTATCGCAGTGTAACGGCATATGGAAGGGCAGAAATCATAACGCCGGAACAGGAATCGGAATATATTCATGGGCTCAGCGTGCTTTGCACCCATACGGGACGGCCGGCCATCAAGAACATTACCACGGAAATGAGAAATCGTCTGTTTGTCTTGAAGATTACGGCGGATATTGTAACAGGGAAAACACAATATCCCATTTCAACAGTAGATGAGGTTCCGATGCCCCCCATAACAAAAACCAGATAATCAAAAGCGCACAGAAGAATCTGTGCGCTTTTTTATCCAAGTAAATCAGCTTCCCATATAATCGTCATAATAACTGTCGGCATCCCAGGGATCTTCTTCCCAGAGGCCATCGGTATCTTCATAAATATCATCCGGAAGATAGTCGTCGTATGTTGGGGTGCCTTGTTCCATCATCTGAAAAAGAGAACAACGGCTTTCAAAATCCTCATTGCTCAATGCTTCGGCGTTTTGTACGTTAGCTGGAAGCTCTTCCAATTCATTTTGATAATCTACCGTATAACCACCTTCGATTTGCATATCTTTGATGTTGATGGAAGATTCTCCTTGCTGTTTGAACAACTGATTGAGCATGGAAACCAGTTTGTTGTTGATGCCAATGCGGATGCTGTAAATACGCACATCGTCTTGGCCAATATAGAATTTGAAATCAATGCATTCCGAAAATACATTCAGCAAGATTTTCTGCTGATCGTCCAAGTTCTTTCCCAACGTATCGGTAAGGCTGGATATTTTTTCAAAATCCATAGTGACGTTGACGACGTCGCACTTTACGCCATTGACTTCTTCTGTACCGATGATTTTGATGGATTTACTTATATTTGCCAGGGCAGCAAAACCGCTGGCCTGAACGGAGAAGTTGTCTGCCTTCATAAGGCCGTCTAATCCAAGATCATTGGCCGGCATCGTGGTTTTGATATAGCCATCGCCCTGCGCGTCTTTGGCATAAATTGTCGCGGTACCCTGGTCGTTTTGCACATACAAATCCTCTGAAACTGGGGTAAAGGACTGGAAAAGAAGCGAGGATAATAGACTGTCCATCGAAAAATTCAAATGAACGCTATCCTGATCGGAGGCCATTGAAAAATCAAGGCGAGGAGATGCGGAAATACCGCTTTGCCCCATCTCACAAGAGAGGGTGAAATCAATCTTTTGCGATTTGATATCAGATGTGTTCTGCATGGCCTCTTCCAATAGTTTTTTCCCATCCCTGCCGCATCCGGTCAGTATGATAGGAACAACAAGAAGAACGGATAATAGCAATCCTAATTTCTTTTTCATTGAATAGAAATCCTCCATATCTGAAATTACTTATATTGTATCATTATTCTTACATAGAAAAAAGAAATTCCTCAGATTGGCGCAAATTTCCACAGAAACGCTTAAAATCAGGCGCTTGATTGACATCGTATCTTCAAAATGCGATAATGGACTGAAACTTTTCAGGAAAAGTAGAAAGGCGTTTGTGTCAGGGAACCTGGATACAGATGCGTTTTCTTGTGAAATGAGGCAATAGGTTTGGACGGCATTGCATTTTCTATTTTTGGTTTTGATGTTTATTGGTACGGCCTAATTATTATGATGGGTATCTTGGTGGGGATCGTTATCTCTACAAAGCTCTCCAAGATTCGCGGCTATTCCAGCGATATGATTTTGGATTTTATTCTTTTGGCTGTGCCGCTGGGCGTCATCGGAGCAAGGCTCTATTATGTTGTGTTTTCTTGGGATGAATTTGCCGGGCACTTGGATCGCATTTTTACCCTGCAAATGCAGGGCCTTGCCATCTATGGAGCCGTCATTGGCGGAATTATCGCAGCCTTGATCATGGCTAAGTGGCGTAAAATGTCTTTTTGGGATTTGCTAGATTGTGCAGCACCTTCCTTGATTTTGGCGCAGGCAATGGGAAGATGGGGGAATTTTTTCAACCAAGAACTATACGGCGGAGTGCTGACTTCCGTATCCGGCCAAGTTTCCAGCCAGCTTGCGCTGTTTCCACCGGCAGTCAATATCAATGGAGAGTGGCATTTGGCGCTGTTTTTAATCGAGTCCGTTTGGAATTTGATCGTGTTCGGGATTCTGATGTTGTATTGGAAAAAGCGGCCCTTGGAGCGTGGATCGGTATTTTGGCTGTATTGCGGGCTGTATGCCTCGGCACGCGCTATTCTAGAGGGTATGCGTATTTCGGAATTCTCGCTGATGATTTTCGGCACCATCCGCGTTTCGCAGGTTGCCAGCGTTGTCATTGCAGTTTTTGCCTGGATCATGTTTTATCGGGTACGTAAGAGGAAAGGATATGGAGGACCCGGTGTACCAGAGCGTTATCAATTAAAACCTGAGGAGAAAGAACCTGCACAGGAGGCCTAATCAATATGTCAGAACGCAATCTTACTATGATGACAGATCTTTACCAGCTTACGATGATGTACGGGCATTTTATGAGAAATGCAAAAGAGGAGGCGGTTTTTGATCTGTTTTTCCGGGAGCCGACAGGAAACAGCAGCTATGCGATCGTTGCAGGGTTGGAGCAAGCCATAGAGTATATCCGCGATCTCAGGTTTACAGAAGAGGATATTGCCTACCTAGACGGCTTGCATCTTTTCTCGCAGGGATTTTTGGAGTACTTGAAAGATTTTTCTTTTACAGGCGACTTATATGCCATCCCGGAGGGAACGCCGGTATTTCCTGGCGAGCCGCTAATCCGCGTAAAAGCGCCTATTATGCAGGCGCAGCTGGTGGAAACGGCGCTGTTGACCATTGTAAATCACCAAACCTTGATTGCGACAAAAGCCAACCGTGTTTGCTATGCGGCGGGAGAAAATGGCACCGTTATGGAATTCGGGCTGCGCAGAGCACAGGGACCGGATGCTGGCATTTATGGGGCCAGGGCGGCGATGATTGGCGGCTGTGTGGGTACTTCCAATGTTTTGACGGGCAAGATGTTTGATATTCCGGTGCTGGGAACGCATGGCCATAGCTGGGTTATGAGCTTTGATTCGGAGCTGGAGGCGTTCCGCGCCTATGCGGATACGTATCCAGATGCATGCTTACTGTTGGTAGACACCTACGATACCATTCGCCAAGGCATCCCCAACGCCATCACTGTTTTCAAAGAACTGAGGGCCAAGGGGCATGAGCCATTGGGCATTCGCATCGATTCTGGGGATTTGGCTTATTTATCCAAAAAGGCCAGAGCTATGCTGGATGAAGCAGGATTCCCCAACGCGACAATCACGGCTTCGTCTGATTTGGATGAGGAAGTCATTTTCGATCTACGGGCCCAAGGCGCCAAGATCGATACCTGGGGTGTAGGCACGCGATTGATCACCAGCCAAAACGCGCCGTCTTTGGGCGGTGTATATAAGCTGTCTGCACTGGAAAAGAACGGGAAAATGATACCCAAGATCAAGCTTTCGGAAAATAAAGGAAAGATTACAAATCCCGGCTATAAAAAGGTATTAAGGATCTATGATAAAGCCAAGCACAAAGCCTTGGCGGATCTGATTTGCCTGGATGAAGAGCAGTATGATGAAACAAAACCGCTTACCATCTTTGACCCTGTGGATACCTGGAAAAAGCTGCGTTTAACAAACTATACGCTGAGGGAATTGCTGGTGCCTGTTTTTGTGAGGGGCAAACAGGTGTATCATTCTCCTTGTCTGCAGGATATTTGCGCCTATGCTAAGCAGGAAATGCAAACGCTATGGGAAGAATACAAACGCTTGACAAAGCCGCATCTATATAAGGTGGATCTGTCCGAGCAGCTCTATGAGCTAAAGCAGGCTTTGATAGAGGCGCATACCATCTCCCATCAGGCATGAATAGGTAGGAGGATAGCAGATGCACCATTGCTTTAGAAGGCAGCTGTTCGGGTATAAAAAAAGCCAGGTAGACGAATATATCGTATCGCTGGAAAAAAAGCTGGATGAAATCGGAAATCAATATGAACAGAGAATTGCAGAGGTGGTAGAAGAGAATGTCCGCACCTCGGTAGAATTGAAGGTAGCGCGTGCTGGGTATCAGGATGCTGCGGAGATGATGTATTCTGCACAGAGCCGCATTCGAGATTTAGAAAAGCTGTTGTATGAAGAGCGGGAACGCGTAGGAAAGCTGGAGGAAACACTGGCCGAGAAAAATGAGAAATCCCAGCAAAAGATGGAAAAAGCGTTGGAGGAAATGAAGGAACGATTGTCCTCTTTGTCGCAGGCAACAGGAACGATGCATCAAGTGCTTGGCGATATGGGACGTGTGACAACCTATTACGAGGATGGCACCTGCTTTGAGGATGCCGGTTTTGAGCCGCCGGAGGGTGTTGAGGCCAAAGCTTTGGAGGAGCATTCTGCCAGGGGGTTGATGCAGCGCATTTATCAAATACGCCAAAAAGCGACAGAAGAGCAGAAGCCGTCCCAAGAAAAAAGCGAGCCCGAAAAATAGACCATACGCAAACCAAATGAATGTGACGATATAAAAAACAGCATAGCGTTTTGCCATGCTGTTTTTTGTTTTCTGTAGAATGTTAAATCGTGTGATAAAGCGGATTAATGCGCGTATCAGCGATTTTATAGCGCCGTTCCCGTTTTCGGGGTAAAAAAGGCAGACATATCTACCTGCTCTAACGCGAGCAGCTTTGCTTTTTTATCTATGCCTCCAGCATAACCTGTTAGACTGCCATGGCTTCCTACGACCCTATGACAGGGAATGATCAAAGAGATAGGGTTATGGCCGACGGCGCCGCCCACTGCCTGTGCAGACATATGGCTGCCTGTTTGCGCAGTAATTCTGGCGGCGATATCACCGTAGGTCATCGTATGCCCATAGGGAATGGTAAGCAAAATATCCCAAACCCGCTTGCGAAACGGAGTGCCTTTTATAGACAGAGGCGGGGTAAAATCGGGGGCTTTGCCGCCGAAATATATATCGAGCCAGTTTATTGCCCGATGGAAAACAGACAATTCTTTTTCAATATGCTGCGAGGAAAGGGTACAAGCAAAGTATTTTTGGCCGTCAAACCACAATCCGGTGATGGCCGTTCCATCGCTTGCCATCGTGATGCCTCCCAACGGAGAATCATAGTGAAACGTATAGGCCGTCATTGTTATACCTCCCAATATGCATTGAAATCCGCATGCGTTTAATCCTGATGAAAAAGAGGCAGCAGGGCAATCCCTTGCTTGCGATGGGCAGGACAGCACATGCGGCCTCTTCCATTGGATTATTGCTCCTCTTCGGGCTGATAATGCTCCGTGACAACGCCGCCGGTGGAGAGAATTTCGCGGGCAAAATCATCAGGATAAGGATGCTGATACACAACCCTTACAATGCCTGCGTTCACAATCATCTTGGAACAGATGACACAGGGCTGGTGCGTACAATACAAGGTAGCGCCCTCAATGGCAATGCCCATTTTAGCAGCCTGAATGATAGCGTTTTGCTCTGCGTGTATGGCATAACACAGCTCGTGGCGCGTGCCAGAGGGAATATTTAGCTTTCGGCGCAGGCATTCTCCCTTTTCCACACAACTAAGCGTGTTGGCGGGTGCTCCGTTGTATCCGGTGGTAAGCACACGCTTATTTTTAACGATGACAGCTCCGATTTTTCGATTTTCCTGAAAGCAGCTGGACCATTGGGCTACCAGATTTACCATCTCGATAAACCGATGATCCCATTTATCAAACTTAGCCATGGTTTCATCTCCTTCTATTTCCTTTTATATTGGATGATTTTTCGTTGGTTGGCAAGAGAAATTTATAAATAGCTGAAAATCGGAGAAAACCGATGTATGACTTAGGAAAAATCTGGTTATTGTAGACAGAGTAGACAAAAACTCTTATTTCGATGAAAAAAAAGTAAAAAAAGACTTGATATTTTGCTTGGAGTTGACTATATTATAAATGTGTTAGCACTCATAATAAATGAGTGCTAACAGAGAAGTGTGTGAATCAATAATTTTTATAGGAGGCAGACCAAAATGAAAGTAACACCGTTGGCAGACATGGTATTGTTGAAGCCCATTGAGCAGGAGAAGGTTTCCACTGGCGGAATCATCATTCCTGATACGGCCAAAGAAAAACCCATGATGGCGGAGGTTGTTTCCGTAGGTCCTGGTGGCATGGTAGACGGCAAGGAGATCGTGATGTGCTTAACAGCCGGCCAGAAGGTTATTTATCGCCGCTATGCCGGCACCGATTTGAAATTGGACGGCGGAGATTTCGTATTGACGCGTCAGAGCGATATCATCGCTGTGGTGGAAGATTAAGGAGGTAAAAGACAATGGCTAAGCAATTCAAATATGGAGAAGATGCCAGAAGGGCGCTGGAACGCGGCGTTAACACGTTGGCGGATACCGTAAAAATTACGGTAGGCCCGAAAGGCCGTAATGTTGTGTTGGAACGCAAATATGGCGCACCGCTCATCACCAATGACGGTGTAACCATTGCAAAAGAAATTGAGGTAGAAGATCCGTTTGAAAATATGGGCGCTCAGCTCGTGCGTGAAGTTGCGACCAAGACAAACGATGTTGCGGGCGACGGTACGACGACGGCTACCATTTTGGCCCAGGCAATGGTACGGGAAGGCCTGAAAAACGTAGCTGCCGGCGCAAACCCGATGATGGTAAAATACGGCATTGAAAAGGCTGTGGATATTTGTGTAGATGAGCTGAAGGCCATCAGCAAGCCGATCCAGGGCAAACAGAGCATTGCGCAGGTTGCTTCTATTTCTGCGGCAAATGAAAAAATCGGCGAGCTGATCAGCGAGGCGATGGAAAAAGTGGGCAATGACGGCGTCATCACCGTGGAAGAAAGCAAAACGATGAAAACTGAGCTGAATGTTGTAGAAGGCATGCAGTTTGATCGTGGCTATGCGTCTGCTTACATGGTAACGGATACGGATAAGATGGAAGCGGTGGTAGACAACGCGCTGCTGCTGATTACGGATAAGAAAATCACCATGATCCAGGATCTGCTACCGATTTTGGAAAAGGTTGTGCAGGCGGGCCGTAAGCTGGTCATCATCTCGGATGATATTGAAGGCGAAGCGTTGGCTACCCTGATCGTGAACAAAATGCGTGGCACGCTGAACGCCGTTGCGGTAAAAGCACCTGGCTTTGGTGATCGCAGAAAGGCGATGCTGCAGGATATCGCAATTTTGACAGGCGCAACAGTCATTTCCGAAGAGCTTGGCATGGATCTCAAAGAGACCACGATGGATATGCTGGGTACAGCTCGTCAGGTGATCGTGGACAAGGACAACACGACCATTGTTGAAGGCGCTGGCAGCTCTGAGGAAATCAAGAGCCGTATCAACGCGATTAAAGCGCAGATCGAAGAAACTACCTCGGACTATGACCGTGAGAAACTGCAAGAACGCTTGGCAAAGCTGGCTGGCGGTGTAGCTGTGATCCAGGTTGGCGCAGCTACCGAAGTGGAAATGAAAGAAAGCAAAATGCGTATTGAGGACGCTTTGGCAGCAACGAGGGCGGCTGTTGAAGAAGGCATGGTGCCCGGCGGCGGCACGGAATTGTTGGCTTCGGTAAAGGCAATTCGCTCTGCGGCAGAAAAAGAAGAGGGCGATATGAAGACCGGTATGATGCTGGTGGCCCGCGCTTTGGAAGAGCCGATTCGCCAGATTGCGAAAAATGCTGGCGTAGAGGGTTCTGTGGTCATCGAAAACATCCAGCGTGAGGGTAAGGTTGGCTATGGCTATGACGCGCTGCATGATGAATACTGCGATGTTATGGATCGTGGTATCGTAAACCCGACAAAGGTATCCCGTTCTGCGGTACAGAATGCAGCGTCCGTGGCTTCCATGTTGCTGACGACTGAGAGCTTGGTCTGCGACATTCCTGTGAAGGAAGCGGCGCCGGCTCCGGGCGGAGACATGGGCGGCATGTATTGATCTGCTAACAGCAGAAAACGCCAAATTTGGTTTTACGAAGATGGAAGAAGGGGCTTCCCCTTCTTCCTCTTTTTTCGGGGCATAGTGTTGTGTCCTATCAAGAAAACCCATATGGAAAGCTGCCACCGGGTAGCAGAGATGCAAAAGCATCCGTTTACACATCAGTAGGTCTTAGAAGATGTGTATACGGATGCTTATTTTTTTGGAGAGGTACTTTTTATGAAAAGGAAAACGATACAAGCTTGGATTCGTTATTTTTCCAAAACAGAACTGATCTTATGGTTTCTATCTGTAATATTTATTGTTGTTTCTTTTGGTATATTTGATAGGCAAAACTATCTAACGCTGACCGCTTCTTTGATTGGGGCAACTTCGTTAATATTCAATGCATAAGGAAATCCATTTGGTCAGTTATTGATGATTGTATTTAGCATTTTATATGGTATTATTTCTCTTGGCTTTCGCTACTATGGCGAGATGATAACGTATCTAGGAATGACAGCGCCAATGGCTGTGTTTTCACTTGTCTCATGGCTGAAAAATCCATACAACGGCAATAGGGCGGAGGTAGCGGTAAATCGCCTGACGAACAAGGAACGGTTATGGATGTGTTTGATGACGGCGTGCATTACCTTTATTTTTTATTTTATCCTGCGTGCTTTTCATACGACAAACTTGATTCTCAGCACCATATCAGTGGCAATAAGCTTTTGGGCCGTATCTCTTACTTTTCGAAGGAGCGCTTTTTTGCGATAGGTTATGCGGCCAATGATCTTGTCTTGATCGGCTTATGGATTTTAGCAACAGTCTCAGACATTTCGTATTTGTCGGTTGTGATTTGCTTTTAATTTTTTTCGTCAACGACATATATGGCTTTTTAAATTGGAGGAAAATGTATATGCGGCAGCAGGGAAATCATAACGGACAGATAAATCAACTGTGAATGGACTACAAGAAAATGCATAGGGAAACGGATTTTTTATTGCACGAAAAGTTCTTTGCGGGTAGAATAGAGACAAAGAGGAGGAATTTATGATGAGCGAACAGATGGAAAAAGATATTTGCGCCGTTGCTGGAGAAAAAATGGAGAAAACGATTGGCGTTTTGAAAAATGAGTTGGGCAGCTTAAAGGCCGGCCGTGCCAATCCTCATGTATTGGATCGTATTACGGTGGATTATTTTGGTACACCTACGCCCATCAATCAGATGGCGAATATCTCTACCCCGGAGCCGCGGCTGCTGCAAATTACACTCTGGGATGCCAGCCAGCTTAAAGCAGTGGAAAAGGCGATCATGGAAAGCGATATCGGCATTCATCCATCCAATGATGGCAAGTGCATCCGTTTGCTTTTTCCAGAATTGACAGAAGAGCGCCGCAAGGATTTGGTGAAGACAGCGCGTAAGATCGCAGAGGATGCTAAGGTCGCCATTCGTTCGATTCGCAGAGATGGTAACGATGAGATTAATAAAATGAAAAAGAAAAACGAGATCACCGAAGATGACGTAAAGGATCTGGAAAAAGATATGCAGAAGGTCACGGATGATCACATCAAGCAGATCGACAAGATTCTGGCGGACAAAGAAAAAGAGATTATGCAGGTCTAATGATGAAAACGCTTTTGGGGCTGCCTGTGCGCGCAGCGATACAAAGGCTGGAAGCACAGGGCGCCTCTTATACGCTAGTCAAAACAGAAGAGCCGAAAAAATCCCTGCATGGGACGGATGAGCGCGTGGTTCGCATAAAAAAACAAAATGGTTCTGTTCAGCTTGTGACAAGCGCCTTTAGAACAGAACAGGAAGAATAAGCTGCTGATTATTTCCCGAAGGGTCTTCCTTTGGGAAATAATTGCAAAAAGGGAGAAATACAATGTCACAAATGAGAGGCCCCCTGCCGAAGGGGTTTGAACCATTTGAAATACAGCGTATGCCAAAGCATGTTGCAATTATCATGGACGGCAACGGACGCTGGGCTAAGCAGAGGGGCAAAATGCGTACCACAGGCCATCGGGCCGGGATGGAGCGGATGGTGAATATTGTACGCGTCAGTTCTGATATCGGTGTGGATGTGTTGACCTTGTATGCCTTTTCAACGGAAAATTGGAAGCGGCCGAGACCAGAGGTAGACGCTTTGTTTTCGCTGCTTGTAGAATATATCCGCAAAGAAATTGATGAGCTCCATAAAAACCGGGTAAAGCTAGTGGTGATGGGCGATTATCAAAAGCTGCCACCTACGGCGGTTATGGAAGTGCAGCGTGGAATGGAAATGACAAAGAACAATACGGGTATGGTATTAAACATTGCGCTGAACTATGGATCGAGATCAGAGATTTTGCGGGCCGTGCAGCATATTGCGGGTAGGGTGGCCAAAGGGGAGCTGGCCCAAGAGGACATTGAAGAGACCACCATACAAAACGAACTGTATACGGCAGAGTTGCCAGAACCGGATCTTTTGATTCGCACAAGCGGAGAACAAAGGCTTTCCAACTTTATGCTATGGCAGCTTGCATACACGGAATTTGTGTTTACGGATCAACATTGGCCGGATTTTACCAATGAGGTGTATTGGGCGTGTATCAAGGAGTATATGTCTAGAGACAGGCGGTTTGGCGCCGTAGGAGGAAGATAATTTTGAAAACGCGCTTTATCATCGGGCTGATCTTGGCAGCTTTGATTACCACGGTGCTTTGCATAGGGGGTCTTGCGCTTTCCATTACCATTTATCTGTTTTTGGCCATTGCGGTCTTTGAAGTATGGCAGGCGTTTCATCATGTAGGGATAGACTTATCGCGTAGTGCATTGGTGTTCTTTGTGGTCATGCTGCCATTTTCCATCCATTATTTTGGAATCAAAGGGATCCTGGCGCTGCTGATGGTCACTGGTATATTGATCTTTGTAACCAAGGTATTGCGCGCGGATTTAACACTGGTAAGCACATCTTATACCTTTTTTGCGTTGTTTTATCCCTGCCTTATGATGTCTATGCTTCCTATGATGCTGACCTTTCCGGGAGAAGCGGGACGACTGGCTTTGGTCGTTACCCTGGTATGCGCATGCGTCACAGATATGTTTGCCTATTTTGCAGGGCTGCTATTTGGCAAGCATAAGCTGTGCCCCAAAATCAGCCCGAAGAAAACTGTGGAGGGTGCTATTGGAGGCACTCTAGGTGGAATCGTGGCCAGCGTATTGGTTGGGTACCTGATTCAGCCTGTGCTTGGTACTTCTGTCAGCTTGCTGCATATGGCGATGCTGGGCTTGGTAAGCGCCGTGGCAGGGCAAATTGGCGATCTATCGGCTTCTTTGGTAAAGCGTAATGTTGGCATAAAGGATTTTGGAAAGATATTCCCCGGCCACGGTGGCGTAATGGACAGACTGGATAGTATTTTGTTTGTAGCGCCTATCGTATATTGTTATTTTAGCTTGGTATTGCTGGCAGCGTGACAAGGAGGCGTATAGGGCATGATTGAGATCGCGTTGATAGGTTCTACTGGGTCTGTGGGCACACAGGCGTTGGAGGTTGTGCGGGAGCACCCAGAGGAATTTCGCATCGTGGCGCTGACTGCTCATAAAAACCTACCTCTTTTGTTAAAACAAATTCGAGAATTTCATCCCAAAGCGGTGGGGATCTCGGATGACAAAACGTATAACTCGGCCAAAGCATACATAGATAAGGATTGCAGGCTGTTCGGTGGACAGAGTGCGCATGTAGAAGCGATGCTTGCTTCTGGTGCTGATACCAGCTTGATCTCCGTGGTAGGATTTCCGGGTTTTGCTCCGTTGAAAGAAAGCATTTGTCATGGGCTAAAGACCTGTGTTGCCAACAAGGAAAGCATTGTTTGTGGTGGCGCGGCCATCCGTGCGCTGCTAGAGCAGCACAATGCCAGGTTGTATCCGGTGGATAGCGAACACAGCGCCATTTTTCAATGCTTGGAAGGAAACAGAGACAAAGAGATACGGCGCATTTTGCTAACCTGCTCGGGCGGCCCATTCCGCACTTGGGAAAAGGGCGAAATTGCTAAAGCCACAGTAGAGCAGGCCATAAAGCATCCAAAATGGAATATGGGGACAAAAATCTCCATTGACAGCGCGACACTTGCCAACAAGGGATTGGAGGTATTAGAGGCGCGCTGGCTGTTTGATGTTCCGGTAGAGCAAGTGGAGGTCATCGTGCATCCGGAAAGCATTGTACATAGCATGGTAGAATACCAAGACCGCTCGATTTTAGCTCAGATGGGAGTCCCGGATATGAAGCTGCCGATTCAGGTGGCCTTGGGATATCCGAATAGGCTGCATCAGGGATCGGAGGCAGTAGATTTTGTAACGCTTGGTTCGCTGCACTTTGAGTCGCCGGATACAGAACGATTCCCCTGTTTGGCGCTTGCCTATGAGGCGGGTCGGCAGGGCGGTATGTCTCCGATTGCATTCAACGCGGCCAATGAGATCGCTGTGCAGAGATATAGGGAGCATCGTATAGGGTTTTATGATATCCCATGGCTGATTGAAAAGGCCATGTCGGAATTTACCGGCGGTAAGGAACCGAACCTGGATGAGATTTTGCAGATAGACAAACAGGTTCGCCAATTTATGGAAGCCATATAAAAAAGAATTGAGGTTTGTATTTGACTTACATCATCGCCATTCTCATTTTGGGCGTTTTGATCATCGTTCATGAATTGGGGCATATGTTTGCAGGTAGAGCCGCGGGCGTGAAGGTAGAGGAGTTTTCCGTCAACATTGGCCCAAAGCTGCTTGCCTGGAAGCCAAAAGAAACACAATATACATTGCGGCTAATCCCTCTCGGGGGGTTTTGCCGTTTTTTAGGAGAAGAGCCAGATGAGGAAAGCTTAACAGGACCTGTGCCCGGCAGCTTTTACTCCGTTGGCCCATGGAAAAGGCTTTTGATTTTTGTGGCGGGGCCATTGGCAAATATTTTGCTGAGCGTATTGCTTTGTGCTGTTTTTGCCGGTGCTATTGGTATGCCAAGGCATACCGTTATGAACATTCTCCCACTATCGCAAGCAAATGCATACGGTTTGCAGATAGGCGATGTAATAAAGCAAGTAGGAGGGGAGGACCCTCTTTTGTTTGAAACGCCTTCCTCGCTGATCGCGCAGTCCGCTCAGACGGCCGTGTTGACCGTTGAACGGGACGGGGAAACGCTGACGCTGGAAATTCCCAAAGTAGAGATCGATGGGCAGTCTATTTTGGGAATACAAACGCAAGCTGCTTTTCAGCCGGTTGGTTTTTTCGAGGCGATACAAAAGGGCTTTCAGGTTACATGGCAGATGGCCCGTATGATGTTTGAATTTTTAGGACAGCTGATTGGCGGGCTGTTTGGCGGGGCCAAACCAGAGGGAGAATTGATCGGCCCTGTTGGATTTGTACAGGAGATGTCCATGAGTATTGAAAGCGGTTTCAGAACCATGTTGCTCATGGTTTCTATGGCAACGCTGAACTTGGGAATCGCCAATCTGCTGCCTATCCCAGGTTTGGACGGGGGACGGTGCCTATTTGTATTTTATGAGCTGATTTTTAGAAGGCGGGTAAACCCGGAACGAGAAGGACTCCTCAATGCCATTGGAGTTTGTCTGATGTTTGGGCTTATCATTTTAATATCGGTGAAGGACGTGTTTTTTAGATAAGGAGAGGTTTGGATGGAAACAAGGCAGATACACATCGGGTCTCTTGCGATGGGGGGCGGTGCGCCTGTATGTATCCAAAGCATGACGAACACGGATACACGAGACATAGAAAGCACCGTGGCACAGATACAAGCGCTATCCGAAGCGGGCTGTGATTTGGTGCGCATGAGCATTTATGACAGCGCCTGTGTCAAGGCAATCGAACAAATCAAAAAAAGGGTACAGGTACCCCTGGTTGCGGACATCCATTTCGACGCCAGGTTGGCAGTGGGCAGTATAGAAGCAGGCATTGATAAACTAAGGATTAACCCTGGCAATATCGGCAGCAGAGAAAAGGTGCGGAATGTCGTAGCGGCGGCCAAAGAGCATGGGGTTCCGATTCGGATTGGCGTCAATGCAGGGTCTTTGGAAAAACAGCTGCTGGAAAAATACAAAGGGCCAACAGCAGAAGCGTTGGTGGAAAGCGCGCTGGGACATGCCCATATCCTGGAGGAAGAAGGGTTTTATGACATCGTGCTATCCGTAAAGCATAGTCATGTACCCACGATGATCCAAGCCTATCGGCTCTTGGCGGAAAAAACGCCGTATCCGCTGCACTTGGGCGTGACAGAATCGGGCACCTGTGCCATGGGAACGGTGAAGTCGTCTGTCGGAATCGGGAGCTTACTGCTGGATGGCATTGGCGACACCATTCGTGTCTCTTTGGCGGGAGACCCGCTGCAGGAGGTGCCTGTGGCCAAACGTATTCTCAAGGCGGTAGGCTTGCGGGAGGAGGGCGTAGAGGTCATCGCCTGCCCAACCTGCGGGAGAACGAGCATTGAAGTGGAAAAGATTGCATTGGAAGTGGAACGTAGGCTTTCCGGTATTAAAATCCCACTGAAGGTAGCTGTAATGGGTTGTGTGGTGAATGGCCCGGGGGAAGCCAGAGAGGCAGATATCGGCATTGCGGGGGCCGCAGGGGATGCCATCCTCTTTCAACACGGCCAAAAAATAGGAAAAGTGGAAGGAACGGACTTGATCTCCGTTTTGGTACAGGAAGCGAAACGGTTGGCATGCCAAAGGGAGCAGGAGCGGCTATGAGCCAGGCAAAGCAAATTGAAACACCGTACGGAAATGTATGGATCGAAAAAATAGCATTTTCCAGAACACGGGAACAGCTACATATTTATGCGCATGCGGATAAGGCGCTGTCTTATGCTGAATTTGCAAAAATTCAAGCGCATTTAATTTTGCAAACAGGCCAGGAAAACACCCTGGTTTCTTTGCGTATGCCTATTTCCAATGAAAGGGAGATTGCGCGTTTATGCGTTGAATACTCAAAAAAGGAGATGCGTTCCTGTTGCGCTTTTTGGAGTCAGAGCTATTGGAAGTACGATGAAGAAAAGGAGATCGCATACTGCGCTTTTGAGGAAAGCAACCTCAAAGATGTGATACAGATGATGCCGGGATATGAAGAATTGCTGCGATTTGTACAGGAAACGACCGGTGGATGTCATCTATTTTTTGTAGAAAAGGAAAAGCTATCGGATCCCGTTCCTTGTACCGAGCTTGTTGATTTTTCGGCTAAAATTGAATGTGAACGGGCACCAAAGCCGGATGAGGTGTCTCGCTCTATAGAGAGAACCGGGGAGCTTTCCAAAGCAAAGGAAAAACAAAATAGGCCGAGAAAGGCTAGGCCGTCAGCCAAAGTAGAAAAAACAACAAAAACGAGATCGCTGCTGGGCGAACCGTTTTTTCCAAAAAAGACAGATGATCTCTCGATGGTGACGCTAGAACTGGGCCGAGTAAATCTGGAGGGGATCGCTCTCTCCGTTGAGGCAAGAAAAAAGCGCTCCAAGGATGAAAGCATCGTATCCTTTTTGTTGACCGATTACTATGGAACGGTTAACATTTTGGCTTCCATGGAAAATAAGGCAGCGGCGCATGCTGTTGAGGTGCTTTCCAAGAAAAAAAGAGTATTTGTACGTGGGATCGTAAGGCTGGATACATATACTCGGCAAGAGGTTGTATGGGCCAACCAGATCTCGTATATGCCGTTTCAAGATCGAGGAGACGGCGATCTTCCATTCCATCGTCCGGAGCTGCACGCCCATACCAAAATGAGCGGATTGGATGGCTTGGCCGATGCAAAAGAACTGGTGAATACTGCGGCTGGGATGGGGCTTTCGGGGCTGGCTATTACAGACCATGGCGTCGTACAGGCTTTCCCGTTTGCTTTTGATGCCAATATGGCATTGAAAAAATCCGGTAAGGACTTAAAGCTGATCTATGGTGTGGAAGCATACATGGCCAACGATATGGCCGCATTTACAGGAGAAGACGAAGAGATTGGCGAAGTGGTCGTCTTTGATATTGAGACCACAGGGCTAGATAAAAAGAAAAATGAGATCATAGAGGTTGGCGCTGTTCGCTGGAAAGATGGACAAGCAATCGAAACATTTGAGAGCTTTGCAAAGCCATTATCAAAACTGCCGCCTGAAATTGTAAAACTGACCGGTATAACTGATCAGGATTTGGTTGATGCGCCATCCGAGGAAGAAACTTTACGTGCATTTGCAGAGTTTGTAGGCAATCGGCCCATAATAGCGCACAATGCCACATTCGACGTATCGTTTATACGAAACAGAGGAAAGGTTTACGACTTGGAATTTTCCAATGCCGTGGTTGATACGCTGCCTTTGGCCCGTATGATGGTGCCGGACGTGCGCCGGCATACGCTGGATGCCATGTGTAGGCATTTTAAGATCGAACAGCTGCACCATCACCGCGCCATGGACGATGCTGCTTGTACGGCTCGTATGTGGGAAAGGCTCAGGGAATTGGCCGGCGCTGAGCGATTTTCTCAGCTCAATGGATCGGCAAGCACAAAGGCGTTGCCTACCAATCATCTAATTCTGCTGGTCAAAAATAAAAAAGGGCTGAAAAACCTCTATACCTTGGTAACAGAGGCGCACCTTCGGCATTTCCACCGGCATCCCGTTATGCCGAAAAGTCTTGTGATGAAGCATCGGGAAGGTCTGATTGTAGGTGGCGCATGCGAACAAGGAGAAGTATTCCGCGCTGTTCTTGGAAAATTGGATGAGATGACGCAAAGGCATTTGGTGGATTTTTACGATTACCTTGAAGTACAGCCCATTGGAAACAATGCCTTTTTGCTGCGTGATGATAGAGATGGCTTTTGGGTTCATAGCGAAGAAGATCTGCAAAACATTAACCGAAAGATCATTGCGTTGGGCAGAGAGAAAGGAATCCCGACGGTGGCTACGGGCGATGTGCACTTCATCAAACCACAGGATGAATATGTGCGTCGTATCCTAATGAGCGGCCAAGGATTTACGGACGCTGACCAGCAACCTCCGCTGTATCTGCATACCACCCAGGAAATGCTGGATGAGTTTGCCTATCTGGGAGAAGATGAGGCGATGGAGGTGGTCGTAAATGCGCCCAATCGCATTGTAGATACCATTGAAACAGGCTTTGGCCCTTATCCACAGGATACGGCTGCGCCCAGGGAGGAAAATGGGGATGCGCTTATCTGTTCCATTGCGCGTAAGGGGGCAGAGGATATTTATGGCGCTCCTTTGCCGGAGATCGTTGAAGCCAGATTGGAAAAAGAACTGGGAAGCATCACAAAGCATGATTTTTCCACGTTGTATTTATCTGCTTATCGGTTGGTAAAGCAGAGCAATGACGACGGCTATACGGTAGGTTCGCGCGGCAGTGTCGGCAGTTCATTTGTAGCAAAAGCAATGGGGATTTCGGAAGTCAATCCGCTGGCGCCGCACTATGTTTGCCCGGAATGCAAATATTCTGATTTTGACACAAAAGATCTTGGGGCGGCTTGCGGACCGGATCTGCCAGATCGAAATTGCCCGAAATGCGGCGCCAGAATGATTAAGGACGGATATGAGATTCCGTTTGAGGTGTTTTTGGGGTTTGACGGCGATAAGGTTCCTGATATTGACCTGAATTTTTCCGGGGAATACCAGCCGAGGGCCTTTGCCAAGGTCATTGAAATGTTCGGGAAAGAAAATGTTTTCCGCGCCGGTACCGTAATCGGCATTGCAGACAAAAGTGCGTATGGATATGTGCGTAAATATATGGAGGAAAAAGGTGGAAATATCCAGCCTGGCCAGGTAGATATTTTGGTAAAGGGGATTACCAATGTAAAGAGAACAACGGGGCAGCATCCGGCAGGACTGATCGTTGTGCCGGAGGATCGAGATATTTTGGATTATACGCCATTACAAAGGCCGGCCGACAAGGTGGACAGCGAAACCATCACCACGCATTTCGACTTTAACTCCCTCCACGATCGATTGGTAAAGCTGGATGTGTTGGGGCATGATAACCCGACGGTGATTCGCAGACTGTATGAATTTACGGGGATAGACCCGGTGGATGTGCCGTTGGATGATCCGGGCACGTTGTCCTTATTCCTCAACTGCGATGCATTGGATATTAAGGATCCAGATTTTCCATTTGATTTGGGGGTATTGGGAATTCCGGAATTTGGCACAGAGTTTGCTATGAACATGCTGAAGGATACAAAGCCGACCACGGTTGCTGAATTGCTGCGCATCAGCGGACTTTCCCATGGTACGGATGTATGGCTGGGCAACGCGGCAGATTTGATTGCCAGCGGCACAGCAACCTTACGCGAATGCGTCTGTACACGTGATGATATCATGGTTTATTTGATGCATTGCGGCGTGGAGGCAAAAATTGCGTTCGATACGATGGAATCGGTGCGTAAGGGCAAGGGACTGACGCCTGTTATGGAAAATGCCATGCGGCAGGCACATGTGCCGGATTGGTACATAGACAGCTGCAAAAAAATTAAATATATGTTCCCAAAGGCGCATGCAGCAGCCTATGTTGTAGCAGCGCTTAGAATCGCATATTATAAAGTGCATATGCCATTGGCCTTTTATGCGGCATATTTCTCTGTGCGTGGTGAAGAAATGGATGCCTACGATGCGTTGCAGGGCATAGACCATATCAAAAAGATACTGGAGGATTTTAAGCATAAAAAGGATGCTACGGCACGCGACGAAAAACAGCGGGTGCATTTACAGCTTGCGATGGAGATGCTGGCACGCGGCTATGAGTTTTTGCCGCCGGATATTCAGATTTCTCATGCCACGATGTACTTAATCGAGGATGGAAAGCTGCGCATGCCGCTCATGGCGGTAGCTGGCTTGGGTGAAAACGCAGCAAACAGCGTGGTAGAAGCAAGAAAGGACGGCCCTTTTGTTACGATTGAGGATGTCAATGAGCGTACAAAGCTTAACAACACCAACATTGCAAGGCTGAAGGAGGTAGGGGCGTTTGGAGATATGTGGGATACAGCGCAGCTTTCTCTGTTTTGATAATTCTCTTGTTTTTCGGATGCTTGCAATGCGGAAAAATGTGTGCTAGAATGCATCAGAAAGATACTTTATGGAGGGAAGAGTGGGTTAACCCGCTCTTTTGTCTTGAAAGGCAGGTTGTCGATTGTCCAAAATAACAGAAAGAATTGAGCAAGCGATTGAAGAAACTGTAGTATCGCTGGGATACCGCATCGTGGATGTGGAGATTGGACGGGAAGACGATAGTAAAGTATTATTCGTATACATTGACGGCCCAAACGGCATTGGGCTGGATGACTGTGAATCGGTGTCAAAAGCGATTGATCCCATCATTGATGAATTGGATCCCATTTCTGATGCCTATTTTTTATGCGTTTCCTCGCCGGGTATTGATCGGCCATTGAAGCGCCCTTCTGATTTTCATTATGGCATCGGCAAGGAAGTGGAAGTTAGGTTATATAAGGCTTTGCAGGGAAAGAAAAAGTATGTGGGTGTTTTGAAAGCCTATGATGAAGAAGAAAATAAGATCATATTGGATATGGGCGGCAAAGAGATGGCGTTTTTGTTAAAGGATGTATCCATCGTGCGCCCCACGATAAAGTTTTAAGAGCAAGCACAGCGGGAGGCATAGGGAAATTATGAATAACGGCCTGGTAGAAGCCATTAGCGCGATTGAAAAAGAGCGCGGTATTGATGAAGAGATTTTATACGAAGCGATTCATGAGGCGCTAAAGAAAGCGTATCGCAACCATTACGGCACTGAAGGTAATGTACGTGCAGAGGTAGATCGTGAAACGGGAGATTTTAAGGTGTTCTCTCAGCGTGAAGTCGTTGAAGAAGTAACCGAAGAGATGGATCCGAATATGTACCTCTCTTTGGCAGAAGCGCGTAAGATGGGCGATTTTGGCATCGGAGACATTGTTGAAGAGGACAAAACGCCGGCTTCGTTTGGCCGTGTTGCGGCACAAACTGCAAAGCAGGTGCTCTTACAGCGCCTAAAGGAAGCGGAAAGAGATATTGTATTCAATGAATTCAATGGAAAGCTGCATGAGATCATGACAGGCGTAATCCAACGGGTAGAAAATGGCAATGTTTATGTGGAATTGGGGAAAAATGTTGCGCTGCTGCCCATGAGCGAGCAGGTAGAGGGAGAAACCTACCAGCCGGGAGACCGTCTTAAGGTATATATCCTAAAGGTGGATAGAGAGGTGCGCGGCAAAGATACGCCGGTTATCGTTTCCAGAAAGAATCGTGAAATTGTAAAGCGTTTGTTCGAATTGGAGATTCCGGAAGTGATGGACGGTACGGTGCAGATCAAAGCGATTTCGCGCGAGCCGGGTGTGCGCAGCAAAGTAGCGGTATATTCTGTTGATGACCAGGTTGATGCCGTAGGGTCTTGCGTAGGCCCAAAGGGTAGCCGTGTAGAGCAGATCGTAGATGAGCTGCGCGGGGAAAAGATCGACATCATTCCGTGGAGCTCTGACCCGATTGAGTTTATTGCGGCCTCTTTGAGCGCAGCGAAGGTAATCATGGTACAAATCAATGAGGATGAGCATGCGGCCAAGGTGATCGTGCCGGATAATCAGCTTTCTTTGGCCATTGGGATGAGGGGCATCAATGCAAAGCTTGCAGCTCGTTTGACGGGCTGGAAAACAGACATCAAGAGCCAATCCCAGGCGCAGGAAATGTACGATGAGCTTCTGGAACAAGAAAGATGGGAGCAGACACCGACTGAGGAATAATTCATGATGAAAAAACGAAAAGTACCCATGAGAATGTGCATAGGCTGTAAACAGATGAAACCAAAAAAGGATCTGTTGCGCATTGTGCAGCCTAAAGAGGGCGCACAGAGCGCCGATCTTTCGGGGAAAGCACAAGGGCGTGGAGCCTATGTTTGCAAGAACATGGATTGCTTACGACTTGCAATGAAAAATAAATCGATCAGGCTGACGCCTGAAGTTGCGCAAGCTTTGGAAGAAGAGATACAAAAAGATGGATGAGCAAAGGGCAAAAACCATGATCGGGTTTGCAGCCAGGGCGCGGCAGTGTGTAGCGGGCGCAACGGCTGTAGAGTCCGCGATACGCGGAAGAAAAGCCAAGCTCGTGCTTTTGGATAAAGATTGTGCAGAAAATACCAAAAAAGGCTATCAAAATTTATGCGGACATTATAAAATACCGTATATGGAGATGACAGATCCAGGGTCTGCGGCTGGAAAGCCGGGACGCTTGTGTCTGGCGATTTTGCAAAGCAGCTTTGCTGAGCAGATATTGAAAGTATAAACCGTTTTACGGGGGGACAAGGATGACCGAAACAACAGGGAAAATCAAAATCAACGATGTGGCCAAGGCGGTTGCAAAAAACGCCAACGATCAACTGCGCGCAATGAAGGACGTGCAGGATTATTTGCGTGCGCAGACAGATTCTCTGCGAAAGCTGGAGGCAGAATTGGTGCGCAAGGCGAGAGAGCAGCAGTCTCAAGGAACGGCCAAGGCGGAAGAGCCTGTTGCTGAACCGCAAAAGACGGCGGCTATAACGCCAGCCCCCGCAGAGAAAGCGGCTGTTTCAACAGAGCAGACCGCACAGCAAAAGGATGCCAAAACAATAGAAACAAAGGACGAAAGCCCTAAGGAGGATGCGGCGCCCCAAAAACGGGAGAATGCGTCGGATGCTGTGGCGCCAAAGGCATCGGAGCCTATGCAACACAAAGAAGAAAAACCGGAGCCGCCTAAACCTAAATTTGAGCGCCCGGCCGAACGATTGGCACGTCGTCAGGGCGGCGTGCTGCGTGACGATGCAGCGGCGCGCAATGCACAGCGTATGCGGGAAAACCCGCAGGCCGCACATAGCCAGCAGAATAGACCGCGGCAGGATAATAGGATGGGCCGCCCGCAGCAGGGAAATCGTCCGCAGCGTCCTATGGGTGAAAGATCTAGGCAAGATCATAACCGCATGGGAGCAGGAAGCAGGCCGCGTTCGGCCGCTCCTATTGCGCCGCCGATAGAAAAAGGGCGCGTCAGCAACTATGATCCCAAGAAAAATAGCTATACGCGTGTATTTGATAACGATAAGCGCCAAAAGAGCAAAAAGCAGCTGGAAAAGGAGCGTTATGCAAAGCAGGGCGGTTTGGACGAGGTCATTCGCGGCCGCCGTCCGCGTAAGCGCCAGCAGCAAGCGCCCAAGCCGGAGCCCATCAAAATCGATAAGGCCGTGATTACAGGAGATACCGTTTCCGTAAAAACATTGGCGGAAAGAATTGGGAAGCCTGCTACGGAAATCATCAAAAAGCTGATGATGCTTAACATCATTGCCACGATTAACCATGAAATTGATTTCGATACGGCATTTTTGGTGGCCAGCGAATTTGGCGTAGAGCTGGAGCAAAAGATAGAACAGTCTGCCGAAGAGCAGTTAATTTCGGAAAACGATACCGTGGACGATGAGAAGGATCTGGTAAAACGTCCGCCGGTGGTTACCATTATGGGACATGTAGACCACGGTAAGACCTCTTTGTTGGATGCAATCCGTTCTTCCCGCGTAACGGCCGGCGAAGCAGGCGGTATTACACAGCATATTGGGGCCTATACGGTAGATGTGAATGGGGAAAGCATTACGTTCCTGGATACGCCTGGCCATGAGGCGTTTACGGCCATGCGCTCCCGTGGGGCTCAGGTAACAGATGTTGTAATCTTAGTTGTAGCGGCAGACGATGGTATTATGCCGCAGACGATAGAAGCGATCAACCATGCAAAGGCGGCGGAGGTGCCGATCATTGTAGCTGTCAATAAGATCGACCTTCCGGATGCCAACCCTGATCGTGTAAAGCAGGAATTGACGGAATATGGCCTCGTTTGTGAGGATTGGGGCGGCGATACCATCGTTGTACCTGTTTCTGCGCGGACGCACCAGGGGTTGGATACCCTGCTGGAAATGGTATTGCTTGTAGCCGAGGTACAGGATCTGAAAGCAAATCCCAATCGCTTGGCCAAGGGTGCGATTGTAGAGGCAAAGCTGGATAAAGGTCGTGGCCCGGTAGCCACTGTGCTGATCCAGAATGGTACGTTGGAAGTGGGGCAAACTGTGATTGCGGGTATGGCCAGCGGCCGTATCAAAGCAATGCTGAATGACCGCGGCCAGCGTGTGCAAAAGGCAACGCCGAGCATGCCGGTCGAGGTGTTGGGCTTTGACGTTGTACCGGAGGCAGGGGAAACAATGTATGCGGTGGAAACCAGCGCATTGACCCGCCAAATCGTAGAAGAACGCAAAAACCGTATCAAGATTGAAAAAACAAAAGCAACGAGTAAGGTTTCTTTGGATGATCTCTTTGACCAGATCAATGAAGGGCAGATCAAGGAACTGAATTTGATTGTAAAAGCAGACGTACAGGGCAGTGTGGAGGCTGTTCAGTCCTCCTTAGAGAAGCTATCCAATGAGGAAGTGCGTGTTAAGTGCATCCATGGCGGCGTAGGGGCCATCACTTCCACGGATATTCTATTGGCAAGCGCTAGCAACGCCATTATCATTGGATTTAATGTACGGCCTGATGCATCGGCCCGTACACAGGCCGAAAAGGATGGGGTAGACATTCGTTTGTACCGCATCATCTATCAAGCCATCGAGGACATTGAAAAGGCCATGAAAGGTATGCTGGAGCCTGTCTTTGAAGAGGTTGTGCTGGGGCATGCAGAGGTTCGTGAAACGTTTAAGGTATCTGCAATCGGCACCATTGCCGGCTGCATGGTACAGGATGGTAAGCTTTTACGCAACTGCGAGGTGCGTTTGCTGCGCGATAATGTTGTGGTGTATGAAGGACACTTGGCTTCGTTAAAACGCTTTAAGGACGACGTAAAAGAAGTCGTATCCGGATTTGAGTGTGGCTTGAGCCTGGAGAACTACAATGACATTAAAATCGGCGATGTGGTAGAGGCGTTCACACAGGAAGAAGTGAAGCAATAATGCCTAGTTTTCGGACTCAGAGAATCAATGAAGAAGTACGCCGCGAGATAGAGGCCATCATTGCAACGGCAGTGAAGGACCCGGGGCTCAGCGGTATGGTCAGCGTCGTGCGTGCGGAGGTCACGCGCGACTTGGCACATGCAAAAATATATATCAGTGTTTATGGCGATAAAGCGCAACTGGACAGCGCCATAGAGGGCCTTGCCCGTGCTAACGGGTTTATCCGCCGCGAATTGGCGCAAAGGTTGGAACTTCGCCGCGTGCCGGAACTTCATTTTGTGGCGGATGATTCCATTGCGTATGCGGTGAATATGAGCCAGCTGATTGATCAGGTTGTGAATGATGATGAAAAGCGAACAGAAAAAGATTATTGAATTTTTCCATGCGGAAGATGGGTTCACCATTCTTCCGCATATTAATCCTGACGGAGATGCATTTGGCAGCGGCTCCGCCCTTTTTTTAGTGTTAAAGGCATTGGGAAAACGTGTTCAGTTTGTAGTAGATGAACAGATTCCTTTTATGTATCGAACCATGCCGCTGGCGCCATGCATTACCAAACCGGAACAGGCAAAGGCATATCCGAATATTGTTTGTATCGATATTTCAGACCCCTCCAGGCTTGAATGCCCGTCGCTTGTGCAGAAAGACAGCCGTATTGTCGTCATCGATCACCATATTTCCAATCAAGGGTTTGGGGATCTGCAATGGATCGAGCCCAAAGCCGCGGCAACGGCCGAAATTGTGTATCAGATTGCAGAAAGGCTGCATGTACCGCTCAAAGGAGATTTGGCTACTTGTTTGATGCTGGCCCTTTCGACGGATACTGGGCATTTTGGATTTCGAAATACAACCCCGCGTACCTTACAGATGGCGGCGCAGCTTTTGGATAATGGGGCAAGCATTGCAGACGTCTGTTATGATGTGTATCATAGAAAAACGTTGGGAAAAACCAAGCTGCTGGGCCGTGCCATTGAAAGCTTGGAAATCTTTTGCGGTGGAAAGGCCGCGATGGTAACGATTACCAATCAGGATTTATCGGAGTGCGGATGTGATCAGAGCGATTGTGAAGGATTGATTGATGTGGCCAGAGAGATCGACGGTGTTGAGATTTCTTTGATGCTGCGAGAAAAAGAGGATGGCATCAAGGGCAGCCTTCGCTCGCGCAATGAAATCAATGTCGCCGATCTTGCCGCGCAATACGGCGGAGGAGGGCATAGGGCCGCTTCTGGGTTTACGTTGAAAATGACATTGCCCCAGGCTGTTGACGAAGTAAAACAGATGCTGGAAAGGACTTTGGGCTCGCGATGAACGGGATCATCAATGTACTAAAGCCGCCGGGCATGACGAGCCAAAATGTTGTATCGTTTATGCGGAGAATGTCTGGTATCAAAAAGATTGGCCATAGCGGAACGCTGGATCCCTATGCTGCCGGAGTGCTTCCGATTTTCATTGGAAAGGCAACGCGCCTTGTTGAATATGCGATGCAGGGGCAAAAGGAATACATTGGCGAAATTTATTTTGGGCTGGAAACCGATACGCTGGATTCGCAGGGAAAAGTTATTTGTAGGCGAAGCGGAGAGATTACAAAAGAGCAGTTTCAGTCTGTTTTGGAAAGTACGAAAGGCACAATCTATCAAAGACCGCCGATGTATTCTGCTTTGAAAAAGGATGGGAGAAAGCTGGTGGATCTTGCCCGTAAGGGCAAAAATGTAGATATTCCTGAACGGCCTGTAGAGATCTATGAAACGGAATTTTTAGAGCAAACGGAAACAAACCGGTTTTTATTTCGGGTACGATGCAGTAAGGGAACATATATTCGCACTCTTTGCCAGGATTGGGGTAAAATGCTAGGAACGGTAGCCCATCTAAGCTTTTTATTGCGCACCCAAACCGGCGGATTTCGGATAGAGGAAAGCGTGACGCTGGAGGAAATAGAACATGCTTTTCAAATAGGTGCTGTCCATGCCATTTTACAGCCAATGGAAAGTGGATGCATAGAAATGGAGAGAATCTATTTATCCCGCATGGCCAAAAGAGCTGTTCTTTGTGGGCAACCCATTGATCCGGCATGGATTCAGGAGATGCCGGAGACCTATGAACGTCCCTGTCAGCTGTGGGTAAACGATATATTCATGGGCATTGCAAAGCGTACACAGACAGGGGTGCAAACAGTCAAGGTGATTTGGGAGGAGCCATGCAACGAATAACGGAATTGGCAAAACTAAACGGCAAACACGTTCATATGGCTTTGGGACAATTTGACGGAGTGCATGTAGGGCATCAGGCATTGCTGAAGCAATGTTTGAAAAATGCTCACAGTGCAGGGCGGCCAAGCTGTGTATTTACCTTTGCCAGCACCCCACATCCTGAAAAGGAAAAGGCGTTGGGAAGAAGTTTATTATCCATTGACGAAAAGCTGGCGATATTTGCGTCTATGGGATTTGATTATACCCTTGTCATGACGTTTGACCGAATCCGATCAACGACAAAAGAGGACTTTTTGGATATGCTAGCTCAGGATGGCCGCGTGTCGTGTGTGTATTGCGGAGAGGATTTCCGCTACGGCTTCCAGGGCCAGGGCGATATAGTGCATTTAAGGGCCTATTGTGCAGCACATCCGGCCTTGTCCGCTGTTGTGGTGCCAACCGTTTCTATGTTTGGAAAAGCGGTTTCTAGCACGCGCATCCGGGATGCGCTGTTGCACCATGAAGATCATCTGGCCAATGCACTACTGGGAAGAGATTTTAAGGAGGATGGAGAGCTAGACATGGAACAAGCAATCAACCAGCCATTGAATTTGGTAAGCATTTTGAATGCGAGAGAGCTCGGCGGATACCAAACGGAGGATGGAAAACGGACAAAAGAGCATCGTTTTCTACGTGCCGCAGCAACAGACAGCCTAACAGAGCAGGATCGTGAAGCGTTATATATTTATGGCGTACACTGTGTGATAGACCTTCGATCTACCTATGAAGTATCAGATCATCCCAGCCGTTTGGACGGATATAAAGACGTTGCATATTATCATGTGCCGATGCTGGATGAAATCAATTCCCAAAAGCCGGAAGATATGGGCAAGAACATGCCCAGCTCTCTGTTTGATATTTACAGAGGCTTGATTTTGGATAGCCAGGCGTCCTTCAAGCGCGTGATGGATATCATAGCAGACCATCCAAACGACTGTATTTTATTTAACTGCACGGCAGGAAAGGATCGAACCGGTTTAACGGCCATGCTGCTGTTGACCATTGCAAAGGTTCCGGAAGAAATCATCATAGGCGATTATGCAGTCAGTGAAAAGTATTTGACAGTCTTTATCCAAAAACGTGAAAAAGAGCTGGCGGAGGCCGGCGTACATGCGCCCAAATTTATGTTTGGGACGTCGCCTGATAATATGCAGCGTACTTTGTCGTTGATCAAAGAGCGATTTGGAACGGTACACGATTATCTTTTGCAGATCGGAGTAGACAAAGCACAGATGGAGAAAATACGAAAAAGCATGGTCGAATAATGGAAAAGTAGTTTACAAAGCAATAGGGATATGATACTATTTTTTTGTCAACCACGTTCTGTGTTGTGCGCTGTTCTCCGGCGGCAGGCACGGGCGGCGGGGGTATTATCATAAAAGGAGTATGAAAACATGACAAAAGAACGCAAAGCAGAAATCATGCAGCAGTTTGCCACCCATGAAGGGGATACCGGATCTCCGGAAGTGCAAATCGCACTTTTGACGGAAAGAATCAATCATCTGAACGAGCATCTAAAGCTCAACAAAAAAGATCATCATTCTCGTCGTGGTCTATTGCAGATGGTTGGCCGTCGCCGCGGTCTGCTCAATTACCTCAAGGAAAAGGATATTGAGAGATACAGAAAGCTAATTGCTGAATTGGGTCTGCGCCACTAAGCCACTTATTAGAGCGGGTGTTACTCGCTCTATCTTTTTATACCGGGCACGTATGCCAAGAAGGAGTAGAAAACGAAAGATGGAAGAAAGAATATTCACAACAGAGGTGGCGGGCAGAAAGCTGACCATCGAAACCGGCAAGTATGCACAGCAAGCTGGCGGCTCTTGCATTGTGCGCTGCGGCGATACGGCTGTGTTGGTAACGGCGACGGCCAGTGCCAAGCCGCGTGAAGGCATTGACTTTTTCCCGCTGAGCTGCGAATTTGAAGAAAAAATGTATGCAGTCGGCAAGATCCCTGGAGGGTTTATTAAGCGTGAAGGCCGTCCTACGGAAAAAGCAGTGCTGACAAGCCGTTTGATTGACCGCCCGCTTCGTCCGCTGTTTCCCAAAAACTATAGAAACGATGTACAGGTCATTGCCACGGTATTGTCAGTGGATCAAGACATTCCGCCGGCAGTGTATGCAATGATTGGCTCCTCGGTTGCTTTATCTATCAGCGATATTCCCTTTGCCGGCCCAACGGCTGCCGTGGTAGTCGGCATGGTGGATGGCGAATATATTTTGAATCCTACGCTAGAGCAAATGGAGGCTTCGCGTTTGAATCTGACCGTTGCCGGTACAAAGGATGCCGTGATGATGGTAGAGGCTGGCGCTAAAGAGCTTTCGGAAGACGAAATGCTGGAGGCCATTCTGTTTGCACACGAAGAGATCAAAAGGATCTGTGCCTTTATTTCCGATATTCAAGCAGAAATCGGTGAAGAAAAACAGGTCATCGCACCGGAAGAGCACGACGAGGACTTTGATGCCAAGGTCACAGAAACTGTCAAAGAGCGCGTAGAATGGTCTTTGGATACTTTTGACCGTTATGAGCGTGAAACACGTCAGGAGCAGATCAAGCAGGAAGCATTTGAAGCATTTGGGGAGGAAG
Organism: uncultured Eubacteriales bacterium; assembly: GCA_959600905.1. GTDB lineage: Bacteria > Bacillota > Clostridia > Christensenellales > QAND01 > UMGS1975. The sequence continues at coordinate 123,745 of CAUGNO010000001.1, read as the reverse complement.
ATCCGGAGAAAATCAAACGCATCGATGCAATTATTTACGATCTTACAAAGCAGGTTGTGCGTCGTAAGATTACCCAGCAGGGTGTGCGCCCAGACGGCCGTAAGACGACGGAAGTACGCCCCATTTGGAGTGAAGTCGGCATTTTGAAACGTCCGCATGGCTCCGGCGTATTTACCCGTGGACAAACACAGGTTATGACGATTTTGACGCTGGGCTCTATGAGCGAAGTGCAGTCCCTGGATGGGCTGTCTCCCGAGCACTGCAAGCGGTATATGCATCAATACAACATGCCGCCGTATTCCGTGGGCGAGACGCGTATGATGCGCGGCCCGGGGCGTCGTGAAATTGGCCATGGCGCTTTGGCAGAGCGTGCATTGGAACCCATGATTCCGGATGAGGAAACATTCCCGTACGCATTGAGGCTGGTTAGCGAAGTCATTAGCAGCAATGGCAGCACCTCTATGGCGAGTGTCTGTGCCTCTACGCTGGCTTTGATGGATGGCGGCGTACCAATCAAAAAGCCGGTTGCCGGCGTTGCTATGGGATTGATCAAGGACACTGAAAACGATAGTGTTACGATTCTGACCGATATTCAGGGCCTGGAAGATTTCTTGGGCGATATGGACTTTAAGGTAGCGGGAACCAAAGATGGGATCACTGCTATCCAAATGGACATTAAAATCAAGGGCATTGACCGGGAAATCTTAACCCGTGCCTTGGCCCAGGCTAAGGAAGGCCGTATGTATATATTGGGCAAGATGATGGAAACCATCGATCAGCCTAGAGAGCATCTGTCTGAGTATGCGCCTAAGATCGTATGCTTTACCATCAATCCTGAAAAGATTGGGGAAGTCGTTGGGCCGAGAGGGAAAACCATCAATAAAATCATTGCTGAAACCGGTGTCACCATTGATATTGAAGATGATGGCAAAGTTTACATTTGCACGCCGGACCAGGAAGCAGCGGATCAGGCGCGTAAGATGATTGAGGGCATCGTCAAGGAAATTGAGGTTGGCGAAGTTTACCTTGGCAAAGTCGTGCGCATCATGCCGTTTGGTGCGTTTGTTGAATTGTTGCCTGGTAAAGATGGTATGGTTCACATTTCCAAATTGGCCCGTGAACGGGTGGAAAAAGTAGAGGATGTTGTCAATATCGGGGATGATATTCTGGTAAAGGTCATCGAGATCGATGATAAGGGACGCATCAACTTGACTCGGAAGGATCTCTTGCCGCCAGAGCCTAAAAAGGAGAAAAAAGAAAAATAAAATTCCTGAAAGCAGCAAAGGAAGCCATGTACATGGCTTCCTTTTTGATTGGAAAACAAAGCACTACGGACAAGTTTTCTCCTTCTTTTGCATATACATAGCCCGAGGTGGAGTGCAAATGAATACAAGAGCGAAAAAATACTTTGCCATTAACATTGTCTTGCTGCTGATGATCGCATCCATTTATCTGGCAACCAACGCTGCCATGCTACAAAATGTATTTGCACAGGTAGGCCAGTCTCCCATCTATAAAGGAAATTCAGAAGGCATCGCCTTTTTGCTAAGCGGACAGGATGGGGAAAAGGAGATTGCGGAGGCAGCAAAACTTGGCCATGAGAACGGAATTGTATTTTCCATTGCTGTCACTGCGGAGCAGTTGGAAAATGATCCAGAAGAGATTCGCGCTATGGAGGAGATGGGGCATGAAATCATTCTTCAAGGGATGATTGATACAAAAAACTTGAGCAATGAAGAGATCCGTAACCAACTGCACAAAGAGATGGGATGCTATGAAAACACAATGGGGAAGCAAGTCCGGTTTTATATGCCCTATCGGCAGCAAGCAAACGGTGCCATCAAAAATGCTTGTAAAGAACAGGAAATCAATATTGTGCTATTTAGCCAGGACGGCAGAGCGATTGTGCATAAAACAGAAGAGGAATTTGCGGATATATTGATGGGACAGCTAAAAAAAGGAGATTTCGTATATTTAGATGCCCAGACTGTCAATGAATCTATGCTATTGGCTGTGCAGAAAAGCCTGCAAGAAAACGGATGGAAAAATCAAAATATTTCACAATTGCTCATTGATTGAAAGAATTGGGGAAAACTGGTACTATAAGAGGAACAAAAGAGGAGGACGATCATGTATTTTGAACGAACCTTGGAAAATGGGGTCCGTGTTGTCGGACAGAAAATAGAAGGGTTTCGCTCTGTAAGCGTGGGCATTTGGATCGGAACGGGATCCGCCAATGAAGTAGCGGTAGAGGAAAGAGGGGTTTCTCATTTTATCGAGCATATGCTCTTTAAAGGAACCGAAAGGCGTACAGCTCAACAGATTGCGGCCGAGATGGATGGTATGGGAGGTATTCTCAATGCGTTTACCTCGAAGGAATGTACCTGTTACCATGCCAGAATCGTAGATGAAAAGCTACCGCAGACGCTGGATCTGCTTTGTGATATCGTATTTCATGCTACGCTGGATGAAACAGAGATGCAAAAGGAAAAGGGCGTTGTTCTAGAGGAAATCAACATGGTTGAGGACACGCCGGAGGACCTGGTGCATGATCTGCTTTCGGAGGCGTATTTTGGGGACCATCCGTTGGCTCGTCCTATCTTGGGTACCGCAGATAGTATCGCAAACATGACCAAGGATATCATGCTGCGATATTTGGAACGGCAGTATGTGCCGGAAAACATCGTGTTTGCAGCAGCGGGCGGCATTGACTTTGAGGCGTTTTGCGATCTGGTAGCCGAGCAGACAAAGCACCTGAAGCCTTCGGGCTGCAAGCCCTATCGGTATGAAGCCTTTGGCGGTGCAAAGCCGCGTTTTTTATCCAGGGTAAAGCCGATTGAACAGGCGCACCTTTGCTTGAGCATGCCGGGCTTTAGCTTGGAGGATGAGAGGATGTATGCGTTGAATGTTTTCAACAATGCCTTTGGCGGCAGCATGTCCTCTCGGCTTTTTCAACAGATCCGTGAGCAACGGGGTCTGGCGTATGATGTGTACTCCCATCCTTCGACCTATGTACGCAACGGCGTATACTCTATCTATGCGGGCGTTACGGCTGCAAAGGCGGTGGAGGTATATCAGCTGCTGTTGGATGAAATGCAGGATATTTTGAAAAACGGCTTGAGCCAAGAAGAGTTTAATCGATCTAAAGAGCAGCTAAAGGGTAACTATATTTTGGGGCTAGAGTCTACGAGTTCGAGGATGAATTCCATTGGCCGTTCCATGGTGATGACGGGAAAGATACGCACAGCTGAAGAAACCATTGCCAGCATTGAAAAGGTAAAAATGGAGGATATCCAGGCGATTTTGCCGATCATATTTGATAGGGATAAGCTGGCGGGAAGCGCAGTTGGAAAGATCGATGAAAAAGCTTTGCAGGCTGTGCTGCAATAATCAGTTCATGCATTAATACACAAAAGGCATCCATAGTGGATGCCTTTTTCATTGGCAAATGGAGAATGAAAACCGCATACAATATTGTCGTTAGGGGGATGAAAGATGAAACCAAATCTTTTGATTCTAGGCGGCGACCAAAGAAATAGAATCGTACTGGATATTTTGAGGGAGCGTGGTTTTTCTGTAGAATATTTTTCCGATACGCGTAGGGAGAATACCCAGGCTGTTTTGCAGCATATTTCGCAAACCGAGTATCAGCTGCTTCCAATGATGCTAGCAGAACAACCGATCTGTGGGATCGGCCGTACGGAGCTTTTAGAGGCTTGCCCGCCACACAGCCATTTGTTTTGTGGTGCGGCTACAGAGCATTGGATAAAGGCCTGCCAGGATAAGGGACATTGTTTGGTTCAGCTGTTGCAAAACGAAACACTTGCTGCTGAAAACGCATATTATACCGCAGAAGGGGCCATTGGTCTTGTCCAGGAGCTGAGCAAAGCATCCATGTACCAAACAAAATGTGTGGTGGTCGGCAGCGGACGCATTGCAACCGCGCTTTGCAGAATGTTGAAAATACATACGCCACATGTAACGGTATTGGCTAGGAATAGAAGGCGTATGGCAGAGCTTGCTTTAGAGCAAATCGTTTGCTTGGAGATTGGGCAGCAAGGAAAAGCTTTTGAAAATGCGGAGATCGTGTTCAATACTGTACCGGATACTATCATTGATCCAGAAGCGCTTTGCAACATGGCAAAGACAGGCATCTATGTAGAGCTGGCTTCGGCGCCTTATGGATGCCCATGGGAATGTATACCTGATGGCATACACAAAGTATTGGGAAACGGGCTGCCGGGGAAACGGTTTCCATTTTCTGCGGCAAAAAGCATGGCTGAGGTGATGGTCCCCTATCTGATATAGGAGGGGTTGACTTGGAAATTTTGCAAGGGAAGACAATCGGATGGGTAATCACCGGTTCTTTTTGTACCATAGACGCAGTATTGCCACAAATGAAACGTTTGAAAGAGAACGGCGTTAAGGTCTGTCCCATCTTTTCAATGCATGTGAGTACATTGGATACACGATTTAACCAAGCACAGGAAGTGCGCCGCAAAGTTACGGAAATTTGCGGGACAGAGATTATAGATACGCTGCCAAAAGCAGAGCCCATCGGCCCGCAAAAGCTGCTGGACGCTATCATTGTAGCGCCTTGTACGGGCAATACATTGGCAAAACTAGCAAATTCCATTACAGATACAACGGCCACACTGGCGGTAAAAGCACATCTGCGCAATCAAAGACCTGTTATCTTAGCGCTGGCCAGCAATGATGCTTTGGCTGGAAACGCTAAAAATCTGGGGATTCTGCTCAATGCAAAGCATTATTACTTTGTTCCTTTCGGGCAGGATGGGGCTAAGACAAAGTCCAATTCCATGCAGGCGCACTTTGCTTCCATCGTTCCAACGATTGCAGAAGCCTTAGTGGGAAAACAGATACAACCAATGCTTTTAGGAGCGGGAGAATGCCTAAAGGATGAATAAAAAAACAGGCGTCTGACCTTTATCGGCCAGGCGCCTGTTGCATTTGTTTTATATAGTAAAATTGTGTATAATATTTAATGAGTATTTTATGAAAATAGGAGGTTTCGGAGCTGGATGTCACCAAGAAAGAAAAAAAGAAAAGTGCTTCGTGAGGAGATCATAGGGATTTGTCTATCCTCATTGGCGCTGATCATGCTGATTGGGATGTTCACTTCCGGAGCTGGCATTATAGGAGACACCTATCGCCAGATCAGCCTGGGTGTATGGGGCATTTTTGCTTATGTATTGCCTGTCTTGCTGGTAGGGCTTGGCGTATATTTGATTTTATATTCGGATAGAAAAATTCGTAAATTTCAGGTATGTATGTATGCCATGGCAGGCTTATCGTTGATTGGCATTTTACACCTGGCTTTGGCAGGGGATATCAATATCTCTCAGCTTAGCTACGGGGATTGTATACAAGCCAGCTATGATCTCGGCCGCTTGCATACCCAGGGCTTAGGCGCCTTTGCTGCGTTGTTTGTATATCCTATCAAACAGCTTTTAGGGGTAGCGGGCTCTTATGTGTTGTTTGGTGCGCTTTTATTGATTTCCCTATTGTTTATCACCAATGTATCCCTTCGGCAGGTACAGAGAAAGGCAAAAGCGAAGGCTGCAAAGGCACATAAAGCACGCAAAGAAGAGCAGCGGGAAAGGGCACGCTTGAAAGCGGAACAGCAGCAGGATTGGATGGACTGGGAAACAGATGAAGAAGAATTGCAAATGGATGACGATATGTTTTCCCAAAAGGAAAGCAAGCGTACAGCCAAAGACAAAGTGATGTATCGCGTAGGTGATGATTTTGAGGAGATCGTGAATCGCGAAGATGATATTCAGCTGTTCCCCGGCGTAGGGAAGGAGGCCGTGCGCCGTCATGTGCGCCGTTCGGATTCTGCTGAGACATTGCACCAGGCAGGCTTTGAAGATGAGTTTTTGGGCGATGAGGAGATTGAAATCGACCTGACACAGCCGTGGCATCTGGATGAAGATAATACCGAACAAGCATTTTCCTCCCCCTATGCAGGGGACGAAGATATACGCGTGCAGGAGCCGGAGAAAGAGGACAAGCCAGCAGTAAAAGGCGCACGCGAGGATTTGCTGCCATGGGGTGCGCAGCATGAAAAAATGGAGCCGGTAGATCCAGAAGTGGCCAAGGATGTAATTACCAAGGCACAGACGGCTAGCATTCCAAAAGCAGATATCGAAGGAGAGCTGCATGCTTATAAGGTGCCCCCGATCTCTATGCTGAGTAAGGCTTCGGGCAGCGATGTAAAAAGAGCGCCGATTTCCCAAGTGGATACACAGGCGGCGGCGCGGCAGCTTGAGCAAACCTTTACGAGCTTTGGGGTATCCGCTAAGGTTGTTAATGTTCGCAGCGGCCCTGTGATCACCCAGTATGAAGTACAGCCGGCGCCCGGCGTGCGTGTGAACCGCATAGCAAATCTGTCAGACGATATTGCATTGTCGCTGGCTGCGCCAGGGGTTAGGATTGAGGCCCCCATTCCGGGGAAAAATGCCATTGGCATCGAAGTGCCGAATAAAAAGCGTTCCTCTGTCATGCTTCGGGATGTATTGGAAAGCGGTGCATTCCGAAATGCGAAAAGCAAGGTATCCGTTGCGCTTGGAAAAAACATTGCGGGCGATGATGTCGTCATTGATTTGGCCTCCATGCCACATCTTTTGATTGCGGGTACAACGGGCAGCGGTAAGAGCGTATGTGTAAACTCGCTTATTGTCAGCTTATTATTCAAGGCTACGCCGGAAGAGGTAAAGCTGATTATGATTGATCCTAAGGTGGTGGAGCTTTCCGGCTTCAACGGCATTCCGCATCTGATGGTGCCTGTGGTAACAGATCCTAAAAAGGCGGCAGGCGCCTTGCAGTGGGCTTTGGCGGAGATGTTGCGACGTTATAATGCGTTTGCGGATCGTGGCGCGAAGGATATTACCCGCTATAACGACATTATGAAAATGACGGGAGAGCCTATTTTACCTTATTTGGTTGTCATCATCGATGAGTTGGCAGACCTGATGATGGCTTCTCCCAGGGAAGTGGAAGACAGCATCTGCCGAATTGCGCAGATGGGCCGCGCTTGCGGCATTCATTTGGTTGTGGCAACGCAGCGTCCAAGCGTAGATGTCATCACCGGCCTTATCAAGGCCAATTTCCCTTCGCGGATTGCTTTTGCCGTTTCCAGCCAAACGGACAGCCGTACAATTTTGGATCAAAGCGGGGCAGAAAAGCTGCTGGGCAAAGGCGATATGCTGTTCCATACCAGCACTACGCCCAAGCCCGTCCGTGTTCAAGGAGCGTTTGTTTCCGATCCTGAGGTGGAGGCGGTTATCGATTATGTGAAGGCCTCTGGGCAAGCGCCGGAATACAGCAATGAGGTCATTGAGGAGATGAACAAAAGCCTCGAGGCGGAAAGCAAGGCAGGGAAAAGCGGCCAGGGCGGAGATGATAAAAGAGATGATATGTTGGAACAGGCCGCGTTTACTTTTATAGAGGCAGGCCAAGCATCCACCTCTTTGATCCAGCGCAGGCTTCGACTAGGCTACGGCAGAGCAGCGAGAATCATAGATGAATTGGAAGATCTTGGCATCGTAGGCCCGCCCAACGGTAGCAGGCCGCGTAAGGTGCTTGTGACAGAAGCGGAGTGCCGGCAAATTTTCGGGGAGGATGAGGCGGTTTATGAAGAATAAATTGCTTGGTGTGATCTCATTGGGCTGTAGCAAGAATCGTTTGGATACGGAGGGTATGTTGTATGCCTTGCTACAAAATGGATTTGAGATTACAGAGGAGCTAGATCAAGCTGATCTGCTGATTGTCAATACTTGTTCTTTTATACAAAGTGCCAAGGAAGAATCCATAGATGCAATTTTGCAGGCCGCAGAGATCAAATCCCGAAAAGAGGGGTGTAAACTGCTGGTTACCGGCTGTCTTCCGGAGCGATACCGCGACGAATTGGCTCGTGAGTTGCCTGAGGTAGATGCTTTTGTAGGGGTAAACCAATACGGGAAAATCGTTGATATTGTAAACCGCATGTTTGAAGGAGAGCATATTGCAGAATTTGTGGAGCGAGCAGCGCTTCCATTAGGCCGAGTGCGTACCACGCCGAAGCACTTGGCCTATGTTCGTATTGCTGAGGGGTGCGATCATGCATGTGCCTACTGTGCGATCCCATCCATCCGTGGACCGTATCGCAGCAGACCCATGGAAGAAATCGTTGAGGAATGTAAACAGCTGATTGCCGATGGGGTGAAGGAAATTGTGCTAATTGCACAGGATACCTCGTATTATGGGAAGGATCTATACGGAGACTTCTGCCTTTCAAAATTGTTGCAAAAAATTGACACATTGGGCGCACAGTGGGTTCGTATTCTATATGCATATCCTGAACGGATTACGGATGAGCTGCTGTCTACCATTGTAAAAAGCAAAAGTATTTTACCGTATTTGGATCTGCCGCTTCAGCATGTAAATGATGAAATTTTGCGCGCAATGGGCAGGCCCACTACGCAAAAAAAGCTGCGTGAGCTATTGGCAAAAATCCATGATACGGGGAAAGAATTTACCCTGCGCACTACTTTCATCACCGGATTTCCGGGAGAGACATCGGAGCAATTCGAAGAACTGGCCGATTTTGTAAAGCAAGGGTATTTTTCTCATGTGGGGGCATTTGCGTATTCCAAAGAGGAGGGAACACGCGCCGCTAAAATGCCAAACCAGATTCCTAAGCGTACCAAGGAAGGCAGGCGGGGACAGCTGCTTTTGGCTCAGCAGCCTATCTCTAAGGCTTATATGCAAAAGGCAGTTGGCCAAATCAAGCAAGTGATCATCGAAGAATACGATGAAGATATTTGTATGTATGTGGGCAGGGCAGAAAGCCAAGCGCCGGAGGTAGACGGCGTTACTTATATTTCCAGCCCGGTGCCTTTGATATTGGGGCAAATTGTCCCCTGTAAAATCGTACAGGCAAATGAATATGATTGGATGGGAGAAGCGATCAATGACGTTAGCCAGTAAGTTTACCATTGCCAGAATTATTCTGGCGCCTCTATTCGTTATCATCGCGGCCATAGGTTTTCCACACTGGAACCTCTGGGCGGCTGGTATTTTTATCGTTGCTTCTTTGACGGATTGTATCGATGGGCAGATCGCCCGTAGGTATAACCAAGTTTCGGACTTTGGAAAGCTGATTGACCCCATTGCCGACAAGCTATTGACAACAGCTGCCATGGTTGTCATCGTTGCATGGGGCAAGATGCCCTCTTGGGTTGCGATGATCTTAATCACAAGGGATGTAGTGGTAAACTCTCTGCGTGTAGTAGCGGCGGAACGTGGATTTATTCTGGCTGCCATGAATAGTGGTAAAATCAAAACTGTATTGCAGCTGGTAGCCTATGTGTTGTATCTGTTTGAATGGCAGCTTGCAGCCCATATTGTAATGGGGGCTGCCTGTCTTACGACGTTGTGGAGCCTATTCGAGTATGTCGGCGCGAACCGCTCGCTGTTTGGCAAAGATAGGACCTGCACCCGCTCGTTTATCGTAGGGTTTATCGATAAGCTGGTTTTGAGCTATTTGGTCTTTTATTTGACGGGGATCGGTGCTTTGTCTGCGATCTTGGCCATGTGCTTTATTGGCAGAGATCATGTAACAAGCGCATTGCGCGTAACCTCCGCTGCAGATGGAAGAACGCTTCCCATTCGTTTTTCTGGGCTATTAAAAGGCTTTTTACAGCTGGTTACGTTTATCCTTCTGTTGTTCATGCAGAATACCTTGACCACCGTGCTGATTTACATTACCCTGACGGTCACATTGTTGAGCGCTGTTGACCTATGGATCATCGCCAAGCCAAAATTGAGGAGTTAAAGGAAGGATCACCAGATGATTGCGGAATTGATCTCTGTGGGAACAGAATTGCTAATGGGGCAGATACTGGATACCAACTCGCAGTACCTATCCCAAGAATTGAATGCCATGGGATTTGATGTCTACTATAAATCAACCGTAGGGGATAATCCTGAGCGTATGAAGCAGGCCTTTGCATTGGCTCTGTCCAGAAGCGATATTGTGATAACAACGGGCGGCTTAGGCCCCACAGAGGACGATATAACAAAGGAAATGATGGCAGAGCAACTGGGCATTCCTTTGGTTTTACACCAGCCATCACTCGAAGCGATTCAGGGCTTTTTTGCGCGTATTGGACAGCCTATGACGCAAAACAACCGAAAACAGGCTATGCTGCCTATGGCCAAGGATGGCATCATTATGCCAAATCCGAAAGGCACAGCACCAGGCTGTATCATGCATCAAAACGGGAAGCATGCTATCGTGATGCCAGGGCCTCCGTTTGAGATGAAGCATATGTTTACCCAGTATGCCAAACCCTATTTACAACAATTTTGTAGCGATGTGCTAGTTTCTCATTATCTCCGCGTGGTTGGTTTAGGGGAAAGCCGTGTAGCAGATCTTTTGCAAGAGGTAATCGAAGAGCAAAGCAATCCTTCCTTGGCGACTTATTGCAGCCCTAGTGAGGTGCAAATTCGTATCACAGCAAAATGTAAAGGCGAGCGAGAGGCGGAAGCTTTGATTGCACCGGTAGAAGCTAAAATAAGGGATATTCTGGGCAACGCAGTTTATACAGTTGGTAAAAAAGCGTTGGAAACCGTGGTTGGCGATCTTTTGAAAAAAAGGGGAGAAACTGTGTCTGTTGCAGAAAGCTGTTCCGGTGGATGGCTGAGTTCTTTGCTCATTCATGATGCAGGGAGTTCTGCGTATTTTAAGGAAGGCATTGTAAGCTATACCAACGAAGCCAAGCATCGTCTGCTGCACGTCAGCAAAGACACTTTATCAAAATATGGTGCCGTGAGTGAGCAGACGGCCAAAGAAATGGCCCAAGGTGCCAGGGAAAACTGCGATGCTGATTATGCGCTTTCAATCACGGGGATTGCAGGGCCTGACGGCGCTGTGGAGGGAAAACCTGTCGGTACCGTATGGATTGGGTTGGCAGACAGAGACCATGTATCTGCCAAGAAATTTGAGTTTTCTTCCGATCGTACTCGAAATCGGGAAAGAGCTGTACGCAATGCACTGAATATGCTACGGTTAAGATTGCTGGAAAAAGAAATACAAAAATAACTTGAAGAACATTTGTTCGTATGATATACTTGGCTCATAAGGGGGTTGGACCATGGAAAAACAAAAAGCATTGGACATGGCGCTCAGCCAAATCGAAAAACAGTTTGGCAAGGGCGCTGTGATGAAATTAGGCGAAAAGAGCGTAAACCAGGGCATTGAGGTAATCTCTACCGGCTGCCTGGAATTGGATTTTGCGCTTGGCGTCGGCGGTTTTCCGCGCGGACGCATCATTGAGATCTACGGGCCGGAATCTTCCGGTAAAACGACAGTAGCCCTCCATACCATTGCAGAGGCGCAAAAGGGGGGAGGCATTGCAGCGTTCATCGATGCAGAGCACGCATTGGATCCTGTTTATGCCAAGGCCTTAGGTGTGGATATCGATGAACTGTATATTTCCCAGCCAGATACAGGCGAGCAGGCATTGGAAATCTGTGAATCATTGGTGCGCAGCGGGGCCATTGACGTTATCGTAGTGGATTCCGTAGCCGCTTTGGTTCCCAAGGCCGAAATTGAAGGGGATATGGGGGACTCCCATGTAGGTCTCCAAGCTAGATTGATGAGCCAGGCTCTTAGAAAGCTGACAAGTGCCATTAGCAAATCCAATACGATTGTTATCTTTATCAATCAGTTGCGCGAAAAAGTTGGCGTTATGTTTGGCAATCCAGAGGTGACAACGGGCGGAAAAGCACTAAAGTTTTATGCCAGCATTCGCTTGGATATCCGCAAAATCGAGCAGCTCAAGCAAGGCACAGAATTTGTAGGAAATAGAACTCGTGTAAAAGTTGTTAAAAATAAGGTTGCACCTCCTTTCAAGCAAGCTGAATTTGATATGATTTATGGCGAAGGAATTTCCAGGGAGGGTTCTGTTTTGGATATGGCGGTTGCCCGTGATATCGTGCAAAAAAGCGGCAGTTGGTTTGCATACAATGATACCAGAATTGCCCAAGGAAAAGAAAATGCCCGCCAATTCTTAAAGGATAATCCAGAGCTTTGCAATGAAATCGAGGCCAAAGTGCGTGCTACGATGAACCCCCAACCGGAGTCCGAAGAGGATATTCCACAGGAGATTTAACGCCAGCAAATATAAGGTAGGCAAAAGCCTACCTTGTTTTTTTATGCGTTTTCCGTTACAATGATTTGGTGAACACATGTTTGTTCTATGGGCAATAGCGATATAGGACAGGCTCGTTTAACATACATCTGGAGGGGAACCATGGAGTGGTTTATTGTGTGCCTTTGCGCACTGGCCGCGCTCGTCATTGGTCTGGCAGGCGGTTACGTTTATCGTAAACGCATAGCAGAAGCCAAAACGCAACAAGCGGAAGAGGCTGTTCGCAAAATGATCGATGAAGCACAAAGACGAGCAGAGGCCTTAAAAAAGGAAACATTGCTTGAAACAAAAGAGGAAGTCCATCAATTAAGAAGCGACCTGGACAGAGAAATGAAAGAGCGCCGCTCTGAATTGCAGCGCAGTGAGCGCAGATTGATCCAAAAAGAGGAGTCTTTGGATCGTAAGCTGGATGCGGCAGAAAAGAAAGAACAGCAGTTGAACAACGGCCAGCGCGATCTGCAAAAACGGCGGGATGAGCTGGAAGTACTATTCAAAAAACAGTTGGACGACTTGGAACGCATCTCGGGGATGAGCCGTGAAGAAGCCAAAGAAGTGCTAATCAGCTCTATTGAGGGCGATGCAAGGCATGATGCCGCCCTTTTGGTACGCGAAATTGAACAAAAGGCAAAAGAGGAAGGAGAGAAACGCGCCCGCAATATCATTGGGCTGGCCATTCAGCGTTGTGCAGCGGATCATGTAGCGGAAAGTACCGTATCTGTGGTGCATCTGCCCAGCGATGATATGAAAGGGCGGATCATTGGTAGAGAGGGTAGAAATATCCGGGCGCTGGAAACGGCAACCGGTATTGATCTTATCATTGACGATACGCCGGAAGCCGTCATTTTGTCCGGTTTTGATCCTGTTCGTCGAGAGATTGCCCGCATTGCTTTGGAAAGGCTGATTCAAGATGGCCGCATTCATCCTGCCCGCATCGAAGAAATGGTAGAAAAAGCACGCAAGGAAGTGGATCAGCAGATTCGCGAAGCTGGCGAGCAGGCCCTATTCGATGCTGGTATCCATGGTGTTCATCCGGAGCTTTTGAAACTGCTCGGCCGTTTGAAATTCCGTACAAGCTACGGACAAAACGTACTAAAGCACAGCCTTGAGGTTTCTCATATTGCTGGGCTAATGGCCTCTGAGCTGGGTGGGAACGTGGCTCTGGCAAAGCGTGGCGGTTTGCTGCATGATATCGGCAAGGCCGCTGATCATGAGATTGAAGGGCCGCATGCACAGATCGGCGTTGATCTTGCAAAAAAATATCGTGAAAATGCAGATGTTCAGCTCTGTATTGCGGCACATCACGGCGACGTGGAAGCTACCACATTGGAGGCGGTCTTGGTACAGGCGGCAGATGCCATCAGCGCTGCACGTCCGGGCGCCAGGCGGGAATCGTTGGAAAACTATATCAAACGTCTTGAAAAGCTGGAGGAAATTGCCAATTCGTTTGATGGCGTAGAGCGTTCATTTGCCATTCAGGCCGGTAGAGAGATTCGCATTATGGTGAAGCCGGAGAATGTTACCGATGAAACGATGATCCTTGTGGCAAGGGATATTGCAAAGAAAATTGAGCAAGAGCTTGATTATCCGGGACAGATTAAAATCAATGTGATTCGGGAAACCCGTGCCGTGGATTTTGCAAAGTAAAAATAGAAATTTAAAGGGTGCCAATCAGCAGTTGCTGATTGGCACCCTTTTCTTATGCATAAAAAAGAAAAATCCCAAAAATGGGATTTTTGGCAGGGGTAGAAGGATTTGAACCCTCGCAAAAGGTTTTGGAGACCTTCGTGCTACCGTTACACCATACCCCTAAATCAAACGAGAATATGTTATCATTTTTTTTGTATTTCGTCAAGAACACTTTTGCATTTCTTCCTCATCTTGCTTTACCTTCTGCAAGCAGATATAATAAAGGCACATTGTAAATTCTGTCCTAAAGAAAGGAAGCGGGGTAAATGAGTATCGAAGCAAAAGGTATGAGCATTGAAAAGAAAATCGGGTTCATTGGCAATGGCAATATGGCAAGTGCCATTTATAAAGGCATGCTATCTTCTGGCCTTGCAAAGCCCGAAAATATCATCGTTTCTGCTTTGGATCCCAACAAGCTAGAGAAAAAGGCAAAAGAGATCGGATTTGTTGCGGCGAAATCCAACCGGGAAGTGGTGGAAAAGAGTGATATTATTTTTCTTGCCGTTAAACCGCAGTATTTGGGAGATGTCATGGTTGATATTAGACCTGCTGTAAACGCTTCTAAGGCGTTCATTTCCATCGTTGCAGGATGGACCAATGTAAAACTAAAAGCCTCTTTAGGCAACGAAGGGCGTGTTCTGCGTGTAATGCCCAACACACCATTGCTTGTTGGGGAAGGCATGAGTTGCTTATGTGCAGAAAACGATTTGACGGAAGAAGAATTCATCTATATTCAAAGCGTATTTGCGCAGATGGGCCAGGTAGAGGTGCTGGAAGAGAAGCATATCGCTATTTTTTCCGGAGTTGCAGGGAGTAGCCCAGCCTATACGTATATGTATATTGAGGCCTTGGCAGATGCCGCCTGCAAATGGGGCTTGCCTAGGCATATTGGCTATCGTGTGGTAGCCCAGGCTGTTTTAGGGGCAGCTAAGATGGTCTTAGAGACAAAAGAGCATCCGGGAGCGCTCAAGGACGCTGTCTGTTCGCCCGCAGGAACAACCATCGTAGCCGTACAGGCCTTGGAGGATCGCGGATTCCGCGCGGCCGTGATGGATTGCGTGGATCGTTGCACGGAAAAATTCAATCAGCTATAAGGAGTAGGGGAAAATTACGTGAAAAAAGTAACGATCTATTGCGATGGTGCGTGCAGCGGGAATCCTGGCCCGGGTGGCTGGGGTGGCATTCTTATGTACAATGCCCATAAAAAAGAGCTGAGCGGGTATGATCCGCATACCACAAACAATAAGATGGAGCTTCAAGCCTGTATAGAATGCTTGGCGATCTTAAAAGAGCCATGTGATGTGGATGTCTATACGGACAGCGCATATCTTTACAACGCTTTCGCCAAAAATTGGCTGGTAAGCTGGCAAGCGAGAGGATGGAAAAAGGCGGATAAAAAGCCGGTGGAAAATATTGATTATTGGCAAAAGCTGTTGGAGCTTACGCATTATCACACAGTTCGTTTTCACAAGGTCAAGGGGCATGCAGATAATCCCTATAACAATCGTGCCGATAAATTGGCCACTGGAGCAATCGCTTCACATCGAAAATAAAGAGAAGAAAGGAGAGAAGTAGCGTTCTCTCCTTTTTCCCAATCCATAACTATGCGCAAAACTCATGTTTTACGAAAAGTTATTGACAAAATTTCGATATTTGCTATGATGATTATAATAGTTTTCTCAATCAATGAGGTTTTTTATTTATGAAAGATACGTCTATTTCTTATCATACAAAAATTGCACGTCAGCGAACGGAACGTTTGCGCACATTGATACAAACGCTGCCTCCATGCTGTCAAGATTTCTTTCGAGGCATTGAGCCTACTACAACGGTGCTTACCCGGCTGAATTACGCGTATGATTTACGCTTGTTTTTCCACTATTTAATTGAAAATGAAGAACCGTATTATGCAATGCCATTCACACAGATTAACGATGAGGTATTGGCGTCCATTCAGCCCATTGTCCTAGAGCGTTACCTGGAATACTTGAATTATTATAAAGGACAGGACGGCCGAGAATACGAGAACACAAATACCGGCAAAAAACGTAAAATTGCTACTCTTAAATCGTTTTTCAAATATCTATATAAGATGGAACGCATTCCTGCCAATATCGCTGAGAAGATTGATATGCCCAAAATTAAGGAAAAACCCATCATTCGGCTTGAGCCAGATGAGGTGGCTAAAATGATGGACGAGGTAGAAAAAGGAACGGATCTTACAAAGCGACAGCAAAAATATCACAAAATCACACGCCTTCGAGATGTTGCTATTTTTACATTGTTGCTTGGCACCGGTATCCGTATCTCTGAATTGGTAGGGCTTGATATTGAGCATTTTGATTTCTCGGCAGACAGTTTTGTGGTTACTCGGAAAGGCGGCGCCAGGGTCATTTTATACTTTGGTGAAGAGGTTGAAAAAGCTGTGAAAGATTATCTTGCGGTACGAGAAACCATCATTCCAGTTCAGGGTTCCGAGCATGCGCTGTTTCTATCCATGCAGAAAAAAAGAATGAGCCAAAGGGCCATTCAAATGCTGGTAAAAAAATATGCTGAGATCGTTACACCTTTGAAAAAGATTTCTCCGCATAAATTCCGTTCTACCTACGGCACAATGCTCAATTACGAAACAGGAGATATTTATCTTGTTGCAGATGTGCTTGGCAATAAAGATGTAAATACAACGAGAAAACACTATGCGGCCATGAGCGATGAAAAACGCAGAATGGCCGCAGGCAAAGTAAAGCTTAGGGAGTAAGGAGAAAGATAGATTTTAGTTCTTCTCTCCCTTCCCTTTTTTTATTTCATTTTCATCCATCAGAATCGCATCAATCGTAATTTTTGCATAGTCCTCGGTGGGCTCTTCTAAGCATTCAAAGCAATTGTCACACAGCTTATGCTTATAAGGGCAATAATCATCGCATTCCCCACAAAGATCACATTCCTTATCATATAGAGTGCATTTCGGCACAAAAATCCCTCCTATCTTGAAAAATAGTATATCATATCCAAAAAAAGGTTTCAAAAACCATTGAAGAACAAATGTTCGTATGATATACTAGAACCAAGAAAACGAACGCGAAACGGAAAGGGGTTTCACGATGGGCATCAGTGCAAAACAACAAAAAGTGCTTGATTATATTCGTTCATTTATGAAGGAGCATGGCTATCCGCCTGCCGTTCGGGATATCTGCCAAGGATTGAACCTAAAATCAACCTCTACAGCGCACGGATATTTGGCACGTTTGGAAAAGCAGGGATATATACGAAGAGATCCCTCTAAAACAAGGGCTATCGAGCTGATCGAAAATGATGCAGCAGAGCCCGAAGCCCCCGCTGAGATACAGGCGGTCAATGTGCCTCTATTGGGCCAGGTAGCTGCTGGTATGCCTATTTTGGCAGAGGAAAATTTTGAAGAATATCTGGCTATGCCCAAAGAGATCGTTCCCTATGATACCAAGGAAACCTTTGCCTTGGAAATCAAAGGGGAAAGTATGGTGAAGGCCGGCATACTCAATGGCGATAAAATCATAGTCAGGCAAACCAATGTTGCGGAAAATGGAGACATCATCGTTGCGCTTATTGACAATGAAGCGACTTGTAAACGTTTTTACAAAGAGGAGCATCGGATTCGCCTTCAACCTGAAAATGATCTTATGGAGCCAATGTACTTTGATGAAGTACAAATATTGGGTAAGGTCATTGGCCTTGTACGCAATTATTGAAAGTAACAAAAGGGACAGAGTGCGGAAGCTCTGCCCCTTTTTGCTTTATCTGGATTTTAAAACGCCATCCAAAGCATATAAACAGCCAATTTTTCCGTGCTCATAGGTAAGCCCGCCTTGGAAATAGCAGATATAAGGCTCTATCATCGGTGCATCTGCGGAAAGTTCAATAGAAGACCCCTGTACAAAGGCACCTGCGGCCATGACAACCTCGTGGGTATAGCCCGGCATAGCCCAGGGCTCAGGCGTTGCCATAGAATCTACAGGGGAAGCCTTCTGAATAGACCGACAAAACGCCAGCAATGGCTCTGGTGCACGGAATGCGATGGATTGAATAATATCGCTGCGCATTGCCTCTGGCGCAGGATTGACTTCGTATCCCAGCTTAGAAAATACTTGTGCAAATAAAATTGCCGTTTTCACTGCACTTGCAGTGACTGTTGGCGCCAAAAAGAATCCCTGATAAAACGGCCGATACGATGCTTCATAGGACCCACAAGCGCGGCCAATGCCCGGTGCTGTCAAGGCATGTTCAATTTTGTCAATGGCTTTCTTCGTACCTGCAATATAACCGCCCGTCGGCGCTATTCCGCCGCCTGGGTTTTTGATCAAAGAACCAGCCATTGCATCAACGCCCACGCCTACCGGCTCCTGTTCCTCTGTAAATTCGCCATAACAATTATCTACAAAAACCATCGTATGAGGATTTTGTGCGTGTACGAGTTCTGCCAAGTGTGCAATTTCATGAATATGCAGGCTTCGGCGCCATGCATAGCCAGCACTTCTCTGAACAGCAACCGCCGCAATGGATTCATCCTCTTTCAATGCTTTCTTGATAGCCTCATAATCAATGCTTCCGTCCGGCAGAAGCTCAATTTGCTTATAATAAACGCCCAAACGCATCAAAGATCCCAATGTATCCTCGATACCAATAACTTGTTCTAACGTATCATAAGGCTTACCGGACACATAGCATATCGTTTGTCCGGGCTCCACAAGCCCTTGCAGCGCAATCGCCAACGCATGGGTTCCCGACACAATTTGAGGGCGAACGATCGCATCCTCACAGCCAAATGTTTTGGCAAACAGCTTTTCCAGTGTATCTCTGCCAATATCATCATATCCATATCCGCTGCTGCATACAAAATGAGCCGCTTGAATCCCGCAATCTGCAAAAGCTTTTAACACCTTTGCTTGGTTGTATTGCGCCATTTCTTGTACCCTCGTAAACAGCGGCTCTACTTTCTTTTCACATTCCAACAGAATATTTTCTGCCTGCTCAGATACGCCCAATAATGAAGCCAATCTCATCTGTTCTCTCTCCTTGCTGCCTAATCATTTAGATATAAATTCAGAAACCAATTGTTCTGCCTGAAAAACAGCCCCCGCCTCATCTGCCTTAATCCAGTGCATTTCCGGCTCCTGGTGACGGAACCAAGTCATCTGCCTTTTTGCAAATTGTCTTGTCTGTATGAAAGTTTGTTCTAGTGCTTCCTCCAAACTGCACAATCCATCAAAATAGGAAAAGAGCTGTTTATATCCTAATCCCTGCATAGATGGCAAGGATAATGGCAAATGCAAATCGTAAATATTTTTTGCCTCTTTCAGCAAACCATTGTCAACCATAATATCGATTCTCTTTTTGATTCGCCTCACCAATTCTTGCCTGGGCCATTGTAATCCAATTAAAATACAACGGTAAATATCTTTTTTCTCGAATTTACCATTGTTATCCTGCTGGCTAAACGGTATCCCTGTAACGCGGTACACCTCTAAAGCTCGAATTACTCGTTTAACATCATTTGGATGTAAACGGCTCGCAGTTTTCTGATCAACTTTCGAAAGCATCGTATGTAAAGATAGCTTTCCATTTTTGTTGACATATTCTGTCAATTCCCGTCTGATTGTTTCATCCGAAATAGCGTTTGAAAATGACATTCTATAGAGCAAAGAGCGAATGTAAAGCCCTGTACCCCCGCATATAATGGGAAGCTTTTTCCTATTGTAAACATCTTTGATTGCTTCGGTTGCTTGCTGCTCATACTGACTGACCGTATATTCATTGGTTACAGATACGACGTCCATCATATGGTGGGGTATGCCCTGGCGCTCTTCCACGCTTGGCTTGGCAGAGCCTATATTTAGCTCTTTGTAAACCTGCATAGAGTCTGCATTGATGATTTCCCCACCAAATATTTTTGCTAAGTGAATCGCCATATCAGTCTTTCCAGAAGCCGTTGGCCCTGCTACAACCACAAGCGGAATTTGCTGCTTCATACCAGTCTACCAAACCTTTTTTCCAACTCTGTTTTAGAAACGCGAATTGCAATGGGCCTTCCATGCGGGCATGTCAAATGCTCATGATTACGCAGCTTATCCACCAACGCTTCCATCTCCTCTTGACTCAGCGCATCGCCTGCCTTAATGCTATGTCGGCATGCAGAGCGGATCAATTTATGCATTACCATATCGCTCATTTGTACATTTTCTCCATTGAGCACATGATCCAGCACATCTGTAAAAAATCTAGCGAAGGAAACCGTTCCCAAAACCACAGGATAGGCGCGCACAATCACTTCCTTTTCGCCAAAAACAGATACGTCAAATCCCAACCTATCAAACACACTTTGATGATCTTGAAAGGCCGTCATTTCGGAAAAAGTCAAAGACAAAATATCGGGTACCAGCATGGGCTGCGAAACTACCTCGCTTTGTAAGATCTGCTCCTTATACGCATCATAGGTAAGCCGTTCGTGCCCCGCGTGCTGATCAATAATATAGAATACTTGTCCGGACTGAACCAGCAAATAGGTTTCAAAAAGCTGTCCCAATACAATCGGATGCTCTCCTAAAGATCTTCTCTCCGCCGTCATTTCAACGGGGGATGCTGCCTTCTTTGTCGTATCAAAAGGAGTAGTATACACTGGCATAATACTCGCATCTTCATGCAGCTCATAAGCGCCGCTTCCAAGACGAAAAGTAAAACTGGCAGGACGCTGCTTCTCATTTTCCCATAAGGTATGTTTTGTATAGTCTATATGCTGTGTGTCTTCCTCTTTAAAGCCAGGCACCCTATCATCCGTTTGGCCTTTTTCCTCCAATTCCATCTGCTGTGGCGCCTGTTCTGACAATGCATCCGCAGAGGAATCTTTTTCCTGGTAGGCAAACGGGCTTTCTGTCTCTTTTCGCCCTTTTTGCTGCAAAGCTACCGATTGCTGTACTGCTTCTGTGATACTATCACTGATGGCCAAAGGATCTGCAAAACGCACCTCTACCTTTTGCGGATGTACATTGACGTCTACATTGGCATACGGCATTTCCAAATTAAGAACAAAAAACGGAAACCGGCCAATCATCAACGTTTGTCCATATCCCTTTTGTACGGCTTCCGACAACAGCTTGCTTTGAATGACTCGTCCGTTGACAATCAGCGTTTGCCCTGCATGCGTCTGACGGGAAAGCTCCTGCGCCCCAATATAGCCTTCTATTTTTAGCGGGTCGCGCTGATAGGAAACAGGCAGGATCTGATACGCCACCTGCTTACCATATACCGAAACAATCGCATCCTTCAGCCCACTACCCGGACTGTGATATACCGTTTTGTGGTTGTTTACCAGACGGATGGATATTTCTGGATGGGAAAGAATGGCACGAAGCACCACATCCGATACCTTGGCAGCCTCCACAGCGGGCGATTTTACAAACTTCAGTCTGGCCGGTGTATTGAAGAATAAATCCTTTACCGTTATACTCGTTCCCTCCGGACAGCCCACCGGCCCCTGGTCTATAATCTTTCCACCTTCTAGGGAAATGGAGGAGCCAAGATCGCATCCTTTTTGCCGGGAGGATAAAGCAACTCTGGATACAGCGGCAATGCTGGAAAGCGCTTCGCCTCGGAATCCCATAGTTTCGATGGCCATTAGGGAATCTCCGCTTCGTATCTTCCCTGTGGCATGGCGCATAAAGGCTAAGGGAAGATCGTCTGGATGTATCCCAGAACCGTTGTCTGCAATACGGATCAGCGAAAGGCCGCCGTTGGCAATCTCTATGGAAATAGAGGTGGCCCCTGCATCCAAAGCATTTTCCAAAAGCTCTTTTACCACGGAGGAGGGCCGCTCTACGACCTCCCCAGCCGCAATACGGTTGCTTGTGGATTCATCTAATAATTGTATCCGCATTATTTTACTCCATTTGCTTTCAACGTAAGCTCATGCAACATCGCAAACGCCTCCATAGGCGTGACTAGCGTCATATCCATACTGCATAGCTGTTTTATAATTTCCTTTGAATTGTCTTTTCCTGCGTCAAATTTCATTTGGCCTTTCACGTCGTCATTGTTTTCCTCTGTATGTAGATGAGGATTCAGACTAACATCCTGAAGATTATTCAAAACCTCTCTTGCACGTTTTACAACCTGTTTCGGCACACCAGCAAGCTTAGCTACCTCTATACCAAAGCTCTTATCTGTCGCTCCTGGAGAGATTCTATGAAGAAATACGATATCATCCCCGATTTCTCTTGCTAAAACACAATAGTTTTTTACGCCGGGCATGGTGCTTTCCAGCCCAGCCAGCTCATGATAATGCGTGGCAAATAGGGTTTTTGTACCTACATTTTGCGGACTGCATAGGTACTCCGACACCGCCCAGGCAATGGACAGCCCGTCAAATGTGCTGGTACCCCGCCCAATTTCATCCAACAGAACCAGGCTGTTTTTTGTGGCATGGTTTAGGATATTGGCCGTTTCTGTCATCTCTACCATGAACGTACTGCGGCCGGAAGCCAAGTCATCTGAGGCACCCACCCGAGTAAAGATCTGATCTACCAAACAAATATCTGCAGAATCTGCCGGCACAAATGAACCAATATGGGCCATTAGCACAATGACTGCCACCTGCCTCATATACGTGCTTTTCCCAGACATATTTGGGCCTGTAATAATCAAGAGCCTGTCTGTTTCTTGATCCATCTTTACGTTGTTTGGTACAAAGCCGGAAACTGTCTTTTCCACCACAGGATGCCGTCCCTCGGTTATATGAATGCTGCCTTCTTGGTTGATTTTCGGCCTTACATATTTGTTTTCATAGGCAGCAAACGCCAACGCCTGGAGCACATCCAGCTCTGCTAAGGCCTTGGAGGTTGTCTGCAAGGTACGGATATGTGTTGTAATCTCCTCCCTAAGCGCAACAAAAAGGGCATATTCCAGTCGAATACACTTTTCCTGTGCGCCCAGCAGTGTCTCCTCCATCTTTTTTAACTCTTCTGTGATATACCGTTCTGCATTGACAAGCGTCTGCTTGCGCACATACCGATACGGCACCTGGGCAATCTGCCCTTTGCTCACCTCAATATAATAGCCAAAGACCTTGTTATAGCCTATCTTCAATGTTTTGATACCGGTTTCTTCTTTTTCACGCGCCTCCAGCTCTGCCAGCCATTGCTTGCCATCCGTTGCAGCGCTTTTTAGCGTATCCACCTCTTGATTATAACCCGGCCTAATGATCCCGCCATCCCGGACGGAGATGGGCGGATCATCGATCAATGCATTGTCTATTAAGGAAACCAAGCTTTCCAAAGGATCCAGCCTATTCAAAATCGCATCGATCTCCGGGCAGCCCGCTTTGGCCAAGATGCTTTTGATTTCAGGTACAACCGACAGAGACTGGCAAATGGCCTTGGCATCCCTTGCATTCAGCGTCTGATACGAGATCTTGCTGCAAAGGCGTTCCAAATCGTATACCTTGTCCAAACAATCCCGAATCTGTTCACGCAAACCAAAGTGTTCAAAAAAACATGCCACGGCATTCTGCCTGTGTTCAATGGCCTGGGCATTTTGCAAAGGCTGCTCGATCCAGCGCTTGAGCAGCCGGCTGCCTTGCGCGGTTCGCGTTTTATCCAAAACCCCAAACAGCGTCCCTTTTTTCCCGTTTCCCATCATAGGCTGCGTAAGCTCCAAATTGCGTTTGGTGCTTTTGTCCAGCATCATGATGTTGGCGTCATCGGCCTTTTGAAGGCGGTTGATATGCAGCAAAGACACTTTCTGTGTTTGAATTAAATAGGTGCTGAGAGCTCCCGCCGCCTGTACGCCTACGGGCAGCTTTTCCAGCCCCAACTCTTTGATGCTGGGCTGATGAAACTGTTTTAAGAGGGCCTCCTCAGCATTTTGCTTGGAAAAGTTCCATGCACCTTGGGTCGTTACCATTGCTTTGATTTGTGATAACGTAGGCAACGCCGCCAGATAGGTTGCATCGTCTGTGATGATTTCGGCAGGGTCTAGCTGCCCTACGATCTGCTCCAACGCCTGCGCGATTCCATCCGCTTTGATTTGATCCACAACAAACTCTCCGGTAGAGACATCGCACCATGCACAGCCCAAGATAGGCTTTTTCCAAAACACAGACAGGATATACCGGCAGCTCTCTCGCTCCAGCATGTTTTCCTCAATGACGGTACCGGGGGTAATGACGCGCACTATCTCCCTTTCCACCAAGCCCTTCGAGGTGGCGGGATCTGTCATTTGTTCACAGATGGCAACCTTATGGCCATTTTCTACCAGCTTTTTTATATAGTTGTTTACGCTGTGGTAGGGCACGCCGCACATGGGCGCGCGCTCCTCCAGGCCGCAATCCCGTCCTGTTAAAACTAGTTCTAACTCTTTGCTGGCCGTTTGGGCATCCTCGAAAAACATTTCATAGAAATCCCCCAAACGAAACATCAGTATACAGTCTTTATAGGACTCCTTCAGCAGCAAATACTGCTGCATCATGGGTGAAAGCTTTGCCATGAAATCCTCCTAACACCGTTCCCCAAACAGGGTATTTGCCTTTGCCTGGGTAATCCTGACCTTCACAAAATCTCCCGGCATTGCCGGCTTTGTCCCTTGGTTAAAGTTCACAGTCCTACCGCGGTCTATCTTTCCTGTTGCCTGGTGGATATCCTTTTTGCTGTGCCCCTCTACCAAGACTTGTTGCTCTGTACCAACCAACGCCTGATAGATTTTTTGAGAATCATTTTTTTGCTGTTCGATCAGCTCACACAATCGACGCTGCTTTACCTCCTGTGGTATAGCATCCTCCATGCTGGCTGCTGGCGTCCCCTTTCGCGGAGAATAGGCAAAGGTAAATGCCGCATCAAAGCGCACCTGTGCCATCAGCGCCAGCGTATCACGATGATCCTGTTCCGTTTCCCCCGGAAAACCGGCGATCAGATCTGTTGTAATGCCTATATCCGGCATCGCTGCTCTCAGCTTATCCACCAGCATCAAATAATGCTCTCGCGTGTATTTTCGATTCATCGCTTTAAGTATTGCATTGCTGCCGCTTTGCACCGGCAAATGGATCTGTTTGCATACATGCCTGCATTCTGCCATCGCCAAAATCATTTCCTCGCTTAGATCCTTGGGATGGCTGGTCATAAATCGAATGCGGTCTATCCCCATGGCATCCAGCTCGCGCAGCAAAAGCGCAAAATCCTGCCCATTATTCCAATCGTTACCATAGCTATTTACGTTTTGCCCCAGCAGCATAATTTCCTTATATCCCTGTGCTTTAAGCTGTGCCGCCTCCTGTAAGATCAACGATAAAGGACGCGACTTTTCCCGTCCTCTTACATAAGGCACAATACAATAGGTACAAAAATTATTACAACCGTGAATGATATTGATATAGGCCAGCGGCGGTTCATTGTGGTGCGCCGGTAGATCAAATTCCTGACCGGCATCGCCAATTGTTGCTTTTCTGGATTTTATGCCGTGGGCCGCATTATGCAGCGCCTCCGGCAAATCGTGCAGAGAATTGGTCCCCAATGCAAAATCCACAAAAGGAAATCTTTTTCTGAGCTCCTGCACGCTGCCCTCCTCTGCCATCATACAGCCGAAAACGCCAACGATGGCGTTCGGATTTTTCTCCTTTATCTTCTTTGTTGCGCCAATGGCTGTCCAGGCTTTTTGCTCTGCCAATTCACGAATACAGCAGGTGTTGAATAAAATAACATCAGCTTGCTCTGCAGATAAGGCTTGCACATATCCTTCCTGCTCCAAAATACCCTGTGCCGTCTGGCTCTCCCTTACATTCATTTGGCAGCCAAACGTATATATGGTATACGTCCCTTTTGCTAGACGGTTATTATTTTCAGGCACGGCCAATCCTCCTGTCGAATTATGTCTATTTAATAATTTATTATACCAGAAAAGGCAGGATTTCTAAACAAGAAGCAGTCAAGATATTTTTGCGGGTTGAAATGAAAAAAATTTTGATTTCAGGCTTGACACGAAGTGTTTTATGCTGTATATTATCACTTGTCGCGCGGGGTGCGGCTCCACGACGGGGCGTGGCGCAGTTTGGTAGCGCGCCTGCTTTGGGAGCAGGAGGCCGCGGGTTCGAATCCCTCCGCCCCGACCAGCACACAGTAATGGCCCCTTGGTCAAGCGGTTAAGACACCGCCCTTTCACGGCGGTAACAGGAGTTCGAGTCTCCTAGGGGTCACCATTTCGCCCTTGGGCCCTTAGCTCAGTTGGTCAGAGCGGTCGGCTCATAACCGATTGGTCCGGGGTTCAAGTCCCTGAGGGCCCACCATTCTATGGCCCGGTAGTTCAGATGGTTAGAATGCCAGCCTGTCACGCTGGAGGTCGTGGGTTCGAAACCCATCCGGGTCGCCACTTCTTCCCCACTTTGCTGGTGTAGCTCAATTGGCAGAGCATCTGATTTGTAATCAGAAGGTTGCGGGTTCAAGTCCCATCACCAGCTCCACCAGTTATTACATTGCTTATATGGATGGGTTCCCGAGTGGCCAAAGGGAGCAGACTGTAAATCTGCCGTCTCAGACTTCGGTGGTTCGAATCCACCCCCATCCACCAACAATTTCATATTTGCGAGAATGGCGGAATTGGCAGACGCGCTAGCTTCAGGTGCTAGTGTTCGCAAGGACGTGCAGGTTCAAGTCCTGTTTCTCGCACCAATCGGAGTAAGTTTTCTTGCTCCGATTTTTCTTTGCTTTTAAGAATAGAAGATAGAAAAAAGCCCCGCAGATCTGTTTTCTCTGCGAGGCTCTCTCAAGGGGGTTATTGTGAGGTCAATCCTATCATGCCCCCTATTCCTGCTTTTATACACAAAAGAAAAATTTTTTATTCGCTTGTCAAGTATACGCCCTCTTCTTGATCGGATTCCAAAAGACGAACATTCACCTTCTGCTGATATTCAGACGGCACATTCTTTCCAACATAGTCTGCACGAATGGGAAGTTCTCGATGGCCGCGGTCAATAAGCACAGCAAGCTGGATTGATTTTGGACGATCTATATCCATAATCGCATCCATGGCAGCGCGCGCTGTCCGGCCGGTGAACAGAACATCATCCACAATGATCACTGTCCGTCCGCGCAGCGGAAAGAGTATATTGGTATCCTGTACAATTGGGCCGTCTGTAACGGGCGTAAAATCATCTCTATAGCGTGTAATATCTAGGCTGCCCCAATCTACCCATCGGCCACTAAATTGCGCGATACGCTCTGCTAAGCGTTTAGAGAGCGGAACGCCACGGGTATGTACGCCCACCAACGCTACATTGGATAAATCCTTGTTCTTTTCGATCATCTCATGGGCCATGCGCGCCAAGGCACGGTCAACCTGTGCAGCATCCATGATCTTTACCTGATTTCCCATCAACGGACACCTTCCCTTTTCTCAAAAGAAATTATTTCTTTGGGGGAATAACTATATCATGGCCAAATAATTTTGTATAGTGTTTCTGTGTTAATTTCCCTACTTTTGAGTTGTTTTGAAAAATATTCATCCAAAGGCGCATAAAAACATAAGTGTTTCTCTGTTCTTGGATGCATAAAGGCAATGCGGGCCGCATGAAGCAGCTGGCCTTTCTCGTGTTTTGCAGATTTAGGGCCATAGACAGGATCGTTGAGAACAGGATGGCCGATGTATGCCATATGAACGCGAATTTGATGCGTTCTACCGGTCTCTAAACGGCAACATACCAACGTCGCATTGCCAAAACGATAAATCACCCGAAAATGCGTTCTAGCCTCCCGGCCGCCCTCTACCACAGCCATCCTCTTTCTCTGTGTTCTATGGCGTCCAATTGGCGCATCTATCGTTCCCTGCTCCTCTTTAATATTTCCGAGCACCAGCGCTATATACTCTCTGCAAGCCGTCTTTTCGGCAATTTGCTGGGATAATCCCTGATGCGCCAAATCATTTTTAGCGATCAATAAAGCGCCAGAAGTGTCCTTATCCAGCCGATGTACAATACCCGGACGTAGCGCGCCATTGATACCAGAAAGATGATCAAGCTGATACAGGAGCGCATTGACCAGCGTACCGCTTTCTACACCGGCTCCAGGATGTACAACCATGCCCCTTGGCTTGTTGACAACTGCAATGTCCTCATCCTGATATAAAATTTCAATGGGAATATTTTCGGGCGCCAAAGACAACTGCGATGGTTCAGGAACCTCCCAAACAAGCTGTTGGCCCTCCTTTACCCTTGTCTTGTTTTTAGAGGGGCAACCATCCAACAAAACATGCCCCCCTTCGATTAAATGGCTGCATCTTGAGCGGGTAAGCCCGCTTACCTGCGATAAGCAAGCATCCAGTCGGGTTCCCTCCAGCCTCTTATCGATGACTACGCTATTCGTATTCATGGCATTTCCTTTTCCTTCTTATTGAAAAACAGCAGAATAATGATAAATAAAATAGCGCCACAAGTAACAAAAATATCGGCAATATTGAAAACCGCAAAATTGATAAAGGTAGGACGCAAAAAATCAACCACATATCCGTACAGCAGTCGGTCTATCAGGTTTCCAACCGCGCCCGCAATGATGCTGGAAACCGCGATACGCATCCAAATTCCATCTGTATTTCTGTATTTTAAAAGATATCCAATTAGAAAAGCAACAATCAGCAGTGTAAGGATAATAAAGATCCAAGTTTTTCCCCAAAGCATAGAAAATGCGGCTCCTCTGTTTTCGACATAATGGAATTCCATAATGCCTGGAATAAAATCCATGCTTCCTACTGCTTTCAAAGGGCCCGCCGCCCATAGTTTGGTTAACCGATCCAGTAAGATGCCAACTATGATAATGATGGATTCTAACATAAAAAAACCTCCCATGGAGTATAACAATTATTATACCATGGAAGGATGCATCCGTCATTTTATTTTGCTGTTGCATTTACAATCTCTACAATTCTTGCTATAAAATCTCCAATGACAGGGATATTGTGCGCTGCCAACGAAGTAAGTATCGCCATGACAATAGCGCCCAAAATTGTAAAGCCTACCGCACCGCCAAGCCCTTTGATCACGCCCTGCCCAAACTGCCTGCCAATGCGCCGCCATCTATGCTGCGAATCTACCAGCGTAGGGTCTAACTCATATAAAACGATCTGTATCTTTCGCAGCGTTTTTTGCAGCTCTCTATACATCTTTTTCTGTTCAGGATCCATGCGCATCACCCTACCAGGTATCCTATGCATATGAACAGAAAATATACAAAAAAGGAGCCGTACAAGCCAGCTCCTTTTATACTTTAGAAATTATTGTCATACCCATCATCGGCGTCCACAGGGCCATAAAATACCGCCTGATTCTCTTCCTCAATGTCCTCCTGATGAGTCTGTTCAGCCTGTTCTTGCATCTGTTTGCTACGCTCTACACCATTTACATACTCTGCAACGTAATCCTTCTTTTCTTGCTTTTTCAGATCATCTACCAAGCTATCCACAACTTCGCTAGCAGACAAACCTTCTAAACTCTCCTGCTGGCTATCCTCCTCAGCGGGCTCTTCCTCATCAAAGGTAGGCAAGATAGCCTGAATAGGCTCAGGATCGTTGATCTTATCCGCAAACTCGATGAGCTCGGAAGCATAATCCTTCACGCCAGTTTTAAACTCAGTAAGGAGCTCATGGAGCTCCAGAATAGCTTCCTGCTTTTCTTTCAATTCTTTTCTTGCGTCGCGTACAATACGATCCGCCTCTGCGCTGGCAGTATTAAGGATCTGATCGTATTCTTTTTGTGCACGATCCGCCATCGCATCGGCCTGCGCACGTGTTTTCGCGTACATCTCTTCGGCGTCCTTCTTTGCCTTTTCTTCAATCTCTTCCGCCGCTTTGTGTACGGTCACCATGGTGTGCATCATGGAATTTTCCATGCCACGGTACGATTCGATCTGCTTATTCAAAGCCTCGATCCTTGTTTTTAATTCCTGATTCTCCCTGGTAAGTGTATCATAATCTACAATCACTTCATCCAAGAAGATATCGACTTCGTCGATGTTATATCCCTTTTTATCCCGGGAAAAACTTTTTTCATGAATTTGCTGTGCAGTTAACACGTCGCATCCCTCCTAAGATGAAGATTTAATAATCTCTACGCTGATTGTCTAACGTATAAAAGCTTTTTCCTTTCAAATCATCCGGAATATTGCCGGAAATATCTACATTGGCAGGAACCAAAACAAAGACAGCGCTATTGATCTTCTGAATATCGCCATTGATTGCATAAATCGCACCAGAGATAAAATCAAGAGTGCGCTGTGCTTCCTGCTTATCCACCGCTTCCAGGTTGACTATCACAGGCTTATTGCGCTTCAGGTTGTCTACGATGTTTTGTGTATCATCATAGCTCATCGGCTGATAGACAATCATTTTGATCTTCGGATTGAAACCTACTACTTTGCTGCTCTGATCCACTTCGCGATCCCTTTCCCTCGTGCCGCGCAGCGTGGTTGCCGTGCTACGCCTGCTGGATTTATTACTGCCTAGCAGCCCATTTCTGCCAAGGCCTGCATATTCTGTATCCTCTTCTTCCACTTCGTCCTCGTATCCGTAGTCAAAATCATCACGGTTGTTTTTGCGGCTGTTTTTTTCCGCGCGTTTGCTCGCTCTGCTTTTTCTACTAGATTTCTTGACAGGCTCTTCGTATTCTTCCTCCTGATAATCATCAAAATCATCTTGATAATCATCTTCGTAATCATCAAAACCTTCGTAGTTATCCTCTTCATCAATGGCAGATTCTTCCAGTCCGATCAGATCCAGAACCTTTCCGAATATTTTCTTTTGTGCCATTGCGCACCTCCAAATAGTTATTTGTTTAGAAATAGCGCGGAACCCACGCGTACCAAAGTGGCGCCATGTTTTATGGCCAGCGGAAAATCATGACTCATCCCCATCGACAACACCTTCATTTCAGCATTGTCCGGGATACGGTGGGAAAGCCCATCGAAAAGGTCTTTCATTTTGGCAAAGCAGGCTTCCGTTTCCCTTTCAGAGCACCCCAAGGGGGCCACACACATCAGTCCGTGAATGTAGAGCCTGTCAAACTGAGCGCACTGATCCAAAAACGAAGGGATATCCTTTGGCAGCACGCCCCCTCTTGTTTCTCTATCATCCATCAACACTTCTACCAATGCATGCACGGTAGTTTGTTTTGCCAAGGCTCTTTTCTGCAGCTCCTTTGCAAGAGAGAGCCTATCCAACGAATGAATCAATTCCACATTATCAATAATGTATTTTACCTTATTCGTCTGTAATTGTCCAATAAAATGCCAAGAAATGTCATCCGGAAGCAAATCTTTTTTTGCAAGCAGACCTTCTGAACGGTTTTCACCAAAACAGGTAAGCCCTTGCTCATAGGCTTGGCGCACCTGCTCTACATCCGCATATTTGCTCGCAGCTAGCAAAGTTATAGAGCCGGGATCGCGCCCAGCTTTTACTGCTGCGCTCTGGATCTGGTCACGAATCGCCTGTACATTCATCAATATTCTCTACCTTCTATCGCAATAGCACCTTTTGGTTTGCAGACAAAGTTGTATCAGGATCCAAGGACTGAATAATGCAGTTCTCCCCATCGGAAATCAAAATATCCACGGGAATTAAGCTTGCCACATCGCCCTGCACCAGTTTGATCAGCTTTTGATCCCCCTGTGTAAAGATAGCCTCCTCTGGTACCATCATTCCAGTAAAATCCAAATGCATCTTTGCATCTGCAGTGCGTACGCTTAGCATCGGGCCAATATCCTCTGTCATTTCCAATACATACAACGTACCCCCGCCGTCTACACTTCGCACAGAGGTCGCTTTGGCAGAATAGGGCCGGTCAAAATAGCCTTCAAAGGTCATATTGGCCGTACCTCCCTCCCTCAACTCAGGAATTTCCTCATTTTTATCCAAAAGAATCAGACAGTACCACTGATAATTATTGACAAGCCGATATAACGGTCTGGTGGTGCTGTCATCAGAAGTTTTGCTGCTGACAACGCCTTTTTTAGCAGCCAAAATATCCGCTCGCGTCAAGGTATCCAAATTGTATGGTGTAAGCTGTGTTTCCCACCCGTCCATATAAAAGCTGACGATACCGTCTTCCTCTGCCTGCACATCCTGGCGCCAATTTGCAAGCTTGTTCAGCTGATCTTGTTCTGTGGCGTACAAGCCGTTCAGCTTATCGTCAGCTTGCACATTGGCCTTTAAAAACTGCTGTTTTTTTTCCATATTCTCACGCAGTTTTCGTTCCAATACAACCAAATCGTTGCTGCTTTTTCCCTGTACTACATCCACAATCTCCTGGATCGTATTCGTGATCTTCCCATTGTGTGTGTTCAAATCTTTATTGATCACTTCACGCCAAATGGTATTTTCCTGATAATCCTGGATCTGCTGCTGCGTCGTCACATAATCGGTCATCAGTTTTTCGTTATAGCCCCATTTATATACCTGGGCAATCGTTGCGCCCTTTGTAACGGTCTGCCCCTCTGAGGCAAAGAAGGTAGCCGTGGAATAGTTGTCGGAATTGTAGACCTTTTCATCCCGAACAATCAGAGTTTCAACATCACGGTCTACAAAAAGATTTCCTTCCGTTATAAGGGCTTCCTTGGGGCCTTGCAGTATTAGAAATACGGTCAATAAAATCACGCATGCCAACACAGCCACCGTTATAAAAAAACGCTTGGTAGGTCTCCTGCGGTTTTTTCGAGCCATATATGCATTCCTACTTTCTTACAAACGTACAAGTTGGTTTCGGTTATTATAACATATTTCAGCAAGAACACGCAAAATCATTCAAAAAATAAAGAATGGGAGAATATATTCTCCCATTCCGGCCTTTCCTACTCCTCTGTAGCGGAGGCTGCCTTGGGCCGTGGAATTTTCAAAACCTTTTCTCCAAAGACAAAGGATAGGCCGAATAGCACAACGCCCACCAACGTAACGATTGATGTTAAGGTATAATATCCGGTAACACCGGTGATTTCGATGAGGATCCCTCCCAATAGGCTTGCACAGATCGCACCCATCGACATGGACATACCCAAAAATGTTTGCGCAGAGGCAGAAAGCTCCGGCGGCGCTAAGCGGTATGCATACTGTACGGATGTAAATAGATACAGCCCGTTTGCCAATCCACTCAACATCTGGATACACAGAATCAGCGCCGGCCCCATACAAGAGACAAGCGGAGAAAGCAGCGGAGAGGAGAGTTGCGTATACAGGAAATGCTCCAATGCATAAATGCATCCTACTGCGGCAATCATGGGGGGCAGCTTAAACTTCCGTACCAAAAGACCGCCTGCTAAAAGGAACGGCACTTCCATCAGTGCTTTGATTCCCGTTACAGCGCCGGCCATATCCGCTTCCATTCCCACAGAACGGAAAACATAAGGCAAAAACAGCGTGGAAGAGTTTGACATCATTTGAATCAGAAAATGAAAAATCAAAAGCACGACAAAATAATAGTTTTTAAACAGCAGAGCAGGATTGATTTTGGGACGATCCTGTTTTTCTCCCTCCTTCGGCTCTTGTTGAAGAGGGATCCTATGATTTAGGCGTACGCTGTAAATGCAGACACCCATACTGATAAATCCGCTCAGCATAAAGACAACAGGAATCCCTGCCTTTTCCGCTACAAAGGATAGCAGCACACACGAGATCGCCCAGCCGATTGACCCCCATAAGCGCATAACGCCAAACGGCACACGCTTGGCGCGCGCCACCGCCAACATGGACCACGCATCCATCAAGTTTTGCGCTGGTGTTCGTACAAAGTTTGTCAAAGGCAATGCGATGGCCAAAAATGAAAACCCTGCAATTTTTATAATGCCAAATATCGGCATGAACGCAACCAAAAAAGCATAAATCGCAAAAACAATGATATATGCCTTGGCTACGGAATGCATTCGATCCGCCACATACCCCCATAAAGGCGGCGCTATGATCCCAATGGCGGAATAAATGGCCATGATGACCCCTACCTCAGCAGTTGAAAAGTTCTGGCTATCCAGCAAAAGAACATTATAGGCCGAAGAAGCCATCCCCATCCAAAACAGGCCGATAACAGTAGAAAAACCGATTTGTATCCGTTTCCGAAGCCGTATCTCTTCGGCCAAGGTCGGTTGTTGCTCCATAGAAAATGCCCCCCAAATATAACCGCGGCCCCTACTCCGCGGCAAAGTTCAAATAAAATGGCCCTTTGAAACAACCATATGCGAATGTTTTATCTTTTAGATGAGATATATATAAGCCAATCTCTTGTTTTATTCTTGCTCCATCCGTGCTTTTTTACGCGGGGATAGAGCCGCTGCCGGGCGAGGGATCTTCAATACCTTTTCCCCAAAGGGAAAAGAAAGCACGAAAAGCACAAACCCCGCCAAAACAACAAAGGAGTTAAACCGATAAAAGCCACCGGCGCCAATTACGCTGATCAGCCACCCTCCCATCAGGTTGCTCAATACCGTTCCGACCGCATTGGACATCCACATGAAAGATTGCGCGGAAGCCGTTAAGGATTTTGGCGCCAGCTTGTAGGCATAGTCCACCGAGCAGGATACATATAGGCCATACGCCAGCCCTTGAATCAGCTGAACGCCAACGATCATCGTAGCGCTTGATGCCAAAGAATACAACGACTGCTCCACAAAGTACATCAGCCCAACCGTTGCGATCATGGAAGGCATACTAAACCTACGGGCCAAATAGACGCCAGCAAACATCAACGGTACCTCCATCAATGCCTTTACCCCAACCGATGCAGCGCCTAGGTTCGGATCGGCCCCGATTTCGGTAAACATATACGGAATAAAGTTGAAGGAAGCGCTGGAGGAGATCGTCAAAATTAAATTAAATATTAAAATCCAAACGAAATAATAATTTTTGAACAATACAAATGGATTAATGTGATCCACCGGCTCTGTATCTTCCTCTTCGGGCTGGCGTAGCGGCAGTTTTTTGACCAACACGGAATACCAGAACGCCACGGATATACAGATGAGCCCACATAAGTAGAAGGGGACAACAACACTTGTCCAGTCCGCAATTTTTGTCATAATCAAACAAGCCACGGCCCAGCCAATAGAACCCCAAAGGCGCACCGAGCCATAAGCAACCCTGCCGTTTGTGGTATTGACAGCCTGAATCATCCAGGCATCCACCAAGGACATCGAAGGCTGCCGAACAAAGTTGGATAGCGGCATAGAGATAGCCAGAAGCGAAAGGCCTCCTATTTTTATGCTACCGCTGATCGGCAAAAAGGCAACGATGACGCCCTGTATACACAACACGATGATAAATGCTTTGGGAATCGAGCGTATCCGATCCGCTAAGTATCCCCAAAAAGGCGGCGCTATGATCCCTATAATAGAAAAAACAGCCAAAATAACGCCGACCTGTGTGCTGCTAAACCCTTGTTTCTGCAATAGCAGCGTATTGAATGCGGTCGCGGTATAAGCCGTTTCAAATAAAATGGTAACCCAGGAAAATGCAACTCTGATTTTCCTGTCATAGCGCTGATCTTCCGTCAGTTCCCTCTTTCCCATAAAACTACCCCCTAAAATTTATATACAGAAGACCAACACAAGATCTTCTGAACATCTCTATAATACTATATAATATTATACGATTCAATATTATATAGCACCTCGTCTATCCGTGTTTTTGATTCTCGAAATTAACGCAAAACGGATAATGCCAGAGAAGGATCGTTTGTAATGATCGCGTGGACGCCAAGATTTTGCAAGGATCGCATCATTTCAGCGTCATCCACCGTCCATGGATTTACATCGATATGTTCTACCACGCAGCCCTCTATAACTCCCGGCGCAAAACAGGTCGGGAAAAAAGGATGGATCGCCTCTGCCTGTACATGCTTTGCATAAAGAGCGGGATCCACCATCGCTTCAGAGTACAACAATCCAATTTTTGTATGTGAATCAATCTGTTTTAAAGTAGTCAGTGAAAAATGATTAAAAGAAGAATATAGAACACGATCTTGCATGCCAAAGTCACGAACAAGAGCCCAAAGGGCCTTTTCTATGCCCTCGTACAACACAATACCGGATTTAATTTCAATATTGATCATAGCCTGCGTAGGCTTTACCAGTTCCAACACTTCAGCCAAGAGTGGAATCTTTGCCATTTGTACCGATTCCGGCTTTGTTTTATGAAAATTATAGCTGCGCAACTGGGCCAATGTTTGGTCAACTACGCGGCCGCAGCCGTTTGAGACTCTCTCTACGCTCTCATCATGGGTAACCACAATCTGTTGATCGCTGGTAAAATGCACGTCAAGCTCCAAGCCGTCTGCCCCTAGCGCCAGCGCCGATGCAAACGCCTCCATTGTGTTTTCCGGGAATTGACAACTATTGCCTCTATGAGCCCAAATTTCTACTGCCATAACTACGCCGCCTTTACAGAAAGTGATAAAGTCCTCTTTTATACGGACTGCAATGCAATCAATAATACGATGCCTTCATGCACTTGGATGGAAACCTGCTCTCCCAAGGCTTGGTTACTGATGCCCAATGTCTTTCCCAGGGGCAAAGGCTGATGATATAAAGGATATTTTGCTTCTTCAATCGTTATACAACAATTTTGTGCAAACGGCAAGAGAGAAAATGTCTGCTGCGGAAATGTTTTCAACGAATATTTGCCGTTGATCATACAGGCAAACATATCTTTGCTATATAGCGTATGCGGAATGCCTCGTTTACAAAGGCCGTACAAAATTTGTAGCTGCCCTAAGGAATGATCCATCCTTTTCCCCAGCCCACCGCAGAAGGTAATATGCGTACACCCGCGCTCCAAGGCATGCGAAACGGCGTATTCCGTATCCGTCCAGTCCTTTTCAACGGAAAGCTGTATGATTTCCAGCCCCTCATGTGAGCTTTGATAAGCCTCTAAAAGATCCGGCCGGATAGAATCCATATCTCCAACCAGGGTTTGAAAGGGGAGTCCGTAACGATAGGCCTCTTCTGCTGCCCCATCACAGCAGATGGACACATCCGCCCTTTCGGACAACATCTTTGCCGTAGCAAGATCTGGCCAATCTCCGCCAGTATAGATCAGCCCGTTCATCCCCGCCTCAACGCGTTGATGGCCAACGCTCTGCTCTTTGCATTGAATACGGCGCTACCCGCAATGATGACATCCGCCCCATCCCGTATAACACTTTTTACGTTATCCAGGTTGATGCCGCCATCTACCCCGATACGGAGAGAAGGATTAACCTGCATTTGCCGGATCGCGCGTACCTTTTTGGCAACATCCGGCATAAACCTTTGCCCTCCAAATCCCGGCTCTACCGTCATGACCAGCACCATTTCTACTTGCGTAAGCATATTCATCAAAATCAATTCCGGGGTTCCGGGCGAAATTGCAACGCCCGCTTTCAGCCCAAGACGATGGATCAAATCTACGCTCTTCTGTACATCCTGCTCTGCCTCCATATGCACGGTAATGATATCCGCGCCAGCCTTGGCAAAGGCCGGAATGAACCGAATGGCATCTTCCACCATCAGGTGTACATCCAGCGGCAAATCAGTATGCGGGCGAAAAGCTGCTACCACATCCGGG
This sequence comes from uncultured Eubacteriales bacterium, assembly GCA_959600905.1. GTDB lineage: Bacteria > Bacillota > Clostridia > Christensenellales > QAND01 > UMGS1975. Next base: position 86,267 of record CAUGNO010000001.1, on the reverse strand, counting down.
CCAAAAGAAATATTCGGCACAAAATGCCCATCCATGATATCTACGTGGATCCAGTCCGCACCAGCCTGCTCTAGAGAGGCTACTTCCATGCCAAGGCAGGAAAAATCTGCCGATAGGATGGACGGACTCACCAAAATTCTATTCATATCGTTTCCTCCATTTTTCTTGTACTTGCTGCAATATTTGTAGATACCGATGGTATCTGTCCGTGTCTATGCTGCCTTGTTCTACCGCTTGTTTGACTGCGCAGCCGGGCTCATTTTGATGCACGCACATATCAAATTTACATCGATTGGCATAATCATCATATTCCGGGTATAGGTCTCTAAGCATTTCAGGGGCCATGAGCGGCAGTTCCATCAAGCTAAAGCCCGGGGTATCTACGATCATACCGTCATGAGGACCACAGAGCAGTTCCGCATGGCGCGTTGTATGCCTGCCGCGGCTTGTTTTTTTGCTAAGCTCCCCCGTCTCGTAGGATGTGCCGGGCAAAAGCGCGTTTGTAATGCTAGTCTTTCCCACTCCGCTTTGCCCCGACAAGCAAATGATCTTTTGCGAAAATGCCTTTGTCAACACTTCCATTCCCTCTCCGGTATGGGTGGAAACCAAGAGTGGATTATATCGGCAATAGCTTTTGAGAAAACGCTGCTTTTGCTCCTCGGAAGCCAAGTCACATTTATTGAGAACAACGCGTACTGGAATGTTTTCCCTGCGGCAATTTGCCAACAACTTATCCAAAAGCAAGAAATCGCCGGCCGGTTTTTGCATGCAAATCACGGCCCAAACCTCGTCCACATTGGCTACAGCGGGCCGCAGCATTTGATTCTTTCTTGGCAGAATCTCTTCAAAGAAGCCTTCCGTGCCAGGCGGTGGTACATCAAAACGCACACGATCGCCTGGTAGAGGCCGCTCCTCTTTGTGGCGGAATTTTCCTCTGGGCCTAAGTACGCACCGTTTATTTTCTTCGTATTGAACGGTATAATAACCGCCGATGCCTTTTAAGATCGTTCCTGTTTTCATCTATACTCCTGGCTGCGGTGTAGAGGGCGCAGTCGAACTTGCAATGACCAAATTGACTTCCGACTCCTTAGCCACCAGCTCATCAGCCGCTGGTATCTGGCGTATGACAGTACCGTCCGCTTCGGTCGCGGAAAACTGATAATTGATTATGCCCGGCGTAAGTCCGGCTTCGCTGAGCCTTCTATTCGCTTCATCCAATGTCATTCCTTGCACCAAAGGAACGCTTATTTTTTCCGGACCATCGCTTACATAGATCGTGACCAACGTTTTGGGGTTGACCATCGTTTGTGGTGAAATGGACTGCCCATAGACCACATCCTCCGGCACATCATCATTGATTTGGTAGCTAAAGGAAATGGATAATCCAAGATCACTGAGCGCGGATTGCGCTTCGGCGCTTGTTTTGCCCCGCAGATCAGGCATTGCAATCATATCATCATTGGAGGACTGCCAAATAGCCCGTCCAATCATAAACAGCGTAACCAAAACCACGATACAGCCCAAGAGCGCCCATAAAATCTTGTGAATACTTTTTTTGGTCTTTCGATTGCTTTCCGCGCTTCTATCGTTCCGCCGCCTGGCTGGCGGCGCCTGGTAGGGCATCTCTTGGGTGTCGCGAGGTAGGTCTGCAAAAGTGCCGTCAGGATCGTTCATAGCGCGTACCAAATCCCTGGCAAAGTCACCCGGCGTCTGATAGCGCACATTTGGATCTTTGGCACAGGCTTTCATGACGCAGGCAGACAGGCTATGGGATATTTCTGGGTTTTTGCTTTGCGGAGAAGGGACGGATTCCTGTATATGCTTGATTGCCACAGAAACCGTCGTATCCCCTTCAAACGGGAGGCGCCCTGTCAGCATTTCATACATTGTTATTCCCAGCGAATACACATCGGTTTTCTCATCCGTTTCCCCGCCGCTGGCCTGCTCCGGTGCAATATAATGCACAGACCCCAAAACATTGTCGCTTTCCATTGTCATGGTGGAGGAGCCCACAAATTTGGCAATGCCAAAATCCGTGATCTTTACTTCTCCTTCTGGTGTAACGAGAATGTTATGCGGCTTCAAATCTCTATGAATTACGCCGTTATCATGCGCGGTTTGGATCGCTTCGCAGAGATTGAGCATGATCTGAATGCACTGGCGCACGGGCAGCTTACCCCTCATCCGCAAGATATCCTTTAGCGTCGGCCCATCGATATACTCCATCACGATATAGGGGATGCCGTAATCATTGCCTACGGCATATACCTCAACAATATTATTATGGCGCACACGCTGCATGGCCTTTGCTTCACGATCAAACCGTGAAACAAATTCGGTATCTTTGGTATATTCTTCACGCAGCACTTTGATTGCCACCGTTTGCTTTGTCTGCAGATCGCGAGCCCGATAGATAAACGCCATCCCGCCCGACCCTATTTTCTCTTCCAATAGATATCGGTTTGAAAGAAGCTGACTCATTTTGAATCCCCCTCTCTCCTGGCCAAGCATATCGTAATGTTGTCCTTACCACCATGCTCCAGGGCCAAACTCAGCAGAGCGCTGCCCTGATCTTCCAACGAGTTTTTATGCTTGAAAATATCCGCAATCTCCTCATCGCTTACCATATTGGTAAGGCCATCGCTGCATAACAGCAGCGTATCGCCAAGCTTCCAATCGGCTTCGAAAAAATCAACTTCCAAAAATTGCTCGATGCCTACAGCCCGCGTGATAACATGTCTGTATGGATGCGTCAGCGCCGCTTTTTCCGTCAGCTGACCGCTTTGGATGAGCGTCTGCACAAAGGTATGATCTGTCGTAATCTGCACAAGCCCGTCTTCATTGAATAAATAAGCCCGGCTGTCACCTACATGGGCAATGCAGACCATATGCTTTTTACAAACTGCTGCTGTTAGGGTGGTGCCCATTCCATACATCTTTTCACTTTCTGTAGACAGCATATGGATTTTATCATTGGCCTCAAAAAACAGCCTTTGCATCGTTTCAAAGGGATGATCCAGCATCTGATTTTTGCCTTCCATAGTCTGCATGGAGGTAACCATGGTGCGCACTGCTAGCTGGCTAGCAATCTCCCCTGCATTATGGCCTCCCAGGCCGTCCGCTACACAAAGAAAAAACTGCGGGTCCTTCGGGCGGCTTTGCGACGGCGCATAATAGGAATCTTCGTTTCCTTTTCGGACCAGGCCCACATGGCTCTGTGCGAAATACTCAATCATATGCCTGCTCCTCTCGTTGTCTTTGCAGCCGAAGCTGGCCGCATGCCCCTGCCACATCATCCCCTTGGCGCCTTCTCACGGTAGCGGAAACGCCAAGATCCGTCAACGCCTTCAAAAATGCTTGCACCTTTGCTCTGGAAGGCGGCTGAAAAGCGCCAACGCCTTGGTTTAGCGGAATCAAATTGATATGTTTTCGAATACCCCTTGTCAAATGTGCCAATTCCTTTGCATGTGATAGGCCGTCGTTTACGCCGTTGATAAGCGTATATTCAAAAGCCACTCGTCTCGAGGTCTTTTCTTCGTACCGCTTCATCGCCGCAATGGTCTCCTCAATGGAATACCGTTTGGAGATCGGCATGATACTGTGCCGTATTTCATCGTTGGGCGCATGCAGACTTAAACACAGGGTAATGGGCAGCTGCTCCTCTGCCAGCCTATCAATTTGGGGCACCAGCCCGCAGGTAGAAAGCGAGACATGGCGAAGAGATAGACCCATCCCCCTATCATCCGATACGATTCGCAAAAAAGCAACGACGTTTTCATAATTATCCAAAGGTTCTCCGCAGCCCATCAATACGACGTGGGTAAAGCTATCCTCTCCCTCTTGTCGGCGAACGGCATAAAGCTGTCCGCACAGCTCTCCAATGGTAAGGTTGCGCGCCAGTCCCAGCTGTGTACTAGCACAAAATGCACATCCCATTCGACAACCGGCCTGTGTGGAAATACAAAGCGTTCCTCCGTGATGATTTTTCATCAACACGCCTTCCACTGCATTCCCATCTTCGCAACGAAACAAAAACTTTTTGGTACCGTCTGCGGATCTATGCGTCTGCTCAATTCGCATACCACCAAGGCCCAGCGACGCCAGCTTTTGCCGCAAAGCCTTGGGAATGTTATGCATCTGCTCGATAGGCGCCCCCTTAGCACACCATGCAAAAATCTGTTTTGCCCGGAATACAGGCTCGTTCCACGCCAGCAGCAGCGCTTGAATCTGTTCGTATGTATAATCGTATAACTTCAACTTATTTTCTCCATGGCACAGATGAAAAAGGCGTCTGTCTGGTGAATCTGCGGCCAAAGGCGAAGCATCCCCGCTTTTTCGTCTGGATGTCCGGGCATATTTTTTGGCAATGTAAGCGGCGTCAAATGAAAAGCGGCATTGTTTGCCAAAAACCATGCAACAACGTCCTCGTTTTCCGTCTGTGTAAATGTGCAGGTGCAATATACCAATTTACCGCCAGGTTTAACAGACCGGCTTGCATTTTGCAAGATTTTCCTTTGCAGCTTTGCCAATGCGGCCGCATCCTCCTGCTTTTTATTCCATTTTACATCCGGCCTATGGCAGGCAGTACCCAAGCCTGTACAGGGAGCATCCACCAAAACACAATCGGCTGTCCCTTCAAATTCTTCAAACGGTTGCGTTGCATCATGCTGTGCCGCAATCACATTGGACAGCCCCAGCCGCTCTGCCTGCGCCGAAATCAGCGCCACACGATGTGGATGTAGATCAAAGGCATACACCTTGGCTTCAGGGCATTGCTCTGCTATATTGCAGGATTTCCCGCCAGGCGCAGCGCAAACATCCAATATGATGCCTTCCTCCAAAGCTGCCTGGTTTGCCGCAACCATGCTTGCTAGGCCCTGCAAGCTGATTTTCCCCTGCCGATAAGCCTCCATAGCCGGTATATCTTCGGCCCCTTCCAGCCCATACGCCCGTGGGTCTGCCCACATGTTTCGAGCTATGATTCCATCAGCCTTAAAGATAGCCTCTATCTCTTCTCTTGTCGTTTTGGATGGATTGATGCGCACTGTTGTGGGCTGCGGCGCACGATACTTCAAAAATGCACATGCCTGTTCTGTCCCCAATAGGAAAAAAGCCTGTTCTACAGCAAATTTTGGCCAACTATACCGGACCGCATAAAAACCTATGGGATCGTTTTGCTCTTCTGGCCAAGGGATCTTGTTTTTTTGGCGGGCTAAATTTCGCAAAACAGCGTTGACAAACTTTCCTTGCGCTCCCTTGCCGAACGCTTTGCAAAGTTCTACGCTCGCATGCACAGCCTGCGCTTCTGTATTATTGCCAAATAAAATCCTGGCCGCGCCCAACCGCAAAATGTTTTTGACGGTACGCCCAGCCTTGTTCAGCTTGGTCAATTGCATAAGAGCAAAATCGACGGCCTGACGATTTTCCACCGTTAGCTTAGAAAAAGCAACCGCAGCGCCACGATCGGACCCCGTTAGGTTTTTTCTATGCAATACTTCTGAAAGTGCTTGTCCCATATACGCGTGTTCGGTATCCATATACTCCAATATTTCCACCGCAGCACGCTCTCCAGCACGAACGCTCATTCTCCAAACCTCTTAGACGTATCCAGGCGGTGGCCACGGAGAAAATCTCTGGGATCCATTTTCTTTTTCCCCGGTGCCTGGATCTGTTTAAAACCTATGGCCCCTTCGCCGCAAGCGATCAACAGGCCATTTTTTTCATCCGCTGTTAAAATTGTGCCGGGCACTCCACAGCCCTCTGCCGTATAAGGCTCAGCAAATTTATAGATTTGCCCATCCAAGGCAGCAAACGCACCTGGCCACGGCGTAACCCCCCTGGTACGATTGCCCACAGCCTCTGCCGTCTGTGAAAAATCCAAGGCCCCATCCTGTTTGGAAAGCATAGGCTGCCGAGTGGCTAGCCGTTCATCCTGCGTCGTGCGGGGTGCCTGCCCTTTTTCCACCAGCGCCAATGTCTGTACCATTAGACCTGCTGCGATATAGGAAAGGCGCTCCAACAAGCTCTCCGCCGTGTCCTCGGGGCGGATGCATTCTTCCTGCTGTAGAATCATATCCCCATCATCCACTCCCACATCGGTGTACATCGTCGTAACGCCTGTCTTTGTCTCCCCGTGGATCAAGCACCAATTCACCGGTGCAGCTCCGCGATAGGCGGGCAGCAAAGATGCATGTGCATTGATGACCCCTTTGGGCGGCAGATCCAACAGCTCTTTGGACAAAATCTGTCCATAAGCCGCCGTTACCCAGACATCGGCATCCAAAGACGCCAATGTTTGCACAGCCTCCGGCCGTTTGATTCTTTCAAACTGCAATACCGGAAGCCCCAACGCCTGCGCGCAGACTTTTGTTTCCGGCGGCGTCAACACCTTTTTTCTACCCCTTGGGCGGTCCGGCTGGGTCACAACGGCAAGAACCTCATGCCCTGCACTGTGCACTGCCTGTAAAACAGGCACGGCGAACGCTGGTGTCCCGAAAAAAACAAGCTTCAAGGATCACGCCTCCTCCGGCTCTACTTCATATTCCATAATATCCAAAAAGACCTGACCTTTTAGATGGTCTATCTCATGGCAAAAAGCCCTAGCCAAAAGGTCTTCCCCAGCATATTCAACAAGCTCTCCTTCACGGTTTAGCGCACGCACCTTCACCCGTTGCGGACGCTTAACCATCGCCCAGCGGCCCGGTGCAGACAAGCATCCTTCTACATCTTCCTTTTCGCCCGCTACCTCTATGATCTCCGGATTGATCAATTCAAACTGCTGGCCATCCACATCGATGACACATACATTGCGAAGCACACCTACCTGCGGGGCGGCAAGCCCTACGCCGTTGGCGTGGTGCATTGTCTCCATCATATCGTCGAGTAGGCGGCGGATATAATTATCCACTTCCTTGACGGGTTTGCATTGTTTATGTAAGTTTTCATTTTCTACGGTAATGATCTGTCGAATTGCCATTGAAAAAAGCACGCTCCTCTCTAACTGTATAGTATACCATAAATCTCTACGGCCTGGCCGATGATTAAAGCAAATTTGGCGGATCTGTTTCCATGATCATGGTGCAGTCTTCAAAAACGCACCCATCAAACAAGCGATAGATCTTTTCCACTTGCCCATTTTGTATATGGGACAGATCCAGCTTTAGCAAAATCTGCATTCTCGTCTCTCCCTTGATGCGCGCAATTGGCGCAGATCCATAGTCAAATTGCAAGGGCTGTATGTGCTGATTGGCAAAGTATGCGGATAGCGTAGCAACGCTATCCAAACATGCTTTTTTCACTGCCGCCTGCGCGCCTCGGAACAAAAGCCTGATAAACTGGGCATACGGGGGGAACTGAGCGGCCTTTCGATGCTGTATCTCCTGTGCATAAAATTGCCGATAATCCTGTTTTACCGCTGCCTGTATCGCAAAATGATCCGGGTGATAGGTCTGCACGATGACCTTCCCGGGCAGGGTTCCTCTCCCAGCGCGCCCAGCCACCTGGGTAATGAGCTGAAAGGTACGCTCTGCACTGCGATAATCCGGTACATACAGCGAGCTATCCGCCGCCAAAACACCCACCAGCGTCACATTTTCAAAATCATGCCCTTTGGCGATCATTTGTGTACCGATGAGTACATCGGCCTGTTTCTGTGCAAATGCCTGCAATATCTTTAGATGCGCATCCTTTTCCTGGGTGGTGTCCGCATCCATACGCAATATACGAGCACTGGGAAAATGCAGCTTCACCTGCTCTTCCACCTGCTGTGTGCCGATTCCAAACTGCTTTAGATAGGGCTTGCCGCAGACAGGGCAAAGGGAGGGCGGCGTTTCCGTCTTTCCGCAATAATGGCACCTAAGCAGCTCGCGATAGTCCGTACGATGGTATGTCATGGATACATCACAATCTTCGCACTGCACCACATAACCGCATCCCCTGCACATCAGAAAAGTGGAGTACCCGCGGCGGTTGATAAACAGCATCATCTGTTCGTTGCGTGCCAAGCAATCTTCCATGGCTTGCGAAAGCGCACCGCTGAATATAGAACGGTTGCCTCTGGACAGCTCCTCCCGCATATCCGATACATACACATGGGGAAGGCTTTGCCCTCCTGCCCGTTCTGGCAGGGAGAGATACTGGATATCCCCCTTCATACAACGGTGATATGTCACCACAGAGGGCGTAGCGCTCCCCAGCACAAGGGTAGCTCCGGTTAGCGAACAACGCTTTTCTGCCACCTCGTGGGCCGTATACTGCGGTTTATGCTCGCTTCGGTAGGATTGTTCGTGCTCCTCATCTATAATGATTAATCCTAGATCATATACCGGAGCAAACACAGCAGACCTTGGCCCAATTACCATACGTGCTTGTCCCGTTAGAATGCGTTTCCATTCATCATACCGCTCTCCGGCAGAAAGCCTGCTGTGCAAAACAGCAACATTCTCTCCCAAATATCCTCGAAATCTTGAGACCATCTGCGGCGTCAGAGAAATTTCCGGCACCAGCATGATACACCCTTTGCCACTCTCTATCGCCGCCTGGATGGCACGTAAATACACCTCTGTTTTGCCGCTTCCAGTAATCCCATGTAGCAGATACCGCCCCCCATGCGTAGAAAGGGAGGATACAATCCTCTCCACAGCACGCTTTTGATAGAGGGTTAGCACATGCTTTTTTTGGGGGGCTTCTCCCAATCTTCGATAAGGTGCGCGGCGCACCTCTACATGCTCAGAGCAAACATACCCCTTTTTTTTAAGCTGTACCAGGGCAGAGCGTGCTCCGGGAAAGTATTCGCACAGCTCTGGGGCCGCAATCTTCCCCACTTGGCCGATTAGTTGAAGTGTTTCCGCCTGTGCCGGGGCCTTTCTTCCTCCGTTTTCCCCTCGCAGAAGTGCCAGGCTTGCCTGCAAATCCATATCCTTTGCCAAGGATATGACCTCTATTCTTTTTTCTTTGACGCGCTGGCCGCGCAGCTGTGCTGGAATCATCAGCCGCAAAGCATCCACCATGAAGCAATGATAGGAAACGGCCATCCATTTTGCCAGTTGAATCTGTTCAGGGAGAAAAGCAGAAAAAGTATCCTCTTTTTTTAAGATGGTTTTTATTTTTCCCGCCCGGTAGGCAGTTTCTTCAGATATGTCAATGATGTATCCTTCCTTCGGCGTATTGCCCTTTCCAAAAGGCACCAATACGCGGTCTCCCGGTGCAATTTCCATGCCTTCCGGCACTTGGTAGGAAAACACATGGTCTATCTTGGCATGTGCAATATCAATGATAACCTGTGCGTACAAATCTCCCCCCCCTTTGCTATATCGTAAGAAAAAAGCACCAAAGGTGCTTTTAAGGGCTATCCAAGCTATTTCAAATACGGCTTTGCCTGGTCTAAAATAAAGTCTGCAATTTCCTCCTTGGGCGCAATATCATGCGGGCAGATGCGTCCATCCTCATGGACAACGGTGACAATATTGGTATCCGTACCAAACCCGGCGCCCTTTTGCGTAACATCGTTGGCCACAATCATATTCAGCCGTTTTCTTTGCAGCTTGTCCATCGCATAGGACTGTACATCATTGGTTTCTGCCGCAAAGCCAACCACAACCTGCCCGTTTTTTTTGGATGGCAAAGCACCCAGAATATCCTGTGTTTGCTTTAACTGCCAAACCATTGGCTGGCCATCTACTTTTTTGATTTTACGGTTGCTTTGTTCTTGCATTGTAAAATCCGCAGGGGCAGCCGCCATAATCAATAAATCACAATTTAAAAATCTGTCCTGTACAGCTTCCAGCATATCCTGTGTGCTGATCACAGCACATTCCTCCACGCCATAAGGCAAAGGCAAGGCCACTGGCCCATGGATCAAAGTAACTGCTGCGCCGCGCCGTTTGGCCGCCCTGGCAATGGCAAACCCCATTTTTCCGCTGCTATGGTTTGTAATATAGCGTACAGGGTCTACCGTTTCCCGCGTAGGACCCGCCGTTACCAAGATTCGTTTGCCAATCAAATCCTTGTTCGCCAGCGCATCATACACAGCTTCCACGATCTCTTCCGGTTCGCTCATACGCCCCTGGCCTAGATATCCGCATGCCAAATAACCGCTACCCGGGCCTACCATAGAAACGCCGAGAGACTTGAGCGCTTCCACATTTTTCTGGACGATTGCATTGCTCCACATATCGGTATTCATCGCCGGTGCCAAGACAACGGGCGCTTTAGTGGCCAATACCGTAGTGGTCAGCATATCATCCGCAATCCCATTTGCATATTTTCCCAAAAAATTTGCGCTAGCAGGCGCGACCAAAAAAACATCCGCACGCTTTGCCAAGGCAATATGCTCTACTTCCCAGGGTGTTTCCCGTGTAAACATATCCACCACGACCGGATGGTTCGTTAGGGTTTCAAAGGTCAAGGGCGCAATGAATTCAGTTGCATGCTTTGTCATAATCACATATACATCGTGCCCATGCTTTTTCAGCTGAGATGCAATCTCTGCGCTCTTATACGCAGCGATGCCCCCCGTTACACCCAATACTACGCAAGACATCGTTAGAACTCTCCAAAGCCATTGTCTACATTCAATTTTCCACCGTACATTTCCTTAGCCGCAATGGAAACCGGCTTTTCATCAGGATCGATATCAATCAAGGGAGCGTCCCCAGATACCAGCTGGCGTGCGCGTTTGGATACCACAACCACTAAAGAATACCGACATTCCACTTTGTCTAACAATTCGTTGATAGGCGGGTCAATAATCATTTCTATTCCTCCCAATGCGCCAAAAGCGCGTCTTTTCTTTCATTCGTTGCATACAGATGGCTTGCCTGTAATATATGATCCAGATTTTCACTAGCATCCGCCACTGTATCATTAATCAGCAAATACTGATAGTGATTGATATATTTTATTTCATTTTTCGCGGTCTGTAAACGGCGCTCAATCTGCTCATCGGATTCCGTTTTCCGATTCGTCAGCCGTTGCCGCAAAACCCGGTAAGAAGGTGGCAGGATAAATACAAGCACTGCCTCTGGCATCGCTTGCTTGATATTCATTGCACCCTGCACATCAATATCCAAAATCACGTCGTTTCCTTCCGCGAGCTTTTGCTCCACAAAGGCCCGCGGCGTACCATAATAGGTTGTACCAAACACGCACGCATACTCCAAAAAAGCATGCTCTTGAATCATTTGCTCAAATTTCTCTTTGCTGACAAAGAAGTAATGAACGCCCTCCTTTTCCCCGGGGCGCGGCGCACGCGTTGTGGCCGATACCGATACCATAGCTTCCGGTCTTTTTTTTAGAACAGCCTGGATCAAAGTACCTTTTCCCGCTCCCGACGGGCCTGATACAACAAGCAGCGTTCCACATTTTTTCATGACCACACTCAGTCCTCCAGTTCTGTTTCACGGTCGCTTAATCGGTTTGCCACCGTTTCAGGCTGAACAGCGGATAAAATGATGTGCCCGCTATCCATCACAACAACGGCACGGGTTCTTCGGCCATATGTTGCGTCTATCAGCACACCCCGCTCCCGCGCATCCTGAATGATTCTCTTGATAGGGGCGCTTTCCGGGGAAACGATTGCTATGATCCTGCTTGCAGAAACGATATTTCCAAACCCAATATTGATCAATCGAATCGCCATACACTCTTCCTCGCTTATTCTACATTTTGAACCTGTTCGCGCATTTTTTCCAATTCGCTCTTAGCCGCAATTACCAACGATGTGATCTCCGCATCGTTGGCTTTGCTGCCAATGGTGTTGACTTCACGGTTCATTTCCTGAACAATAAAATCCAATTTTCGCCCCACCGGGCCTTCAGATCTTACACTTTGACAAAATTGGCCAATGTGGCTGTGCAACCGCACCAGTTCTTCATCTATTGCGTGCTTTTCCGCTATCAGCGCAGCCTCCATTACAACGCGCTGTTTTAACGATTCATCCGCTTGTGTATATTCCTGCATTTTTTCCAGCAGCTTTTCTTTAGACGCTTGCTCTACCTGCGGTGCCAATGCATCGATACGGCAAACCAGTGCATCCACTGCCTTTGCCTTTGTAAGCAAATCCTCGCAGAGCTTTTCACCTTCTTTTTCACGCATCGCCTTCAGTTGTCCGATGGCCTGTGAAAAAGCTTGCTCTACCACATAGCACACAGCCTGCTCATCTTCCTCGCTTTCAGATAGCTGCAGGACTTGCGGCAACGAAGCGATCTGCCATAGCGTGGTCTCAGGCTGCTTTTCCAGCGCCTGCGCCAATGTACCAATAGCCTTTTGATAGGATTGTGCCAAAGCCACATCTGCCAGGACCTCTGCGCGATCCTCTCTTGTATTTTTATAGGAAATGTATAGGTCAACTTTTCCCCGATGTAAGGTCTCCGCCAAAGCCGTACGCAGCTTTGGCTCCACAAAGCTCACGTTGCGCGACATGCGGAAATTTGGGTCTAGATATCGGGAGTTGACTGCTTTTATTTCAATGGTCGCTTCCCGCCCTTCCAATTGAAACGAGCCGCGCCCGAACCCAGTCATGCTCTGCATTTGAATTCCTCCGTCCCCTTGATGGATCATTATACCATAAATATCAACCTTGATTCAACGAAACCCCTGTTTCCGCCATATGCTCAGCAAAGCGGTAAAACTCATCTGTTCCAGGCGGAGCGATCTCCCTTGTCATCCCATCCATACACTGTATCCTAAGCCCGTTATCCGCATACTTTACCTGGCCAATGACAGCAGCAGTGATCTCCTTTTCCTGTAAAGAGCGCACCATATTCCTGCCGTTCTCGCATGCAATAAGAAGACATCCGGCAGATGATAAACGAAGCGCATCCAAGGAAAATGCATGGCATAGCTGCTCTGTTTCCTCCAGCACGGGGATGTGCTGTTCTATCAAATACGCGCCGCACCTAGATGCCGTACACAGCGCATGTACAGCGCCCAGCACACCGCCTTTTGCAGCATGATAGACGGCATGGGCTCCCAGCTCGGCGGCCAGTAAGCCGGCCGGTATAGCGGAAAGTTCGCCTTTTAACTGTTGACAGGCGTGGTACCCTTCCGTGCCCAAATGCTGCATGGATACAGACGCATAGTCCGTTACCATGCGGTAGGTTGCCTCCATACCTGCCCACTTGGTCAAAACCAGGTCGTCTCCCATCTGCGCACCGTCTGCCGCAACCAAACGACTTTCCGGGCAACTCCCTATAATCACCGCGCTCGCTACCACACGTGTCACGGCATCGCTTTTCTCTACATTTCCGCCAATGACCTCTACACGGAGCGCATCAGCACATTGCCTTATTTGCTCCGTGATGCGCTCGATTTTTGTCTCCTCCATGCTCTTCGGCACAAAGAGTGATACGCTCAGGCCAATCGGCTCTGCGCCGCTGGCAGCAATCTCATTGCAACAGCATTGCGCCAGCAGGTATCCCATCTCCTTGCTCTCCAAAGCCACAGATTCTGTGGATGCAACGCAAAGCCTTGGGCCAAGGCGCAGCGCAGCACAGTCCTTTACTGTCGTTGGGCGCATCACTATCTCGTCCCGTATTGGCGCATTGCTATAAAACGTTTGTTTTGCCCATTCTTTTCCCATTCTCATCTTATCACGGCCCTTCTATATCGTCAGTGCTGTGAAATCATATCCAAATACGCTTGCTCTGTTAATATGCGTATGCCCAAAGACTGTGCTTTTGTCAATTTGCTGCCCGCATTTTCTCCGGCTACAACAAGCGTCGTCTTTTTGCTTACGCTGTCTGTCGTAACCGCGCCCAAAGATTCGGCCTGTTCTTTGGCCTGGTTTCGCGTCATCTGAGATAGCGAGCCCGTAAAGACGATGGTCTCTCCAGATAGCAATCCTTGCGGCTCGTCGTTCTCTTTCATTTCTCCGCGCGGCACAACCCCACAAGCCAACAAATCTTTCAACTGATGTCTTTTTTTGTCGTCGGCAAAATAATCCACGATCGACCAAGCCACGATGCTGCCAATATCATGAATCGCTTCCAGCTCTTCTGCGGAAGCGCCAGCCAATGCCTCTATCGTAGGATAAAGCGCAGCCAAATCCTTGGCCGTCTTTTTGCCCACATTGGGAATGCCAATGCCTACCAAAAGCTGGGAAAGTCGGCAATCCTTGCTTTCCTGTATCGCGCGAATGATATTCTGTGCCCGCTTTTCCTTAAAGCCTTCCAGGGCCAAAAGCTGGCTTTCCGTCAACCGATACAAATCTGCAGGGTATCGCACGCCCAGCTGATCCATGAATGCCTCCAGCGTTTTTTCGTTTAGCCCCTGGATATCCATGCACCCTTTGGAAGCAAAGTGAGCTAGGGCCGCCAACAGCTGCGGCTTACAGTCCACGGTATTTCTGCAAAATAGATGTGCTCCTTTTTCCACAACTTTCGCTCCGCAGAACGGGCAGTGCTCAGGCGGCAGTATTTCCTGCCCGTTATCGTCAACGCTGCCCATGATCTCTGGAATTACATCGTTGCTTCGGCGTATCCACACCCTGCCTCCAATCTTTACACGCTTGCGTTGGATATCTCCTACGTTATTCAGCGTTGCCCGTTTCACCGTAGCTCCACAGATCTCCACCGGCTCTAAAAGGGCCAGTGGCGTTAGCTTCCCTGTTCTACCCACCTGCCATTGCACGGCTTGCACGGTTGTAATGGCCTCTTCCGCTTCAAATTTAATGGCCATAGCCCAGCGAGGAAAACGCTCTGTCTGCCCCAACACTTGGCGAGTGGCAAAATCACAGACCTTGATGACCATGCCATCCGTCAAAAAATCCTCCATTTTTCTGCTTTGCGCCATTTTCATTGCCTGGTCATAGGCCTCTACGGCACTGTCAAAATACTGCACTTTAGGCGATATTTTTAAGCCGTTCTCCTGTAAGAAGGCCAGCATCTCCGGTAAACTCGAAAGCTCTTTGCCCTCAATATATCCTACGTTGTAAAAAAAGGCATCCAACTTTCTAGCTGCCGTTACCGCCGGATCAAGATTCCGAAGCGCGCCGGCCGCAGCATTTCGTGCATTTTTCAAAGGCTCTTCTGCCGTTTTATTATAGGCGTCAAAAGAGGAAAGGGGCATGAACCCTTCGCCCTGCACTTCCATGGTTCCATCGAATGGAATGGTTAGCGGAATGGATCGTATCGTTTGTACCTGGGCCAAAATCCCTTCGCCCACAACGCCGTTGCCACGCGTGGCCGCCTGAACCAACCTGCCGTTTTGATACGTCAGATTGATCGTTAAACCGTCTATTTTATATTCCAGCGCATAACGAAGCGGAGGCAAGCCCGCCCCGGCATCATGCAGCTTCTGTATGCGCTGTTCCCAGGCAACGACTTCCTCTTTGCTTCTACATTTATCCAAGCTCCACAGCCTTCCCAAATGCGCATGCTGTGAAAACCCCTGAATGGGCGTTCCGCCTACACGCCTTGTCGGGGAATCCGGTAAAATGATGCCTGTCTGTTTTTCCAGTGCTAAAAGCTCATCAAACAAGGCATCATACTCTCCGTCCGTAACGGTAGGGTTATCGTATCGATAATATTGCTCAGCATACTCGTTAAGCTGATCCACAATGGTTTGTAAACGCTGTTCCATTATCCTTCCTTCTTCATTGCGGCATATTTTAAGGCAATGCGTTTGATACCTTTGCTTCCAAAATCAATTTCAGCTACCAATCCGTCGCCTTTTCCCGACAGGGAAAGAACCTCTCCACCGCCAAATGCAGGATGATGCACCCTGTCTCCCGGCTTAAGCTCCATCAAGGCTGGATCCGGTTTCGTAATAACAGGCTTGGATGCTCTTTTCGTCAAAACAGGGGCCTTCATCACGTGCTGTTTGGGCAGGTCGGCATATGGACTCATAACACCGCTGGCCGTATCGTTGCGTTCCAATCCCTCCGGAAGCTCGTCCAAAAAACGCGATGGCGGATTATGGTTTGTCGAACCAAATAGGCCACGGCTCATCGCATACGTCATATACAGCCTATCCATCGCGCGCGTAATGCCGACATAGCAAAGGCGTCTCTCTTCCTCGATGCCTTCTTCATTCTGCATAGACCGGATGTGCGGGCAGATCCCTTCTTCCAGACCGATGAAAAATACAACCGGAAACTCCAGCCCCTTTGCACTGTGCAGCGTCATTAAAGTTACAGTATTGGTCTCCACCTGTTCATCCGTATCCATGACCAGAGCCACGCTTGCAAGAAAATCTGCCAACGTGGCATCCGCATTGCTTTGCATAAATTCCTGGATAGCGGTGATAAACTCCAGCATATTTTCAGCGCGTGCCAGTGCTTCCTCAGTTCCCTCTTCCTGATACTGTAGCAAAAGCCCGGTATCATCCAAAACCTTGCGCACATATTCCTCCGGTGCCAGCAGCACCCCGGCCGCCATAAGCTGCATCATATCGTTGGCAAACTTTTCCAGCTTGTCCGCCGTGCGTTTCGGCGTAATATGCTGGCTGGCATTCATGACAATATCCCAGGCAAACGCATCGTTTGCCTGGGCGGCAGCTTGTATTTTTTCCACCGTTGTCGCCCCAATCCCACGCTTTGGCACATTGAGGATGCGGAACAAACTGACACTGTCCTGGGGATTTTGCAGAAACCTCAAATAGGCCACTAAATCTTTGACCTCTCTGCGGTCATAGAATTTAATGCCGCCCACCACCCGGTACGCGATCTGCTTTTTCATAAATTCCTCTTCCAAAGCGCGGCTCTGTGCATTGGTACGGTAAAGCACAGCAAAATCCGAAAGCCGGTAATCCGCCAGCAAATCATCGATAGTATCCGCCACAAACATCGCTTCTTCGCGCTCGGAGATACAGCGGTGGAGCGTAACGGGTGCGCCCCCTTCCCGGGTTGTAAACAAGGTCTTTCCCTTTCGTCCGCTGTTATGGCTGATAACGGCATTGGCGGCCTCAAGAATCGGTGTAGTCGAACGGTAATTCTGTTCAAGACGAATCAGCTTTGCACCAGGAAAATCCTTTTCAAAGTCAAGAATATTGCGAATGTCCGCCCCCCGCCATCCATAGATGGATTGGTCGTCATCCCCCACCACACAGACATTGCCATGGGCCGCAATGTATTTTACCAATAAATATTGTGCCCGGTTGGTATCCTGGTACTCGTCTACATGCACATAGCGAAATCTATTTTGATAGTATGCCAATATGTCCGGATGCTTTTCAAACAACTCTACCGTTTTCCCCAGCAGATTGTCAAAATCAAATGCGTTATTCACCAGCAAACGCTTTTCATATTCAGCATATACCTCTGCCACGGTCTGCTTCCAAATATCGCCAGTAGCACGCTGCGCATAGTCCTTTGGCCATAACATCCTATTCTTTGCATCCGAGATGGCAGACGCTACCGCTTTGGCCGGGCAAAATTTTTCATCAATGTCCAGATCTCTTTCGATCTGCTTCATCAAACGCTGTACATCATCGGTATCATAGATGGTAAAGTTTTTGGTATAGCCAAGTGCCTCTGCATTCATACGCAAAATCCTTACACACATGCTATGAAATGTGCAGATCCACATAGACTGTGCCGCCGTGCCTACCAACTCCTCCACACGATCCTTCATCTCGTTGGCCGCTTTATTGGTAAACGTAATACAAAGAATCGAACTGGGGAAAACGCCCAACTCCAACAAATGCGCTGTACGCATGGTAAGCGTTCTCGTTTTTCCGCTGCCGGCCCCCGCCAAGATCAGCAAAGGGCCTTCCATTTGTTCCACAGCAGCTCTTTGGTTTTGATTTAAACCGGATAAATCCATATTTCCTCCTACGATAACCCAAGAAAAAGGCGCACAAAGCTGGCCTTTGTACGCCAAAATCGTTTCAATCCATTATTGTTCGCCTTGTGCTTCCAGACGTTCCAGCACCAGCCCATAACCACCGCTGCCATAGGCCACACACCGGTTCACACGGCTGATCGTTGCCGTGGAAGCGCCGGTAAGCCGGCTGATCTCCTGATAGGTTACCTTATCCTTCAGCATTTTTGCCACTTGTAAACGTTGGCTTAGGGCATGCATCTCCGCCATGGTGCAAATGTCTTCAAAAAACTGATAGCATTCCTCTACCGTCTCCAATTGAAGAAGCGCTTGGCAAAGCATGTCCATTTCTTTGGACTTTAGATTGGAATTGGCTGGCATGCGAATCCTCCCAAACGTTTTTTTGTATTATACCATGATACGTTACTTTATTAAAGCACAAAAACGGTGTAAATTATCACTCGTCCGTAATAACCTCCAATTGCGCAATGGAAATTTCGTATGCAGTTTTGATGGTGGTTTCCCCCGTTGGATAGGTCTTTTCATACGCGCGTGACTGCATTCGGCCCTTCAAGCGAATATGGGTTCCTACCTCTAAGCGTGCGGCAAAGCGTGCCGTTTTCCCCCATGCAATGCAGGGCAAATAATCGCTTTTGTGATACGCCCGGTTCACGGCAAGCAGTATATCCGTGATCTCCCTATCAAACGGTGTTTTCCGATATGTAGGCTTTTTGCATAAATATCCGCATAATGAGATTTCATTGTGGCATGCCGTCGCTTGAGAGATAAATTCCAAACGTCTTGCAAATACCGTTAAAATCAGCCGACTGCTTCCCGCCATTACCTTATTATAGCTTCTCACCTGGCCAAACACTCGAACGATTTGTCCGGATTTTGCCTTCCCCAATATCCGTTCCGAAACTGTAACCGGCAATACGTCCGCAGTATCTGACAGCCTTTTGACATGCAAAGCAAAGGTATAAAAGTTTTCTCCATACAGCGAATGGGAATATAACGGGTCCTGTACGATGGTACCCAATAATTGCGCCTGATTATCATAGGTATTCTGCACTGCCGACGCCTCCTAAAATACTTATTCTATATCTATGAGGCATGTTAGAGTTTTATGTCGTTTTACCCGGCAAGAAAAAAGCAGCCATGCGGCTGCTTTTTTCTTACATTTTATGGAATGTATAGGGATCAGGGCCCGTATGATGGTCTTGATTTAGCATATCGATGGCCACCATATCCTCAGAATTCAAAATAAAATCAAATACCTGAATATTCTCCTCAATTCGTTTCGGGTTGATGGATTTCGGGATGGTAATGATGCCTCTTTGTAATTCCCAACGAATGACGATCTGTGCAATGTTCTTGTTATACTTATCCGCAATCTTTTGCAGCGTTTCATTGCCAAATACTTCGCCATGGGCCAATGGGCTCCACGCGGTCATGGCAATCTGATTCTCAAAGAGAAACTTTTGCATCTGTGTCTGCGTCAAGAACGGATGGCATTCAATCTGATCCACCATCGGCTTGATTTCACAGGTGTCAAGCAGCTTTTGCACATGCTCCTGCATAAAATTGCTTAAACCAATTGCACGTACACGGCCATCCTTATACAGCTTTTCAAATGCTTTCCAAGTCTCCACATATTTATCATGATCCGGGCAAGGCCAATGGATCAGATATAGATCCAACACATCCAGGCCAAGCAGATCCATGGTTTTGTCAAACGCACGCAGCGCATTGTCGTAGCCCTGGTCGCTGTTCCAAAGCTTGGAAGTAATAAACAGCTCTTCCCGTGCTATTCCGCACTCCTTGATGCCCTGGCCTACGCCCGCTTCATTTTCGTATGCTGCTGCCGTATCGATGGCCCGATAACCCGCCGCTACCGCTGATTTTACTGCATTGATTACCTGGTCGCCATTTTCTGTCTGCCAAACGCCTAAGCCAAATTGGGGCATCTTTACACCGTTATTCAGAACGATCCAGCTTTGTCCTGTTGTGTTCATTTTACCGCTCCTTTCCTTGACCGGAAATTTTATCATATCCATTATTCCATGGATATTTCACGCTGTCAAACGGTTGCCTGCCATTTATACAACGGGAAGATTGGGATCCATAAGGCCAGAATTTTAGGAAAAGACCTACTGTTTTCCCTGTTTTGTGCAACTACGCCATCCACGAAATCTAAATGTACGGGTTTGCAAAGCGGCAATAAAATACTGCTCTTTTTTTCTATATCGCCATCTCTCCTACGCTGCTGATTCAACCGAACGGGCCCCGTGGGCCTTCAATAAATATGAATTCATTTCTTTCGTTGCTTTTCTTTTCCCGGACGGGTATAATAAAATAAAATTGGGCAAAGCGTTAACTTCTCATTGTTTTTTAAGGCAGAGAGAAAGGACGCGTTTTTTGTGTTTGCCCTTTTTGCTAAGTTGCGCGAACTTAGCAGCGAATCAGACAGAAATGAGGTGGAGAAAATGATTTCTTTTTTCCGTACAGACGATCAGAAGATTCATTTGCTGGATGACATTGAATCCGGCTGCTGGGTGCATGTCGTAAATCCGACCAAGGATGAAATAGACCTGCTGCTTGCCATCACAGATGTAGAACGAGATTTCCTTGTTGCTGCGTTGGACGAAGAAGAACGATCGCGTATAGAAACTGAAAACGGCCAGACCTTAATCGTCGTAGATACCCCGACCATTGAATTATCCGATAAGGAGGGAATCATCAACTCCACATTCCCACTGGGCATTATTTTGACAGACGATAACATCTTTACCGTATGTCTCAAAGACTCTTCCGTATTACAGGATTTTACCAATAACCGTGTCAAAGGGTTTTCGACAAAAAAGAAAAGCCGTTTTATTTTGCAGCTTCTTTATCGCAATGCCGCTAAATTCCTGGTGTATTTGCGACAGATCGATAAAAAGAGCACGGAATTGGAAGGCGAGCTTCATAAATCCATGAAAAACAAGGAATTGATCGCCATGCTCAATCTAGAAAAGAGCTTGGTTTACTTTTCCACATCCCTGAAAAGCAACGAAGCAGTATTAGAGCGTCTGATGCGAATGGAATTCATACGCCGCTATCCAGATGATACAGATCTTTTGGAAGATGTTATCATTGAGAATAAACAGGCCATTGAGATGTGTACCATCTATCGCGATATTTTATCCGGCACAATGGATGCCTTTGCTTCTGTCATTTCCAACAATCTAAATATCGTCATGAAATTGCTGACTTCCATTACCATCATGCTCACGATCCCAACGCTGTTTGCCAGCCTTTGGGGCATGAATGTGCCGGTTCCTTTTCAAAACAGCCCCTGGGGGTTCGTGATCGTCTGTGGAATTTCGCTGGTTGCATCCGTCATTTCCGGCATCATCATGTTCCGCAAAAAAATGTTTTAAGAAAAAAGAGCTGTATATCAGCTCTTTTTTTGTGGAGTTTATGTCTGCAAAAAGTTACGCCGCACCTGTGTTACTACATCGTCAAACAAAGATAGCACAATAGGACTACCCTTTCCCTGCTTGGTCTCTTTGGGGATCTGCACTGCTTCAATGCTGCTTTGCAAACCATGAAACTGCGTAATCGTAAAACTCTCCTGCAAATGAACCCAGCAGATGAATACAAGCTCATTGCCGTTTGCGCCATCCTTTTGCAAAGCAATGATCCTTTGCCCCTTGCCGTTTCTCTTTTGTGGTTCGATCTCGTCAATGGGCAAACGTTTTGCATAGCCCCGCTCGGTAAACAACGCCAATTCCTGTTCCTGTCCAATCAGATCTGCAAATAGAACCTCGTCGCCCGTCTCCAGCGCCATTGCTTTGACGCCGGCAGCCGTTCTTCCCTGTTGCGGAATGCTATCGGTGGAAAAACGAATGGCATTTGCATTTTTCCCAATCATCAATAGTTCTTGATCCTGTGCCAACAAAAGCACCCTGTGCACAGCATCCCCTTTTTTTAGGCCGCAAGCTGCAAGCTTGCCACGCGACTTAATATATTCAGCACAAGCCGTGCGCTTGACAAGCCCTTGCTTAGAGATAAACAGCACATCCTGCGTATCTGTCTGCCCAAATACCAGCACGGATACGATCTTTTCATCCTTGCCCAGACCACTTAGCAGCGAAGCTGCATGCGTTCCTCTATCTTTTAGCTTACATTCTGCTATTTCGCTTGCCGTTACGGCAAACACATTGCCCTGGTCTGTAAAAAAGCGCAGCTTGTCCTCTGTCAAACAGCGAAGACGCGTTTTTATATCCTCTCCGCCCTCCTGCGCGGCCTTTGTCGTGGCCTTCAAAGAGATCCTTTTTAAATAGCCCGTATTTGTAAACAGTATTTCACACGGTTCCGCTTGCTTTTTCACTTCCAATTCCGAAGCGTGCACGGTTTCCAATTCGCATAGCATTGTCCTGCGAGGAACGCCATATTTTTCTTTGATCTCCAACAGCTCTTTTTCAATGACGGAAATCAGCTTTTTCTCACTGTTGAGAATGCCTCGCAGCTTGGCAATCAGCTTAACGACCTGCTCATAATCGCGCTTCAATTCGCCCAATTCCAGAGCCGTTAACCGTCGGAGGCGCAGATCTAAAATCGCCTGTGCTTGAACAGACGTAATGTCAAACGCTTCCATCAGGCGCTTTCTCGCCTCATTCGCATTTTTAGAAATGCGAATTAAGCGAATTACTTCATCAATGTTCTGAACAGCAATCATCAAGCCCGACAAAATATGCTCGCGCTGTTCTGCTTCTTCCAATTCATAGCGGGTACGGCGCCGCACAATGACCTTTTGGTATTCTGCATAATAGCGAATTAGATCCAATAGGCTCAGTTGCTGTGGCTTTCCCTCCGCTATCGCTACCATATTGACGCCGAATGTTATCTGTAAATCGGTATATTTATAGAGATATTGAAGAATTTTTTCTACATCCGCATCTTTGCGCAGTTCTATGACCGCGCGCATTCCTTCTCGATCCGATTCATCGCGAATATCGGAGATGCCTGCCAGATACCCTTTCTTTTCCTCTCTTAGCTTTTGTATCTTTTCCAATAGGCTGGCTTTATTCACCTGGTATGGCAGTTCCGTTACAACGATCCGGCTCTTACCGCTTTTTTCCCTTTCCACTTCTGTCTTGGCGCGCACCTTGATCTTGCTTCGTCCTGTCCGGTACGCTTCCATCAACTCTTCCCCATTGCTGCAAAAGCCGCCCGTGGGAAAATCCGGGCCCTTGATATACGCCATCATTTCCTCTAAGGAAATCTGAGGATTTTGATAATATGCCACAACGCCATCAATGGTCTCCGCTAGATTATGCGGTGGTATATTTGTCGCCAATGCAATGGCAATGCCGCTCGCTCCGTTGACCAATAGATTGGGATAACGGCTGGGTAGCATGTCCGGCTCTTTTAAGGTATCATCAAAGTTTAGCGAAAAGGGAACGGTATCCTTATCCAAATCGCGCAGCATCTCCAGCGCCAACGGGGTCATCCTGGCTTCGGTATATCGCATAGCGGCCGCAGAGTCTCCGTCTACGCTGCCGAAATTCCCATGCCCATCCACCAGCGGTGCAGACATATTAAAAGGCTGTGCTAAGCGCACCATAGCATCATATACCGATGTATCGCCGTGCGGATGGTATTTGCCTAGGCAATCACCAACAATACGTGCAGATTTTCGGTGCGGTTTATCCGGCGTTAACCCCAGCTCCATCATCGTATATAAGATCCTGCGCTGCACAGGTTTTAAGCCGTCCTCTACCCTGGGGAGGGAACGATCCATGATGACATATTCCGCATAAGGAATCATGGACTGATGCATCACCCGATCCAGTGGCTGCTCTAATACCTTTTGCGCGATAGGCATTGTCGGCTGCTGTTTTCTACCTGCCATCCTCCACAACGCCTCCTAATTCCATAAAGTGGTCTTCTCTGTTAAAGTTTGAATTGGCAAAGATATATTCTCTTCTTAAATCCGCCTTTTCTCCCATCAATACGCGAACAAGATGCTCTGCCTCTGCCGCGTTTTCAATCGTTACACGTACCAAGGTACGCTTCTCTGGATTCATCGTCGTTTCCCAAAGCTGTTCCGGGTTCATCTCTCCAAGTCCCTTATATCTCTGTAATGTATAGCCTCTTCCCATCTTTTTGATAAGCGCGCCCAGCGCCTCATCATCATACGCATATTCATGCTTATTTCCCTTGCTGACTCTGTAAAGCGGAGGCATACCAATGAAGATATGCCCGCCAGTAATCAAGGGCTTCATATAGCGATAGAAAAAGGTCAGAAGGATAGCTCGAATATGCGCACCATCCTGATCCGCATCCGAAAGAATGATAATCCGATTGTATTTAAGCTGCGAAATATTAAAATCCTCTCCGATGCCCGTCCCCAACGCTGTAATGACAGATCGGAACTCGTCATTGGCCAATACCTGCTCCAGCCTCTTTTTTTCAATGTTCAACGGCTTTCCTCTCAGCGGTAAGATGGCCTGAAATCTGCGATTTCTTCCCTGCTTGGCACTGCCGCCTGCGGAATCGCCCTCTACGATAAACAGCTCGTTTTGTTCGGCATTGCGCCCCGTACAAGAGGACAGCTTCCCTACCAGCGGCGCTGCGTCCAGCTTGTTTAAGGCCCTGGCTTTTTTCTTGGCAGAGCGCTCCGCTTCTCTTACCTTGGCTGCTTGTACGGCCTTTTCCATAATTGCCAACGCGATCTTTTGATTTCTCAAATCGTCCAAGAACATACTCAGCTGTTCCGTCACTACGCTTTCCACACCCGTACGCGCTTCGGAGTTCCCCAGCCGTGTCTTTGTCTGTCCTTCAAACTGTGGGTTTTTCAGCTTTAGGGAAACCACAGCTGTCAAGCCTTCCCGGTAATCCTCTCCGATCAACGGCGTATCCTTTTCTTTCAGAATGCCGTTTTTCTTTGCAAACTCGTTCATACACTTGGTATACGCTGCCTTAAAGCCGGTTTCATGCATACCGCCGTCAATGGTTGCGATATTGTTGACGTAGGAATAAATGGATTCGTTGTATCCATCGTTGCTTTGGATGGCAACAGATACCAGCATTTCTCCATTCTTTCCCTCCAAAAGAATCGGCGTATCATATAAGGTATCCCGATCCTGATTGAGGAACTTGACAAAATCCATCAGGCCGCCCTCTGAATAATACTCGACGGTTTGATCCTTCTTATCGCCCTTGATGCGCTCATCTGTGAAGACGATGTGCACCCCTCTGTTAAGAAAAGAAAGATCTCTAAGCCTGCGCGCAATCATGTCATAGTGGAAATCCGTTGTCTCAAATACTTCGTCATCCGGCCAGAAAGTAACCTTTGTTCCTTTTCTCCGGGTACGTCCCACATTTTCCAGCGGGCCCTCTGCTTTGCCGGGGATCATCTTCCCTGTTTTTTCATCCTTTTGCGGAGAAAACGCAATTTTGTATAGAGAGCCGTTTTGTGCAACTTCTACGATTACCCGCTTAGACAGCGCATTGACTACGCTTGCGCCTACGCCGTGCAGCCCACCAGAATATTGGTATTGGCTGGAGGAAAATTTTCCTCCAGCATGAAGCTGGGTATACACGACTTCCACCCCAGAAACACCCATCTGCGGGTGGATATCTACCGGAATGCCGCGGCCATTGTCCTCAACTGTAGCACCGCCATCCTTGTGAAGAGTAATCTTTACCTGATCCGCATAGCCGTTGGCAGCTTCGTCAATGGCATTGTCCACAATTTCCCAGAGCATATGGTGCAGCCCGCGTACCTCTGTAGAGCCAATATACATACCTGGGCGCATCCGAACCGCTTCCAATCCTTCCAGTACCTTTATGTCCTTTGATTGATAACTTGTATTCACCATTTCCTCCTTACGGGATTACATGGACCGTCGAAAATGCACTTAGCAGCTTCATCGTCACGATGTTTTCTCCCGTTCCTGTCACAAACTGTTTTGATCCGTAGGAGATGCTTTGCTTATGTCCCTCTACCTCCACATTACAAAAAACAGCCTGCGCTTCTATCTTCAATACACAGTTTTCTGGCATTTTTACATACACATCAGAAAAAGCAACGTCCACCTCAACATTGCCTATCTTGTCCACAATATACGGCTCAACATCCAATTCTCCCTTGGTAAAAGCGCCTAAATACAATCCTGAACCATCCTCTTGCGTTGTGATGCTCGGTTTCCCAATATTTTTGAACGTTTCCTGTATACCGCCCGTAATAAACCCATAAAGCAGCCACAATACAAACAGCACCGCCAAAATCTTTACCACAGAAAAAGACAGCTTTAGAATCGTTTTCAATAAAAATAAGATTAGACCAATGATTGGAATAATCAGTAAAATCACAATGACAGGAATCAATGAAAATCCCCCTTATCGTATGCAATATGTTCTATCATACCACACATAGGGGAGGGGGATACAAGCAACTTGTTGAAATATATACAAATTTTTAGTCGTTCCTTCCTGCTATTGATTCATTGCAATGGCGTAGGCGCCTAAAAAACGGCAGAGGGCCAATTGCGCTTTTGTGTTGAGATCTCCACCCTGTGCCTCTATGGCATGCTCGGTATCTTGCAAAGCCTTTGATGTCAGCTGCACAAGCTCGGCGCCCGTTTGGTTTTCTTCCGATGAAAACTGCGCTTCCAAGATGCTCTGTGCCTGCTGAAATTTATCCTTTGCCGTATTTAGATGCTGCTTACAAGTCTCCTGCGTCTCAATCGCTTGATTGGCAGAAAACAATTCATCCTTGGCCGCCAGCAATAGCTCGATCCCTTGCTGCAGGGCCTGATTTTGTTCCTGTGTTGTTGTCTGTATGTTTTTCTCCTCTATATGTATAGGAAGCACTTTTAGCTCCATTGTATCTGCCAAACGCTGCTGTACAGTTTCTGCATCATCCTGAGAAGTATACGCGGATAAGATAACACGAAAATCCTCTTTGTCTTGGTATACATATCCAGCGCCGCCCTGACTTTGGATAGACTTAGCCTCTGTCTCAGCATTCTCCTGGGAAGCGTACACGCCTACTTGTAAAAAATAAAAATCCATGGCAGGGGCCGTATAGCTCACCGTGCCCTCCGGCGAGGAGGAGGCTTCTGGCGCAGCTCTATCCCCTGCAAATACGCCCAATTGCTCAAATACAGGGCGCACCACCTTTTCTGCCAAAAAAGTGCCCGCCTTGGTAGCTGCCCCCAAATAAGCAAGAGCAAGCAATATAGCCACAGCAACGAAAAAGGAAAAAGAGCCATCCTGTTTAGGGCGCGCCGTATATTTTCGATACGGAATTCTTCTCCGGCGTTTATTTTTCATAACATAGCCCCCCTTTCCCTCTGTTTCACCATATGTATGCGGCTAAGAAAAATATGAGGGGCAAAAGAAAACAGCAGGAAATGCCAAGCATCTCCTGCCGTAGATGTATCGTTTATTTGTGAACCAATGTTCCTACCTGCTCGCCAGACACAGCACGGACAATGCTGTTTGCCTCATTCATCGCAAATACCAAGATTGGGATATCATTTTCCATGCAAAGCGCTATTGCCGGAGAATCCATCACCGCTAAATCATCCGCCAACACCTGTTTATATGTAATATCATCATATTTTTTTGCATCAGGATTCAGTTTAGGATCGCTGTCATAGATCCCATCCACGTTTTTGGCTAGCAAAATCATTTCTGCCCCCATTTCCGCTGCACGCAGCGCCGCTGCTGTGTCTGTAGAAAAGTACGGATTGCCTGTGCCACAAGCAAAAATGACCACGCGTCCTTTTTCCAAGTGCCGCACAGCACGCCTGCGAATATATGGCTCTGCCATCTGGCGCATTTCTATGGCGGTTTGACAGCGAACCTGCGCCCCTTTTTGCTCTAACGCGTCCTGCAAGGCCAAAGCATTCATGGTTGTTGCTAACATCCCCATATAATCTGCCGTTGTTCTATCCATATTGGTGCCTTGGCGGCCACGCCAAAAGTTACCGCCGCCAACCACGACACAGATCTCGCAACCGGTTTCTTTTGCCTGTATGATCTGATCGCTAATTGCCGATAGCACATCGTTGTTCAATCCAAAACGATCGTTTCCCGCTAGGGCTTCTCCGCTCATCTTAATGATCACGCGTTGATATTTCGGCTTCACAGTTTTTCCTCCTACATAATTCACATTTCAGACATCTGCCTGCTTATACCATAACCACGAATAGCGTACCAAAGGCAGAAAGCCTGCGTCAATGCTAAAATCGTCTTTTTATCGTCAATCTACATATAGTGGCATAAAAAAAGGGCCGATGGCCCTTTTATTACGCTTTCGCTTGGTTCATTACCTCTTCTACGAAGTTATCCTCGCGTTTTTGCAGACCTTCGCCCATTTCATAACGGGTAAAGCGGCGAATGGTAATGTTTTCACCCAAAGCAGCGATCTGCTCTTTGACATAATCAGCAATGCTCTTGTCCGGATCTTTGACAAACGGCTGATCCAGCAGGCAAACCTCTTTGAAGTATTTTTTAATACGGCCTTCCACCATATTGTTTACGATCTTTTCCGGCTTTCCTTCATTGATCGCCTGGATACGCAGAATCTCTTTTTCTTTATCAATTGTATCCTGCGGTACCTCTTCCGAAGACAAGTACAAAGGATTGGAAGCCGCGATTTGCATTGCGATATCGCGTACAAAGCTCTGGAACTGATCCGTTTTCGCCACAAAGTCCGTTTCGCAGTTTACTTCCACCAGCACGCCAATTCGGCCACCCATATGGATGTAACTGGCCACAACGCCTTCCGCCGCAATCCGGCCAGATTTCTTCGCCGCAGCAGCAAGCCCCTTTTCACGAAGAATCTCCGTGGCTTTTTCCATATTGCCGTCAGCTTCCGTCAAAGCCTTTTTACAATCCATCATTCCTGCGCCCGTAGCTTCACGCAGCGCTTTTACATCACTTGCACTAACTGCCATGGATATACTCCTCCTCGTTTTGTCTTATGCCTGTACAGGTTCTTCCTTTGCCTCTGCAAACAACTCTGCGCTCTCTTCCACAGCCTGGGCATCTGCATTGGCTTCCGCTTCTACCTGTTCTTCTTCCTGTTCGCCCTGACGGCCTTCGATCACAGCATCCGCCATTTTTCCTGCAATCAATTTTACGGCACGGATGGCGTCGTCGTTGCCGGGAATTACATAATCCAATTCATCCGGATCACAGTTGGTATCGCAAATGCCGACGATCGGGATCCCGAGCTTGCGTGCTTCGGAAATCGCAATATGCTCTTTGCGGGGATCAACGATAAACAGAGCGCTCGGCAGCTGACGCATCTCTTTGATACCGCCCAAGTTTTTCTCCAGTTTTTCACGTTCCAGCACCAGTTTGCTGACTTCCTTTTTCGTCAACGCTTCAAAATCACCGTTTTTCTCCATATTGTTGATACGGGTCAAACGTGCGATGCTCTGACGAATGGTCTTAAAGTTGGTAAGCATGCCGCCCAGCCAACGATTGTTTACATAAAACATATTGCAGCGTTTTGCTTCCTGCTCGATGCTTTCACGCGCCTGCTTTTTCGTGCCGACAAACAGTACGGAACCGCCCTGCGCTGCAACGTCACGGATAAACATATAAGCTTCTTCGGCTTTGCGTACGGTCTTTTGAAGGTCAATGATATAAATACCATTGCGTTCGGTGAAGATGTACTTTGCCATCTTCGGGTTCCAGCGGCGCGTTTGGTGTCCAAAATGTACGCCCGCTTCCAGCAGTTGTTTCATGGAAATAACAGACATTTTTTCCTCCTTGTTATCCTCCCTGTGGCTTTTCTCCGTCAACCCTACAACAGGGCACAAGGCGGGAGTATACCAGCAGGTGTGTTTTAATCCGAGTTATTATATCATAAGCCTGCGATGCTATGCAAGAATCAATTTTCTTCTGGGCCCTCGATCTCTAGCGCTGCTTCTTCCTTTTGTTCTTCGTAAATTTTCATACATTCAATCGCAATTTCATTTTCGGGATCGATTGCCAATACCTTCTCACAATATTCCTTTGCTACCTCATCCGGCAGTGGGAACGGACGCACAAGATACAGCTGATCCAACAGCGTTGCCATGTATGGCACATTGTCCGGCATTTGCTCAACTGCTGTTAAGCCAAGCTCCATGCTTTCCTGCAAAACCTGCTCGTGCTCTCTCAAGTCGCTATGCCATACAGCAGATGCAATGTAGAACGCATCAGTGGGATCTTTAGTCGTATCATATAAACACTGTCCCAGGTGATAAAAGGTTTCTGCATCCTCCCAATTGCCTGTAATGGCTCGCGTTATGATTCTACGCGGCAGATCCCTGCTCTTTTCCAAAAGCTGATCCACCGCTTGCTGAAGCTCCCCCGCATCCACCAGCGGGCGCACCTGCCCCAATGCCACCATATCGGTGCGGTACAAGGCCATCTCCACTTTGTGCACAGATTGGCTTTTTGGGTTGATCGCCTTGGCAATCGCAATAAATTGAGCCGCTCTCTCAATATCCACTTTACAGTTAGGACGCTCAAAAATGGAGAGTGCACGTTCCACATAGGTAAGTTTTTCTCGTAGTTTCGAGGTACTATCGATCATTTGCTGCAAAAAATCCAACGCTTGATCGTATGCCTCAGGACAGTCTGGCAGACATTCTAGCAACAGGTTAACAGCCTCATCCAGCTCGCTGTTAGAATCCTTATCCTCAATCAGCTTCCAATACATGGTAAAGCAATTGTAGTTGCTTGTCTTATCTGCCAAATCTACCAGCACATGCTTTAGATCTTCCCTTGTATATAGATCGGATGCTTCCATCTTCTCCATCACTGCATCGGCCTTATCCCAATCGCCCTCAACGACTGCTTGGCGAAAATCGTTCCATACTTCCAGGTAGTCATTAAAGTCCTGTGCTGCTGTCTTATCCTTTTCCATCAACGCCTGCAGCTGTTCTTCACAGCCATCCTCGTCCACAAGATATTCTTGAAACGCTTCATAAAAGTGATACTGCTTGATGGCCGAAGTAAAAGGATTTTTCCGAAACAATGCCATTGTCTTTCTCTCCTTTTCAGTGTACCGAAGTGTTTACGCCCAGCGTATTGTGCAAGATCTTTGCAAACGGTGCCAAATCGCTGACAACTGTATATGTCTCATTCTTATCATTGACATCGAGCTGCAACAGCATAATATCTTCCATCAAAAGAGGATTGTCCTCCGCACGCATTATGAGATATTGCTTCCCATCATGCTGCATAATGGCCCAGAGCCTATATTCCATTCGCTGGTTTTTCCCGTTGGCCAACCTGACCACAAAGGAATCCTGCCAGTTGTGTTTCAACGCATAACCCCCTGTGCATCCAAATAGTTTTGTAAAATGAGCTGCGCTGCCAATTTATCCACTACATTTTTTCGTTTTTTTCTCGATACATTGGCTCCTATCAACGTACGCTGCGCCTGTACGGTTGTCAACCTTTCATCGGAATATACTTGCTCAATATCCAAAAATTTTCCTAGCATCTCTCCAAATGCCCGGCATTTTTCAGCCGCAGGACCTTCCGTACCGTTCATATTTTTGGGCAAACCAATCACGATTTTCTGCGCGCCCAGCTCTACCAGTTTTTCAGAAACCGCCTGTGCATCCGCTTCTACATCCCCTTTGCAGTGATAACTCTCCACACTGCTTGCCAAAATTTCCATCTCATCTGAAATTGCTATGCCGATGCGTGCTTGTCCCACATCGAGTCCTGCTATTTTCATATCAAAACACCTTTATACAAAATTCCGGACAGGAGCCTGCACAATACCCACATAGTACACACTTATCCAGATCCGGTATCGCTTTCCCGTTAACTACTCGGATTGCCTGTGCCTGGCATCTGCGTTCACAGGTACCGCAGCCTATGCACCAATCCGCAACATGCAGCACACGGCTTTGCCTTAGTACGCTGCTCAGCATTTCCTCACTGCATCTGTTTTCTGCCAAAGCTACATTGCAGACAATCTCTTCTGCGCTTTGCATCCCCACGGCAAGGCAATCGATAAAGGGCTTTTCCAGCACATAGCGTATGCTTTGGGCCGGGCTGGCCGAGTAATGTCCGCCTGCCAGGGCCTTGATGGCAACAACACCTTTCCCAAAGTCATGGGCCCTGGAAAGGGCATCTTCCATATCCTGTTCCGTTCCGTCGATGATCCCCACGCCTCCTTGATTGCAAATGGCCTCAAGAATATCAATCCCGGGATGCGCAGACGCAGCCTGAGCACAGTCCACAAAATGAGTGGATACGCCGATAGAGCGCAAGATGCCTTTGTCCTTTAGCTCTGCAAAGGTATTTAGTGCTTCTTCATGTCCTTTCAGCGTCCATCTGCTCTCCTGTTCATGAAGCATCATACAATCTAAATACTTTCTGCCTAACCCCGACAACGCCTTATCAACGCTATCCAACGCACCGGCCCTGTCGTATGCGTGGCATTTTGTGATGACAACCGCATCCGGTTTATGGCGCAAACCCTCACGAATGTGGTCATAATTTTGATAATACTCCGCCGTATCCAAGCAGTTTATGCCTTGCAAAAAGCCCTCTGCCAACAGCTCTGCGCCATATGAAGGCGTAAAATTCCGTTGCAAAGGGCCCATCGTCAGCGTACCAAAGCAAAGCCGGGAAACTTCCAAACTGCTCTGTCCAAGCTTACGAACTTCCATTTATTTTGTTTTATGCGTTAGGTAATAGCGCATGACCTCTTCCAATAGCTCATCACGCTCAAAACGGCAAATTAGGCTTCGCGCGTTCTTATAGCTCGTAATATACGTAGGATCGCCAGAAATCAAGTAACCGACCAACTGATTGACGGGGTCATATCCTTTGGTCTTTAAGGCGTCGTATACACGTAAGAGGATTTCCCCACAGGACTCATCGCGTACAGGCGCGAATGCCATGGTACGATCATCTCTATCCATCGCTTATACCTCAATTCTAAAAATTGCTCAATACGGCTGATACCAGTATACCTGATTTATCACTGTTTTTCAAATCTTAATTAGGAAGATTTTATATGCCCATACGCATCATCTTGTCAATTCTTTGCAAAAAGCAAAGGCGGCCCAAAGGCCGCCTAGGATCAAAGCTGGATACCCATTTGCTTTGCACCGCGTTCAACACGCTTAGAGATTTTTTTCATCCCGTTGGCATTCAAATCTCCTGCAATGGCCAGCGCTGCCGTAGCTCCGAGAAGGGAGCTAACCGCCATACCTGCTACTACATATTTGGCTTTCATGCAAATTCCCCTTTCTTTTGATAGTCTATCCATAGTATGGACCATCTGTGGCATAAACATGAAAGCGTTATTTGGCAATGCTGTTTATTTTCGGCAAATCAATTTTCATGATTTTCATGATAATCCTTAAGCGCCGCTTTCACGGCCTCTTCCGCCAAAACGCTGCAATGGATCTTAGCAGGCGGCAACCCATCCAAAGCTTCGATCACGGCCTTGTTGGAAAGTTTTTCCGCTTCCTCCACTGTTTTTCCTTTGATCATTTCCGTTGCAATGCTGCTTGTAGCAACAGCTGCGCCGCAACCAAAAGTTTTAAACTTCACATCTTCGATCACGCCGTCATCATTGATCTTCATGGAAATCTTCATAATATCTCCGCATTTTGCGTTTCCTACTTCGCCAACGGCATTGGCACCCTCTACATCCCCAACATTTCTTGGATTCATAAAATGATCCATTACCTTTTCACTATACATGGATACAAACTCCTTTATTGATGATACAAAGGCGACATTTCCCTTAAGCGGGAAACGATATTTTTTAAGCACTCAATGGCGTAATCCACATCCTCTTCTGTCGTGCTTGCGCCCAAAGTCAGCCGCAATGATCCGTGTGCAATTTCATGCGGCAATCCTATGGCCAACAATACATGAGATGGATCCAGCGAGCCTGAGGTACACGCACTCCCACTGGAGCCTGCAATGCCGGCCCTATCCAATAAGAGCAGCAAAGACTCCCCTTCAATATATCGAAAACAAACGTTAACATTGTTAGGCAATCGTTTTGTTGGATGGCCGTTTAGCCGGGTTTCCGGGATCTGCTGCAACAGGCCCTGAATCAGCCTATCCCTAAGCGCCGTCAATCGTTGTGCGTTTTCCTTCATCTGTGCTTGTGCCAGCTGTGCTGCCTTACCCAAGCCTACAATGCCTGCAATGTTCTCTGTTCCTGCTCTTTTTCCGCGTTCCTGCGCGCCCCCATCGATCAGGTTTTTCAAAATGATACCCTTGCGTATATATAGCGCACCGGTTCCTTTTGGCCCATAGAGCTTATGCCCTGTAATGGACAGCATATCTATATTCATTTCATCTACCTGTATCGGTATCGCTCCAAAGGCTTGGACAGCATCGGTATGAAAAACCACGCCTTTTTCTCTGCATACTGCGCCTATTTCCCGAATTGGTTCAATGGTACCAATTTCGTTATTGGCAAACATCACGGATACAAGAATCGTATCATCACAAATCGCTTGTTTCACTTGTTCCGGCGTTACGAGGCCATATTCGTCTACATCCAAATAGGTAACGCGAAAGCCCTCTTTTTCCAATGCCTCGCAGGCATGAAGCACAGCATGATGCTCTATTTTTGTCGTGATGATATGTTTTCCTTTCTTTTGATGCGCATACGCCATGCCTTTGATGGCCCAGTTGTCGCTTTCTGTGGCCCCAGAGGTAAAGAATATCTCACTAGGCATCGCGCCAATGGCCTCCGCAATCTGCTCCCTGGCATGATCCATTGCCTTTTTGGTTTCCCTTGCATAGCTATGTACGCTGGATGGGTTGCCAAAATACTCGGTAAAATACGGGGTCATTTCCGCCAATACTTCCGGCTTCACATAGGTTGTTGCCGCATAGTCCATATAAATGTGCTTCTGTTCCATCATATTCCCTCCCGAGCGCCGCAAAGATGTTTGGGGCGCTGTAACGATTGTTGCTTTTCTATCTCCAGCATCTCTGCCAATGTGATGGCATCTATCACGTTGTCTATACTTTCCCGGATTCGCTGGTATAGATACGACTCAATGCAAAATTCACGGCCTGCGCATCCCACATATTCCTTCTGTGCACATACGGTGGGTGCCATTGAGCCTTCCAAGGCCCGGAGCACTTCGCCGGCCGTAATTTCGCCTGTAGACTTTGCCAGCGCATAGCCCCCCTGTGCGCCGCGCACCGAGCGCAAAACACCGGCTGCTCTTAGCTTTTTAAACAATTGTTCCAGATAAGACGCCGAAATACCCGTTGTCTGTGATAAATCTCGCATAGAAACATGCCCATTGTCCGCTTGTCTGGCGATTTCCATCACGGCTTTGAGGCCGTATCTCCCTTTGGTAGAAATTTTCACTTACGCCCTCCCTAAATCCGACTATTCTACTCTAGATTGATTTGAAAATATCATATCCTAGGAATTTTGTCAACATTATTTTGCACTGTTTTTCGTCCATTTACTCACTTGATCGGCAAAATAAAAAAGGGCATATCAACATGCCCTTTTTGAACTCTTAATCCTGATACAAAGGATACTTTTCACACAGCGCCAGTACCTTCTCCTTCACCTGCGGCACAGCTTGTTCACCCTGTTTGATGACCTCAGAAATGCACAAAGCAATGGTCTTCATATCCTCTTCTTTCATGCCCCTTGTCGTAACAGCCGGCGTTCCAATACGGATGCCGCTCGTGACAAACGGTTTTTCAGGATCAAAGGGGATTGCATTTTTGTTGGTCGTGATGTTGGCCGAATGCAAGAGTGTTTCTGCCACTTTGCCTGTCTTTCCTGTCCCCCTAAGATCAATGAGCATCAGGTGGTTATCGGTACCTCCGGATACGAGCTGGATGCCATTTTCCACCAAAGCCGCTGCCAGCGCTTTTGCATTGCTGACAATCTGCTGGCAGTAAGTTTTAAACTCAGGCTGCAACGCCAATTCAAACGCAACTGCCTTGGCCGCAATGATATGCATCAACGGGCCGCCCTGTGTACCGGGGAATATCGCCTTATCGATCTGCTTTGCATATTGCTCTTTGCACATGATCATACCGCCCCTGGGGCCGCGCAGCGTTTTGTGTGTGGTGGTCGTAACAAAATCCGCCAACGGTACCGGGCTGGGATGCACACCGGTAGCTACCAAACCAGCAATATGGGCGATATCTACCATCAAATAAGCGCCTACCTCGTCTGCGATCTGGCGGAATTTTTCAAAGTCCAAAATACGCGTATAGGCAGAATAACCTGCAACAATCATTTTCGGCTTATGTTTGAGCGCCTGCTCGCGTACCTGTTCGTAATCAATGTAGCCCGTTTCCTTCGATACACCATAGGAAACAAAATGGTATGTTTTCCCAGAAAAGTTTACCGGGCTGCCATGGGTCAAATGCCCACCATGATCCAGGCTCATCCCCAAAATTGTATCGCCCGGCTGCAGCATCGCAAAATACACTGCCGCGTTCGCTTGGGAACCACTGTGGGGCTGTACATTGACATGCTCTGCGCCAAATAACTTCTTTGCGCGCTCAATGGCAAGGTTCTCTGCAATATCCACAAATTCGCATCCGCCATAGTAACGCCGTCCCGGATACCCCTCAGCATACTTGTTGGTCAAAATCGAACCGGATGCCTCTAATACCGCTTCGTCCACGAAGTTTTCGCTTGCAATCAACTCTAAGTGTGTCTGCTGGCGATTGAGTTCTTGTTCAAACACCTTGTAGATCTCCTGGTCTACCTGCTTGATTCTTTCGTAATGTAGCATCTCATTGCCCCTCTCAAAATTATTTTTAAGACTTTCGCTTTTGCCAAGCAAACGTTTATTTGACAATTTCCCTCATCTGTGGCTGCAAAGCGGCATCTTTTTCAAATCTTTTATTGTTTATCTTTAGCAAAATATAAGCAAGCCCGGCGCCCGCAAGCCCGGCAAACGCAGCGATGATGTCTCGGCTGTTTTCTGGCGCTAGAAAATAACCGGCCGCCACGCCTACAAACAACATCACAAGCGGAAAAATGTACGCCAGCCAAGTAGCGCGCAGCATGCCCCTAGCGCCCAATTCTACACAGACCTTATCCCCTACCTCCGCCTGCTTTGTATTGGGAAGCCAAACCTGCATATGCGCACCCTCTGCACGCTGGCATCTACCGCAGCTCTGGCATGCAGACGACCTTTCAAACAATACAAGCGCTTTGTTTTGTTCAAGCCGTACGACAGTTCCTATCTCTTTCATGCGTCATCCCTCGATTTTAGACAACTCACAACATGCTGGGCCAGCAGAAGCCCCATCGCGGACGGAACAAACATCATGCTTCCCGTAGGCCTGCCCTTCCGCATCGGCGTTTCTT
Organism: uncultured Eubacteriales bacterium; assembly: GCA_959600905.1. GTDB lineage: Bacteria > Bacillota > Clostridia > Christensenellales > QAND01 > UMGS1975. The sequence continues at coordinate 49,151 of CAUGNO010000001.1, read as the reverse complement.
GCGAGTATACCACCATATGGTGTTTAACATCCTGTTTTCTCAGCTCTCTCCGCAATATGCGGCAAACAGGATCTCCCTGCGTATCAAATACATCCGCTAGTTTTAATTTCTGGAGATCCATCCGGTTCCCGGCCCCCGTTGCAGAAATAATGGAAAGGCCCTTCTGGTGGCATTTTACAATTAGACACAGCTTGTCTGCCATACTATCGATTGCATCTATGATAAAATCCGGCTGCAAGGCTAGCAGCCTTTCGGAGGTCTGTTCGGTAAAATTACAGTCCTCCGCAGTCAGCAATGCCTCGGGTTGGATCTCTTCCAACCTTTTTTTCATCGCCGTCGCTTTGGGCCAACCCACGGTACTTCGAACAGCTACAATCTGACGATTTAAGTTGGAAACTGCTACTTGATCCCCATCTACCAGCGTAAGCTTGCCAACGCCGCTGCGGCACAGCGCTTCCGCTGCCGTGCCGCCAACGCCACCCAAACCAATTACCATCACATGTGCTTTGGACAGCTGCGCTACCGCACTATCCCCGAGCAGCAGCGCAGTTCTATCCTGCATGCATTCCAATTTAAGCCTCTTCTTCCTGCGTTGTTTCGATATGCAGTTCATCCAACTGCTTTTGCTCTACATAATACGGAGCACCAGTCAGCGGACACGTACCGGACTGCACTTTCGGGAAAGCGATGACATCACGGATGGACTTGCTCTTTGTCAAAATCATCACCAGACGGTCTAGGCCATAGGCCATACCGCCATGCGGCGGCGTACCGTACTGAAATCCCTCGATCAAGAAGCCAAATTTATCCTGCGCTTCTTCATGGCTCAATCCCAGCACATCAAACATCTTGGCTTGAAGGTCCGGATTGTAGATACGGCAGCTGCCGCCGCCTGCCTCCATACCGTTGATTACAAGATCGTAAGCCTTGGCTCTCACTCGGCCAGGGTCAGAATCCAGATACTGTATGTCCTCATCCATCGGCATGGTGAAAGGATGATGCTTTGCAACAAAGCGTTTTTCCTCTGCGCTGTACTCTAGCAGCGGGAACTCCGTGACCCAAAGCACATCCAGCTTGTCGTGATCGATCAAACCAAGCTTTTCACCCAGATGCAGGCGCAGATGCCCTAGCGCATCGAATACAACATCCTCATTTACGTCAGAAACAAACATTAAAACATCGCCGACCTCGGCACCCATACGATCCAAGATCGCCTTGGTCTCTTCTTCCGTAAAGAATTTTACAATGGGGCTTTGCAGCTCATTTTCCTTTACGGAAATCCATGCCATGCCCTTAGCTCCGTATTGCTTTACATATTCTACCAGCGCATCCAGCTCACGGCGGGCAAATTTATCAACGCCGCCCTTTACATTGATGCCACGTACGGTACCGCCATTTTTTACAATGCTCGCAAATACCTTGAAATTGGTGTTTGCAACCAGGTCGCTGATTTCGCAAAGCTCCAAGCCAAAGCGGGTATCCGGCTTATCCGAACCAAAACGATCCATAGCTTCCCGATAGGTCAGTCGGCGGAAAGGCACGGGCAGATCCATCCCCCAGGTTTCTTGGAATATCTTCTGCACTAGCTTTTCATTTACGCTCATCACATCGTCCGGCGATACAAAAGACATTTCCAGATCGATCTGCGTAAATTCCGGCTGTCGATCAGCGCGCAAATCTTCATCCCTAAAGCAGCGAACAATCTGAAAATATCTGTCCAAACCGGAAACCATCAACAGCTGCTTAAACATCTGGGGAGACTGCGGCAGCGCATAGAACTTGTGCGGCTGAATACGGCTCGGCACCAGATACTCACGTGCACCCTCTGGCGTACTTTTGGCAAGCATTGGAGTTTCAATTTCCAAAAAGCCGTTTTCGGAAAAATAATTGCGTACCAGTTGCATCACTTGATGACGCATTTTCATCTTTGCCTGCATTTCAGGACGCCTAAGATCCAGATACCGATATTTTAAGCGCAACTCTTCGCGTACGTTTACGCCATCCTCGATATAAAACGGCGGCGTTTTGGCAGCGGATAGAATCTTTAGATCCGTCGCCCTAACCTCAATGGTACCCGTTGCAATATTGGGATTGATCGTCTCTTCATCCCGCAGCAATACTTTGCCGCGGATCGCTACGACATATTCATTGCGCAGGCTTTCCACCTTTGCAAAGTCCTTATACTCTGCCGAGTCGAATACGCACTGCATAACGCCGCTTGTATCGCGGACATCGATGAAGATGAGGCCGCCCAAATCACGCCGGGTATCCACCCAGCCCATCACGGTAACCTCCTGCCCCACATTTTGTTCTGTCAGCTGCGCGCATAAGCAGTCGCGGCTCCAGTTTCCCATCATATCTGTTTTCATGCTGTCTCCTCCGTTTATGCCCAGGTAAATTGAGCCAATATTTTTTGCAGTCTGTCCAGAGCTTCCTCAAACGGATACGCTTTCTGTTCTCCGTCCACCATCGCACGAATCTGCACTTCTCCCTTGGCCCGTTCATCCTCTCCTTCAAACAAGATACACGCGGGCCCTAGCTTTTCTGCATAGCGCATACTGCTCTTCATGCTTCGCCCATTGGGATCAAAATCCGCTTTCACGCCGCGGGCACGCAGCAGCGTGCAGATCTCCAAAGCGCGCTCTGTATTCCCAAATGTGTTGACGAATACATCGCATCTAGCGGGCACTGGCGGCACCAGTCCTTGTGATTGCATCACAAGCAATAGCCGCTCCATTCCGATGCCGAAACCGATGCCCTGCGTTTTTGGGCCGCCCAAGGTTTCTACCAGGCCATCGTACCGTCCGCCGCCACAAATGGTACCCTGAGCGCCAATTTTGTTAGAAATTACTTCAAAGACGGTCTTCGTATAATAATCCAATCCGCGTACGATTCCAGGATCGATCTCATACGGGATATGCAGCGTTTTCAACGCCCCCTGCAATTGATCAAAGTGTGTCTGGCATTCCTCGCAAAGGCAGTCGATCATCCGGGGTGCTCCCTGCGCGATGGACTTGCATTTTTCTTCTTTACAGTCCAAAAGCCTAAGCGGATTGCGTTCAAATCGATCTTGACAGTCCTTGCACATCTCCTTGATATGAGGCGCAAAATATTCCTTTAGCTTTTTCTGATATTCCGGGCGGCAATTCGGGCACCCAATGCTGTTGATATGAACAATCAGCCCCTCCAAGCCCAGCGTCTGAAACAGCGCTAGGGCCAAGGAAATCACCTCTGCATCTGTATACGGCGATGCAGAGCCAAATACCTCCACGCCGAACTGGTGATGCTCGCGCAGCCGGCCGGCCTGCGGCTTTTCATACCGAAACACAGGACAGTTTAGATAATACATCTTGGTCGGCTGCGGTTCGTTGAACAGGCCTGCCTCTACAAAAGCACGAACCGCTCCGCCTGTGCCTTCCGGCTTTAAGGTAATGCTGCGGCCTCCGCGGTCGTCAAAGGTATAAGTTTCCTTCTGTACAATGTCCGTCGTATCGCCGACGCCGCGCAAAAATAGCTCCGTATGCTCAATTACGGGCGTACGAATCTCCCGAAATCCATACAGCGACGTTAAAAAACGGATATTGTATTCCAACGACTGCCAGAGATGGCTTTCGCCGGGCAACACGTCTTTTGTGCCTTTCAGCGCAGTATATTTCATGCAAACGCCTCCTCCAAATAAAAAAAGATGGTCACGGTAAGGGACGAAGCTAAGCCCGCGGTGCCACCCTTGTTGAACAAAAAATTGTTCCACTTTTCACCTTTAACGCAGGCGATACGTCTCATTTCTGAGCAGCTCCGGGAGTGTCTTTGGCAAACAGGCCGATAAGCAGCTTTCAGTCGCGGCTGCTCTCCCTGAAAAAGGCCTTGGCTTGTTACTTTTTCCCATCTACGCGATGATTTATTATACTCAGCGCTCTCCCCTGCTGTCAACCATGGAAAAACGCAGCTTTTTGCTCACAGATCGTATGTATACGCTCCAAATACACGCCGATATCCCGTGGATTTGGCTGGCGCTGAATCTTGTTCCCTATGATGCGCTTGCCAACGGCACCTACACCGAGCCCAACTACGTCCAGCATTTCATCCATCATGGCCACATTATACAAACAGGCGTCACCCGTTTTCGCATACCCCACATTTTCCAAATTGCCGGCCATATGCTTTTGGCGATACAAATAATACGGCCCCATGCCCATCTCCGCCGCTTTTTCTCTGGCCATATCCACCATGCGCGATACCGTGTCCGCATTTCCATGCGCATAATGATCCTCTATGAGCTTGCTCCCTCTCTTCAATGCCAATGTATGGCAGGTTAGCGATGAGGGAGCCAGGTGTTCTACCCTTTTCAGCGTATCGGCAAAATCCTCCTCCGTTTCTCCCGGAAGGCCCGCAATTAGGTCTGCATTGATATGTGTAAAGCCTTCTTGCCTTGCCAATGCATAGCATGCTTCAATGTCCTCTGCCGTATGCCTGCGTCCAATGCGCTCCAAAGTCTTATTTTGCATTGTCTGCGGATTGATGCACAGCCTGTTTACCCCATACATCCTTGCTATGCCCAGCTTTTCTCTTGTAATCGTGTCCGGCCGGCCGGCCTCCAGCGTATATTCATATCCTGTGCCAAAGGCCCTTTGCATCGCTTCCATCACACACCGCATCTGTTGGTCTGTCAATGCCGTAGGCGTGCCGCCACCCATGTACACAGCGCAGATGCTCTTATGCTGTCGGCGAATCATCTCTCCCGCAGCCTCGATTTCTTGGAGGAGTGCAGCTACATACGATTCTCTCTGCCCTTTTTTGGCGACCACGGCAGGAAAAGAGCAGTACGAGCAGCGCGTGATACAAAAGGGGATGCCCACATAGATACAAAGGCTGCTCTGATCCGTTTCCCGCATCATCGCATCCTGCCTTTCGATAATGCTTTCTGCCAGTTGTGCTTTTTCCGGATGCACTCCAAGCATCTCTACAAACTGATCCCGCGCCCCTTCTGCCTCCAGCTGCCGCAAAAGATTGACTGGTCTTACGCCCGTCAAGCTGCCCCAAGGCTGTGTCCTTCCCGTAAGCTGCACCATACATTGGTAGACTGCCAGCTTTGCCGCCCGTTTATCCAAACGCTTTTTGATCATTGGCTGTTCGTCGAGCGCCGCTCCCTCTATTTGCGCGCTGGTCTGCTTATCCCCCATGGTTACTTTCACAGTATGCCGCATATACCCCTGCAAAGGCTCTGCGCAATGCTTTACAACAATATCGGCATCTTCTTCCGCGGCAAACATACGAATTTCTTCGGCCAATTCATTTCTCATATATTCATCTTTTGTCTCTATTGCAAACAAAATGCTTCCCACCATCAAAAGAGTTTTTTGCTATCCAGCAAAAGGGTTACAGGGCCGTCATTGACAAGATGAACTTGCATATGCGTCTGAAACTGACCCGTTTCTACGCATAGGCCCATCTGTTTTAGCAAATCGCAGGTCTTTCTATATAGCTCATCCGCACGTTCCGGCGTTTCTGCCTGTGTAAAACCCGGTCTGCGTCCCTTTCTGGCATCGGCCATCAGCGTAAACTGAGAAACCATCAAAACGCTGCCTCCAGTTTGCTGCACAGAAAGATTCATTCTATCTTTTTCATCGGAAAATATCCGCAAATTCGCAATCTTTTGCGCCACGTACGCAGCATCTGATTCCGTATCGCCCTGCTCTACGCCCAGCAGCACAACCAAGCCGGGGCCGATACGTCCCACCGTTTTCCCCGCTACGCAAACCCCCGCTTCGGTTACCCTTTGCAATACTGCTCTCATCGTTACATCGTCCCCCGATAGGCTTCAATGACATACGGCATCTTTTGAAATTGCTTGATGATGCGTTCCAGCTGATCAATGTCTTGTATCATGATTTCAAATTCCGTGTGAAATACCTTGTTCTTTCCCCTATGCCCCTGAACGCTGGTAATAGGCACACCCATGCTGGAAAGGATCTGCGTCATCTCCGCCATAACACCCGTTTTGTCCAGCGTAATAACGCTTAAGCAAGCGCGATACCCTTCCGGAGATTCCTCTGCCCAGGCCACTTCGATGATCCGATCGTCTCCTTGGTCTATCAAGCTTAAAAGATTGGAGCAGTCAGCCCGATGTATGCTTACGCCGCGCCCTCTGGTGATAAAGCCCACAATAGGATCTCCCGGCACGGGCCTACAGCAGTGTGCCATACGAACCAACATATTTTCTTGGCCTTTTACAATTACGCCATGCGAAGGCGTCCTGGCACTCTGGTTTGCTCTGTGCGCTGCTTGTTTGGCCTTTTCCAAAAGCTCCGCCTTGCGTTCCTGCTTATGCTTTTTCTGGCATTCCTCGATCAAGCGTTGTAATATCTGGTTGGTCGATACACCGCCGCATCCTACCGCAGCATATAGGTCATCCAGCTCATGAAAGGTATAACGCTTGAAGATCGGTTCCAACCATTCAGAGATAAAGAGATCCTTGTATAGGTCAAACCCCTGCCGTTTGGCCTCTTTTTCCAGCATCTCCTTCCCTTTTGCGATGTTCTCATCCTTCATCTCGCGCTTGAACCAGCCTCTTATCCGATTCTTCGCGTTGTTGGTTTTTGCAATCAGCAGCCAGTCGCGGCTGGGATGGCCATCCTTGCGCGTCTGTATCTGTACCACGTCGCCTGTATTCAGTTCTGTATCCAGCGGGACAATACGTCCGTTTACCTTCGCGCCGACGCAGGTGTCGCCTACACGTGAGTGAATTCTGTACGCAAAGTCGATGGGTGTAGAGCCGCGCTTTAGCGTGATAACCTCTCCTTTTGGCGTAAAAACGAAGACTTCGTCAGTAAACATATCCAAACGCGTAACATCGATGGTTTCTTCTGGGTCCGGCTCATCATCTTTAATATTTTTCAAATCGCGGAACCATGCGATCTTCTCGTCAAAATCTTTATCCTCTTTGCCTTCCTTATATTTCCAATGGGCCGCTACGCCATATTCCGCGGTTCGATGCATTTCAAAGGTACGAATCTGCACCTCAAACAAAATACCGGCAGAATTGATAACGGTCGTATGCAGGGATTGGTACATATTGGATTTTGGCATCGCAATAAAATCCTTAAACCGGCCCGGAATGGGCTTATACAACGTATGCACCATACCCAATGCCGCATAGCAATCCCTTACGGTATTCACAATGATACGCATCGCCATTAGGTCATAAATCTCATTCGGCTCTCTGCCTTGATTTACCATTTTTTTATAAATAGAGTATACGTGCTTTTCCCGTCCCTCGATCTCACATTCAATGCCCATCTCCGTGAGCTGCGTTTTGAAAAAATCCATCTGCTTTTGCAAGAAATCTGCCTGTCTGGGACGCAGCTTGGCAACTTCGGATACAATATACTCGTATTTTTCCGGCTCCAGATATTTTAGGGCCAGATCCTCCAGCTCACTACGTATGGCGTATATCCCAAGCCGATGTGCTATCGGTGCATAAATATCCAGTGTCTCTTGCGCGATCCGTCTTCGTTTCTCTTCATTGAGCGCATAGAGCGTGCGCATGTTGTGCAGCCTATCCGCCAATTTGATGATGATGACCCGGACATCCTTTACCATAGCCATCAGCATCTTGCGCAAGCTCTCAGCCTGGCGTTCCTGACGGCTTACCATATTGATCTTATCCAGCTTTGTTACGCCATCTACCAAATGCGCTACCACAGCACCAAAACGTTGTGTAATGTCCTCCCGGCTCATCTCGGTATCTTCCACAACATCGTGCAGCAGCGCTGCGGCTATGGTTTCATAGTCCATGCCATAATCAATCAATATCTTGGCAACGGCGCAGGGGTGGGTGATATATGGCTCTCCGGATTTTCTAAATTGTCCATGGTGCGCGCACGCGGCAAATTCGAGCACACGATCTACCAAATTATATTGATCTTCCGGCAAGGTTTTCTTTAGCTGCGCCATCCAGGGCGCAAAGGTCTGTTTTTGCTGTTCGAGCAACTCTTTGGTCATCTCTTGTCCTTGCATCGTATCACCACCCTTTTTGCAGTGCTGTATAAATGCTGCTTTCTCCCAAATCGCTCTTTTGAGGATGCGGATCTACCCACATAGTACTCTGTTCAAAGTTTAAAAAAGCCAGATCTTCAAAGATTGCTAGGGCTGCGGCCGCCTGGTAAGGCTCCACCCCGGCGGAAAGCGAAAGCCGATGACATCGCTCACGAAACTCCATAGCGCCGGAACCCATCTTCTTACACTGTAAGTATACACGAATCAAGTCCTCTCGGCACAGCCTCATTTTGGAAACCGCCGATTTTATTTCCAGTGCATCATCCAGCACAGGGAGCTCTTTTCTCCATGCACAGCCCCCCACAAGCAGCGCATTCATTCGATGCTTATTTCGGGGATAATGCAATATGGACAGATCGATAATCGCTGACAAACCATCCTCCCGAATCTGATTGAAAAGGCGGTTTGCTGCAAACGGCGTTAGGCAGCAAACATATGTTCCAAATGGATGTTCATGGGCCGCCTTGTAAAATGCGCTGTAATCCTGGAATCGTGGAGAAAAGGACGGTAGTGCTTTGGCTAGATCAAATATCAATTGGCAGTCCAGCGTGTTTGCCAGATCCTCAAGGCCCTCTACATGAATACTATGTTGCTTATATAGGCATTTGGCCCGTTTTACCTGCCGAAACTCATCCAGTTCCAGCACAGCGGAAACATCGATTCTTTGATTTGGCATCGGCATATCCTTACCGGCAATGCGAAAAGCAATCATTTCCGCTGTATGCTGGCCTTTCTCCAATACATATTTGGCATGATCTCCCGTTTTCCCTAAAGGAGCAGAAGAAATCACCCGTACATTTTCAAATAGGGCGGTTGGTGTGGGGTTCCCCATGCCAAATGGCGCCATGGCAGAAAAGCTCTCTGCCAGAGGCACCGTTACATCCTCCGGCGTCAGCAATACATCGCAATCCACCGTTGGAACCCAGGTAGAAAGCGGATAGTGCGTACAAAAAAACTCATTATATCTCTCCATAAAAGCCGGCAAGTTTTCTTGCTTTAAGGAAAACCCACCTGCCTGAGCATGTCCGCCATATTTAATCATCAGGTCTCTGCATGCATCCAGCGCTTCAAAGATATGCACACCTGGAATGCCCCTGGCAGAACCCGTCGCTACCCCATTTTCCAGACAGATTACAGCGCTCGGGCGTTGATATAGCTCCACCAGTCTAGAAGCCACAATGCCCGCTACCCCGCTGTGCCAGCCCTCCTTTGCCACCACGGCAACGCGTTGGCTGTCCACATATTCATCCAGCAGCTGACAGGCCTGCTTGAGCATTTCCTGCTCCGTCTGCTGCCTGCGCTGATTCTCTTCATCCAGCTCGACGGCCAGTTCCATCGCGGTCTTCCTATCCTCAGCCAGAAGCAGGCGCAGCGCCCGTTTTGCATCCCCCAGCCTTCCTGCTGCGTTGATTCTCGGGCCGAAGCCAAATCCTATATTGCCGGATCCTATCTGTTTCCCATGTAATCCGCATACTTTACTCAGTGCCTCAATGGCATATCGCGGCCGTTGATTCATACGTTCTAATCCCTTTTTCACAATGGATCGGTTTTCATCCAGCAGAGGAACAATATCCGCTACCGTTGCCATCGCCACCAAATCAATGGCCTCCACGGCTCGTTCAAATCCAAAAAGCGCATGGCAAAGCTTAAATGCAACGCCTGCCCCGCAAAGCATATGAAATGGATAATCCGGCGAAATGTGCGGGTTTATAACTATGGCATCTGGCAGCTCCTCCAGCGGCTCATGGTGATCCGTTATAATCAGCTGCAATCCCAACTGCTTTGCAAGGGCAGCCTCGTTGAGGTTTGTGATGCCACAATCCACCGTTATGAGCAGATCGCTTGTCTGTGCAATGCGCTTGACAGCCTCTGCATTCAGCCCATATCCATCCTGTTTTCTATCCGGGATAACGATGTTAACCTCCGCCCCTGCCTGCGCCAGCATAGGCGCCAAAACAGCACAGCTGCATACGCCATCGCAATCATAATCCCCATACACCGTGATATGCTTTTTCTCGGCCAGTGCCTGTTCAATGCAGTCTACCGCTTGCTCCATATGCTCTAAGAAAAATGGATCGTGAAACACATTCCCCTGCAAAAAGGCATCCGCCTGTTCCGTCTCATGGATCCCTCTGTTGTATAAAAGGCCTGCGGCCTGGCGCGTCAATCCCGTATGCTTTGCAATCCTTGTAATGCACGCCAATTCCTCTTCTGTGTGCTTCGGCACGCGAAAGGTCAGCATCTTTCATCCTCCCTTCTTAGGATATAGGAAAAGCCTCTCGTTCATCCGAAAGGCTTTCCGGCGCAAACCAGCAATCGTTTGGTTTACTTCCGCTTGGCTTTTTGCGCTTTTTTATTTTTGTTTTTTTCGTACTCCGCTTTTTTGGCTTGTTTATCCATCGGCACAGCTGCAGCCTCTATCCCCTTTTTGCTCCGCCGAACCATCATATCCCACATTGGGGCCGCTAAAAACAGACTAGAATATGTGCCTGCTGCCAAACCGACGATGATTGGGAACGCAAATTCCTTGATTGAGGACGGGCCCAAAATGAACAGGATCACAATGGTAACCAATGTTGTAGCAGACGTATAAAGGCTTCTCGTCAGCGTTTTCCGTAACGAGCTATCTACCAATTCATCCAGCTCTATGGCAGGGTCTGCCTTTCTTATTTCTCGCATCCTATCAAACACCACAATGGTGTTGTTGATGCTATATCCTACGATCGTCAGCACGGCCGCAATAAAAGAACTATTGATCTCCATGCGGAAAATGCATACAAATGCCATCATGATCAACACATCATGCAACAGACAAATGATAGAGGATACGCCAAAATGAAATTCAAAGCGAATTGAGATATACAGCAGAATCAACGCGCCGGCAATCGCTACAGAGAGAACCGCATTTTTAATCAGTGATGCACTGGCCACCGCCCCAATACGCTCTACATTGGTCAGTTCAGCTTCCGGATACACCTCATGGATCTTCGCCATGATAGTGTCTCTCTGCGCAATATCCGCCGCTTCGTCAGCTTGCGGCCGTATTCTCATCTGGGCCTGTGTGCCTTCTCCCGACTTATCCAGTCTGAAAACGGTAAATCCTTTTTCTCCAGCGTTGGATACGCAATTTTGCAAATCCTCAATATCATAGGTTTGCTTGAGGTCTACCGTCAAAATCGAGCCGCCCGTAAAATCAATGCCAAGGTTAAATCCGCCCATAAAAACGGCACATAGTATCCCAATGAGAATAATGGCAGTCGAAAGAATCATGAATTTCTTGCTATGCTTTACAAAGGAAAACTTCATCGCCATCACCTCACTGTTTTATAAGCCATTTTCTATTATTTACGCCAATTTTTACAACCTGACGAAGTAGAAAACGCGTTATGAAGATAGCGGAAATCATAGAACAGCCAATGCCAATGGCCAGCGTAAAGGCAAAGCCTTGAATGCTGCCCACACCAAAGATCATTAGGACAACAGCCGCGATCAGCGTGGTAACATTGGAATCCAGTATAGCGGAAAAAGCCCTCTTAAATCCATTCTCCACAGCTGTATGGATTGATTTATCCGCCCGAAGCTCTTCCTTCATACGCTCAAAGATAATGACGTTTGCGTCTACAGCCATACCGATGGACAATAGCACACCGGCAATACCGGGCAACGTCAGCTGTACCTTAGGCATTGTGAGAATGCAGAAGAACATGATGATAATATAGAACATAAGCGCAATGCAGCTCATCAACCCGGGCAGCCTGTAAATAAAGATCATGAATAGCATGATCACCACAATACCAATGATGCCGGCAATTACGCCCTTGCTTAGAGCATCATAGCCCAACGTCGCGCTGATCATACGCACTTCCTGTTCTTGAAGCGTCAAAGGCAGGGCACCGGATTCTATCTGCGTTGCTAGCTCCTGCGCGCTTTCGGCCGTAAAGCTACCCTCTATGACCCCGCTGCCCCCAGTGATCGCAGAATTCACCGTGGGGCTGGAAATGAGCTTGTCATCCACATAGATGCTAAGCTGCTTGCCTATGTTGTTTGCTGTCGCCTCCGCAAATGCTGCGGTCCCCTCACTGTCCAGGCTGAAGGAAACCACCCATTTCCCGTCCATGTTGCCCGCCTTAGCTTGGGTAACATGCTCTCCTTCCACGACAACATTGCCATCGGCGTCTTTCCACTCCAGCTTGGCTGGGGAGCTCAAATATTCGCTGATGGTGGATGGATCCTCCTCTGCAGATGGGATCTCAACACGGATGCCTCTATCCCCCTGTCGGGTAACGGTGGCCTCAGTCATCCCTTTATCGCTCAACCGTTTTTGCAAAATGGTGATCGTTCCGTCCATTTTGCTGTCAAAATCCTCTATGCCCTCATCGCTGGCCTCATATACAGCGGAAAAACCACCGGTCAGATCCAGCCCCAGCTTGGTTTGTTTCAATTGGGTTGCCATCGGTAAAATCTCCTTTACCCCAAACGAAACGCCAAACAGCGAAACATAGAACATCACGGCCAGAATGACCAAAAAAACAGTCAGCCTGACGATGCCTTGCTTTCTCATTCCCACAACCTCCTGGGCTCGTCCAAAGAAATAATGCTTATTGATTTATTATATGGGTTCGCGAATCTTCCGTCAATATAACAAAAAAGGATGGGCTCCCTTCCCATCCTTTTTGTATTTACGCTCTCTTGTAGCTAGTGTGTTTCGGCTTGCTTAGCAGCGTTTGAAAAATAACGCCCCCAATGAGCCCTACCAATAGACCGGTGAGGAGATCCGAAAGCAAAATCTGCCACATGCCCATACCGCCATCCAGCAGCGAAAAAACAAAGAAACCAAGTGCCATATACACCACGCCGCTCAATGCGCCGATCAGCCAGGCAGGCCCGCCAGCTTTTTTTGTTGCCAAATAAGCTGTAAGCAGAACAGCAATCATTTTGATTCCCTCATTTACAGGCGCAATCACACCGTCCGATAAGGACATGGATTTCAACAGGTATGCAAATATTAAAACCGCCGCAATTGTGAAGATGATCCCCCCGATGCATCCCTTTAGAATCTGCGCTGCATTTCCAGCCAATGAGGCACTTTTTTCCCCACCGGTCCTCTTTTGTTTTTTAACCTTTTTTGCCATTTATCTCACCTCGCACTCTCTGGTAAATGGTATGTGATGGCAAGGATATATATGATAAAAAAGCGTCTATTGTAAAATTCGATAAAAAAAGAGGCCCAACCGGGCCTCCCTTTTTCGCTTTTATAGACAAGCTTTATAGATCTTGATGATATCCTCTTTTTTCAGAGGTACATAGGCAGCATCCAAACCACGAGCAGATTTTTCTGCCATGATCTCGAAGTTTTCTTCGCCAATGCCCAGCTCGCTCAAGGAGGAGGGGATACCCATCAGCTTGAAGTACTCCCTGGTCTTGTCGATTGCTTTGTGGGCAATCTCATATTTATCCAAGCTCTTATCGATATCCCATACATTGACACCGTATTCTGCAAACTTATCAACCGTCTCATCGCTCAGCACATATTCCATCCATGCCGGCGTCAGGATTGCAAGCCCTACACCATGGGTAATATCGTAGTATGCGCTCAACTCATGCTCAATGCCATGAACCGTCCAAGCCACCTCTTTGCCCATGGTCAGCAAACCATTGATGGCCCAAGAGGAACTCCACATCAGGTTGGCGCGCGCTTCGTAGTTATCCGGTTCGTTAACAGCAATGATCCCATATTTGATACAGGTCTTCAGCAAAGCTTCCGCCATGCGGTCTTGCATGTATGCATCTTTCACACGGCTGAAATATACTTCAAAGATATGGCTCATGATATCCGCCGTACCCGCCGCCGTCTGGTACTTGGAAACGGAGAAAGTATAGCTCGGGTCCAATACAGAGGCTTTGGGGAGCATGCCAGGATTGGCCACTGCTTCTTTGTCGTTTGTTTCCATATTGGAGATAACCGCCGTCGGATCCATTTCAGAGCCGGTAGCAGAGAGGGTCAAAACGCTGAATACCGGCAGAACCTTCGTGATTTCCGCCTTGCCAATTACGATATCCCAAGCATCGCCAGGATAGGCTACGCTCGCCGCAATGACCTTGGAACAATCGATCGTGCTGCCGCCGCCCACTGCCAAGACGGCCTCAACGCCATTTTCACGACAAAGTTGAACCCCTTTGTTGACCGAGGTAACACGCGGATTGGGCTCTACTCCGTTGAGCTCTACCCACTCGATCCCGTTTTCTTTGAACAAAGAAACGATCTTGTCATACAGGCCCATCTTTTTGATGCTGCCGCCGCCGTATACCATCAATACCTTTTTGCCGTACTGCTTGATGGCGCCCGGCAGGTTCTCCACCTGTCCTTTTCCGAAGAACACAGTGGTAGGAATAGAATACGTAAAGTTATTCATGTCCTCTTGCTCCTTCTTTCTTTTAGATTTATTCTGGCACTTTCAGGTCCTTCAGCCCCTAAGTGCAAGTATGCATTGTATAGCAGTTATCCCGGAGAGTTCTCCGGGATAATCCTATGGTTATACGTCAAGATTATTTCTCTTTTTTGCCGTCCTTTGTCGCCATTTTAATATCGGACTCAGCCAGGCCGTCTGCCTCAACCTCAGCGTCGCCGACCGTAGCAATCGCACCCTTGGTAAAGGTCACTTTTACCTTATCAGGGCCGGTTTCCAAGACCACATTTTCTCCTTTTACAGCATATACCCTGCCCACAACGCCGCCGATGGTACGGACCCAATCGCCCTTTTTCATCTCCTCCAGCATCTGCTTTACCTGCTTCTCACGCTTTCTCTGCGGCATGATGGTAATAAAGAGAATCACAGTAATCAGCAGCAGCAAAGGCAGGATTTGTGTGATCATTGTCCCTATGTTCTGATCCATGTTTTTTCCTCCATAAACAAGCTATTCATATCCTACATGAAACAAAGAATGGCGTCAAGCATCCGGCATGTTTTCCTGCGCAAATTCCATCATACGATCTTCCAAAATCGCCTCTCTCATTCGGCGCATCAAATCGATGGTAAAGTAAACATTATGCATACTGATCAATCGCGCTGCCAAAATTTCTTGCGCATAGATGAGATGACGGATATACGCTTTTGTAAACCCTGCCTTACATGCGGGGCATTGGCAAGATTCCTCTATCGGTGAAAAATCACGCGCATATTTGGCATTACGCAAATTGATGCGCTTTTTCCTGGTAAATGCAGCGCCCGTTCTTCCCATTCTTGTCTGCATCACACAGTCAAACATGTCCACCCCGCGCAAAACGCCCTGAATCAGGCAGTCCGGGCTTCCTACGCCCATTAAGTAGCGAGGTTTTTCAGGGGCCAAAAGCGGTGTTGTTACCTCTAATAACCGATACATCACCGGTTTTTCCTCTCCTACGCTCAATCCTCCAATTGCGTTGCCCGGAAAATCCATCGCATCGATGGTTTTTGCGCTAATGGCCCTTAGATCTTCAAACATACCGCCTTGCACAATGCCAAATAAGGATTGCTTTTCCGTATTGCTATGCGCCTTTTTGCATCGCTCTGCCCAATTATGCGTTCGGCGCATCGCAGCCATCGCATATTTTTTATCCACATCATGGTGCGCGCATTCGTCAAACGCCATGATGATGTCCGCGCCTAATTCTTCTTCCGTTTGCATCACGCTTTCCGGTGTAAAAAAATGTTTGCTCCCATCAATATGCGATCGGAACTCAACCCCTTCTTCAGTAACTTTTCTTGTTCCGGATAACGAAAATACTTGGAAACCGCCGCTATCCGTCAGCACAGCGCCAGGCCACCGCATAAATTCATGCAATCCGCCCGCCTCTTGGATCAAGCCGCTTCCGGGCCTCATCGCCAAATGATAGGTATTGCTTAAAATAATACGAGCCCCCATATCCCAAAGCTCCTGCGGCGTTATCGCCTTTACCGTCGCTTGCGTGCCAACCGGCATATAGACCGGTGTTGGAATATCGCCGTGCGGTGTATGCAAAATGCCGGCACGCGCGCCCGTATGCTTATCCTGATGCACCAATGTATAGGAAATTGCCATGTTGATCTCCTTGATTTGATTGGATTTGATTATAAGGTTTATAATCTCTCAACCACAGTTGAATTTATATAATATCATGTTTATCTGTTCTGTTCAAATCTCTTGATCGTTCTCATCGTAGGCATTGAATGGTTTGCATTGATTTGAAATGTAAATATGAATTTCTATTCCATTTCTATTTTAAGATAAATTTCATATTATTGTATACTTATCTTGCGCAAAAACCCAATGAATTGTCAATTATCTTTCAACCTTAAAGAATGTAAATCATCTTTATTTCTATTATGTATATTATGCCAAATATATTGAGATTTCTTTAAATTCCGGCGACGAGTCTTGATTTGTATTTTATACCAGAATATTCTATAATAAGTATGATTAAACTAACCAAAACCAAGAGTAAATTAAAAACTCGGTTTTCAGCAAAAAGGAGTTGTTGGATATGTTGAATGAAAAAGTTGCCAAGCTGCTGAATACGCAGATCAACAAGGAGTTCTATTCTGCTTACTTGTATTTGAGCTTTTCCAATTTTTATGACGATAAAGGGTTGGATGGCTTTGCAAACTGGTACCAAGTACAGGCACAGGAAGAACGCGATCATGCCATGTTGTTTGTCAAGTACATGCAAAACAATGATCTGCCAATCACCTTTGAAGCAATTGATAAACCAGATGTATCTGGCTTGAAAGAGAATATAGACCCATTGAAAGCTGCCTTGAAACACGAGCAGTATGTAACCGAGTTGATACATACAATCTATGATGCCGCTGCTGAGGCAAAGGATTTTAGAACGGTACAGTTTTTGGATTGGTTTGTCAAGGAGCAGGGTGAAGAAGAAACCAATGCAACAGATCTCATCAAAAAGATGGAGCTATTCGGTACAGACGCCAAAGGGTTGTATATGCTGGATCAAGAGCTCGGTGCCCGTACATATACGGCGCCTTCCCTTACCCTGTAAGCAAACTCAATTTAAAGGGGCAGAAATTATCTGCCCCTTTTCCTTTATCCACATATTAAAGATATCGACCTGTCCGCTTTTTAATAGATGAGAAATGATTTATGTGATGTACAGCTTGCCAAAACGCTACAATTCTTTTCAGAAATATCACCAGTTTACATTGCATTGTACAGCGGCATAAAACGAAACTTTACGCTTTATAGACGTTCGAACTTATCCTATACTTTGTATACAATTTACTTTTTGCAGCCTATTATAAATTTGCTATACAGCATAATCCACAATAGATAATGTAAACTTATGATTTTCCATCTTTACACAAAACAGCAACCTATTTTCTGTCCATTTCTTTACATTTTTGTTTATTATGTCGATACCCATCATCGGGTTTTAGCTACCATCCATACGCAATACAAACAAGAAGTTTACCTATCTTTTTAATCTACCCCTTATAGTAGTAGCATAGCATCCCCAAAGCTAAAGAAACGGTATCTTTGGTTCACTGCCTCCTGATAGGCCTGCAAAATACGCTCCCTTCCTGCAAAGGCGCTGACCAGCATCATCAATGTGGATTCCGGTAAGTGGAAATTGGTAATCAGCGCGTCTACAACGCGAAACTCAAACCCAGGATAGATAAAAATATCTGTCCAGCCGCTCTGGGCTTTCAATGTGCCCTCGCTGGCCGCTGTTTCCAGTACACGCACGCTGGTTGTTCCTACAGCAAAGACGCGATGCCCCTCTTTTTTAGCTTGGCTTATGCTATCTACCACCGGCTGTGTGATCTCAAAATACTCCGAATGCATCACATGCTCCTGTACATTCTCCACACTTACCGGACGGAAAGTGCCAAGACCTACATGCAGCAACACCTTTTCCAGCTTTACGCCCTTTGCCTGAAGACGATCCAGTAGTTCTGGCGTAAAATGCAGGCCCGCAGTCGGCGCTGCGGCGCTGCCTACGGTCTTTGCGTATACGGTCTGGTACCGGGCGCCGTCCTCCAATTTTTCATGGATATAGGGAGGCAATGGCATTTGACCCAACGCATCCAATACCTCCATAAAAATGCCGTCATATATAAATTTCAGTACTCTGCCGCCGGCCTCCGTACGTTTTTCCACAAACGCACGCAGCTTGCCTTCGCCAAAACTCAGCCATTCTCCTTCCTTGACCCTGCGGCCGGGGCGCACCAATGTTTCCCATCGGTCTTCGCCCACTTGCTTTAACAAGAGCACCTCAATATGTGCACCCGTACTTTCCCTAAGGCCAAGTAGTCTTGCCGGTAAAACCGCCGTTTCATTGACGACCAGCACATCTCCCGGTAAAAGGTAATCCTCAATATCCGTAAAAATCTTATGCTCAAACTGCCCCTGTTTGGGAACGACCATCAGCCTGGAATGATCCCTTTGCGCTAGCGGCGTCTGTGCGATGAGTTCTTCCGGCAGATCATACCGATAATCCGATGTTTTCAGTCCACGATCCATTTTTATCTCCTCGTCTTGAAAAAACAGACCGTCTGGTCTGTTTTCCCTTCTGTTATTCATTTTCCAATAGCGAAGTCTGTTTGGGTCCCTGCTGTAAGGAATCCGGTACCTCGGCCCCCAAGTGCTTATAGGCCAAAGCCGTAGCCACGCGGCCGCGCGGTGTCTTTTGCAGAAAACCGAGCTGAAGCAAAAACGGCTCGTATACATCTTCAATGGTTACGGATTCCTCTCCCGTCGTCGCGGCCAAGGTTTCCAGCCCCACCGGGCCTCCATTGAATTTATAGACAATCGCTTCCAAAATATTGCGGTCCGTCTGATCCAATCCTAACTCGTCAACTTCCAGCAAATGCAGCGCCTGATCTGCCACCTCTCGCGTGATAACGCCGCCTGCCTTGATCTCTGCATAGTCACGTACACGGCGTAGCAGACGGTTTGCAATGCGCGGCGTTCCCCTGCTCCTGCGGGCAATCTCCCTAGCGCCCTGTGGTTCGATGCTCACCTTCATGATCCTGGCACTCCGTTCCACAATGCGCTGCAATTCCTCATCATTGTAAAGCTCCAATCGGTTGATTACGCCAAACCGATCCCTCAGCGGGCTAGATAGCATGCCCGCCCGCGTCGTAGCGCCTACCAGGGTAAATGGATTAAGCGGCAAACGCATTGTCTGCGCGCTCGGCCCCTTGCCAATGATGATATCCAGCGTAAAATCCTCCATGGCAGTATAAAGCTTTTCCTCCACTACATTGTTTAGCCGGTGAATTTCATCGATAAACAACACATCTCCTTCTTGGAGGTTGGAAAGCACGCTTGCTAGGTCGCCCTGATGCTCAAACGCCGGCCCTGTCGTTTGCCGCATATTAACGCCCATTTCATTGGCGATGATGGAAGCCAGCGTTGTTTTTCCCAGGCCCGGCGG
Source organism: uncultured Eubacteriales bacterium (assembly GCA_959600905.1). Taxonomy (GTDB): domain Bacteria; phylum Bacillota; class Clostridia; order Christensenellales; family QAND01; genus UMGS1975. The sequence goes on along the minus strand of CAUGNO010000001.1, from coordinate 29,683 downwards.
GCCATAAAACAATACATGATCCAATGCCTCGCCCCTGTTTTTGGCAGCCTGGATAAAGATTTTCAGCTGTTCTTTTACCTTTTCCTGTCCAATGTATTCGTCCATGCTCTTTGGTCTCAGCGATTGGTCGATCTCGATATCCTCGCTTCGCATGGTCGATGTTAAGATCCTATCTTCGTCCATATGCTGCTCCTTACTTCATGCGATCCAATTTTCTCAGCGCTGCCACAGCCATCTCCTCAGCAGTACCGCCCTCCGCCTGAATCAGCGCCACGGCCGCCGCCGCATCAGACGGTGCAAAGCCCATGGCCGTTAAAATCGCAATGGCGTCTGTAACCTGCTTTTCGTCACCAGCAGGGCCTGTCTCCGGTATCTTCCCAATCAGAGCTTGGTTTTCAATGGTTCCTTTGAGTTCCAGCACCAGGCGCTGCGCCGTCTTTTTACCAATGCCCGGCACTTTGCTCAGCACCTTATCGTCTCCAGAAACAATGGCAATAGCTGCTTGTTGAGCTGTCAGGGTAGAAAGGATGGATAGCCCTACCTTTGGTCCGATGCCCGAAACGCTGATAAGCCGCAAGAACATTTCTTTCTCGTCCTTATGCAAAAAACCATACAGCACCATCGCATCCTCGCGTACTGATAGATAGGTATAAAACCGCGTGTCTTTTCCCACAGCACATTGGCCAATGGTACGCTGGTTGGCCAAAATCTCATATCCTACCCCGCCACAGTTTACGCTGACCCTATCCTGCGCAATATCTTCTACCGTTCCCTGTATAAAAGCATACATCGGTTCTTTTAGCTCCTGTATTTATTCTATCTTAAAATTCTGCGGCATCCGGCAGGAATTGGCATGGCAAATCGCAATGGCCAGCGCATCCGCCGCATCGTCCGGCTTTGGAATTTCACGCAGCTGCAACAGTGTCTTTACCATAAACTGCACCTGCTGCTTTTCTGCACGCCCGTATCCTACGACCGCCTGCTTTACCTGAAGCGGCGTATATTCATACAATTCCTTGGTACGCCTCGCGCACCCTTCCAGTGCCACGCCCCTTGCCTGCGCCACCATGATTCCTGTTTTCACATTTTTCGCAAAAAACAATTCCTCCATGGAAACAGCATCCGGCCGATACGTTTCAAACAGCATAGCAATCCCGTCGGATATTTTCATCAATCTGTCCGGCAATGGCGTATGCGCTTCGGTAAACACGCAGCCATAATCCACGGCGCGCATCTTTTTCCCCGGCAAAACCTCAATGACCCCATATCCCAAAATGGCAAGGCCCGGGTCTAGTCCTAAAATGATCAAGCCGCTTCCCCCGTTTATCCGCGAACTTGTCCATCGCCGGTCACAACGTATTTATAGCTCGTAAGCGCCGGCAGGCCCATGGGCCCCCTGGCATGAAGCTTTTGCGTGCTGATGCCGATCTCTGCTCCAAATCCGAACTCAAAACCATCGGTAAAGCGTGTTGAAGCATTGGCATACACGGCGGCCGCATTCACTTCTTTTTGGAATTTTTCTGCCGCAGCCTGATCCTTTGTCACAATGCATTCACTGTGTCCCGTACCATATTTTGCAATATGAGCAATGGCATCGTCTAACGCGTCAACTACCTTTACCGCTAAGATCAGGTCGTTGAATTCCGTAGCATAATCCTCTTCCGTCGCCGCGTTCATCTCTGGCACAAGCGCAAGGCAGCGATCACACCCACGCAACGCCACACCCATTTCTATCAGCATCTTCGCCATATCCGGCAAAAATGCATCTGCGATGTCCTTATGCACCAATAGCGTTTCAACAGCATTGCAAACCGATGGGCGCTGGCATTTTCCGTTGATTACAATCTTTGACGCCATCTCCAAATCTGCTGCTTTGTCTACATATACATGGCAGTTTCCTACCCCTGTCTCAATCACTGGTACGCTGGCATTTTCCACGACAGAGCGAATCAGCCCGGCACCTCCCCTTGGGATAAGCACATCAATATACCCGTTGCAGCGCATCATCTCCATTGCAGACTGCCTGGACGTATCCTGAATCAGCTGTACAGCGCCTGCTGGCATACCACATCTCTGCGCCGCGCCCGCCATAATCTCCGCGATTTTACAGTTGCTCAAAAAAGCTTCTTTTCCGCCGCGCAGCACACAAGCATTCCCGCTTTTTACGCAAAGTGCAATGGCATCCGCCGTTACATTGGGCCTGGCCTCAAAAATGATCCCTACGACGCCCATCGGTACGGATCTCTTTTCTATCTTCAGTCCGTTGGGGCGCTCTATCATCTCCAGCGTCAGCCCTACAGGATCCGGCAGCGCTGCTACCTGTTCCACACCCACAGCCATATCCGCAATGCGCTGGCTCGTCAATGCCAGGCGATCCATCATCACCTGTCTTACCCCATTTTCTTTCGCATGCGCCAGATCCTCGGCATTGGCTTGCAGGATCTCCTCCTGCCCCTCTATCAAGGCCCTTGCCATTGCTTTGAGCATCTCATTTTTCTGTGCAGTATCCAGCAAGCCCATCCCAGCGGCCGCTTCCCGCGCCTGCCTTGCCTGCTCCAGTACAGTGATCATCGTTGTCCAGCCCCTTTCCTTTATGGTAAATTGTATCCTTTTTTGCCTATTTGCGCAATAACAGTTCTACATCGATAAATTTAGTCTGCATTTTGTTCCATTTCTCGTTTGGCCATCATGGCAAAGGTGGATACGGGCAGGCCCAAGCGTTCCGCAGCCTTTTTCTGTGTAATCTCTCCTCGCCGCCATTGGCGGTATACCGCATCAAACCAAGGCGGCTTTTCTCTTCGGGGGCGTCCAAATTTTACACCCCTTCGCCTGGCAGCTTCTATCCCTTCCGCCTGTCTGGCGCGGATCATAGCTCGCTCGTTTTCCGCTACAAACGAAAGCAGCTGCAATACCAAATCGCTGATAAATGTTCCCAATAGGTCCTTGGCAATGGTGGTATCCAAAAGCGGCATATCCAGCACCCTGACGTCCACTCCTTTATCTCTTGTCAATAGCTGCCATTGCTCTATCACTTCCCTGTAATTTCTGCCCAGCCTATCGATGCTTTTGATGAGAATAAGATCTCCTTTTCGAATCTCTCGTATCATTTTTCGGTAGGATGGCCGTTCAAAATTGCAGCCGCTTTTCTGGTCTAAATAGATATGCTTTCGTAGTACGCCTCTCTTTTCCATCTCGTCCATTTGTCTGTCAGCGTTTTGATCCTTGGATGATACCCGCACGTATCCTACAATTTTACCCATTTCTTTCCCCCTGGTTTTTATTTGTTTTCTTTCTTTATAAAGCATCACCTCTCATTTTCCTACAAAAAGCAACGGAATCAAAAAAAGCAGCCGAGGCTGCTTTTTGTTCTTCAATTCAGCTTTCTATATTCTCTAAATAGCTTTCTACCTGCTCCAAGGAATCAAAAATAATCCCTTCCTCCAAAGCAGCATCGTTAACGGCGTCCATCTCAATGCTTTTGTACAGCGTCGGTTCCGCCTGATTTTCCTGAGGCTGATAGATATTCAGCATACCGTTTTCATATTTTACAATGTAGTGCAGCGTACAGACGCTTGGCGTTTCCACCAAAAATACCGCTTTGTCTTTAGAAAACTCCGTCAGCTCGGCATTTGCAAATTGGTTTTCCAATTCCTCCCGTGTCATCCCTACATATTTTTTGTCCGTTACATCTGTTTCCACCATGTGTCCACATTTGGTGTAATGAACTTGCAGATACACCCTGCCTTCCACTCCAAGCCGCTCCGGCTCGGCGGCAACGGGCTGTTCATCCGGCGTATGCATCTGCTGCTGTTGCTGGGCTTGTTGTGCTTCCCACTGTTCGTTTTGGCTGTTTCGGGCAGCATTATATCCAAAAAACGTCGCCGCGATAATCAGTACGCTGGCCGCCAGCGCAATTTTGAGCGCTGCATGCCCATGGACGGCAACACGCTTTTTTGCTGTAAACTTCAAAACTGATCCCTCCGCTCTTTACAAGCTTTGGAATCAGTTTCTCCACATTTTTATATTTCATGCATTTTTTGGCAGTTTATTCCATTTCCCCGTTATGAAATACATTTTGCACGTCATCCAGATCCTCTAGATTTTCTACCAATTTATCCAGCTTGTCAGCATCGGTGCCCGCAACGGAAACCATCGTTTGCGGCACCCATTCCAGCTCGGCAGAGGTAAAGGTATATCCACCCTCTTCCAGCTTTTCACGTACCTGAGAAAATGAGGCAATGTCTGTATATACGATAAACTCTTCCTCTGTCGCCTCAAAATTTTCTGCCCCTGCATCCAGCGCCGCCATCATCACTTCATCCTCATCCATATCCTCTTTTTTTTCGATGGCAATTACCCCTTGATGAGAGAACATATACGATACGCAGCCTGTAGTGCCCAGACCGTTTCCAAATTTATCAAACAAATGCCGCACGTCGCTTGCGGTACGGTTGCGGTTATCCGTTAAGGTTTCCACCATCAAGGCCACGCCGCCGTTGCCGTATCCTTCGTACACGATTTCCTCATAACTTACATTGCCCAGCTCCCCGGAAGCTTTAGCAATGCTGCGGGAAATATTGTCGTTTGGCATGTTGTTCGCTTTTGCCTTTGCCACCACATCCCTTAGTTTGCTATTCACATTGGGGTCTGCGCCGCCTTCTTTAACAGCAATGGCAATCTCACGGCCGATCTTGGTGAATACACGTGCGCGCTGAGAATCCGTCTTTTCCTTTTTATGTTTAATGTTGTTCCATTTGCTATGCCCAGACATAATGAATACACTCCTATTTTGAGAATTGACAGGATATTATATCATTATTTGCCCTATCCTGCAATGAACCTTAGGGCACCAGATACAGCAAATCCTTTTGTTCCCCCGTTTCCAAGTATGTATTGGGTACATTGCCCACAATAACGGTTTCGTAGATCGGAAGTGTATTTTCATACTGCACCACTACACTTTGCCCGGGCAGCGTATAGCGTAAAAACACTTGAATTGTCGCCGTTATACGGTGTTTTGTCTGGTTGATGCCCGCGCTGGTAAATTCGCTGTCTATATCCACATTCACCTGTGCATACGGCGATGCATACATTTGGATAACCGGCCCCGTGGTAGAAAATATTTGGCTGTTCATAACAGAGCCAAACGGAACGGAAATGGATACTTCCCCCTGATTCATCAGCCGATCCTCACACAGTTCCACCATTTCCCGCGTAAGCTCATTGAGCACATATCCGTTTACTTTTACCATCGTAATATTGCCCAGTTCATCCTTTTCCAAATCCACCAGCTCGTCATACTGGTGCTGGGAGCCGCTTTGGTTTACTGCAAAGCTTACGGCCTCGGCCGCCAGGCTGTCTCCCTGCGCCTCTGCCATTTCTCTGGCCACGCTGCGAAGGCTGTATTCAAAGCACATCGCCAGCGCGATTACGGCTGCCGCCGCCCAGAGAACCACCAGCCACTTTTGGGGAATCTCCCTATATATAGCGGTAAAATCGGGCTTTGTCCGTTTTTTTTCCTCCAAGATTTGTTTCCTCCCTCAATTATGGTATAATATGCGAAATAAGAAAAAGGTTTGCCAAGGAGGCTCTATATGGCCAAACAGCAAAAACAGAAAAAGAAAGTAAACAAGGAAGCCCGGCAGCGCCGCGGCATCTTTGGCTCTTTTTTACACTGGTTTGATTCCCATACCGATTTTCATGGAGACAAGCCACAGGCAATATTTGTGCCGCGTAAAAAACCGCCGGCCTTTGGCCTGTCCGTGGCTGTGACTACATTCAAGCTGATGCTCATCACCATCCTGGTGCTCGGCTTTATCATGGCGGGCGCTGTGTTTGGCGTGGCACGCGCTTTCATCTCTACCGCGCCGGATCTAGACGTTACGGAGATTTCCGATGTCAGCCTATCCAGCTATATCTACGATAGCGAAGGGGAGCTCATCACGATGTATTCCGGCGTCCAAAATCGCATGTGGGCCAGCATTGATGAAATTCCAGACAATTTGAAAAATGCCTTTATTGCAACGGAGGACGCGCGTTTTTATTCCCACGGAGGGGTAGATATCAAGCGTATCGTGGGGTCCTTTATCAGCAACCTTACTTCCTCCAACATTCAGGGCGGCAGTACGATCACCCAGCAGCTTATCAAAAACCGGATGCTGACCAGTGAGCGCAGCTATAAGCGAAAGATCCAAGAAGCTTATCTAGCTTTACAACTGGAAAGCAAATATACCAAAGACCAGATTTTGGAAGCCTATCTCAATGACGTGAATATGGGAGAAGGCAATTACGGCGTAAAGAGCGCCGCCCGTGATTATTTTGGAAAATCGCTGGACGAGCTCACCCTGCGTGAATGCGCCATGCTGGCAGGCATCGTCAATGCGCCCACCACCTACAATCCGCGCCGCAACTTTTATGTAAAGAACCGGCCGGAGGTAACAAATGAGCGCACCGATCTGGTCTTAAGCCGTATGCAGCGCGAAGGGTATATCACCGTGGATGAATACAATGCAGCAAAGGCAGAAGAGGTGCACATCCAGGAAACGCGTACAAACACCGCGACCGGCATTGCTCCTGACTTTGTAAGCTATGTCATCGATGACGTCGTGCAGGCTTTTATCAAGCAGCGCGGTTTGGAGAATACTAGAGAAAACCGAAACGCCATTGAAAACGAGCTTCGTACAGGCGGGTATAGCATCTACACCACTTTGGATCAGGAAATGCAGAGCGCGGTTGAGGATGCCGTATACAATTACGATAATTATCCGAAAACCGCAAAATCTTCCGAATCTGTCATACGAACAACAAACTCGGACGGTTCTGTGACGGAAACTGAGCAGCCGCAGGCGGCGGCTACCATTGTGGACTACCACACTGGCGAAGTAAAAGCTATGGTAGGTGGGCGTAAACCCCCGGCCGGCTTGAAAATGCTGAACCGAGCTACCTCTAAGTTGCCTGTCGGTTCTTCCATTAAACCTATCACCGTATATGGGCCTGCGCTGGATGCAGGCATGGGAGCCGGCACCATCATCCAAAATCTCAAAGGAGCCGTGAATGGATGGGCCGCCAGCAGCAGCGAAAAATCGTATCCTACCCAGGGTAGCGTCAATGGGCCCGTCACCATGCGGACAGCCATCCAAAAATCCTTGAACCTGTCTGCGGCCCGCGTTTTGATGGAGATGACGGCGCCCACCCCCACGGAAGGCATTGAAAATGCTGTGTCCTATTTGGCTAAAATGGGCATAGATACAGAGTCCTCTGAAACGACTGTTCAGCGTACGGGCGCCGGCATTGCGCTCGGTTCTTCAGCGTACAGCACTGTGGAGATGGCCTCTATGTTTGGCACCATCGCCAATAAGGGCGTATATATCTCCCCCACTTCCTTTACAAAGGTAACGGATAGCAATGGCAATGTCATTTTAGATGGCAAAGCGCTTCAGCAAACCAATCAGGTCTATCAGCCCAGCACGGCCTGGATGCTGGTGGATATGTTGGAAACTGCCGTGCAGAGCGGTACCGGTAGCCGCGCCCAGGTCAGCGGTATGACTATTGCCGGCAAGACGGGATCCAACGAAAATAAAGGGTTGTACTTTACCGGAATGAGCCCCTATTACTCTGCCGCGGTTTGGATTGGGCACGATGAATATAAATCGCTTGCCAATTCAACCTTCGGCGGCGCTTATTCCGCCCCGATATTCCAAAGATTTATGACCACCATCCACCGGGAAAAGGGGTTGCAGGATAAGGCCATCATTGAGGATTCTCCGGAATCTCTCGGCTTGGTTAAGGCAACGGTGTGCCAGGTATCCGGCATGAAAGCCACCGACGCCTGTACGCATGATGCGGGTGGGTTGACGCCTGTAACGGATTGGTTCAAGGCGGGCACAGAGCCTACGGAATCCTGTACTTACCATATGTCCTTGCCGATTTGTACGGAATCTGGTAAGTATGCAACTCCCTACTGCCCTTCTACAACAGGCAGCGCTTCGCAGGTGTTTGTCCCCTTGGACTCCGTCTTGCGAAATTGCGATTTGAGCGGGCTTAGCTGGTATCATCTCACCGGCGCTTCCGATTTCAACTACATCAATAATCCCGATCAATTCTGCCCGTTGCATACAATGCCGGGGGCAACGTTGGCACCTTCTGCCACACCGTCTACCGATCCGTCGGCGACGCCGAGTGCAGTGATTCCTTCGTTGCCGATTTTCACCAATACGCCGAGGCCGACCAATACGCCCTCTACCGGAACAGGCGACTAAAAAATGAAAAGGCAGCCCATGTGGCTGCCTTTTTGTTGTTATTTTTTTGTCTTAGGGTTGAAAATCAATGCGTTTAGATACCCAAAGAATATCGCAGCGCCGATGCCTCCGGCTGTCGCCGTGATGCCACCTGCCAAAATACCGGTAAAACCTTTTTCCAAGATCATCTTCTGTGTGCCTGTGGCCAGGGAATGGCCAAATCCTGTTAGCGGTACTGTAGCCCCGGCCCCTGCAAAATCCACCAATGGTTGATATAATCCCACAGCTGATAATATAACGCCAGCTACTACATAAATTACCAAAATTCTAGCAAAGGTCAATTTTGTTTTTGCCAACAGCAGCTGCCCTATCACACAGATGAATCCACCGACGATAAATGCTTTTACAAACATCATTGGGGGTTCCTCCTTTCAAATCGCACCGCATGCGCAATGCCGGGGATGGTATTGCCCTGCATGCTGCTCGTCGTGCTCAGCAGAGCACCTGTAGGAATAAACAGTATACGCTGCCAATCGCCGTCCCATAGCTTGGGCAACAGCTTTGCGCTCAGCGTAATAGCGCTGCATCCGCAACCGCTGGCCCCCATATGGGTATCCTGATGCGGCATGTATAATTCCGCACCGCAATCGTGAAATTTTGTCATATCCTCGGCGCCTTCGTCGGCCAACATATCGCAAAGCATAGAGAGCCCCAGCTTTCCCAAATCTCCCGTATAGATGGCGTCAAAATCCGCCTCTGTCGTCTGGGTATCTCGGAAATGGGCCGCAATGGTATCAAAAGCGGCCGGCGCCATGGCCGCTCCCATGTTGTTTGCATCTGCAATGCCAAAATCCACAACTTTGCCGGGCGTTACATGGGAAATGCAAACGCCTTTTTGTTCCTTTGTAGATAGGATTGTTGCGCCTGCGCCAGTGGCTGTGCGCTGTTGTGAAGGGGTTTTTTGCGCTCCCATTTCCAAGGGAAAACGAAATTGGCGTTCTGCTGTGGAAAAATGCGAGGAAGCGCAGCATACCAGCTGATCTGAAAAGCCTGCCTCCAAAATCATGCTGCCCACGACAAGCGATTCCGCCATCGTGCTACAAGCGCCATACAAGCCCAAAAAAGGTGTATTGATTTCTCTGGCTGCAAAGGTAGCGGCGGTGAGCTGATTGAGCAAATCTCCCCCCAGCAAAAATCCCATTTCCTCAATGGTTTTCCCACACTTTTCTACTGCTTTTCGCACCGCTTCATAAAACAGTTTGCTTTCTGCCTGTTCCCATGTGTTTTGATCCCATAGATCGTCGTCTATCGTTACATCAAACAAACCCCGCAGCGTGCCTCGCGCTTCGGTAGGCCCTGCAATGCTGCTTGCCGCAATTGGCGCAACATATTTTTCCATAAACAGGGTTTGTCCGTTTCGATATCCCATGCAAATCACCTCCCAAATAGGAAAAATACAACGCCATACAACATCGCAGCCGAGATGCCATTGACCAGCACAGGGCCGGCAATCTTAAATAGGTTTGCCCCGATACCAATCAATCCCTCGCGTTTGAACTCCATCGCCGGAGACACGATTGAATTGGAAAATCCCGTAATAGGGATAACCGAACCGGCCCCTGCATATTGACCAATCACATCGTAGACGCCAACGCCTGTCAAAATGGCTGCTACCACAACTAGTACGACAGAAGCCATGCCGGCGGCCTCAACAAATTCCAACTGCAAATAGGTTTGAAACAGCCAAATCATCCCCTGTCCCAGCATACAGATCAGGCCGCCGACCCAAAAGGCGCGCAAACAGCCGCGCAATAGATCAGTGGGCGGCGTTTTTTGCTCAACATATTGTCCGTATTTTTTGTCCCTGTCATTTTTTTTGCGTTTTTGCTGCGCTTGATCAAAGGAATCCAATTTGCCGCTCCTCCTTATATGCCGTTGTTCTCATACGTTCTTCCTTTTCCTCCCGATTTGCCCCCTCCAGATAGAACAGTTCTGGCTGCGGAGCCCTGGTTTTGTCAATGTTCAATGCACTCACTCCAAACTTGCTTTGCGCCTGTTACGCTGTTTTCTCTATTCATCTGCCATAGATTGGCAGCCAAAAGCACTGCGACTATGGCCAGCCCAATGCTGATAGAAATCCAAAAGCGCTTTGTTTCCATTGTTTTTTGTTTCATATGCATAGCCTCGCTTTCCTTGCTGTTAGTATGCACAGAAAGCAAAATAATATCGCATTGATCCAAAACGGATGTTTACACAAAAAAAGAACGCCAAAGCGTTCTTTTCATGTCTCGGCAGCCTGGCGCATTCGCTTTAAGATCTTGCTTTCCAGCCTGGATACCTGTACCTGGGAAATATGCAGCACTTTGGCCACGTCACTTTGCGTTTTGTCCATAAAATACCGCAAAAGGATGACCTGCCTTTCCCTCGGCTCCAAACTAGCCAATAGCTCCCGCAGCAGCAAACGGTCGATCGCCTTATCGCTTTCCTCCGCCGTAGCGCCCAGGCAATCCTCTAGCGCCAGCGGCTTACCCGCTTCGTCACTAAGCGGTGCTTGCAAAGAGGCAGGCTTTCTGGCTGCCTCCATCGACATGGAAACTTCCTCCGGCGTGCTGCAAAGCGCCTGTGCAATTTCCCCGATTGTCGGTTCCCGTCCGGTATCTGCCGCATACTGTCTGGCATATTTCATGGCCTTGGCGTAAAGCTCCTTGAGCGGACGCGCTACCTTCACCGCGCCGTCATCCCGCATAAATCTTCGTATTTCTCCCATGATAAGCGGCACGGCATACGTGGAAAAACGCACTTGATACTGTGCTTGATAATGATTGATGGCCTTTACCAGCCCCATGCAGCCCAGTTGAAAAAGATCATCATATTCATATCCTCGCCCCAGAAAGCGTTTGACAACGCTTTTTACCAATGCAGTATGCGCCTTGACCAATTCTTCCTTCGCCTGATCGTCCCCCTTCTGCGCCTTTTCAATCAAGGCCAGGGAACGAGTATGCAATTCTAAATTAGCCTGTGCCTTATCAAGCATCTTCTATCGCTTCCGTTCCAGGAACCGCCTTCTTTTTCATCTCCACTCTTGTGCCCCGCCCCTGGCTGCTCTCCACATGCAACGAATCCATAAATGCTTCCATCACAGCAAACCCCATGCCACTGCGTTCTTCTCTGGGCCCGGTCGTATAAAAAGGCTGCCTGGCCTTTTCCACGTCCTCAATGCCAATGCCGCTATCCTCCACCACGACGGTCATGGTGTCTCCCTCTATGGTGCATTGCATCCTGACCTTGCCCGGCTTATTCTGATAACCATGGACGATAGCGTTGGTCACCGCTTCGCTTACCGCCGTTTTTACGTCTGCCATCACTTCCAGCGTAGGATTCAGCTGCGAGAAAAAGGCGCCCGCTGTGACCCTGGCAAAAGCCTCGTTCTGCGAAACCGCATCAAAAATCAATTCCATTTGGTTCTTCATCCTACGTTCCCCCTTTTCCCGTCCACTCTCTCCAGAATTTGAAACAGCCCGGAAAGCTGCATTACCTTTTCTATGCTTTTGTTCATATGACATACGCTGACGCTCCCGCCTTTTGATTTCATGCGTTTATATCGGCCCATCAAAACTCCGATGCCGCTGGAATCCATCAAGGTAAGCCCTTTCATGTCCAGTCTGAGCTCTTTTAGGTCGTTATCTCGAATATACCCATCCAGCTCTTTGGCCAGTTTCGGCGCGGCCGCATGATCCAATTCCCCTGAAAGCTTTACAATCATTACACTGCCGCGGCGCATGGCTATGGTTTTCATTTGCCTGCCCCCTTTTTTATAATTCCTGTATAATTTCTATTTCCGCACCCTTTGTTCCTTTGAAGAAAAAGCACGTGTTATTGCTAATTTTTACCATTATTGTCGAATTCATTCATAAAAATTATTTCCAGCATCTTCCAATGCTTTGTTATAACGGATCAGTAAAGCGGGCATACTGAAATCATGGCAGCTCAAAACAAACAAGAAAAGAATCCGGCTTCCCGACGGACGACCATAAAAACATTGAAAACAACCCTGTTATTCTTATTAGTCGGCCTGCTTTGCCTAGGCGCTTTTGCCACCTCTTATCTTTTCAGCCTAGATCTTTCTCAAAAGCTAGATTCACAAAAGATCTATGGCGTTGCCCAGAGTACGCTGGTATATGATAATGATGGGGCCGTGGTTGCCAATATCCATGGGCTGGAAGATCGCGTCTGGGTTCCTCTTTCCGACATTCCTGCTCACGTACAACAAGCCATCATTTCCGCTGAGGACGTACGGTTCTATTCGCACAACGGCGTGGATATCAAGCGTATTTTTGGCGCGCTCTGGCAAGACATCAAATCCGGCTCATTGGATCAGGGCGCCTCTACCTTGACCCAGCAGCTCATCAAAAACAGCATGCTGACCCGTGAAAAAACCTGGTCAAGAAAAATAGAAGAGGCTTTTTTATCCATCGAACTAGAACGCCGCTATACCAAGGATGAAATTTTAGAGATGTACTTGAACTACAATTATTTCGGTGCAGGGGCCTATGGCATAGAGGCTGCGGCGCAAACATATTTCGGCATTCCCGCCAGCGAGCTGACGCTGGATCAGGGCGCTCTTCTGGCCGGTATTCTAAAATCTTCCGCCAATTATGCGCCGCACCTGAATCCTGAAAAATCCGTGGAACGGCGCAATCTGGTCTTGTCCTTGATGGAAAAATACGGGTACATTACAGCAGACCAATGCGCCCAGGCGCAAGCTGTGCCATTGACGCTGCATATGAAGGAGGACAATGCTCAATATGGTTGGTATGTGGATGCGAGCCTGGAAGAGGCAGCTTCCCTATTGCACATTTCCTATGATGATCTACAAAAGGGAGGATATCGGATTTATACGGCTATGGATCAACGCATGCAATCCACCGCCGAAGCGCTATTTGCCGATGCGGAAAACTTTCCGCAAAATGCCTCCGACGGTACTGTGCCACAGGCGGCACTCAGCGTTGTAGACGCTTCAACAGGACATGTATGCGCCTTGATTGGCGGAAGAGAATATGAAGTGCAGCGCGGCTTGAACCGCGCAACGCAGGTAAAGCGTCAGCCCGGATCCGTAACAAAGCCGCTGCTGGTCTATGCCCCCGCGCTGGAAGAAGGATCTTTTACCGCCGCCTCAATTCTCAAAGATGAGCCAACTGACTTTGACGGATACCAACCCAAAAATTTTGGCGATACATACAACGGGCTGGTTACGCTGCGCACCGCCGTAGCAAAATCTTTAAATGTGCCGGCCGTTTCCGTACTGAACAGCATAGGCCTGGAAACATCCGTTTCCTTTGCCAATTCCATTGGCCTTACCTGCAACCAAGAAGAGCTGGGGCTTTCCATGGCGCTTGGCGGTTTAAGCGATGGTTTTTCCCCCTTGCAGATCTCTTCCGCTTATGCTGTCTTAGCCAATGGCGGCACCTACCATGCACCTAAAATGGTTACGCGTATCGAAAACAACGCAGGCGAGGTTCTCTATCAAAGCGACGGGCAGGGCACGCAGGTGCTCGGAGAAGACACCACCTTTATTCTCTGCGATATTCTGCAGTCCGTAGTAGAGGAAGGTACAGGCAAAAAGCTTTTTGTAGAAAATGTGCCGCTTGCCGGGAAAACCGGAACCAATGATTATGAAGGAAAGGGAAACCGGGATATTTGGTCCGCGGCCTTTAATCCTGACTTTGCCGCCACCGTCTGGATGGGATACGATACCACCGATGAACAGCACTGCCTTCCCTCCTCTGCTACCGGCGGCTCCTATCCTGCCAAAATCATTCAGGCATTATTCGCAAAATATTATGAGGATCAGGAGGGTCCATGGTTTGCGGCACCGCCCACCGTGGAAAAGGTTTCCTTAGACCAAGCAGCACTGCTGAGCGGCGAAACAAAGCTTGCAGCTGAAAATACAAAGGATGTGTTGGAGGAGTATCTCTCTGTGGAACAGGTAGCCGCCTTAGCCCAAACAGATTACGGCGCGGCGGTGCTGGAGTTTACTGTAAATTGCAACGAGCAAGGGCAGCCCGTGCTGTCGTTTTCTCCCAGCAGCGCCGTGGCACAGTATCAAGTGATCCGCGTGCTGGATGGGCAAGAGGCATGTTTGGATACGCTTTCTTATCAGCAATCCCTAAGTTATACGGACACAACAGCACCCATGGAGCAAAACCTGCAATACTATATACAACCCATAAACGCCGAGGGAGAAAAAACAGGCACGGCTTCCCAGCGCATCATGATCCGCCCTATGAAACCCGTGCCATAATCCATTGACAAATGAAAAAGCCGCAGCATGCTGCGGCTTTTTTGGCTTTTTCATAAAAGATCAAAAATGATCGGACATGTATACATCCTTTTCCACGAATACCTTTGATAAGGTTTCCCGATTGCCGAGTATTTGCACTGTATTGCGATAAGCCATTTCTTCCAACCCCATAACGCCCAGCGCAAGCTGGGTAAAATCTGCAATATCCACGCACAGATCGGCGCTACTCTGTACTTTTGCCACCGCCTGCACACGGCCATCGCGATATTGCACCTCATAGATGCCCTCGTTTTCAGAGAGGAACGCATCCTTGACTTCTATCGTAAACGAACCTGTTCCCTGCGGCATTCGCATGGTTTCCAACACCTTTTGCACATGGACCACACGCGCCATGTCATGCGTTACAAATCGGTGCTTTGCCAGGTCCGCATTGGGCAGATATTGATAAAACTTCGCTCTAGGCGGCATTTTCAGCGTTACATTCCTTACCTGCGCACGCAGACCGGACAAAAATGACAGAATGCCCATCAACGCATTTTCATCTACATAATCGAGATCCGTTACATGAATATCCAAAGGATCCCCTCCGGCTGGGGCAAAGATTAAGTATCCTACCGGCGCTGCTTGATCGTCATAAAAAACATATCGATAATCCCTATGCAGATATGGATCGCCGCCCATCATCTTCAGCCATTGCCGATTTGTGCGCACCAAAGCCATGTTATAGCGCGCGCTGGCGGCATTGTGGACGGCATTAAAATCATCCAGCGGATCGCCTGACTGATGAAGGCGTGCTTGAAAAGGCGTTTTGGCATAAGGAAGCAAACATTCGAGAGAAAATGTATATTCGCTGACTTGATTGGCCACCGCATAGCCAAATTGTCTATAATATGGCTGCGAAAAAGGGCTAAGCACAGAAAACATTACGCCGTTGCTGCGGTCCTCCGATAGTACACTGTGCAAAATTGCCCTCACACGCCCTTTACCCCGTGCCTCCGGCAGAGAGGATACGGCGGAGATGCCGCCCATGCGCACCTTTTGCCCGTCGAAAAACATCGTATAATCGATGTTTCGTACCCGCGCCGTCATGCGCTCGTCATCATCAAAATACGCCCAAATAGATTCGAAAATTTCTTCCGGCCTATCCGCCTCGTTTTTGGCTTCTTCCCTGGTCGTTCTTAGAAAGGCAACTCTTTTGATTTGGTCCGCCTTTTCATACTCTTGCAGGGTAATCCGTCTTACTCCCATCACAACGCCTCCTATCAGTTATTTTATCTTCAAGATTCTTGGTATCCCTGTGGGTTTCTCTTTTGCCAGCGATAGCTATCTTCGCAGCATTGCTCTATGGTTTTTCCCGTTGCAAAGCCAAGCTGCTTTTTGGCCTTTGTAACTTCTGCGTAGCATATCGGCAGATCGCCAGCCCTTCGCGGAGCAAACTCATACGGAATCTCTACACCGGTGGCCTTGATAAAGGCATGTACCAATTCCAACACGGAAACGCCACGGCCTGTACCGATATTAAATGCCTCCACGCCCTTATTTCTCAAGGCATAATCCACTGCAGCCACATGGGCCTGCGCCAAATCCATGACATGAATAAAATCCCGGATACAGGTGCCATCCGGCGTATCATAATCATTGCCGAAAATGGACAGCTTCTCCCTTTTCCCCACCGCAACCTGTGAGATATACGGCATAAGGTTGTTAGGAATTCCGTTGGGATCTTCTCCGATGAGGCCGCTTTCGTGCGCGCCAATGGGGTTAAAGTAGCGCAACAGCACCACCGCCATCTGCGCATCTACCTTTCCGACATCGCGCAGAATCTGTTCGCCCATCCATTTTGTCCAGCCATAAGGATTGGTGCAGGCGCATACATCCTCTTCTTTGAGCGGCATGGCGTTATGAACATCGTAGACCGTTGCCGAAGAGCTGAATACAAGGCATTTTACGCCAAACTCTTCCATGATCTTTAAAAGACCAATCGTACACCCAAGGTTATTTTGATAATACATCAGAGGTTTTTCTACCGACTCTCCGACCGCCTTGAAGCCTGCCCAATGAATGACGGCGTCGATTTTATGCTTAGCAAAAATCACACTGAGCTCATTTTCATTTTTTATATCTATTTGATAAAAAGGAATTTCCTGCCCTGTAATCTTCTGTACACGATCCAAAGCTGCCTTTTTGCTGTTGGACAAATCATCCGCAACAATGACTTTATGCCCGGCCTGCAACAGCGCAATACAGGTATGCGTTCCAATATAGCCCGCGCCCCCTGCACAAAGAATGGTTGCCATGACATTTTCTCCTCTCCAATGTTCTATATATACACGAATGAATTATACCATAGAAAAGCATAGATACCGGTACAAGAACAACATTTTCTATAATTAGGGTTGATTTTTTCTTGATTTTGTAATAAAATTGTAACAAATCACCGGGATGGGATAGAAATTCTTTAAAAATTTATATCCTTTTCATGCGATTTATAGTATAATATTTCGTGTTGAATACCCGAGAAAAGAAAGAAAGGATGTACCAATGAAACGTTTTCGATCTTTTGGTGTCGGTGTGTTGGCTTTTACCATGACCTTCATGCCAGTACTGGAATTCGCTTCGGCGGCGCCGGAAACGAATGAAAATCCGTTTTCCGTGCAGATCCAAACGGCGATCATCCAAAGTCTTGAGACTTCGATGACCACTGGCGGCGAAGTGGAACAGGATGTTGCCATTGGCAACGACGGCACGGAGGCCCCTGTTACGGTAGAGCCCGCCACTACGGAGGAGCCCACCTCTACGCCGGAAGCAACGGAGACCCCCGAGGCAACTGCGGAGCCGACTGAGACTCCTGCCCCGACGGAAACCCCTGTTGTGGACGACGAGGACAAGGCTGACGAAGCGACTACCAAAATCACGAGCACGACTTTGACGCCGGGGACAACCAGCGAAGAAGTACGGATCCTTCAGGAACGCCTGATGGAGCTCAACTACATGGAAAGCGATCTGCCGACTGGATTCTATGGTTCTATCACCAAAGAGGCCATTCAGTACTTCCAGCGTGCCAATAAGCTGAAAATCGACGGCGTAGCCGGCGAAGAGACATTGAAACTGTTGTTCTCTGGCAATGCGAAAAAGTATACCATTTTCCCCGGAGACAGCGGCTCTGACGTCTCTAGCTTACAGCGTCGTTTGAAAGCGCTGAATTACTTTGACGGCAATGTAACCGGCTTCTTCGGCAGCGAAACGACCTCGGCTGTTAAGGCATTCCAAAAGGCAAACAAGCTGACTGCTGATGGTGTTGTTGGTACGCGTACGCGTGAACGTTTGTATTCCGAAAAGGCTGTTGAGGCGCCTGAGACATCCAAACCGTCTAAGCCGTCCTCTACGCCAAAGCCGACGCAAAAGCCTTCTACCCCGGGCAAGGATGATAACGATGGCTCTATGTCCGCCAATGTATCTAACTTCTTGAAGGTAGCAAAGGCTCAGCAAGGCAAACGCTATGTACGGGGTGCGGAAGGTCCTAATTCGTTTGACTGCTCTGGTTTCGTATACTACTGCCTGCGCAGCGTTGGTGTTTCCACCGGTCGATTGAGCGCACAGGGATATGCAAACACCACCAAATGGCCAAGCGTTAGCACTTCCAGCCTGAAAGCCGGCGATCTGCTCTTCTTTAGCGATGGCGGCTCCCGCATTACGCATACCGGCATTTACATTGGCGGCGGCCAGATGATTCACGCTTCTTCCGGCCAGGGCAAGGTTATCATCTCCAGTATCCAAACCTCTTACTGGCAGAAGAACCTGCGTTCTGCACGTCGTGTATTCTAATTCAGCAATAGACTGGAGTTTGTAAATTACATGATCACAACAGTTACCCTCAATCCTGCCATCGATGCTACTTGGTTTCTAGATTCGTTTGACGAAGAAGAGATTAATCGCCTGAAAGGCAAAAAGATCGATGCAGGGGGGAAAGGGATCAATATCTCTCGTTTTTTAACAATGATGGATTGCCCTACCCTAGCGATGGGATTTTGCGGCGGCCCGAATGGGTCGCTGCTTCTTTCCTTATTGGAAGAAGCAAACGTAGACGCCCAGCTAACCCCCGTTGCAGGCGAAACAAGGCAAAATGTAACCGTTTTCGTTGAACAAGGCAGTAAAACCATTAAGATCAACGAAGCAGGCCCCCAGATCAGCGCAGAAGAATGTAAAGCTTTTGAACGCATGCTTTTAGAGCAGGCCCAAAAAGGCGGTTTTGTTGTGCTGGCTGGAAAAAATCCACCCGGCATCGATGGGAAAATGACCATCGATCTCCTTTTGAAGGCAAAACAAGCCGGCGCGAAAATTGTAGTAGATTCTGAGTCTCTTACGCTGGAGGAGGTTGTGGCTCTCGGCCCTACCCTGATTAAGCCGAACGAACTGGAATTTTCCAAAATGTTGGGGCGTCCTCTGGATACACATGAAGCGCTGATTGAAGCTGCCCGAGAGGTTGTCGCCAAAGGTGTCGAATATGTTGTCATCAGTATGGGCGGCGATGGGCTGTTGGGCATTAGTGCTGAAGAGGCCTATAAGGTAGATGTTCCCAAGATTCAGGTTCGTTCTACGGTCGGTGCTGGCGACAGTGTTGTAGCCGGTACGTTGATGGCCCTTTCTCAGGGCAAATCGTTCCAGGAGTCCATATGTACTGGCGCAGCCTTTGGCTCTGCTATGGCCTCTACTGACGGAACAGAAATTCCGCCGCGCGCACTGGTAGAGGAAATCCTTTCCAAAGTGACATGCCGCAGCGTATAAGTACAATAAAAAAAGCACCCAACCGGGTGCTTTTTTATTGTTAAGTTATAGCAGCAAACCGCCTGTACAATCCACGATAGAACCTGCCATCTGAGAGGCTTTGTCTGAAAGCAAAAAGGCGGTTACATACCCCATCTCTATCGGGGTGGCGTATTTTTGTGTCGGAATCATTAGGCGTTTACGCTCTGCTTCCTCTGTGCCCTTATCATAATCGGTGCCGTGCGAGATGACATAGCCCGGTAAAATGGCATTGAAATAGATGCCATGCTTTGTCATCTCATTGGCCAATCCCTTGGTGAGCATCAGGCCACCGCCCTTGCTGGCCATGTAATGCACGTTGCCTGAGCTATTGGTAGAGACGGCCGATTTGCTCAATACATTGACACAGCGCCCGCCTTTCTTTTCTTTTAGGCAATGACGAATGAATGTCTGGCTGGTAAGAAACAGTGCCGTCAGGTTGGTGTCCATAAAACGATCCCATTCGCTTTTGGGCATATCCTCAATGGGTATCTTTCCCATAACGCCTGCATTGTTCACCAGAAGATCTACCCCACCAAAGGTCTCAATGGCCTTATTGAACACCTTATCGATCTCCTCTTGGTAACGGATGTCTGCCTGCACAGCAATCGATTTTATCCCGTATTTTTCTTCCATGCTATGCGCAAATGCTTCGCATTCTTCCGGCGCAGAATGGTAATTGATGACCAGATTAGCTCCTTCTTGGGCCAATACTTCGCTGATACCTGCTCCGATCCCCCTTGCGCCGCCTGTGATGATCGCCGTTTTTCCGCGTAAACCTAGATCCATCTCTGTTTCCCCTTTCACCTAAAATGAATAGTTTATTTTAGTATAGCATATTCCGCTATGCAATCATCTACGAGAAAGGAGAAAATATGCATGGATCATAAAAACGAGCATGATTTCGTTTCCCTACCCTATCCTCCCATCGATCCAAAACCAAATCCGCACTATGCACAAATACTGATGGAGGACTATGCAGGTATCGTTAGTGAGCTTACCGCCATCACTAAATACGAATATCAATCTGTCGTGCTGATGAATACTTTTCCGCACTTTGCCAAAGAGCTTTCCAAGATTGGCATGGCAGAGATGCATCATCTCCATATTTTAGCGCAGCTCATCTTTAAGCTTGGGGGGGATCCGCGCTATCGAGCTCATTCCAATCCCACCATGGGACATTTTTGGAGCGGACAAAATGTAGATTATCAGTGTGACTTTCCTTCACTGATCTATGAAAACATTCAAGGAGAAAAACAGGCGATAGAGAATTATCGTCGTCATCTATGCCTTATACAGGATTCATCTGTACAGAAAAATATCCGGCGCATCATCCTAGATGAAGAGCATCATATTCGCATTTTCTGTCAGGCCTTGGCCCTTTGGCAGCGCGGTGCACTTTCCTGACTCTACATCCAAAGGGCCTTCGGGCCCTTTTTTATTGTATACCGAATCAAATATCATATATAATAAGATGATTTATAGAAAGGGGGCGCCGCATGCGCAGAAGCGAATTTGAAGTAAAGGATCTTCAGGAAATCCGAGCCTTTTTACAACACTGCCAGGTATGCCGCTTGGCTCTATGTGATGGCGGTCAACCGTATCTCGTACCGTTATCCTATGGCATGCATTTTGATGAGGCAGGCAATTTGGTTACCTTGTATTTTCATAGTGCACAGGAAGGAAAAAAGCTTTCTTTCCTATCTGTCAATCCCCAAGTATGTTTTGAAATGGATGATTATGTTCAAATTATTCCCGCGGCACAGGCTTGCGGCTTTAGCATGCGGTACGCCAGCATTATAGGAAACGGCCGTGCCAAACTGATAGAGGATCTCAATGAGAAGCAAGTAGCCCTTGCTTCCCTCATGGCCCACTATGCTCCTGATCAGCCCTGGCAATTTCCTTTGCCCGCACTAGAAAAAACCTGTATATTCTCCGTTGCTGTGAAAAGTCTTTCTTTCAAAAAACGCATTTGACAAGACTAGAAGATTGCTGGTAAAACAGGCATAAATATGCTAAAATTTAGAGAAACATATATAATGGGTAAATTATGGGGAGCTTTGGGGGAATCTCTATGAATGAAAAGGAACTGCTTGTTTTCATTCCTGCACACAACGAGGAAGAAAATATTGAAAAGGTCATCGAGGATCTTAAAGAACACTGTCCTGGGCTTGATTTTCTTGTCATAGATGACGGTTCTACGGACCATACCGCGGAAATATGCCATCAGAAAGGGATTCCCTGCATGTCGCTCCCTGTAAACCTGGGCTTGGACGGTGTTTTCCAGACAGGCAATAAATTTGCCTATCTGCAGGGCTATAAAGCGGCTATGCCCTTTGATGGCGATGGCCAGCACAATGCTCGCTATATTCTTCCTATGCTCCGTAAAATGCAGGAGGGAAACTATGATATTGTCATTGGTTCCCGCTTTCTTCATAAGAAAAAGGGACACAGCCTCCGTATGATGGGATCACGGATCATCAGCGCTATCTTTCGTTTAACGACCGGTAAACGCTTTACAGATCCCACCAGCGGTATGAGGTTGGTAAACCGCAAGATCATGCGGCAGATTGCTTTTGATATGAACTGCGGCGCCGAGCCAGATACCTGGGCCTATTTTGTTCGTAACGGCGCACGGTTTATCGAGGTACAGGTGGAGATGAATGAACGCGAGGCCGGGACAAGCTATTTTACACTCATGAGTTCCATCCGTTATATGCTGCGCATGTTTGTTTCCATCTCATTTATCAATCTATTTCGTAGGCGGAGGGAAGAAGCCATATGATCGCCTTAAAGCTTCGTATCGTATTGATTCTAATGTCTTTATTGATACTCATCTATGTCCTATACAAGATCCGAAAATCCAAATTGAATATCATAGACTCCATCTATTGGGTTATTTTCTCAGGTCTTTTGCTGATTTTGAGCCTTTTCCCTCAAATTCCGGGCTTTTTTTCTCGACTTTTAGGAATAGAAGCTCCCTTTAGCTTTTTGCTGCTGTTCTTCATAGGTATGATTTCTCTAAAGCAATTTTGGATCACCATCCGCATCTCTCAATGGCAGCAGAAAACAAACCAAATGGCACAAAAAATTGCTATGGATGAGTTTGAGAAAGAGGAGCAGCGCCATGGATGAATTTTCCCATACCTTTGTGGTCTGTGCCTACAAGGAAAGCCCTTTTTTGCGCGACTGTCTGGTTTCCTTAACACAGCAAACGCTGCCGGCCCGTATTCTGATGGCCACTTCTACACCCAATGACGCAATTCGCTCCTTGGCAGAAGAGTTTGGAGTGCCGCTCTTTATCAGCGATAAGCCAAGCGGAATCGGCCGAGATTGGAATTTTGCTGTTTCTTGTGCAGAGACGGATTTTGTGACCATTGCACACCAGGATGACGTGTATCAGCCAGATTACCTTAAAACGCTACAGGAATACAGCCGAAAAGCCAAAGATCCCTTGATACTTTTTACCGACTATGGAGAGCTTCGGAATGGGGCTGTCATAACGGAAAACAAAAATTTGAAAATCAAGCGTATGATCAATGCTTTGATTAAGCCCAAACTGTTTTGGCACAGCAAGTTCATGCGCAACCGGGCGCTTTCAATCGGCAACGCGATTTGCTGCCCTTCTGTTTGTTTACACAGGGCCGCCTATCCGGATTTTCGGTTTGATGAGTCCATGGCTTGTAGCTTGGATTGGGATGCGTGGAATCGTTTGGCACAGAAAAAAGGCTCTTTTGTGTATGTGCCTGAAATCTTAATGCTACATAGAATTCATGAGGATTCAGAGACAACCAAGCAACTCGAGGCGGATGGCCAACGTTTTCAAGAGGATTACGCCATTTTTCAGCGTTATTGGCCAACCTTTATTGCAAAATGGCTGATGAAAAAATACGCCAAAAGCGCCGACAGCAATCAAATATAAAAAAAGCGCAGCTGATAAAAACGGCTGCGCTTTTTCTTTCTTGTTTACTCGGCCTCTTCAGAGAATTGGCTGTTATACAGTTCGGCGTAAAAGCCGCCTTTTGCCAATAGCTCCGTATGCGTTCCCTGCTCTACAATGTTGCCTTCTTTCATCACTAGAATCATATCGGCATCTTTGATGGTGGATAACCGATGTGCAATGATAAAGCTGGTACGGCCCTTCATCAGCGTTTCCATCGCCTTTTGTATCAAAACCTCTGTACGTGTATCCACAGAGCTGGTAGCTTCATCCAAAATCAAAATGGGCGGATCTGCCAACAGTGCTCTGGCAATCGTTAAAAGCTGCCTTTGGCCTTGTGAAATATTGGAGGTCTCCTCATTCAATTCAGTATCATATCCCTCAGGCAGTGTACGAACAAAGTGATCCACATGGGCTGCCTTTGCCGCCTGTTCAATCTGCTCATCGGTGGCGTCTAGTTTTCCGTACGCGATATTGTCCCGAATACTTCCGCCGAATAGCCATGTATCCTGAAGAACCATGCCAAACAACGAACGCAGATCTTCCCGGCTCATATCCTGGATATTGACGCCATCTACCCGAATGGCGCCGCTGTTGACGTCATAAAAACGCATTAACAGATTGACCATGGTGGTTTTACCGGCCCCAGTCGGCCCCACAATCGCCACCTTTTGCTCCGGCTGTACCGTTGCATTGAAATCTTTGATGATTACCTTGTCTTCGTTGTAGCCAAAGACAACGTGATCAAATTCCACTTTTCCTTCCACATGATCCAGCTTTACCGGATGTTCACTTTCTCTTGGCTCCTCCTCCTCATCAAGGAATACAAAGACACGCTCGGCCGCCGCTATGGTAGATTGCAGTAGGTTTGCCATATTAGCAGTCTGTGTAATGGGCTGGTTGAAGTTGCGAACATACTGGATGAACGCCTGGATATCTCCGATCTCCACGATTTGCTTGGTTGCAAGATAACCGCCTAGCACACAAACGCCCACATAACCCAGGTTGCTGACAAAATTCAGCACCGGCATCATCAAACCAGACAGGAACTGTGCCTTCCATGCATTTTGGTACAGCGTATCGTTGAGCTCATGAAACTCATCCAAAGAGTCCTTTTCGCCGTTGAATACCTTCATTACCAAATGGCCGCCGTACATTTCTTCTACATGACCATTTAGATCTCCCAGCGCATTTTGCTGGCCAACAAAGTTTTTCTGTGAATGCTTAACAACAACACGGACAACCAACATGGATACCGGCAGCACTAGCACGGCAACGATTGTCATCGTGATAGAGATGCTGAGCATCATAATAAGCACGCCTAAGATCGTCGTAACCGCCGTCACCAACTGAGAAATGGATTGATTCAGCGACTGGGCTACGGTATCCACGTCGTTTGTGATGCGGCTTAATACATCGCCATGGCTGGTTCTGTCAAAATATTTCAACGGCATTCGATTCATCTTAGCGGCAATATCCCGCCTTAGGTTATAGGCTACCTTCTGCGATACGCCGGTCGTTACGAAGCCCTGGATATAATTGAAGATAGAACTCAAAACATATAAGCCTACCAGCCACAGCAGAATATTGGCAATGCCGGAAAAGTCAATGGAAGGTCTTTGATCAAAGCTCATATCCATCAGCATATCTATCTGTGTCTGGCTGAGCTTTTCTCTTTGCTCCTGCGGCATCAAATCCATTAGGTCTGCACCTGTGGTGCCCTTCGGCAGCGTCAGCCCTTCTGGAAGCTGTTCTGTAACTTTATCGTAGACCATTTGCTGGCTGATACCTTCTACCAGCTTATTGGTAGCGTTGCCTAATATCTTGGGCCCAATGATGGTAAACACCGTACTGGCAACGGCAAACACCAGCATCACGATCAGAGAAAACCAGTAAGCGCGGATATACCGCATCAGCTTTTTAAAAGTTCCCTTAAAATCTTTGGCCTTTTCCGCAGGCCTGGCCGCTGCCGGCCCTCCGCCCATTGGGCCTCTTTGAGGACGACGATTACTCATGCCAACTCCTCCTCTGAAAGCTGGGACAGCGCAATTTCCCGGTACACATCACAGGTTTTCATCAGTTGCTCATGTGTTCCCTTGCCAGCAATTTTTCCTTCGTCCAGCACAATGATCTGCTCTGCATCCACCACCGTACTGATGCGCTGTGCCACAATGATCATTGTGGCTTTGTCGATATTCTCTTTCAATGCTTTTCTCAGCGCTGCATCCGTCTTAAAATCCAGAGCAGAAAAGCTATCGTCAAAGATATAGATTTCCGGTTTTTTTGCCAATGCCCTGGCAATGGACAGACGTTGCTTTTGCCCGCCCGAAACATTGGTACCGCCCTGGGAAATAGGGGTATCCAGTCCTTCTGGCAGTCGTGAGATAAACTCTGTTGCCTGTGCTATATCCGCTGCCTTCCAAATTTCCTCCTCCGAAATATCATGCGCTCCATACGTGATATTAGAACGGATCGTTCCGGAAAAGAGGATGCCCTTTTGCGGGACAAAGCCGATCTTATCGCGCAGACCATGCTGGGTCATCTGCCGTATGGGTATGCCGTCGATACGGATCTCTCCCTCTGTGGCATCATAAAACCTGGGAAGTAAGTTTATGACGGTGGATTTCCCACTGCCAGTGCCTCCAATGATGGCCGTAGTTTCTCCCGGCTTTGCCGTAAAGGAAATATGCTCCAGCGTAGGCTCCTGTGCACCCGGATAGCAGAACGTAACGTCATCAAATTCTACCAGGCCCTGCACATCGCTATGATCCACCGGCTTTACAGGATCCAAAATGGGAGGCTCTGTTTCCAGCACGTCGGCAATACGGCCAGCCGATACCGATGCACGCGGGATCATGATGAAGATCATCGATACGATGAGGAAAGAGAACATAATCTGCATGGCATACTGCATAAAAGCCATCATATCGCCTACCTGCATGCTGCCAGCGCCCACTGCATTGGCACCGACCCAAATGATAAGCACCGTGGTTAAATTCATCAGCAGCATCATAACGGGCTGCATAATGACCATCAAACGGTTGACGAATAGGCTTGTCTTGGTTAGATTCCTGTTGGCCTCATCGATCCGCTTTTCCTCATAGGATTCTGTATTGAAAGCGCGAATGACGCGCATGCCCGTTAAATTTTCTCTTGTAACAAGGTTTAGCTTATCCACCAGACTCTGCATACGCTTCATTTTGGGAAGGCCCACTGAAAATAAAATCCCCATCAACACAAACAGGCACAGCACCGAAGCGGCAATGATCCATGTCATAGAGGGGTTCTTTGCAATCGCCTTGCTGAGCCCGCCAATTGCCATAATAGGCGCCAACACAATCATGCGCAAAAATATGATCATCACCATCTGAACCTGCTGCACGTCGTTGGTGGTACGCGTAATGAGCGAAGCGGTGGAAAATTTATCAAACTCGCTCAGAGAATAATTCTCTACCTTCTCAAAGACGGCGTTGCGCAAATCGCGTGCATAGCCTGTGGCCACCCTGGAAGCCAAAAAACCAGCGGCAATGGTACAGACAGCGCCTACCAATGCGATGGCAAGCATCTCAAGCCCCGTAGAGAGAATCACGCCGTTATCACCCAGCAGCACGCCCTCATTTACAATTTTAGACATGTAATCCGGCAGCTTTAGGTCTGTCATCGCCTGCACAAAGACAAGCGCCAAAACAAGCAGTATCTGCCAGATATAGGGTTTTAGGTATTTTACGATTCTTCGCATTTTACAACTCCCCTTTCTTGCTGCTTGTGATAGGTTTGTTCAACTTCCAACGCTTTATTCAATAAGCTCCGCAGCTGTTCACTTTGCTCTTCGCCCAGCGCCTGCATAATCTGCCCCACACGCTTCAGCATTTCGTTTTCTACTTCTTCCAGCCCGGCCCTTCCCTTTTGCGACAGCTCCACCAGAATACGCCGTTTATCAAGATGATCCATTGTTCTGAGAATCAGTTCCTTTTCTTCCAGCGTGTTCAAAATCGCCGTGATAGCCGGGCGTGAGATCCCTAGTATCTCTCCAATTTCAGAGGGAGACAACGCCTTTTTCCTATGCCCATGAGCATAGCATACACAGCCCAATGCCATCAGCTCGCTTTTCCTTAAATGAAACGGCGCACACTGAGGCCTTAAAAAACGGTTTACATGCGCAAATCCGCGAATGAGCTCAAAGGCCATATCCTTATCCATCTCTGCGGTTCACCCCACATTTTAATTCATTTGGTTAATTATTTTATAATTGTACTATTTCCCATTTGAATGTCAATGAATTTCTGATTTATTTGCGAAAATGTCAAATTGCGGCCATAATGCACAAACATATGTGTTTTTACCCACCAAAAAAGCACCCATAGAATTTGGGTGCTTTTCTTATGTTGCCTTACCCTACCACTTCGTCGCTCCAAGCAATGATATCATCCAAAATCTTTCGCGATTCAAGCAGATCCTTGCCTTTGGCGCCGCCGTAGAATTTGATTTTGGGTTCTGTCCCCGAGGGACGCACACAAACCCATTGATCGTTTTCCAGCGTATAATACAGCACGTCAGAACACGGGAATCCATCGATACCGGGAGCATAATCCTTACTTTCTATCACACGGCTTCCGGCTATCTGTTCTGGAGGCTGTTCGCGCAAAGTGCGCATGATTTCCTTGATTCTTTCCGCACCCTCCATACCTTGCAGCGTATAGGATTTCACCCGCTCTGCATGATAGCCATACGTTTTCAGCAAAAGATCAAGTTCATCCAACAGCGTTTTGCCTTCCGCCTTTGCTTTCGCTGCCGCTTGGCACAGCAACAGCGATGCAATGACAGCATCCTTATCACGAACAAAGGTCCCTGCCAAAAAGCCATAGCTTTCTTCAAAGCCAAAGATGAACTGATGCTCTTGCCCATACTGTTCTATCTTTTCGCCAATGTATTTGAACCCTGTCAGCACATTATAAAGCTTTACGCCATATGCATCCGCCATGCTCTTAGCCAGCTGCGTTGTGACGATGCTCTTCACAATAAAATCGTCTTTTTGCAGCTTATCCTGGGCCTTGAGATCCCTAAGGCGGTTATTCAGCAGCAAACAGCCAATTTGATTGCCCGTCAAAGGCACATACTCGCCTTCAGCATTGCGAATTGCGGTACCCATGCGGTCTGCATCCGGATCGGTTGCTATGACCAAGTCCGCCCCACATGCCTTGGCCTGTTCAATGGCCATTTTCAGTGCATCGACTTCCTCTGGATTGGGCAGACGCAGCGTTGAAAACTCTGTATCCGGCACACACTGCGCCTCCACAGGATGCACATCTGTAAACCCTGCCTGCTTCAAAACAATCTGAACAGGCTTGGCCCCGGTTCCATGCAGCGGAGAATATACTACCTTCAGCTGCTTTCTCTCCTCCTCTGTACAGGAATCCTTCAGCGTCATCACATTTTCTACATAAGCAGAAAGCACCTCGTCGCCTATCATTTTGATCTTGCCCTGCACTATAGCCTGATCAAACCCCATTCGTTGCACATCCAGCTCCGCAACGTCCAGCATTTCCTCCGCAATGGCTTGTGCCATCTGGTCCGTAATCTGGCCTCCCTGCTCATTGTATACCTTATAGCCGTTGTATTCTTTCGGATTGTGGCTGGCCGTTACTACAATGCCTGCATCGCAATGCAAATGGCGTACCGTAAACGAAAGAACCGGCGTCGGCATAATTTGATCAAACAAATAAGCCTTAATGCCGTTTTGCGCCAATACACAGGCCGCTACCTGCGCAAATTCCGTGGATTTCCGTCGGGAATCACAAGCAATAGCGACCCCTGATTTCAATCCTTGCTTTTTTAGATATTGTGCCAAGCCCTGGGTTGCTTTGGATACGGTATATACATTCATCCTTGCACAGCCGACACCTACCTCCGCGCGCAACCCCGCAGTGCCAAAGGAAAGCTGCTTATAAAAGCGCGATTCAATTTCCTTTTCCTGATGTCTGATAAGATTCAACTCTTCCAACAGATCCGGTTCGCTGACCTTTTTACACCAAGCTTCATACAGTTGGTCAATATCCATGCTACACCTCATATTGTTTTCGATTGTTATTATCTGTACTATATCATTTTTATATTTACGCCGCAAGAATCCAGCTATTTTTCTGAAAATAAGGCATAAGAGATTGGCAGTGGAAAATCAAAAAACAGGCAGTTGAGACTATCCTAGTTTTTACGACATTTTTACGACAGTTTTGCGCCAATAATACCCGATTTCAGCCATTTACCATAAAAATTGCACATTGTACAAAGAGGTTCAAAACATACAAAAAAGCCCGAAACGCATGTTTCGGGCTTTGATTTGGTACCCCCTCAGGGACTCGAACCCTGGACACCCTGATTAAGAGTCAGGTGCTCTAGCCAACT